>CASIBH010000025.1 GCA_949372805.1 uncultured Flavobacteriales bacterium | reverse complement strand
CCAATTTAGTTGCTCCATATAAATTAATAGGTGCTGCTGCTTTATCTGTAGATAGTGCTACAACATTTTTAACACCCGTCTTTAAGGCCGCATTAATTACATTTTCAGCACCATTAATATTTGTTTTAACACATTCCATTGGATTGTACTCGGCCAAATGAACATGTTTCATTGCTGCTGCATGAATTACTATATCAATGTCTTCGAAAGCAGTTTCTAAACGTTTTTCATCTCTAACATCACCTATAAAATACCTCATATTAGGATATTTTTCTGAAGGAAATTCTTGTGCCATTTGGAAATGCTTTTGTTCATCTCTTGATAAAATGACTAATTTTTTCACATCCGGATTTCTTTCCAAAATTAACTTTGTAAACATTTTACCAAAAGACCCAGTTCCTCCAGTTATTAAAATTGATTTCCCGTTTAAATTTAACATTAGTATGTAGTTTTAATTTTTTTTTCGACTACCACCGGTAGTCCCTAATTTTTAAACTTTAGTTTTTTTACAGCTTCGCTGTTGTCAATCACATTAATAATTGAATTATAATCTTAATTTTAAAAGTTCAAATTTAATTTAATTTCTACTTAAATATACAAGACATCACAATGTCTGTCATTTTAGTAATTATCCATTAAATCAAACTTTATGATACACTTTAAACCAGTTAATAAATTCTTCTATTCCTTTATCTAAAGATACATTATTTTGAAAATTATAATCCTTCGTTATTTTTGAAATACTAGCCCATGTTTTTTTAACATCTCCATCTTGCATAGGAAGCATTTTCTTAATAGATTTTTTACCTAAATACTTTTCTATTGTTTCAATAAATTTAGTTAACACAACAGGTTTATTATTTCCAATATTATATAACTCATAGAGTTTTTTAGTCGATGAATCCGATAACATTGCTGATTTAACCCCAATTACTATATCATCTATATGAGTGAAATCTCTAGATAAATCTCCATTGTTAAATACTTTTATTGGCTTTATCTTTTGTAATAGCATCTGCAAATAAATAATATGCCATATCGGGTCTTCCCCAAGATCCATATACAGTAAAAAATCGAAGTCCAATTGTATTTAGTTTAAATAAATGACTATAGGTATGAGCCATAAGTTCATTGGACTTTTTACTAGCCGCATAAAGACTTATTGGCTTGTCTGTATTGTCTGTTTCTTCAAATGGTGTTTTCTTATTATCTCCATAAACACTAGAACTACTTGCGTACACTAATTTCTTAATATTATGATTCCTGCAGCATTCTAAGATATTTAAAAAACCAACTATATTGGAATCAATATAAGTCTCTGGATTTTCTATTGAATACCTTACCCCTGCTTGAGCAGCTAAATTACATACCACATCAAATTTCTGATCTTTAAATAGCTTAGGTAAGTTCTCTCGATCTTCTAAATTCATTCGTATGAATTTGAAGTTTTGGAATAAATTACTACCATTTAAACTAAGAAAATCTTTAGCGCTATCCTTATTAATTCCTAACTCCTTAAGTCTGTCAAATTTTAAATTAGTACTATAGTAATCATTGATGTTATCAAGACCTATTACCTCATGATTATCTTCCACTAAACTTTTAACTAAATGATAACCTATAAATCCAGCAGCTCCTGTAACTAATATTTTCATTTAATGATGTAGTAAAATAGTTAATTGTTTTTTGAAGGCCTGTTTCTAAATCAATGATTGGGCTCCAATCTAAAATAGACTTTGCTAAACTAATGTCTGGTCTTCTTCTTTTAGGATCATCTTCAGGTAACTCTTTATATATAATATTAGATGAAGAATTAGTAAGCCTAATTACCATGGTAGCTAGATCTTTCATGGACAATTCTATAGGGTTACCAAGGTTTATTGGCCCTACAAAATCACTATTCATCATTTTTATTAATCCCTCAACCAAATCATCAATAAATTGAAAGGATCTCGTTTGTGAGCCATCTCCATATACAGTAATATCTTCTCCTTTTAAAGCTTGTAAAATGAAATTTGAAACCACTCTACCGTCATTTTTGGTCATGTTTGGTCCATAGGTATTAAATATTCGAACAATTCTAATATTTAAATTATGTTCCCTTTTATAGTCCATAAATAAAGTCTCCGCACATCTTTTCCCTTCATCATAACATGATCTATACCCAAGAGTATTTACATTACCATTATAATCTTCTTTTTGTGGATGAATTTCTGGGTCACCATACACTTCACTTGTACTAGCCTGCAATATTTTAGCATTGTTTTTTTTAGCTAGCCCTAACATATTTATAACTCCAATGGTACATGTTTTTACCGTCTTAATAGGATTGGATTGGTAATGAATTGGAGATGCAGGACAAGCAAGATTATAAATCTCATCTATATTATCTCTATAATATGGTTTTGTAATATCATGATTGACAAACTCAAAATTATTATTATCCTTAAAACTGTCTATATTATTCAAACTTCCAGTAAATAGATTGTCTAAACAAATTACCTTATGATCTTCATTTAAAAGTCTCTTGCATAAATGAGATCCAATAAATCCTGCTCCACCTGTTACTAAAACCGTTTTACTTTTCATCTATTGTTTTCCAATTGCTTTATAAATAAATCCAATTTTTTCAAGTTTTGTTTTATCAAGAATGTTTCGACCATCAAAAATAAATGCAGGCTTATTCATTGATGCATAAATCTTTTCCCAATCATACCCTTTAAACTCATCCCATTCGGTAAGTATAGCAATCGCATGAGAGTTTTTTGAGGCATCATAAGGAGATTCTTCTACATTCAACATCCTTGTATTTAAGGATTTTTCTCTTGAATTTAAATTATTTAAATCCAGATGCATTTGTTTGGCGCTGACTTTAGGGTCATATACATGAATAGATGCTTCTTCGTCGATTAAATTGTCCGCTACATATATTGCTGCAGACTCTCTAGTATCATTCGTGTCTTTTTTAAATGACCACCCTAAAATTGTAATCTTTTTGCCAGCTACAGTGTTATAAAGGCTTGTTAGTATATTTTTAGCGAATCTAGTTCGTTGATGATTATTCATTATTATTACTTGCTCCCAGTAATCCGCAACTTCATTTATCCCTAAAGATTTACATATATACACTAAATTAAGTATATCTTTTTGAAAACAAGAACCTCCAAAACCTACAGAGGTTTTTAAAAATTTTGATCCTATTCTAGAGTCCATACCAATAGCTGTAGCTACTTCATCGATATCAGCACCTGTTTTTTCACATAACTCTGAGAGTGAATTAATGGAGGATATTCTCTGCGCTAAAAATGCATTAGCAGTTAACTTTGATAACTCAGAGGACCATAAATTAGTCGTTACTATTTTTGTTGAGTCTACCCAAGAGGAATAAATTTGAACTAATTTATTTATAGCAAGGTTCCCTTCAGTTGTTTGCTCTCCACCAATTAGCACTCTATCTGGAAATTCAAGATCTTTAATTGCTGTTCCCTCTGCTAAAAATTCAGGATTAGATAAGATATCAAAGTGAACCCCAGAACCAGTGTTATCAAGAATGTTTTTTATAGCTTCAGCAGTTTTAACCGGTAGTGTTGATTTCTCCACAATAATTTTATCTGATTTAGAAACTTTTGCTATTTGCCTTGCACATAACTCCACATACTTTAAATCAGCTGCCATTCCCTTTCCAGCACCATAGGTTTTCGTTGGGGTATTCACAGAAATAAATATCATTTCAGAGTCAAAGATAGCTTTGTCAACATCCGTTGAAAAAAATAAATTCCTTCCTCTTGATTCACTCACCACTTTATCCAGTCCTGGTTCATAAATTGGGAGCTTAGATAAATCTACTGAATTCCATGCGTCAATTCGATCTTTATTAATATCGACAACAGTAACCTTAATGTTAGGATTTTTTTGTGCAATCACTGACATAGTAGGACCGCCTACATAACCAGCTCCAATACAACAAATAGATTTAATTTTCATTTTATAGAATTTGCAATTAATTTTTTAAATTTAGTAGTACTCCAGCCGTGATTTCTGTTTAAAAATATAATTTTTGGAGCTAATCCATAACCTGTATAGTTAGTTCTATTAATGTAGTCCTCGCCCAAAAATCTTATTTCAGGATTAATATCAATTATCAATTGTAATAACTCTTCCTCTGTATTATAGCTTGACACTTCTGTAATTCCTTTTAAAGCCATTAAAGTCATTTTTCTATCTGTAACACTTAAAAGAGGTTTAATTTTTTCTGGTCTATTTAAAGAAGGGTCAATGTGTAATAAAACATGGATCTTGTCTACATGCCTTTTCATCTCATTGAACATTTCAATATATCCAGGATGGATTACATCAAAATTACCCGCTATTATTCCTGTCATTTTCAACTTGTTTATTCTACGGCTTCGCCGTTGTCAGTTACAAAGTAACTAACTCAATTAATGGATAAAAATTATGTCTTTAAGCTGTTTTTAACTTAATAACATAACCTAACTTTTTCAAAACAACCCATATTTGATTGTTTGATATTTTTTTTATTATTCCACTTTGGTTTTCAAACCCTGGAACATTAATGTTTTCACCTACCTTTAGAGTCTCGGTGTTTTGACTAATAATATTATTCTGACTGAGCAAAGATTTTAGAGAAGCAACCTCACCATCCTTTACTATTGCATGTTTTTTTAGCCAAAACATATAACGTACAACACCAGGAATATCAAAAACTTTATTTCTTTCTTTTTCATCAATATTTACTAAGACCATGGATGGCAAGACAGGAACAAGTATTTTCTTCTTTCTATCTGACCATTGTTTAACCTCCTGTTTAACCGGACAATAAGCCTCTATTCCAAAATTATTAAGCCTCTCTTCTACCTTCTTCTCTGCCCTAGGTTTAGTATATATTACATGCCAACTTCCCATAGCTTAAATTTTGTCATTATTATAGATAACTAAACTTCCCTTTGGCAAAATTTCTACTATTTTAAAAGAGACTTTTCTAGTGATTTTTTTTTCAATTTTCACTATTAAATCTTCTAAATAATTGACATTAATTTCATTTCCAAGCAATACAATTTTTATTAATCCACTATCAATTCCTTTTGCATAATCACCAACTATTGCTACAGAGTTAACATCTCCAATTTTATCCAAGATAGAATCTATAATTTCTTCTATACCTAGATGCTGTCTAATTACTTTTTGAAGAACAGTAAATAAAGGGTGTTTTTTATTGGCATTGTAGATTACCTTATTGTTCGATTTAACTTTAAGTAAATATCCTGCGGCACTTAGATTGTTTAATTCCTTTCGAATGGAATTCGTAGATTCATTGAATTCATTTGCCAAACCATTTAAATACCCCTTATTTGCTGTATTAATAAAAAACTTAATAAGCATTCTAAGTCTAGTCTTCGAAGTAATTAAAGAATCTAACATAGTTATATATCTAGTAACAAAAGTACTTAAAAAAAATAAAACAACAAAGATTTGTAGGGTTTTAAAATCTAACTTTAAAAAAAGCCTTTCTAAAATTAGAAAGGCTTTTTTTATGGAGTTAACTTTAGATTAATACCTGTAGTGTTCTGGTTTGTATGGTCCAGCTTGGGTAACACCGATATAAGCAGCTTGATCTTTACGTAATTCCGTTAGTTCAACACCAATTTTTGCTAAGTGTAAAAACGCAACTTTTTCATCTAAATGTTTTGGCAACATATACACTTCATTTTTGTACGCTTTTGCATTGTTCCAAAGTTCCATTTGAGCTAAAGTTTGGTTTGTAAATGAATTCGACATTACAAAACTTGGATGACCAGTTGCACAGCCTAAATTCACTAAACGTCCTTCCGCTAATAAAATAATATCTTTTCCATTGATATTGTATTTATCTACCTGTGGTTTAATTTCTATTTTTTCACTAGTAGCATTTAAATAAGGAACATCAATTTCATTATCGAAATGACCAATATTGGCAACAATTACTTTGTCTTTCATTGCTTCAAAATGTTCTTTTCGTACAATGTCTTTGTTTCCTGTAGTTGTAATAATAATATCAGAATTTGCAACAACAGTCTCTAATTTCTTCACTTCAAAACCATCCATTGCAGCTTGCAATGCACAAATAGGATCAATTTCTGTTACAGTTACAATACTTCCTGCTCCAGCAAATGAAGCTGCAGTTCCTTTACCAACATCTCCATAACCACAAACCGTTACACGTTTTCCTGCTAACATAATGTCTGTTGCTCTACGAACTGCATCTACTGCAGATTCTTTACAACCATATTTATTATCAAATTTAGATTTTGTTACAGAATCGTTAATATTAATTGCTGGCATTGTTAATGTTCCATTTTTAACACGTTCGTACAGTCTATGAACACCAGTTGTAGTTTCTTCTGATAAACCATTAATTCCTGCGGATAATTCAGGGTAACGATCTAAAACCATGTTGGTTAAATCTCCACCATCATCTAAAATCATATTTAATGGTTTTTTATCTTCACCAAAAAATAAGGTTTGTTCAATACACCAATCAAATTCTTCTTCGTTCATACCTTTCCAAGCATAAACAGCTGTTCCAGTTGCAGCGATTGCAGCAGCAGCTTGATCTTGTGTAGAAAAAATATTACAAGAACTCCAAGTAACTTCTGCACCTAAAGCTTGCAATGTTTCTATTAAAATTGCGGTTTGAATTGTCATATGTAAACAACCTGCTATTCTTGCTCCTTTAAGAGGCTTACTATCTCCATATTCTTCTCTCAAACTCATTAAGCCTGGCATTTCTGCTTCGGCTAAATCCATTTCTTTTCTTCCCCAATCTGCTAGTGAAATATCTTTCACTTTGAAAGGTACAAATGTTGTATTCTTGCTCATAACTATGTATTAAATATTAAATTTATTTTTTATTTTTTCTACGTAATCTAATTTCTCCCATGTAAATGTTTCTACTTCCTGAGAAACTGTTTCTCCCATTGGATTGGAAAACGTTACTGTTTTTACCTCTGGTGTTCTTCCCATGTGACCATATGCCGCTGTTTCAGAATAAATAGGAGATCTTAAGTTTTAAGCGCTTGTTCTATGAAATATGGACGCATATCAAAAATAGCTTCCACTTTATTACTAATTTCACCATCTGTTAATTCTACTGTAGCAGTACCATAAGTTTCCACATTAATACTTGTTGGCTTTGCAACACCAATGGCATAAGAAACTTGCACTAAAACTTCTTTACAAAGGCCTGCAGCAACTAAATTTTTTGCAATATGCCTTGTAGCATAGGCTCCAGATCTATCAACTTTAGAAGGGTCTTTTCCGGAAAAAGCACCACCTCCGTGAGCACCTTTACCTCCGTAGGTATCTACAATAATTTTCCTTCCAGTTAATCCAGTATCCCCGTGAGGTCCACCAATTACAAAAACTCCTGTTGGGTTTATGTGATAGGTAATGTTATCTGTAAATAATTTCTGTAGATTTATTGGTAATTTTGCAACAACTCTAGGAATTAAAATTTCTACAATGTCTTTTTTGATTTTGGCCAACATTACAGCGTCAGATTCATCAAAATCATCATGCTGCGTAGAAATTACAATTGCATCTATTCTTTGTGGCACGTTATCATCTGAATATTCTATAGTAACCTGAGATTTTGAATCTGGTCTTAAATAATTAATATCTTTATTTTCTCTACGTAATTCAGCTAACTCAATTAACAATCTGTGCGATAATTCTAGCGCCAGAGGCATATAGTTTTCTGTTTCATCAGTTGCATAACCAAACATCATTCCCTGATCTCCAGCACCCTGATCTTCTGGGTTAGCTCGAACTACTCCTTGGTTAATATCTGGAGACTGTTCGTGAATTGCAGAAAGCACTCCACAAGAATTACCATCAAACATATACTCGCTTTTTGTATATCCAATTTTGTTAATTACGTCTCTAGCAATCTTTTGAACATCTAAATAAGTATTAGACTTTACTTCTCCAGCTAAAATTACTTGACCAGTAGTAACTAAAGTTTCACAAGCAACTTTACTGTTTTATCAAATGCTAAAAAATTATCAATTAATGCATCAGAAATCTGATCTGCAACTTTGTCTGGATGTCCTTCAGAAACACTTTCTGATGTGAATAAATAGCTCATTTTTTATATTATTATTATTATTATTATAACTAAAATATAGCAGATGCTATTTTTTCTATATTGTCTGATTTGCCCATTGAGTAGTAATGTAAAAAAGGAACACCTGCCTCCAATAACTCTTTGGATTGTTGAATAGCCCATTCCACTCCTACTTGGCGAACATCTTTATTTGTTTTGCAACTTTCTACAGAAGATATCAATATTTCGGGAAGATCTATTCTAAAAACTTGTGGCAATAATTGTAAGTGACGTTTTACAGCAATTGGTTTAATTCCTGGTATAATAGGCACATTTATTCCTGCTTTTTTAGCAGCTTCTACAAACTGAAAATATTTTTGGTTATCAAAAAACATCTGTGTAACAACATAATCTGCACCAGCATCTACTTTTTCTTTCAAATGCTTTAAATCTGTTTGTAAAGACGGAGATTCTAAGTGTTTTTCAGGATATCCTGCAACACCTATACAAAAATCAGATTTGTAATCAGATTCAATAACATTGTGCAAATATTTACCACTATTCAAATCTTTAATTTGTGAAACTAAATCTTTCGCAAAAGGATGCCCACCCTTAGATGCTTCAAAATACTTTTGGTGAGCCATAGCATCTCCTCTTAAGGCCATCACATTATCAATTCCCAAATAATGACAATCTACCAATAAGTATTCTGTTTCTTCTTTAGTATACCCTCCACACAAAACGTGAGGTACTGTATCTACATCGTATTTATGCTTAATTGCTGCACAAATACCTAGAGTTCCAGGACGTGCTCTTGTTGTTTTTCGATCCAACAAGCCATTTCCTTTGTCGATGTAAACAAGCTCTTCTCTTGAAGTTGTAACATCAATTGATTGTGGTTTAAATTCCATTAAAGGATCTATACAATCATATAATTCTTGAATATTATTTCCTTTTTTAGGTGGAATAATTTCAAAAGAAAATAATGTTTTGTTTTTTGCTTTTTTTATTTGATCTGTTATCTTCATCAGACTAATTTTTTAGTTAATCTTTTAATTATGATCAGTTATTGTTGAAATACTATCTAATTTTTCCCACATTTTGTCTGTATTTAATCTAAAAGACCCTAAATGGTCAAAACTACATTGATCTGGAGAAATAATAGACAAAAAAGACTCTTTTTTTCTATCATTATAAAGGTGATACTACTTCTCCTATATTTGGCTCGAAGCTAAATTTAGAATTATACACCAAATCATTATACTGAAATTTTTGTATTAATTCTTCGTACTCTTTTCTAACTTCATCAAACTTGGATTTAAATTGTTTATTTACACGCTGTACGCCATCATTACGCCAAGTTGCCGTATTTAAAGGTTTAATTACAGGTGAACTTGCCGATGTTCCGTATGGTTTTAACGCTGCATCATATTGCTTTGTTTCTTCATTAAATACTACTAAATCGGGTTTTTTATCATTTTACAAAAATAAAATATAATTATTTAAATCAACTTAAATAAACAAGAAATAATAATGTCTACATTTTAGTAATTATCATTAAATCAAACTTTATTCTTCTGCTAAATTCGGATGCAACCATTTTTCTGCTTTCTCTTTTGTAATTCCTTTTCTTGATGCAAAATCAGTTACCTGATCATTTGTGATTTTCCCTAAACCAAAATATTTCGCCTCTTTATTTGCAAAATAATATCCAGAAACTGCTGCTGCTGGCCACATGGCTAAACTTTCTGTAAGAGTAACACCAATGTTTTCTTCAACGTTTAGAAGTTCCCAAATAGTTTCTTTTTCTAAATGATCTGGACATGCAGGATATCCTGGCGCAGGACGAATACCTTTATAAGTTTCTTTAATTAAATCGTCATTAGTT
>CASIBH010000024.1 GCA_949372805.1 uncultured Flavobacteriales bacterium | reverse complement strand
TTTTTTATTAGAAAATGAACCATGATTTCCATCATGCATTACATTCATTCCAATACCAGCTAAGCCTATGCCCATAACAATTGAAAGTAATATCTGAAGCCAGCTTGGAATTGTTAAAACGGAAATCAAAACGTAAGGAGTTATAAGTAAACTAAACATAACAATTGTTTTTATCCAAAGTTTCCAATTACCGTTTTTTGTAATTTTTTTTTCTTTAAAATAATTATTAACTCTTTTATTTAAAGTTTTAAAAAATTCTTTAGAATCGTTTCTTGAGAATTTAATTGCATTTACATTATTAATCATAAATATTTATGTTTGTAATAAAGATATATTTTTTGATAAAAATATTGATGTAATTTTGAATAAATTAAAAAAAGTTTTGAACATCATAAAATCTAACTTTCCTGACCTAACAGATTATCAAATTACACAATTTAATGATTTGACAATGCTGTATGAAAACTGGAATAATAAAATAAATGTTATTTCTAGAAAAGATATTTCAGAACTAAATACTAGACATGTTTTGCATTCTTTAAGCATTGCCAAAGTAATCAATTTTTTACCTGAGACTAAAATACTTGACGTTGGTACTGGAGGAGGGTTCCCAGGAATTCCTTTAGCAATTATGTTTCCTGAAGTTTCATTTCATCTAACTGACTCAATTGGAAAAAAAATTAAAGTAGTTCAAGCGATTGCTAATGACCTTGGCCTTAAAAATGTTATAGCTGAAAAAATTAGGTCAGAGAATGTTAATCAGCAATACGATTTTATTATTAGTAGAGCTGTTACAAATATGTCAAATTTTGTTAAAATAGTTGATGGTAAATTTTCATTTGAAAACAAACACCAAATGAAAAACGGAATTTTATATTTGAAAGGAGGTGATTTAACAAAAGAATTAAAGGATTTTAAACATGTAAAATCCTTTAAAATCAATAGCTATTTTAACGATACTTTTTTTGATACTAAAAAAATAGTTTACTTACCTATGCCATATATGGATAAGGATATTCACTAGGAGGATTAAAATTTTCCTTAATTAATCTAGGAGAAACCCATCTTAAAAGGTTTAGTTTTGATCCTGCTTTATCATTAGTTCCTGATGCTCTTGATCCGCCAAACGGCTGTTGGCCTACAACAGCTCCAGATGGTTTATCATTGATGTAAAAATTACCAGCACTATATCTTAAAGTTTTTAACGCATAATCAATTGTTTCTCTGTCATTAGAAATAAAAGCTCCTGTTAAAGCGTACATTGATGTTTTGTCTACTAATGATAATGTTTCTTTCCAATCATTATCTTCATAGATGTAAATTGTTACAACAGGTCCAAATATTTCCTTTTCCATTGTTATGAAATTCGGATTAGATGTTAGGATTATTGTAGGTGAAATAAAATAGCCCTTAGACTTATCATAATCTCCTCCAATAATAATTTCTGCGTCACTAGAATTTTTAGCTGTTTCAATGTACTTGACTATTTTATCAAAAGAATTTTCGTGAATTACTGCAGTCATAAAATGCTCAAAATCTCTAGGAGAACCCATAGTGATAGTGCTAATTTGATTTTCTAAATTTTGAATAATTTCTTTAGATTTTGATTTAGGTATATAAACTCTTGATGCAGCTGAACATTTTTGCCCTTGATATTCAAATCCACCTCTTACAATCGCTGTTGAAACTATTTTTGAATCAGCAGTTGGATGTGAGAAAATAAAATCTTTACCACCAGTTTCTCCAACAATTCTAGGATAGTCTCTATAAATGTTAATATTGGATCCCACTTTTGACCAAAGAGATTTAAATACATCTGTTGACCCTGTAAAATGGATACCAGAAAGATTTGAATTTTTTAATGCAATATCAGTAATCATTACTGGATCGCCAGTAACAAGATTTATAACACCTTTTGGAAGACCTGCCTCGTTAAAAACATCCATAATTATTTTAGCACTATAAACTTGATGGTCGCTAGGTTTCCATAAAACAACATTACCCATAAGAGCAGCACTAGCACATAAGTTTCCTCCAATAGCGGTAAAGTTAAATGGTGTGATAGCATAAACAAACCCCTCTAGTGGTCTATATTCTAATCTATTTGAAACTTCCCCAACAGTAATAGGCTGTTCTTGATAAATTTCGTTCATATAAACTATATTAAGTTTAAGAAAATCTACAAGTTCACATGCAGCATCAATTTCTGCCTGAAAAATAGTTTTTGATTGACCGATCATAGTTGCAGCATTTATTTTTGATCTATATGGTCCTGCTATTAGTTCCGCGGCTTTTAAAAATATTGAAGCTCTTTCTTGCCATGATGTTTCTGTCCATTGGGTTTTAACACTTAATGAATTATTTATTGCATCTTTTACATGTTGTTTGTTGCAGACAGAAAAACTTCCGACTACCTTTTTATGATCATGAGGAGGGGTGATGTTTTTTCTTTCATCAGTATATATTTCGTCTTCACCAATGTAAAGTGGGATTTTTATATTTTGACTATACATCGAATCGTAAGTATTTTTAACTTCAATCCTTTCATTAGAATTTTTTAAATAATCTTTAATATCTTCATTTTTTAACTCTGGGACTTTAAACATAGAATTTTTCATTATTATTTGTATTTTTAATTGAGGGCTTGTGGAGAATTTAATTTAAAAGTTGGAATATATGCTCTAAATTTTTTACCGGTATTTATATCTATCATATTATAAAATCCTCTCATAGCACCAACAGTGGATTTAATTAAGCACCCAGATGAATATTCATGAGAATCTCCAGGCTTAATAATTGGTTTTTCTCCAATCACACCTTCTCCATCTATTATTATATCACTATTTAAAGAATCAAAAATTCTCCAATGTCTTGATTTAAGTTGGACTGAATTTTTACTTTGATTTAATATAGAAATTGTATAACTAAAAGAATAGTTCAAAATATAGTTTTTGAAATAAGAACCATCAAAAAAAACTTTGACAGAAATTTTAATTCCTCTAGTAACGTGATTAATCATTGTGGCTAAGTTATATATTTAAAATAAGAATTTAAATAGTTCATTTAATTTTTAATATTAACACTAGACCTCTCGCTAATTGAAATTAATTTATAATATTTTTCAGTTAATTTTTTATGAAAAACTAGCGCGGTATAATTATTTTCAGTTTCCCAAAAATTTCCTGAATAAAACATTAATTCTTCACCTGGTCCAATAAAGCAATAAGTATAGTTGTAAAACCCTTGCTTGAATTTGAATTCCCCAAAAAATCTATCGTTTATAAGCTTTAGTTCATACTTTTTTGATAAAGTAAAATCATTAAATTCACCAATAATAAATACTCTGTCTTTTTTGGTTAGCACATTAGGCTTGAAACTAAATTTTACAAGCGAATAATCATTTTCAATTTCCGGGTTATCAAATTTATTATTAATTACAAATGAACCATTGATGTCAGGGTTATATTGGTAGATACCATTCCTTCTATCAACGTCAGTTCTTAAAAAAGTTTCATAAAGATCGTTTAGTTCAGTTTTGTAAACATTGATGTTTGTGGAATTTATTTTAGAATTATCAAAATTCAGAAATTCATTTCCGGCTTCAAATAAAATATTTTTAAAAATCAAGGTGTTGTTTAAGAAATAATCAGGGTTTTGAATTACTTTAAAATTATTCCAATTGTTATTTTTTATAATTACTAGTTTTAAATCAGATGAATTACCATTGAATTCGTTACAGTTATCGCAATTAAGGGAGATGTCAATGCTTTGATGACTTTCGATTTTTTTCAGATCATTTGATCTTTTTATTTTAATACTTGTTGAAATCAATTGATTTAAAACAGAAAATTTTTTTTCAAATAGAAAATCTCCATTACTTTTATGAATACTGATTGAGTAATTTCCTGAAATCTTTAATTTAAGATCTTGATTTGGAATTGAAATTTGATAATTAGTGTAATCAATTAATGTATTGTAAGAATTTTCAAAATCTTCAATTAAATTATCATCATAACCATCAATATATTCGGATTTTAAAATTCTTGAGGGATTCCATTTGTAGTCAAAATGATTTATTTTGTAATAATAACTTGATTTTTTTATGTTCAAATCATCGAATGAAAAAGATATTTTATCATTCAGATTAAAAACTGGATAATTTAATCTTGATCCATGAATATTAACATTGTATATGTTTTCAGGTATTTTTTTAGTTTGACTAAAGTTTGTAGTGAACGATAGTGAAAAAAGCAAAATACTAGTTAAAATTTTATTCATTTTTATAAAAAAATAAAGTTATGTCTTTTTATATACTTCACTTATTTGTATTGTATTATTTAGAATGAATATAAATAAAAAACATTATCCTGAATCAGCTTTTAAAAATAGCTTTTAATTGATAAATTTGCGCTCTATTTTACAGCAAATAATTATGTCAAATGACATCCAAATTAAGAATGGTTTAACCATCAATTTAAAAGGAGCTCCTGAAAACATCGTAAAAAAAGCTTCGTTTCCTAAATCTGTTTCAATTAATCCGTTAAATTTTCATCTTATAACTCCTAAATTGGTAGTTAAAGTTGGTGATAAAGTTAAAATGGGTGATGTTGTTTTTTATTCAAAAAAGAATCCTGAAATTAAATTTTGTTCACCTGTTTCTGGAACTATTTCCGATATAGTTAGAGGTGCTAAAAGAAAGATTTTAGAAATTCTTATTGATAGTGATAATAATCAAAATATCAAAAAACATAAAATTTCAAAAATAGATTCCTACTTAAGAAATGATGTGTTAGATCTTTTGTTAAATTCGGGTTGTTGGCCATTTATTAAGCAAAGACCTTATGATATTATCGCAAATCCAAATGATACTCCTAAATCTATTTTTATTTCGGCCGTTAGTTCTGCACCTATTGCAGCAGACATTGAAATTATTTTAAATGATCAAAAAGAAGAATTTAAAGCCGGTTTAAATGTTTTAAATAAATTAACCGACGGGGATTTAAATGTTTGTATTGAAAAAAATCATAATTCATTTATTCAAGAAATAGATAATATTTCCATTCATAATGTTTCAGGATTACATCCTGCTGGAAATGTTGGTGTACAAATTCATCACATCGACCCTGTTAATAGTGGTGAAAAAGTTTGGATACTCGGAGCCGAAGATGTAGCAATAATTGGTAAATTATTTTTAACTGGAATCTACGAACCAACAAGAACAATAGCTGTTTCTGGTCCTCCCGTAAAGTATCCTCAATATTATAAAACAATTGTTGGTTCTAAACTATCAAACATTATTAGTGATGCTGGTATAAGTGCCAATGATAATTTAAGGTTTATTAATGGAGATGTTTTGACAGGATACTCTGTAGATAAAGATAGTTATCTAGGATTTTATAATAACACTCTATCGGTTTTGAGAGAAGGTAATCATTACAGGATGTTTGGATGGATTCCTTTTATTAATAATAAAGTTCCTAGTATTTATAAAACTTCTTTTTCTTGGTTATTTTCTAATAAAAAATATGATTTAGACACTAACTTGAATGGTGAGGAAAGAGCCCTTGTAGTTACTGGCGAAATGGAAGATGTTTTTCCAATGGATATTTTTCCAATGCAATTATTGAAAGAATGTATGTCTGGCAACATAGAAAAAATGGAAAATTTAGGAATTTATGAAGTTGCACCCGAAGATTTCGCATTAATTGATTATTCGTCATCTTCTAAAATTGAAGCTCAAAAAATAATAAGAGAGGGATTAGATTTAATGGTTTCAGAAGTTGGATAAAATAAATAGTAATAAATAAATGAACATTAGAAAAATTTTAGATACTGTAAAAAAACCTTTTGGTAAGGGTGAGAAATTTGAAAAGTATGCACCAGCTGTAAATGCTTTTGATACTTTTTTATTTGTTCCTAATCACACTACTAAACACGGAGCACATATTAGAGATGCTGTTGATTTAAAAAGAACAATGATTACAGTTATTTTAGCACTTTTACCTGCTCTGTTTTACGGAATATATAACACTGGATTTCAGTATTATTCACAGTTAGACACTTCTTTTACTACAATTGATGCAATTATTCATGGATCTATTAAAATAGTTCCAATGATAGCTGTTTCTTATATTGTAGGGCTAGCTATTGAATTTGCTTTTGCTATATATAGAGGTCACGAGGTTAACGAGGGTTACTTGGTAACAGGTCTTTTAATTCCTATGATTATGCCAGTTGATATTCCTTTGTGGATGGTCGGACTTTCTGTAGCTTTTGCTGTTTTAATAGGTAAAGAAGCCTTTGGTGGTACAGGGATGAATATTCTAAATCCTGCTCTAACAGCTAGAGCTTTTGCTTTTTTTGCTTATCCTACTTATATGTCAGGCAATAAAGTATGGGTTTCTGAAGCTTCAAATATTGACGGTGTTTCCGGTGAAACTATATTAGGGATGTTAGCTTCAGGTGAAAGTACAATTCCATACGACGTTTCTCAGATGTTTTATGGTGCTATCCCTGGTTCAATTGCAGAAACTTCTACTCTCATGGTTGTGATAGGTGCTTTTATTTTAATTTTTACTGGAGTTGGAAGTTGGAGAATAATGTTAGGAAGTGTTATAGGTGCTGCTGTAACGGGACTTTTATTTAATTTATGGGGAGCTAATGAATTAATGAATTTTAGTTGGTTCAATCATTTAATTGTTGGTGGCTTTGCTTTTGGTGTAGTTTTTATGGCTACTGATCCTGTTTCTGCAGCTCAAACAACAAAAGGAAAATGGATTTACGGAATTCTAGTTGGTTTGTTTTGTATTCTAATACGAGTTTTTAACCCGGCTTATCCTGAAGGAGTTATGTTAGCAATTTTACTTATGAATGTATTTGCACCAACAATTGATCATTATGTTATTGAATCTAACATCAAAAAAAGATTAAACAGAAAATTAAATTCTAATTTAAATGTAGCTTAATATGAACAGAGACTCAAACGTTTACACTTTTACATTTGCTGCTTTAATGGTTTTTGTTGTAGCATCAGTATTGGCATTCACTTCTTTTTCTTTAAAAGATTTACAAAATGAAAATGTAAGAAAAGAAAAAATGCAAAATATTCTTTCAACTGTTGGAATTCAGACGGATAGGGAAGGAGCTGAAAAACTTTTTGATCAATATATTAAAGAACAATTAGCTGTTCAAAGTGATGGTTCAATAGATAATTCAGTTAATGTCTTCAAAGAAGTTAAACTTGCATTAGAATTAAAAAAATCTCCTGATTCTCAAGATTTCCCTTTATATGTAGCTGAAATTGATTCCGAGAAATTCTATATAATTCCAATTAGAGGAAATGGCCTTTGGAATGCGATTTTTGGATATATTTCCTTAAAAGAAGATTTAAATACTATTAAAGGAGTAGT
>CASIBH010000023.1 GCA_949372805.1 uncultured Flavobacteriales bacterium | reverse complement strand
TCGATAATCTCTATTACCATATTTAGTGAAGTATGTTATGTCGGCATGCCCAGGTCGAAACTTATCTTTAATATCAGAATAATCTTTTGAACGTTGATCTGTATTCCAAATGATCAACTGTATTGGCATACCTGTAGTTTTACCCTCAAAAACTCCTGATAATATATCAACCTTATCAGCTTCTTGTCTTTGGGTAGTATACTTATTTTTTCCTGGCTTTCTTTTATCGAGCCAAGTTTGCAACATTTCTTTGCTTAATAATATATTAGAAGGGCAACCATCAATTGTAGCTCCCAAAGCCTCTCCATGGCTTTCACCCCAGGTAGTCACTTTAAAAAAATGGCCAAAGGTATTGATTGACATGGCAGCTCCTAATAAAACCGAAATACTTTTCAAATACTATAATAGAGTTTTATCAAAATTATGGAATACCTGAATTAACTGAACGCTTAAAATTTGAAAGACCGACCTATAGCGTCTATTAAATCATTTTTTGTCAAATCAATCTTAATTCTAATCGAATCCACAAAATTTAAATATTTTAACAGATGATCTGAAAGTTGCGGAAATATATCCCCTAATAGTTCGCCATAAGTGTAAATACCAAATAATAATAGTACAAGAACTGCTGATAAACAAAACCCTAACCAAAATTCCTTATTTGAAAGTATGTTCAGAAAATTTATTTCTTCAGGTTTATTTAATTGTTTTAAATCTATCACATCATTTTTCTTTTGCGTTTGTTTTTTATTATGGCGTGACGATTTCATTATTTTTTTATCAAACTCTGCCTCTTCACGTAAAATTTTTAATACCTGTGCATTAGTCAATGGCACCTTTTGAATGGCACTTGGTTCCTCCAAGGAAGGATTGTTCTCCACACTTAATTTATCAATAAAGATCTCTGTCCATTGATGTTTACAACTGATGCACTTAATATTGTGCTCCTTATCTAGAAATAAATTAGTATTTATAGAATAGGATTTTTCGCAATTTGGACAGACGACTTTCATAAAAACTTTCTACAAAATAAAAGATGTAGAAGTCACTTAACAGATTTTTTGATCTAATGGCACTAAAAGATTAGTAGGTTTTAGATATTTGTTAGTAAATTTAATGATATTAATTGAGAAAATAGTTAGCTATATTCTAAGGATAATAAAATAGTATTAATAAGGAAAAAGGTTAGCTGAAAATGCGCATTATTATGCAATACATTTTTTCTTTAATATTTATCATACAGATGTATGTAATGATGATCTTGGTTACAATCTGCTTTACGCCATTGCTTCTATTTAGGGATGATTTAACCATGACAGCAGTCAATATATGGTGTGGTTGGGTAAAATTTACTGCAAACGTATTGGTTGGAATAAAAACAGAAGTACGCGGTGTTGTGCCTGAAGATGAGGTTTTAATTATCTCTAAGCATCAGTCCTTTTTAGACATAATAATGATCGTGTCTGCATTAAATCGACCAAAATTTATAATGAAAAAGGAAATATTAATAACTCCAATAATTGGCTTTTGGGCAAAAAAACTTGGGTGCATTCCTATTGATAGAGGTAAAAAAGGTGCTGCTATAAGAGAGATGATAAAAGCAGTACACCTGAGCAGCAGAAAGAAACCAGGCCAATTAATCATATTTCCCCAAGGCACCCGAGTAGCTCCAAAAACTCACGCACCTTATAAAATTGGGTCAGGTGTGTTGTACTCAGAATTAAAGCAAGATTGTGTCCCAGTTGCTACTAATGTTGGAATGCTGTGGCCTAAAAGTAGTATTTTAAGAAAACCTGGATTGGCAGTAATCGAGTTTCTACCAAGAATTGAAAGCGGCTTAGACATTAAAGAATTTATGGGTTTAATAGAAAATAATATAGAGAAGGCATCTGATAATTTAATAAATGAAGATAATTAAGAAGATTGGGTTAATTTTTTATTTTCCATTTATCTGTATCAATTTGAACAAATGCCTCAATTCCTGCAGTTGCAATTATGTGGTCTTTTCCAGACATCGTGTCAGGAATGTTTAAGCCTCCCTCTACTACGGTTACCTTTATTTTTCCCCGAGGCAACTCAAGCGCCACTATACTTTTATCAACTAAATCTGGTTTTTTAACACCTATCGTGACATTAACAAGCATTTCTGAATGATTAATATTTAAACTTGAAAATAATGTTAATGATGAATGATGCAGTGCATCTTGTACTGCTCTACACGCTGCCTTTGTATAATTTTCACCATAAAGATCATTTCCCATTCCCATTTCTAAAATCAGCCGAGTCATTTTTTTATCTCAATATCAAAGGATACCTCAATCCCCACATTGGCGATGATAGTTACCCCATCTTCATTCGGCTTGAGAATATCCAAACCCCCTTTTACAACCTTAATATCTGGCTTTCCATAAGGGAAAACTGATTTTAAAGCCTCTATATTTACCAATTCTGGTTTTTGAACTCCTATAGTTACATCAATTAACATATCGTTTTTAGCAAAACCAAAAGCTTCAGCGGCGTTAATAGAATTATGCCATAAGGCATCTTTTATTGCCCTTTCAGAAGCTTTCGTATAATCACGCTGGCGCAGAGAACTACCCATTCCAAACTCTACTAAAATTCTTTTTTTAGCCATATCATCTCCCACAGTAATATCTAACCTATCCAAAAATTCACAACTTTCCAACCATTTTAGATTTGCTTATAATAGTGAAAATTACATTAGGTGGAAATAATGACGATTCACAAAAAAATTACTGCATTGAGAAAGTTACTAGAACAATATGGAATTGATGCTTTTCTAATCCCTAGAGCAGATGAGCATCAAAGTGAATATGTAGCGAAGTGCGATGAGCGCGTTCAGTATATTAGCGACTTTACCGGATCAGCTGGAACGGTATTAGTTACCAAAGATAAAGCTGCCCTCTTTACAGATGGACGTTACACCATCCAAGCCACTCGACAAATCGATGAAAAAATATTTGAACTATGCCATATCACTAAATATCCACTTGAACATTGGATATTAGAAAATTTAACCAATAAGTTGAAGATAGGTTTTGATCCAAGATTACATACCCCAAAGCAAATCAAGAATATAAGTAAAATAATTTCCAAAAAAAATATTACACTTTTGCCGCTAGAAAATAATTTGCTAGACATGATCTGGCAAGAGCAACCCAAGCCACCAATGGGTAATGTCGTTCCACATAAATTAATTTATTCTGGAAAATCATCTAAAGACAAACGTGCGCTTGTTGCCAATTCATTAAATCAGATGAAGATAAATGCCATACTCATATCAGCACCAGAAAATTTATGTTGGGTTTTTAATTTAAGAGGAAATGATGTTCCTATGACGCCCGTAGCTTTTGGATATGCTATTATTGAAGAAAATGGGAATGCAAATCTATTTATGAAAACAGAGAAATTAAGTAATGCCATATTAATAGAAATTAAAAATGATAAAAATATTACGCTCAATGAACCTTCTCTTTTACCAGCCATTTTGAAGAAATTTTCTGGTAAAAAAATATTATTCGACGAGGAAACCGCAAATATTGCGCTTATCCTACAAGCAGAGCGTGCCTATATAAAACCCTACATTCAAACAGATCCAATTTATCTAATGAAAGCGCAAAAAAATGAAATAGAATTAAATGGCATTAGAGCCGCTCACTTGCGAGATAGTACTGCGGTAATTAAATTTATAAAATGGTTTCTAGAGTCTGACCCAGTTAATTTAAACGAATGGTCAGCGGCAATGCGCCTCCAATCGGAAAGAGAAAAATTAGGATTATATCAAGGCGCTAGCTTTCCTACAATTTCTGCAACTGAAAGAAACGCTGCTGAAGCACATTATCAGCTCAATAAAAATACAGCAAAGCAAATTTTGGATGGTCACCTTTTCCTATTTGATAGTGGTGGTCAATTTTTAGACGGCACAACTGATATAACGAGGGTTTTGGCAGTTGGTAACCCAACTACTGAAATGAAATTTAATTACACATTAGTTCTCAAAGGACACATTGCTATTCATCTGGCTCAATTCCCCAATGGAACTACTGGACAGCAGTTAGATCCGTTAGCTCGCCAATTTCTATGGTCAGAAGGATTAGACTATGATCATGGAACCGGGCATGGCGTTGGCCACTACCTCTCAGTCCATGAGGGGCCTCAGCGTATATCCAAGACATCAAACATTCCGCTAGAAATTGGTATGATCTTATCAAATGAACCAGGTTTTTATAAAGAAAATTCTTATGGAATTAGAATCGAAAATCTTATGATCGTTCAGGAAATACAAAAATTATCGCTTAATCCCAAGAAATCAATCTATGGGTTTGAAACTCTAAGCTTCGTCCCTTATGACACCCGTTTAATAAACAAAGAGCAATTAGAAGAGCGAGAAATCAATTGGATAAATAGCTATCATTCAGAAATTATAGAAAAAATTACGCCACTACTAGACTTAGAGCACAAAAAATTCCTTCAATCTATTGCAACAATGATATGAAAATAAAATTCTATTCGAAGTTTAAATTAACTGAACCAAAGTCAGAAAAATCAGCTAAAATACTAGTCCCTGACGGACATTCGATTGGACGAATGAATGATCCTGATAGCACAACATCACCTTTTCTAATCTTCTGATCATATTTTCCTAACCGTTCCGCTAACCAAGCAATTCCCATAACTGGATCATTAAGGACTCCAGCGCCTAAACCAGTTTCTTCCACTTCGCCATCCCTTGAAACAATTGCTCCTACCCACCTTAAATCAATATCTTCTGGATCGTGCCTTTTATTACCCAAAACTATTCCAGCGTTTGCCGCATTATCTGAGATAGTATCAAATACAATTCTAGTTTTTCCAGTCTTAGGATCAGATCGAAGAACTCTAGTATCAAGGATTTCTATTGACGGGCATACATATTCTGTTGCGGACAAAACATCCAAGCGCGAAGCTTTTCCACTTAGATCAGACTTCATTACAAATGCAATTTCAGCCTCAATACGTGGTTGAATAAATCGATTGGCAGGAATAGTTGATCCATTTTCGAAAACCATATCAGACAAGAGAACACCGCTATCTGGAGTATTAATGTTTAATGCGTTTTGCATCGCTTTTGAAGTCAATCCAATTTTCCAGCCAATTACTTCATTCCCAGCTAAAATTTTATTATTAACAAGTAAAGATTGGATCGCATATGAATCAGCCATATCAATTTTAGGGTATTTTAAGGATAAAAGCCCAATTTGCTTCCTATTATCATCTGCTTCAAATAAAGCCTTTGCCGCTTCAGCATGCTCGTCAGGTGTCATACTTCATCCTTAACGTCATTCTTCAAAATCCCAATTCCACTAGCCTCAACCTCAACCACATCACCAGATTTTAGCCATTTTGGCGGGTCAAAACGAGCACCAGCACCAGTAGGTGTTCCGGTGATGATCACATCACCAGGAACTAATGTTACAAATGTACTTATGTAATTAATTATATAATCAAACGAGAATATCATACGATCAGTATTATCCTTCTGACGAACTTCGCCATTTACTCTCGTTATGAGTTCGATATTCTTCAATTGTTCTTTAGATTTAAATGGAATTATCCACGGCCCAATTGCACCTGAACTCTCGAAATTCTTACCTTGTGTAACATTAAATTTAGCATGGCGCACCCAATCACGTATAGTACCCTCATTACTCAATGATAGAGCTGCAATGTGGTCTAAAGCATTTTCTCGAGCAATATGCCGACCCTCTTTACCTATTATTAAAACAACTTCACCCTCATAATCTAACTGATCAGAAATTTTAGGTTTGATAATTGAGCACTTGTGACCAACAAAAGTTTTTGCAAATCTTATAAATAATGATGGATAAGTAGGTGCAGCTTTTCCGTCCTTATATTCGGCATTTCGATCTGGATAGTTCACACCTACACAAATAATTTTTTCTGGTCTAGTTATTGGTATTTCATAAATTATATCTTCATCTTTATGTGTTAGAGACATTCCCTCACTGGCTAGTTCGAGGCTATTTAAACCATTATTTTCGATGACCTCTCTCAATGTTGGCCAATTTGGAAATTCAGGGGATAGAGCAATCATACCTCCCAAAATTTTAGCTCCATAAAAAGTTTTGTTATTTATTCTATAAGTTGCAAATTTCATATTAATGGTCCGGTGCTATAATTGGTTGTGCTTTAAGATCAGCAGAACGCACTGATATATCTTCAAAATGTGACCCTTTTTCAAACCAGGAACGTGGAGCTGGCGCTCCCCATAAAGTTTGTCTTTGAGGGTCTGTTAAACTCCATCTGATTGCCTCATGATCTGGATCAATAGTTTGATAATCAGAACAATAAATTTCTATTCGATGCCCATCAGGATCAAAAATATATAAGAAAAATGCGTTAGAAATACCGTGCCTACCTGGCCCTCTTTCAATATTGTCAACATATCCAGTGGATGCCATCAAATCCAATAAATCTATAATGTTAAGAGGTGTTGGTACCCAAAATCCTACATGATGCATCCTTGGGCCAGTACCGTTTGTAAAAGCGATATCATGAACACCACCTTTTCTGTGTAACCAAGCTGCCCATACCGATCCACTTTCATCATCCTCAGTATACTCAGTGACCCTAAAACCGAAATCATTATAAAAATTTAAACTGCTATCTACATTTGGGGAAAAACAATTAAAGTGATCAATTCTTAAAGGCTTAACGCCTTTATAAAGATTGTATTGTTGATGTATCGTCTCCAACCTATCCATTTTATAATAAAACTCTATAGGAATTCCATTATTATCAGATGTTAGCAAGGTTCGACCTTGATAAGGTCTTTTTATCCAACTCGTCTTGCACCCTTTACTTATAAAATATATTTCTGCCCTATCGAGGTCTTTTTCTGAGAATACTTTAAAACCTAAGACTTTTACATCAGCGTTCTCACTTTCTCGTAAGATAACACTGTGATGACCGCGCTCTTCCATTGCTCTCAAATAAACAATTTTTTCGTCTTCATCTGTAATCTGTAATCCCAAAATTTCCGAATAAAACTTTTTAGATGCATCAAGATTTTTAACACCATACTCTATATGACTAATTCGTAAGGTATCAAAGGGTGGATATAAAACTGGTTTTGGAATTGGCAAACTACCCTCCTAATTTCGTAATTTTATGTTCTGTTATGGCAAAACTTATATTTTTTGTTTCCATGTAAAAATCAAAAGACCAATCGCCCCCATCTCTTCCAATACCGGAAGATTTAACGCCACCAAAGGGCGTGGGAAGATGACGAACATTCTCAGAATTTACCCATATCATGCCAGCTTCCATTGATTGACTAAATTGGAATGCTCGGGTGACATTATTTGTCCAAAGATAACCAGCTAACCCATAATCTGTTTCATTGGCTATCTCTAAAGCTTCTTGCTCTGAATTGAAGGGAATTACCACAAGTACAGGTCCAAATATTTCTTCCTTTGCTATGCGCATATCTCGAGTAACGTCTGTAAAGATTGTTGGAGCAATGTACGGCCCTCCACCAGGGCCATCAATAGGCCCACCAGTTAACAAGGTTGCACCTTCTTTTTGACCAATTTCAAAATACTTCTTAACCTTTTCTTCGTGAATTGGATGTATTAATGGTCCCACAGTTGTATCTGGATCTAAGGGATGACCAACTTTTATTCTTTCTGCTTTTTTAAGTATCATTTGAACAAATTTTTCTCGCACCGATTCTTGCACCAACAATCTTGAAGACGATGTACATCTCTCACCATTCAATGAATAAATCATGAATACCACGGCATCAGCTGCTCGCTCTAAATCAGCATCTTCAAACACAACAACAGCATTTTTTCCACCTAATTCAAAATGTACTCTTTTTAGAGTATCAGAGCCCTGTTTCATTATCATTGAACCCGTTGCGCTTTCTCCAACAAAAGAAATTGCCTTAATATCAGGATGTTCAGTAATAAGTTTACCAGCTTCTTCACCATATCCATTTATAGTGTTCCAAACACCCTTAGGTAATCCTGCAGCTTCTGCTATTTCTATTAAAATTTTTGCTGTCAAAGGGGAAAATTCGGCTGGTTTATGAACGACTGTACATCCCGCCGCTAAAGCAGGAGCTATTTTCCAAGTTGATAACATAAATGGGGTGTTCCATGGTGTTATTATTCCCACTGGCCCTATTGGATATCGCATAGTCATATTTGTTTGTGAATTAGTAAATGTAGATTCTCCATCTTTTCCATAAGGAGCTTGATCTGCAAAAAACCTAAAATTTGCAGCACCTCTCAGCGCAGCCTTAGACATAAACCTTAAAGATTGGCCTGTATCAACTGATTCAATTAATGCTATTTCATCAGCTCTACTTTCAATGGCATCAGCAATAGCATGCAAAATCTTTTTTCTGTCTTGACCTGTCATTGAAGACCATTCTGAAAACGCTTTTTTTGCAGCTTCTACGGCTAAATCAACATCTTCCAAACGACTCCTAGCAACATTACAAATTACCTTAAGATCGATGGGGGAAATATTTTCGAAAGTTTCGCCTGCCAAAGCAGGCTCACTTTTCCCATTAATATGATTTAAAACTCCTATCTCGTTGAATTTCTGTAAAAAAAATGATGCTTTTTTCTTATTCTTTTCTAATTCTGACATGCTATTTTACTCTATCTCCATCCCAACTATTGATTTTCAGAAAGCCTCTTATGAATTGGATTAATTTTCCAACTCATCTCTGGATCTATCTCTACAATTTCTAATGCTAATGCTAAAAACCCTGTCCTTAATAACTTTTCTACTTTCAATTCTAATCTAGACATTAATACCTTGCCGGTTTTTTCTTTCATCTCAGCACTTCGACCAGTACCAATGCGCAGAACCATGTCTATAAATCCATTGTTTGCATGTCCATCCGCTACCGAATAAAATTCGATGGAATGCGCCTTAACTCGAACACCCGCCTTTGGGAAAATACCCTGCTCATGCATCGCAAGTCTTAGAGAATCACAAAGGTCATTAAAATCTAAGTGATTTTTTAAATTTGCGGAGTATTGTAACGTTAGGTATGCCAAAGCTTGCTCTTTTTTCTTTAACATGTTAAATAAATTCATCAATGTCAAGGATCATCATGAAAAATAAAGAAGAAATAAATCGCTCTCTGGCCATTACTCTTTTAAGAAGCCGGGAAGCTGTCATGGACCGTTTTCGACCTATGTTAGCTTCAGCAAAAATAACTGAACAGCAGTGGAGGGTGCTCAGGGGCCTTAGTGAACATGGAGAAGTTGAAGCAGGTAAATTAGCATATATTGCTTGCATTTTGCCGCAAAGTTTAAGCCGAATTACTAGAAATTTTGAAAAGAAACATCTCATTTTCATGAAAAATGATCCCAGTGATGCTCGAAAAATATTATTATCCTTGACTGATAAAGGAAAAATATTGATGAGCAGAGCAACAATCGATAGCAAAGAAATATACTCACAACTAATAGAAGATTTTGGTAGAGAAAATTTGGAACAATTATTAGAAAAGTTAAACTTACTACAATCTTCGTTAAATTTAAAATCTAGATAGAGCTTATATTTTATTCAATAACTCTATGAACCTTCCACGAGCAGCTGGTATTTTTCTATTACCTAATGCTGGCGCAACTTTATTTTCAAGAAAATACCCAGTAACCGTCAATCCTTGAATCGTATCCGCCATATTCTCACCAAAACCTAAAAGGCTCTTTGGCAAAGGCAGCAATCTTTTAGACCAATCCCCAGCGCCATCTGTACTAACTGCACTGCCTGATTTGGGCGAAATATAATTTAAATTATCATTAGACCCTGTCACAACACACTGAGAAAGATCTAACCCAAAACCTAGCTCTTCAAGTAAAACCATTTCCCAATGCAAATATTCTGATAACCAATTGTTTTTAGATGTGAGTGAGTTCAATAAATCACGGGTATTCTTAAATAATTTTGTATGGTTTTCTCGTTCAGGAAGTGTAAAATTTAACAAACTACATATTGAAGATAGACCAGATAATGCCAATCTATCCATCATTATTGTTGAGGCTCTGCTTTTGATCAATTCAACCGAAAAACTTCCTAAATGCTCTTCTAAACGCGCTTTCCAATGTGCGTCCAAATCATTCCCAAGTTGAAGTATTGGGCTTAACCTTCGGGATGATCCCCCCCGAACGACCCCCAGATGCCTTCCCCGGCTTTCAAAAAAAATCTCAACAATAACTGAACTTTCACCATGACGCCGAACACCAATTAATATTCCTTCTTCACGCCATTCCATAATAAAAATTTATCCTGATAAACCATCTTCGGCAAGCAAATGTCTTCCATCCCGATCCTCAACCTCAATCACCCAAAGATCTTGATCAATCTCTTTTTGCCTTAACAAACTATTTTCAACTTCTGTGTCAACTCCAGAAACTAGCATATCCCAGTGCCATTTATCTAATTCAAAGTTGTACCTTTTATAATAACTCGCTGCATATCCGTCCAATGTATTAATTTTGACAATCACAGCGCCAGAGATTTTATCTCCCTTTTTTGTTATAAAAGCAGGGATTTCTTTTAACCTTAGTCGTTTTAAATAAGCAGATATCCAAAATTCTGTGGTTAACCTGGTCACAAATCACCATCGGAAAAGGTCAAACCCATCTCCGAGTAACGATCTTTTTCATCAAGCCATTTAGGTCTAACTTTCAATTGACAGAATAAATGAACTTTTTTTTCTAGGAAAGTCTCCATTTCCTTTCTAGCAGCTATATTTATTGATTTAATAGTAGATCCATTTGGACCTAAAATAATTCCTTTATGCCCATCTCTAGCCACATAAATTAATTGATCGATCTTTACTGACCCATCTGGTCGATCTTCCCAACCTTCCGTCTCAACGGTCAACTGATATGGTAACTCTTGATGTAACCTGAGCGTTAATTTTTCTCTCATAATTTCTGCCATGATCGTCCTCAAAGGAAGGTCAGCTATTTGATCATCAGGATAAAGCCATTCTTCAATAGGTAATTTCCCAGCTAACCATTCTTTTAAATTATTTACTCCATGCCCTTTTTTTGCAGAGATTAAAAAAGTTTTTTCAAACTCATATTCCTCATTAATTTCCTTTGTCAATTTAAGCAATTCTTCCGATTTAACTCGATCTATTTTATTAATTGCCACAGCTACACTAACAGGAAAATCTTTAAACTCTCTTAATTTTTTTAGATTCTCTTTAACCCCACTAGTAACCCCTCTGTTTGCTTCTATAAGAAATACAATAACATCTGAGTCTACTGCACCACTCC
>CASIBH010000022.1 GCA_949372805.1 uncultured Flavobacteriales bacterium | reverse complement strand
CAAAAAATCATTTACAATTTCTTTGACTTGAGCTTCTTCTTTTCCCTTCATTAAATCAGTCATGATTGATGCTGATGCCATTGAAATTGCACAGCCACTTCCCTCAAATGAAACATCTTGTACTTTTTTGTCTTCATCCAATTTTAGAAATATATGAACATTATCACCACATAAAGGGTTATTACCTTTTGCATCTTTGTTAAAATTTTCTGTCTTTCTTAGATTGCGTGGATTTTTTCCATGTTCTAAAATAATTTCTTGATAAAGTTCTTTAATATTCATTATAAATTAAAAATTTTTTTACAGTTATTTATTGAGCTATTAAGTTGGTCTAGATCTTCCTTTGTATTATAAACACCTAAAGAAGCACGTGCGCTTGCTGAAATTCCTAATTTATCATGTAAGATTTGACAGCAATGGTGTCCAGCTCTTATAGCAACACCATCTTCATCTAATATAGTGGCTATGTCGTGTGGATGTACGCCTTCAATTGTAAAAGATAAAACTGCAGCTCTATTTTTAGGATTACCTATTAACTTAACAGAATTGTTTCTTTTTAAGATTTCTTGTCCATATTCAATTAATTCTTGTTCATGTTTGATCATACTTTCTATTCCAACTTTTTCTAGAAACTTTATAGATTGATCAAAGGCAATAACTTGTGCTGTTGCCATTGTTCCTGCTTCATACTTGTTTGGTAAATCACCATAAGTAATACTGTCTTTTTTAACGTCATTAATCATACCACCACCACCTTGATAAGGAGGTAATTGTTCTAACCATTTTTTTTTAGCATAAAGCACTCCAAGACCAGTTGGTCCATACATTTTATGACATGAAATAGCATAAAAATCACAGTCAATATCTTGCATATCTAACTTTAAATGTGGCGCACCCTGACAACCATCAACTAAAACTGCGATACCTTTTGAGTGAGCTAATTCTGTTATTTCTTTAACTGGCAAAACAGCTCCAGTCACATTAGATAAATGAGTAATAGCAATTAATTTTGTTTTTGAATTTATTTTTTTTTCAATACTTTCGAGAGTAATTTCACCATCATCATTAATTTCTGCAAATTCAATCTTAATCCCTTTTGATTGTCTTAAAAAGTGCCATGGCACATAATTAGAGTGATGTTCAAGTTCAGTTATAAGAATTTCGTCTCCATGTTCTAAATATTTTTGGCCAAAAGTATTAGCCACAAGATTAATTGCTTCAGTGGCACCTTTAGTAAATACAATTTCATTTTTATCTTTAGCATTAATATATTTTTGAACAGAAGATCGTGTATTTTCATAAAGATTAGTTGCTGCCACAGCTAAGTAATGAACACTTCTGCCTGTATTTGAAAATTCATTAGTATAAAATTCGTTTACTCTATCAATTACTGATTGTGGTTTTTGAGATGAGTTAGCACTATCAAGATAAACAAGATCATTATTATGAATCTTGTTACTAAATATTGGAAATTCTTTTTTTATGTCTGATATACTCATTCTGTAATTCCTATCATATTTTTAATTAGATCTTTAATTTCTATATCTGTAATTTTTTCTACTGCATCAAGTAAAAATCCTTTAATTAATAATTCTTTTGATTGCTGGTTACTCAAACCACGAGACATCAAGTAAAATATTGCATCTTCATCTAAATTTCCAGATGTTGCTCCATGAGAACATTTTACATCATCAGCATAGATCTCAAGTTCTGGTTTTCCATCAAATTCAGTATTCTCACTTAATAATAGAGCTTTACTAAGTTGATACCCATTTGTTTTTTGGGCTTTTGAGTCTACATAAATTTTACCTTGATAAATACCTTTTGCATTTTCATTTAAAACACTTTTAATTAATTGATAGCTTTTTGTATTTTCAGCTAGATGATTAATATTAGTTTTGATTTCATGATGTTGTGAGTTTGTTAAATTTATTATTCCATTAATAAATGCTGAGCTGTACTCATCATTTAAATTACAATTAATTTCATTTTTTATAAATTTAGACCCAGTCGAAAAAATAAAGTTTTCTGAAATACTATTTTTTTCTAAATTAATATTATTATAAGAGTATTTAATATTAGAATTTTTTTTATGATCAATCTTATAATTTTTAAGAATAGCATCTTGTGCAATATCAAAATTTTGAACTATATTTATAAAATTATTTTCAGAACTATCATCAAACAAATCTATAAGTTTCAAACTACTATTTTTTTCAAGAACAATGTCTGTTTTCAAATTGATCGCTGTTGATTTAAGTTCTTTGGTTGTAATATTGTATATAATTAATGGCTCATTCATTGAATAGTTCTCTTTAACCGTTACTCTGATATAACTGGTAATGAGAGCATTGTTCAATGAAACCAATGAATTAACTTCTTTAGAATTTTCATTTTGATTTAAATCTCTTGTTATCAAAACTTTAGTGTCATCTTCAGAGCTAAAATCAACTTTTGAAATTACTCCGTTAAGAAAAATTATCTTATTGTGTGCAAATTTATCAATAAAGGTAGTTTCATCAATCTCACTTATTTCAAAGTCAGTATGGAAGCGTAAATTTTCAATATTAGAAGAAATTATCTGATTCAAATCTGAAAATTTCCAATCTTCCACTCTTTTATTTGGAAAACCATTCTCTACAAATTGATTAAGATTTTCTTTTCTAGAATTTATACTTTTCTCTGAAAGCTTTAAACTTTCTATGACTTTATTAAAATCTACTTTTAGTTGTTCCATAATCTAACTTAAACTTTCGTATCCTTTTTTTTCAAGTTCTAATGCAAGTTCTGACCCACCCGATTTAACTATTTGTCCATTAATTAAAACATGCACAAAATCTGGTTTTATATATTCTAATAATCTTTGATAATGAGTAATGATTAAAAAAGAACTTTCTTTACTTCTTAATGCATTAACACCTTCTGAAACTATTTTTAAAGCATCGATATCAAGTCCAGAATCTGTTTCGTCTAGAATAGACAGCTTAGGATTTAATATAGACATTTGAAGTATTTCATTTTTTTTCTTTTCTCCACCAGAAAAACCTACATTTAATTGTCTACTTAATATTTTTTCATCAAATTTTAATTCGCCTGCTTTTTGCTTAACTAATTTTAAGAATTCAATGGCATCTAATTCTTTTTCACCTTTAGCTTTTTTAATTGCATTTAGAGATGTTTTTAAGAATATATTGGTATTAACTCCTGGTATTTCCAATGGATATTGGAATGCTAAAAATATTCCTTTATGAGCTCTTTCTTCAATCTCTAAATCTAAAAGATTTTCATTAAAATATTTTACTTCGCCAGTTACAGTGTAGCCTTTTTTTCCTGAAAGAACATTTGATAGAGTGCTTTTTCCAGATCCATTAGGACCCATAATTGCGTGTACTTCTCCTGGTTTAATTTCTAAATTTAACCCTTTTAAAATTTCTTTATTATCAATATTTGCTTTAAGATCTTTAATTGTTAACATTAACCAACACTCCCTTCTAAACTAATTCCTACTAATTTTTGAGCTTCAACAGCAAATTCCATTGGTAATTGTTGTAGAACCTCTTTGCAAAAACCATTAACAATTAAACTAACAGCTTCTTCTTGATTTAAACCTCTTTGATTACAATAGAACAATTGTTCATCACTAATTTTTGATGTAGTTGCTTCATGTTCAATATTTGAGCTAGAATTTTTATTCTTTATGTATGGAACTGTATGTGCTCCACACTTGTTACCCATCAAAAGAGAATCGCATTGAGTAAAATTCCTCGCATTATCAGCTTTTTTTGCAATATCTACTAACCCTCTATAGGTATTATCTGCAAAACCAGCTGAAATACCTTTTGATATTATTTTGCTTTTTGTATTTTTACCCAAATGAATCATTTTAGTACCTGTATCTGCTTTTTGATGATTATTTGTTATTGCTATTGAATAAAATTCTCCAACAGAATTATCGCCCATCAATATGCAGCTTGGATACTTCCATGTAATTGCTGATCCTGTTTCAACTTGTGTCCAAGATATTTTTGAATTTTTTCCCTTACACAAACCTCTTTTAGTTACAAAATTATAAATTCCACCTTTCCCATCTTTGTCTCCAGGATACCAATTTTGTACAGTTGAGTATTTTATTTCAGCATCATCTAGTGCAACTAACTCTACATTCGCTGCATGTAATTGATTTTCATCTCTCATTGGTGCAGTACACCCTTCTAAATAACTTACATAACTTCCTTTATCAGCAATGATCAAAGTTCTTTCAAATTGACCTGTTTCTGTAGCATTAATTCTAAAATAAGTAGAGAGTTCCATCGGACATCTTACACCTTCAGGAATATAAACGAATGACCCATCAGTAAAGACTGCTGAGTTAAGTGTTGCAAAGTAATGATCTGATAATGGAATTACAGAACCTAAGTATTTTTTTACTAATTCAGGGTGTTCTCGTATCGCTTCTGACATAGAGCAAAAAATAATTCCTTTTTTATTTAACTCACCCTTGAATGTTGTTGCAACAGAAACAGAATCAAATACAGCATCAACTGCAATTCCATTAAGTCTTGCTTGTTCTTGCAAGGGTATTCCAAGTTTATTGTAAGTCTCTAATAATTTTGGATCTAATTCGTCTAAACTTTTTGGCTTATCATCCATACTTTTTGGTGCTGAATAATAATAAAGATCTTGATAATCTATTTTAGGATATTTAGGTTTTTGCCAATTTGGTTCTTTTAATTGTTTTAGTCTTTCAAATGCTTTTAGTCTCCAATCAAGCATCCATTGTGGTTCTTTTTTAATATTCGAGATAAACTTAATTACTTCTTCATTTAAACCTTTAGGAGCTCGAGTGTTTTCAATATCTGTTGAAAAACCATATTTATAGTCTTTTAATTTTTCTATTTCCTTTTCTCTTGCGTCCATTTTAATTTCTACTTTCTGAAGAATTGTTAATAAGATCTTTTAAGTTTTTTTGTTCAAAAAAATTATTGATATGAATCTCAAGTTCATCCCACAAATTATGAGTAATGCACTTTGTTGTCTTGCTGTTACATCCTTTTTTAGATTCTTTTTTACATTGAACAGTTTTAACTTCTTCATCTACAGCACTAAGTATATTTGCTAATTTAATTTCTTCTGGTTCTTTGTTTAAGATATAACCACCATTAGTTCCTCTAATGCTTTTCACAATATTGTATTTTTTTAATTTAGAAAAAATTTGTTCTAAAAAATCTAAGGAAATTCCTTGTCTTAACGATATATCTCTTAAAGATACTGGATTAACGCTATTAAACTTAGCGAGATCAGCTAATGCCATTACTGCATATCTACCTTTTGATGTTAATTTCATTTTACCCTTATTTAAGAAGGCTTTTTATACAATCTTGACTAAATTAGTCAAGTATACAATATGTAAAAAAGATAACATATTGTCGCTTAGTTATGATAAGTGTATTTTTTTTTGAGAATAATAATCAATATCATTTATGGATAATAAAATAGTAGAAGTTTTTATACCTGGACCTGCCGGAAGAATGGAAGCCAAGTATTACAAAAGTGAAAAAATTACATCACCAATAGCATTAGTATTACAACCTCATCCTCAATATGGAGGAACAATGAATAATAAAGTTGTGGTTGATACATTTCATACTTTTATGGAAAATGGATTTTCTGTATGCAGAGTAAACTTTAGAGGTGTTGGAAAAAGTGATGGTGAATTTGATAATGGTCAAGGTGAACTTGCTGATGCAGCTGCAGCCCTAGATTGGTTAGAACGTGAAAATTTTGATAATTCACAATGTTGGGTTTCAGGATTTTCTTTTGGATCACTAATAGCAATGCAATTATTAATGAGAAGACCAGAAATAAATAGATTTATCGCAATATCACCACAACCAAACGTATATGACTTTTCATTTTTATCTCCATGCCCTACTTCAGGTTTAATGATTTATGGTAAAAAAGATGAGTTAGTTCCCTTGGAACATATTACAGATTTAGATAAAAGATTAAGTGCACAAAAAGGTATTAAAGTTGACTTTCAAGCTATAAATGATGCTAATCATTTTTTTACTAAAACAGAAGATGTATTGGTAAAAAGCTTAGATAAATATATCAAAAAAGAATCTGCTTTATTTTAATCTTAATAGTTTTTAACTAAAACTCCACCTATGCAAGGTTTTTGTACATCAGTAGTGTTGGGATATGAAATTTCTTTTTTAAGTGCAGATCTAATTGCAAGATAAGCAAAAGCCTGGGACTCGATAAAATCTCCATCAATTTTATAATCATCAATTATTTTTAAAGAGATATTTTTTGGCAGTCTTTTTCTTATACTCTCCATTAAAGATAGGTTTTTTCTTCCAC
>CASIBH010000021.1 GCA_949372805.1 uncultured Flavobacteriales bacterium | reverse complement strand
AATAACATGAATTATAGAAGGAATATGTTTTTCTCTAGCAAGTTTTTCTGCTTTTTCATATGTCTCAATAAGAGCAGGATAATCCCATCCTTTTACCTTAAAAATCTCAAATCCTTCACCCTTCTCATCTCTTTGAAATCCTTTTAATACTTCTGAAACATCTGACTTTGTCATTTGAACTTCATTTCCAACAGAAATACCGTAACCATCATCCCAAACAGAAATAATTGCTGGAACTTGTAAAACTCCAATAGCATTTACTGCCTCAAAAAAATGACCTTCAGCACAAGAGGAGTTCCCAATTGTTCCAAAAGCAATTTCAGAACCATTATTAGTAAATTTAGATTTATGTGCAAGTGCTTTATTATCTCTGTAAACTTTGGAAGCTTGAGCAAGTCCTACTAATCTTGGAAAATTAGAAGCAAGACATGCCATATCAGAAGTGGAATTTTTTTGTTCCATTAAATTTTTCCATGTTCCGTCTTCATTTAATAACCTTGTACCAAAATGATTCATCATTTGTCTAGAGCCTGAACTTGGCTCCGCAGAAAGTTCTGGATTACCATAAAGATGAGCAAACATTTGCTTAGTAGTTAACTGGCCAAGACACATCATTAAAGCCTGATCTCTATAGTAGCCTGCTCTAAAATCTCCATTTTTAAATACTTTAGCTAGAGCAATTTGTGCAAGCTCCTTTCCATCGCCAAATATTCCAAAACTTCCTTTTCCTGACAACACATCTCTTCTACCAAGTGCTGCAGCTTCTCTAACTTCACACACTAATCTATAATCAGAAAGAATAACATTTTTAAAATCATCTTTTGATAAACCTTTGCTTTCATTTTTTGAAACATTTTTACTCATAGCTATACTTTTAAAATAAGGGGTGACAAAATTAAAAAATATTTATTAGAAAATAACAATTTTTTATAGATAGAAAGGGTTCTTATTAAAATTGTAAATAAAACATCAATTATTTTAAAAAAAGATTAGTAAATTTGCAGCCCCTCAATAATGAGGACTAACCACAGAGATGGTTTAACCAAATTAAATTAAATATGGCAACAAGAATTAGATTACAAAGACACGGTAAAAAAGGAAAACCAATTTATCATTTAGTAGTAGCAGATCAAAGAGCTCCAAGAAATGGTAAGTTTATTGAAAAATTAGGGCTTTACAATCCAAATGTTAGCCCAGCAATCATAGATATTAATTTTGACCAATCAGTTGATTGGCTAATGAAAGGAGCACAACCCTCTGATACCGCTAAAGCAATTCTATCTCATAAAGGAGTATATATGAAAAAACATCTACTTATGGGTGTTGCAAAAGGTGCATTTAATGAAGAAGAGGCTGAAAAAAGATTTAACGATTGGATGAGTTCTAAAGAACAAAAAATCACTGATCAAAAAACAAATGTAGATAAAGCTAATGCGGATGCTCATAAATCTAAAATTGATGCTGAAAAATTAGTAAACTCTGAAAGAGCAAAATCTATTGCAGATAAATTAAACGCTGCAACTGCTCCTGCTGCTGAAGAAGCTCCTGCTGCTGAAGAAGCTCCTGTGCTGAAGAAGCTCCTGCTGCTGAAGAAGCTCCTGCTGCTGAAGAAGCTCCTGTTGCTGAAGAAGCTCCTGCTGCTGAAGAAGCTCCTGCTGCTGAAGAAGCTCCTGCTGCTGAAGAAGCTCCTGCTGCTGAAGAAGCTCCTGCTGCTGAAGAAGCTCCTGTTGCTGAAGAAGCTCCTGCTGCTGAAGAAGCTCCTGTTGCTGAAGAAAAATCAAAAAAAGATTAATAAATGAATCTTAAAGATTGTTTCTTAATTGGATCAATTTTTAAACTTCATGGATACAAAGGTGGATTAATTATTTTCAATTTTGAAAATATATCTATTAATACTTCAAATACTACACACTTATTTATTAAAATAGATAACGGATTAGTGCCTTTCTTTATTGAAGACTTAAAGAAAATAAAGAAAAATAATTTTCTGGTTAAGTTTTCAGAACTAAATTCTGAAAATGAGGTTCTTCATCTTCTAAAAAAAGATGTTTATATTGATAATAAGCTATTAATTTTTAATGATTTAAAATCATCTAGCAATACTTTAATGAATTACAAAGTAGTCGATAAAAAATTTGGAGATTTAGGTGAAATTTATGAAATTAATAAGCAAACTGCTCAAGAACTATTATATGTTAGAAATGAAACATATGATTTTTGTTTTCCACTAAATGATTTTTTCATTAAATCAGTAGATAAAGTTAAAAAAGAAATAAAAGTAGAAATACCTATTGATATTTTAAATTTAAACTAGTTCTTCAATAAAATTCACACCATTTTTTGCTAGCTCCTCAAGTACAGGATTATAAATTTCTTTTTTTGTGGGAATTTGAACTCCTTTTAATTTAATGATATTTGAGAGTATTAGCTTAACAGCAATAGCTACAGGTAAGCCAACAGTTTTAGCCATAGCTGTATTGATAGCATCATCTCCATATACAACTAAAGATGATTTAAGTTTTTTAATCAAGTTATTATCTAAATATTCAAATTGATGCTGCATAACAACCATATCTTTATCATTTTTCTCTAATGACCACTTTCTTTCTGTTATATGCTGTAAGAGTTTTGCAGGCGAAGCTAATTTTAGACCTGGCTTATAATCTGAAAAGATTCCTAACCAATTAAATTTATGAAATTCATTTGAATCAGATGATATTGAAAAGTAATTACAAAAATTCTCTTCGACTGAAAACCTATCATTTTTTGGAAGAAAAAGATTTAAAAATTCTTTAATAGAAAGATCTTCAGAGTTATTAATTTGATAACTATCATCTGTCATACCTAACTGTACAAATTTGTCCCAAGATTTACTAAAACCTTTTCTTCTAAGAGTACCTCTGAAAAGTGAAGAAATATTTTCTAAACCATAATCTTTTCGGTAACCCAATGAATCTCTGTTAGCATATCCTTCAAACTCTCCTGCATCTAATATTTTCATAGATTCAGTTCTCTTAAAAAGATTACTGTATGAAATATATTTATAATTATCATCAAGAATATACTGTGCTGTTCCTTGACCTGCTAAAATAACATTTCTTGGATTCCATGTAAATTTATAATTCCATGGATTGTTATCATAATCTGCATGAATTAAGCCACCACAAAAAGATTTGAATGACGTAAGTGTATGACCATTATCTTTAATTTTATCAATAACTTTCATAGCAGACAGATGATCAATGCCCGGATCCAAACCAATTTCATTTAATAAAATAATACCTGAGTCGATTGCTAAATTATTTAAAGCTTTTATTTCCTTTGAGACATAAGAAGCTGTAACCAAATTCTTTTTAAATTTAACACAATCTTTAGCTACAAGAATATGCATTGCGGCTGGCAGCATTGAAACAACAATATTTGATTTACTAATTTGTTTCTCTCTTTCTACATTATTAGTAACATCAAATTGAATAGGGTTTGCATTTTTATGATTATTTGCAGCTTTTTCAGCTAAAATTAAATTATAATCGGCAATAGTTATTAACCAATCATTAACTACACTTTCATTTAATAAATAATTAATAAGTGTAGTTGCAGACCTTCCTGCGCCAATAATTAAAATTTTCTTCATTTTAAACAATTTTTTATAGTTGGCTAATTTATTATTTTATTTAATTTGCTAACAATATATATGAATTAAAAATGAAAATAATTTTTTTAAAAATCGCCATTCTATTTGCTGTCAGTTCAATAATTCTAGGTGCATTTGGTGCTCATGCATTAAAAGATATATTAAGTCCAATTCAACTAAATTCATTTTTAACGGGAATAAGATATCAAATGTATCATGCTCTAGCAATTTTAATTTTCTCAACGAATCATAAATTTTTTAATAAAAATTTAAATATAGCACTATGGATTATGATAGTTGGAACAATTATTTTTTCATTTTCAATTTACTTACTTTCAACTAAAGATTATTTATCGATTAATGTAAATTTTTTAGGACCAGTAACTCCAATAGGAGGTGTATTATTGAGTATCTCTTGGATTATTCTATTATTTTCAACTGAAAAGATAAAATAAACAACAATATTTAAGATTAAAATATAACTTTGTAAGCTTTAAAATACAAAAAGAAACATTCATGACTGAGACAGGCAAGAGAGCAAAAAATGCTACCATCACTGATTTAGGAATTAAAAATGCTAATGCATTTTGGAATCTATCACCAGAAGAATTATCTAAAATTGCAGTTGACAATGGTCAAGCAAAAGTAACTTCACAAGGAGCAATTGCAATTAACACAGGAGAATTTACTGGTCGATCTCCTTTAGACAGGTTTATAGTTAAAGATGATTTAACAAAAGATCATGTTTGGTGGGGCGATGTTAACCAATCATTTGATGAGAATAAATTTGATTTTCTACACAAAAAAATGCTAAAACATTTAGAGGGAAAAAAATTATTTGTAAGAGATGCTTATGCTTGTGCTGAAGAAAAATATAAAATGAATATTAGAGTTGTTAATGAATATTCCTGGTCAAATCTTTTTGCATATAATATGTTTTTAAGACCTAATGATTCAGAGATCGAAAACTTTAAGCCTGAATGGGTAATCTTAAATGCTCCTAAATTTTTAGCAAAGCCTGAAATTGATGGAACAAGAAAACACAATTTTGCTATTTTAAATTTTACAAAAAAAATTATCTTGATTGGCGGTACAGGATATACAGGTGAGATTAAAAAGGGTATTTTTTCGGCTTTAAATTTTATTTTACCTCATCAAAAAAATGTGCTGTCAATGCATTGTAGTGCAAATACTGGTCAAAAAGGTGATACAGCTATCTTTTTCGGTTTATCAGGCACTGGAAAAACAACTCTATCAGCTGATCCAAATAGAAATCTAATTGGAGATGATGAGCATGGATGGAGTGATGAAACAATATTTAACTTTGAAGGAGGGTGTTATGCTAAATGTATAGATCTATCAGAAAAAAAAGAGCCAGATATTTATGCTGCCGTAAGAGAAGGAGCATTACTAGAAAATATTAGTTACTATCCTGAAACCAATAAAGTTAATTATGAAGATGCTTCTATTACTCAAAATACTAGAGTAAGCTACCCTATTAATTTCATAAAAAATATAACTAAACCTTCATTTGCAAAAAACCCAAAAAACATCTTTTTTCTTACTGCTGATGCATTTGGTGTACTTCCTCCAGTTTCAAAACTTACATCTGGACAGACAATGTTTCATTTTATTTCAGGGTATACAGCAAAAGTTGCGGGAACTGAAGAAGGGGTAACAGAACCACAAACTACTTTCTCTGCTTGCTTTGGAGCTCCATTTATGCCACTACACCCAACAAAATATGCTGAAATGCTAGGTGAGAAAATGAAAAAACATGATGTCAACGTTTGGCTTATAAATACTGGCTGGTCTGGTGGTGCTTATGGTACAGGTGAAAGAATACCATTGAAGCATACAAGAGCAATGATTACTGCAATATTAAATAATCAGATCAACGATGTCACATACGTAAAGCATGAAATATTTGGTTTAAATATGCCAACATCATGCCCAGATGTTCCATCAGAATTATTAAATCCAAAAAACACTTGGGAAAACAAAAGTGATTATGATCTAAAAGCTAAAGAATTAGCTAATGCCTTTAATAAAAACTTCGAACAATTTGCTGATAATGCTAGCGATGAAATTCTTGAAGCTGCTCCAAAAAAATAAGGAAAATTGTTAATCAATTTATTTTGGAAAAAAGGGTTACATTTATAACGATATGCAACTATTCTATCATAACAAAATTGAAGATTTCATTACTTTACCCAAAGAAGAGAGTAGACACTTAATAAAAGTATTAAGAAAAGAAATTAATGATATAATATTCATAACAGATGGAAGAGGTAACTTATTTTCCGCAAAAATAATTTTGCAAGACTTTAAGAAATGTCAATTAAAAATTTTAAAAAAAGAAAGCCAAAAAAAACAACATAATTATAGTCTTCACATTGCAATAGCCCCAACAAAAAACATGGATAGGTTTGAGTGGTTTTTAGAAAAGGCAACTGAAATAGGTGTTGATGAAATCACTCCGATAATTTGTGAAAAATCAGAAAGAAAAAAAATAAAAATTGAAAGATGTGAAAAGATAATTACTTCAGCAATGAAGCAATCATTAAAATTTCATAAACCCAAAATAAATCAACCTATATTATTTAAAGATTTCATTAAAAATAAAAATTGTGATAAAAAATATATTGCATCATGCAATGAAATTAATAGAAAAATTTTAAAAGACGAAGAAATTTATCAATCATCAACTATTTTAATTGGTCCTGAAGGAGATTTTACTAAATCTGAAGTTCAAGATGCAGTTAATAATAACTTTATACATGTTAGCCTAGGCAAAAGTCGATTAAGAACAGAAACAGCCGCTATTTTTGCAACAAATATTATTAATATCAATTTTTAGTTTAATGAAAAGAATATATATAATAATTTTTATTTTTTTGAGTACTATAATAAGTGCTCAGAATACTTATGACATAGCTGTTCTTAAATATAATGGTGGTGGGGATTGGTATGGGAATCCAACAGCACTAAAAAACTTAATTAATTTTTCTAATAAAAATCTTGGAACTAACATTAAAAATCAGTATCGAACTGTTGATGTTGGTAGTGCTGAAATTTTCAACTTCCCTTTCATTCATATGACAGGTCACGGTAATGTTTTTTTTAATGATTTTGAAAGTCAAAACCTCAGAAATTATCTTCTAGCCGGAGGTTTTTTACATATTGATGATAATTATGGTATGGATCTATTTGTTAGAAAAGAACTTAAAAAAGTTTTTCCCGATATTGATTTAATTGAACTTCCCTCGAGCCATAAAATATTTAATCAAACATATAAATTCCCTGATGGTCTTCCTAAAATACATGAGCACAATGGAAATCCATCTCAAGCACTTGCAATAATTAAAAACGGTAGAATATTGTGTCTTTATACATTTGAATCTGATTTAAGTGATGGATGGGAAGATGCTGAAGTTCATAATGATAGTTTTGAAACTAGACAAAATGCTCTTAAAATGGGATCTAATATTCTAGAATATATTTTTAAGGGAAAGAATTAAAGCAGATCTTCCTCGACTGCTAAATTTTGTAAAAAAGCAATTGAATTTTCAATATCAATACTCATTATCCTATCCTTTTCTAAAAAACTAACTTTTTCTCTATATTGATCAACTATGGATTCAATAAATTCAGAAGAACTATACTTTCTAAATGCCATTGCCTGAACAGCATTCATTAATTCAATAGCTAAAACTTTTTCAACGTTATTTATAACAGTATATAATTTAGTTGCTGCATTTGCTCCCATGCTAACATGATCTTCTTGTCCATTTGATGATACAATAGAATCTATTGATGCAGGGGTACATAATTGTTTGTTCTGACTAACTATACTTGCAGCTGTATATTGAGGAATCATGAAGCCTGAATTAAGACCAGGATTAGCTACTAAAAAAGATGGTAAACCTCGCTGCCCAGAAATTAACTGATAGGTTCTTCTTTCAGAAATAGAGCCTAGTTCAGATATTGCAATAGCTAAATAGTCAAGGGCCATAGCTAATGGCTGACCGTGAAAATTACCTCCCGAAATAATTTCATCTTCATTTGAAAAAATTATTGGATTATCAGTGACAGAATTAACTTCAATTTCAAATATACTCTTAACGTGATCTAATACATCTTTAGTTGCTCCATGAACTTGAGGGATACATCTAAAAGAGTAAGGATCTTGAACATGCTCTTTAAAATTTGCTTGTATATTACTTCCTTTTAAAAACTCTCTTATATTTTTAGCGGTTTTAATTTGGCCTAGATGTGGTCTAATTTGATGAATCAATGCATTAAAACATTCTCCCCTTCCATCAAAACCCTCAAGAGAAATTGCACCAATTAAATCAGCAAAGTAAGATAGTCTTTTAGATATGATAATTGACCAAACTCCGTAAGCCGACATAAATTGTGTGCCGTTTAATAATGCTAAACCTTCTTTTGATAATAAATTAATTGGTTCCCAACCAAATTTCTTATAAATTTCTTTCACATCAAGTTTCGTATTATTAAAATTAGCTTGCCCTAATCCTAACAATGCTAATGACAAATGCGCCAAAGGAGCTAAATCTCCAGAAGCACCTAAAGAACCTTGCTCATAAATAACAGGAAAGATATTATTATTATATAATTCCAGAAGTCTATTAATAGTTTTCAATTGCACTCCTGAATTACCATATGCTAATGATTGAATTTTTAATATTATCATTATTTTAACAATATCTTCAGGAACTTCCTCTCCTACACCGCATGCATGAGAGACAACTAAATTATATTGTAGTTGAGATAAGTTATCAGAAGAAATTATGTTATTACATAAAGAACCAAAACCGGTATTAATACCATAAATTGGATCAATAGAGTTGAAAATCTTTTTGTCAAGAAATAACCTACAATCTTCAATATTTTTGATTGCACTATTACTTAAAGATAATTTAAGATCATTTTGAATTATTTTATTAATATCTGAGATAGATAGTTCTTTATTTCCTATATTATACATATCAGACATTTAATTTAACTTTTTAATAAAATCATTAACGGAGAGATCTTCTTGTTGACCAGTTGCCATATTCTTAACACTAATGAGGCCTCGCTTTCTTTCATTTTCACCATACATGACAACAAAATCAAAACTTTTGTTATTTGCATAAGACATTTGTTTTTTAATCTTTGTGGGGTCAGGATAAATTTCTGAAATAATACCAGATGTTCTTAGTTCTTGTAAAATAGGAAGACACTCAAGGGCTTCCACATTACCAAAATTAATAAACATTACGCTGGGATCTTTATCAATTTGAATATCAAACAATCCAAGCTCTTCCATTACTAAATATATTCTATCTATTCCAAATGAAATACCAAGTCCAGATAATTGATTATTACCAAATACACTAGTTAAATCATCATATCTTCCTCCTCCAGCTATACTACCAATATTTAAATCTTTAGTAACAACTTCAAAAATACATCCTGTATAATAATCAAGGCCTCTAGCTAGAGTGATATTAAAAACAATTTCACAAGATTTCAGCTCAAGTTTACTAATACTATCAAAAATAAATTTCAATTCATCTAAGCCATTACTTGAAGAATCACTATCAGACAAAAGATTCTCTAGATCAGCAATGCTATTACATTTAATAAAATCATTAAGAACATCACAAGATTCTAAAGTAACTCCTTTAGACATTATTTCTTTTTTAACATTATCAATTCCAATTTTATCAATCTTATCTAAGGCAATAACAATATCACTAAAATATTCACTAGACTGCATCTTATCAATCATTGCAACTAATACTTTTCTATTATTAATAAATATTTTGACGTTAGGAATACATAATGAAGTAAAAACATCATCAGTTAGTTGAATTAACTCAACTTCACTCAAAAGAGAATTAGATCCTACGATATCAACATCACACTGAAAAAACTCTCTAAACCTTCCTTTTTGTGGCTTATCTGCTCTCCAAACATTTTGCATTTGATATCTCTTAAAAGGAAATGTCAACTTTTCTTGGTTTTGCACAACAAATCTTGCAAAAGGAACTGTTAAATCATACCTAAGCGCCTTACTTGTAATTTTACTAGCTAATGTTTTAGATGAAAAATTTTCATCAATTTCAATATCTTTGAGATAATCTCCTGAATTTAAAACTTTAAAAATTAACCTATCACCTTCATCTCCATATTTACCAGTAAGTGTTTGAATATTCTCCATTGCAGGAGTTTCAATTTGTGAATAACCGTAGTTTTTAAAAATACTTTTAACATTTTTAAAAATAAATTCTCTCCTAAACATAATATCTGGTGTAAAGTCTCTGGTTCCTTTAGGAATTGATGGTTTTATTCTCATAACAAATGCAAATATCGTAAAATATAATTGATAAAAATTGGTAGATTTGTCTTATGAGAATAATCATGGTTATTTTAATTATTTTTTCATCATGCAATATGAAAAATTCAGATAATACAGTAAAAAAAAATCTTCTTGAGCTAGAAGCAATCCAAAAAATATTAACTAAACAACAAGAGTGCTGGAACAATGGTGATATAGATGGCTTCATGAAAGGCTATTGGAATTCAGAAGATTTAATTTTCACTTCATTAAAACACAAACCAGCATATGGATGGAAAGCAACACTTGAGAGGTATAAAAACAGTTATCCAACAATTTCTAATATGGGAAAATTAAAATTTGAAATTTTAAATACAAGTTTAACTTCTGAGAGAAAGGCTAAACTTAAAGGGAAATGGGAGCTTATTAGAGAAGAAGACCACCCAAATGGCCTTTTTTGGTTAGAGCTAGAAAAATTTGACGAAAATTGGCTAATAACAAAAGATTCTACTATTTCAAATGAGCTATGAAAAACTATTTATCATTAATTAAATTTAGTCATACAATTTTTGCAATGCCATTTGCTATGATAGGTTTTTTTCTTGCATGCAAAAATTTTGAATTTGAAGTAATAAAATTTTTTTATGTTGTAATGTGTATGATTTTTGCTCGTTCAGCTGCAATGGCATTTAATAGATATATTGATAGAGAAATTGATAAAAAAAATATTAGAACATCAAAAATAAGAGAAATTCCTAATGGCACTATTAAAGCAAAAAATGCTCTTATTTTTGTAATTATTAATTCTATATTTTTTTTATTTATTACATATTTTATTAATAGTATCTGTTTTTATTTATCTCCAATTGCGCTAATAATAATTCTTGGATATAGTTATACAAAAAGATTTACTTCTCTATGTCACTTAATACTTGGTTTAGGTCTTTCATTATCTCCAATTGGAGCTTATTTAGCAGTTGCAGGAAAATTTGATCTTACAGCAATATTAATTTCATTTTTAGTTTTGTTTTGGGTAAGTGGTTTTGATATTATTTATTCTCTTCAAGACAAAGAATTTGATGAAAAAAATAATTTAAAATCAATTCCAGTTAGCATAGGAGTAAAAAACGGATTATGGTTTTCAAGAGCGCTACATACAATAGCAATTATTCTAATTATTACAATTGGCATTCAGAATAATTTTCAATATTTCTATTGGATAGGATCTTTATTTTTCATTGCACTATTGTTTTTTCAACACAGTATTATTAAAGAAAATGATTTTTCTAAAATTAATATTGCTTTTTTTAAAACTAATGGAATAGCCTCTATTGTATTTTGTGTATTTTTTTTACTAGATATTTATATTAATTAATCTATAAAAAAATCTTTCCAGGATTTAATATATTTTTTGGATCAAAAACTTTTTTAATTTCTTTTTGCAGAGAAATTGCTTTAGATGAAAATGCAATATCCATATATTTTTTTTGTACAAAACCAATACCGTGTTCTCCACTAATAGTCCCCCCTAATTTTTTAGTAAGATTAAATATTTCTCTAATTCCATAATCTAAATCATTATCCCATTTATCATCTGGCATTGACCCTTTAATAATATTGATGTGTAAGTTTCCATCGCCTGCATGCCCATAACAAACAGAAGAAAAACCATATTTTTTCCCAATTTCTTTTACACCTGATAATAATTTTGGCAACTCTGCTCTGGGGACAACCGTATCCTCTTCTTTATAAATGGAATTTAATTTAACTGCCTCTCCTATTGATCTTCTAAGTTTCCAAATTCTATCTTTTTGACTTTGATTATCAGCTAATAAAATATCTCCACAATTAAATTCTTGCATTACAGAAGATATTTTCTCACAGTCTAAATATAATGCTTCAAGACTCTCCCCATCAACCTCAATAAGTAAATGAGCTTTAGTTTCTTCTTGAATATCTATTGAAACTTCAGTAAATTTTATAGCCCAATCAATTGCATCTCTTTCAATAAACTCAAGTGCTGAAGGAGTTATTCCAGCTCGAAAAACTGCTGAAACAGCTTTACAAGCATTTTCGGCCGAATTAAAAGGAACAAGAATAGTAATATCTTTTTTTGGCAGTGAAATTAACTTAAATACTATTTTGGTTATCACTCCCAATGTCCCTTCACTACCAACAAGTAATTGAGTTAAATTATATCCTGTGGCATTTTTTAAGACATTAGCTCCAGTCCATATTATTTCCCCAGAGGCTAAAACAACTTGAAGATTTAAAACATAATCTTTTGTTACACCATATTTGAGTGCTTTTGGACCACCAGCATTCTCGGAGACATTTCCGCCAAGAAAAGAACTTCCTTTGCTTGCAGGGTCTGGTGGGTAAAATAAATTTTTACTTTCAACAGCATCTCTAAAATCTTGATTAATAACACCAGGCTCTACTGTAGCTTGTAAGTTTCTTTCATCAATTTCAATGATAGAATTAAATTTTTCTAAACTCAAAGCTACGCCACCAAAAACTGGTAAGGAACCTCCACTTAGGCCAGTTCTAGCTCCACAAGCAGTAACTGGAATAGAATTATTATTACAATATGAAAGAATATTAGACACCTCTTCTGTTTTAGAAGGTTTTAAAACAACCTCAGGAGGAAAAACTAAATCCTCAGTTTGATCTTTAGAATATGATTCTATACTATCATGATCATATAAGACATTGGCAACACCTAAATTCTCAATAAAGTAATTAATGTTTTTTTTAGATATTTTGGGATATTTCATATAAGAAATAATTTTATCAAATTTAAGTAAATTAGCAAATCCTAAAACAAGAATAATGAGAAAGATTACTTTAATAATTCTAAGCATATTTATTTGCCTACTAACAAATGCTCAAAAAAAAGATATTTCTTTAGAAGAGATTTTACTAGAGTACTCTTTATATCCTAAAGGATTTAGCAATTTAAAATCTATGAATAGTGGGGAGCATTATTCAATTTTAAAAAGAATTGATGACCATCAAGAAATAATAAAGTACAAATTTAAAGATGGCTTAGCTGAAAGAACAATTTTTAATAGCTCCGATTTTAAAATAAAAAGAGTTTCTAATTATTCATTTAGTAAAAATGAAAAACTTATTTTACTTGCCACTGAAACCGAGTCTATATATAGATATTCTAAAAGAGCAAAGTATTTTGTTTTTAATGTTCATAATAATAAAATCAAAGAAGTTCATCAAGAGAAAATCAGGTATCCAAGTTTTTCCCCTGATGGAACTCAAATAGCATACATTCTTAATAATAATTTATTTATTAAAAACATTAAAAATGGTAAAACAATTCAGGTCTCAAATGACGGAAGGGAGAATCATATTATAAATGGTGCTTCTGATTGGGTTTACGAAGAAGAATTTAAATTAGTTCAAGGGTTTGAATGGTCATCTGATGGAAAATCTATTGCCTATTATAAATTTGATGAATCTCATGTGAAAGAATTCTCTATGGACCGTTTTACATCTGCACTATACCCAACTCAACAGGTATTTAAATATCCTAAAGCTGGAGAACAAAACTCAACAGTGAATATTTATTTATTCGACATTAATAAAAGTAAGAATACTCTTGTTTATACTGAAAAAGATTATGAATATATACCTAGAATAAAATGGACGAATGACCCTAATATTCTGTCTATAATTGGATTAAACAGGCATCAAAATGAGCTTGACTTTATTTTAGTGAATGCAAAAGATGGAACAAATAAAATTTTATTTAGTGAAAAAGACAAATACTATATTGATATTAATGATAATTTGACTTTTCTACCTAACAATTATTTTATCTGGACTTCAGAAAAGAGTGGATACAATCATTTATACTTAAAAGGATTAGATGGTAGTGAGGAACAATTAACAAAAGGCTCTTGGGAGATTACATCTTTTGATGGGATTGACAGCGATAAGATGCAGGTTTTTTATAGATCAACTGAAGAAGGATCAATAAATAGAAGTTTATATGTTTTAGATTTAGAAAGTAGAGTTACTAAAAAATTAAGTAAAGAATTAGGAAGTAACTCTGTCAATTTTAGCAAGGGAATGAAATATTATATAAATACTTTTTCAGATGGTAATACTCCTCCAAAATATAAACTATTTAAAGCAGATGGTACTCTCATAAAAGTTTTAGAAGATAATATTGATTTTATAAATAAAATGAATAATTATAATTTAAGCAACAAAGAATTTATAACTATATATACTGATAATGCTGACCTTAACGCTTGGGTAATGAGGCCACCTAATTTTGATGAAAATAAACAGTATCCACTATTTATGTTCTTATATGGCGGTCCTGGGTCACAAAAAGTACTTAATCAGTTTGATAGTGGGAACTATTTCTGGCATCAAATGTTAGCTCAAAATGGATATGTTGTAGCTTGTGTTGATAATAGAGGAACAGGCGGGAAAGGTGCTGAATTTAAAAAAATGACTTATAAAGAACTTGGAAAATATGAAACAATTGATCAAATCGATGCAGCAAAATACTTTGGAAAATTAAGTTACATTGACAGTAATAGAATTGGTATTCAAGGATGGAGCTATGGGGGGTATATGTCCTCTTTAGCTATTACTAAAGGAGCTGAAACTTTTAAATTAGCTATTGCAGTTGCACCAGTTACAAACTGGAGATACTATGACAATATTTATACAGAAAGATATATGCAAACACCACAAGAAAACGCTTCAGGTTATGATGAAAACTCACCTATAAATCATGTTGAAAAACTTAAAGGAAAATATTTACTTATTCACGGTACAGCTGATGATAATGTGCATGTTCAAAACACTTATGAAATGGCTAAAGCACTAGTTAAAGCTAATAAACAATTTGATTTATTTATATATCCAGATAAAAATCATGGTATATATGGAGGTAAAACAAGATATCATTTGTATAAGAAAATGACAGATTTTATATTTGATAATTTATAACAGAAATTTTTACTATTTTCGAAATCCTAATTTTATTATAAAAACATGACAAATCAAGAGAAACAATTATTTGGACATCCTAAAGGATTATTCTATTTATTCTTTGCTGAACTTTGGGAACGCTTCTCTTATTATGGTATGCGAGCTCTTTTAACTCTTTATATGGTAAATGAGTTTTTCACATATATTACTGATGAAGCTTACAGAGAAGAAATGTCATTTGGAATTTTTGCAGCATATGGGTCATTAGTATATGCCACACCAGTACTTGGAGGTATGATTGCTGATAAATTTATTGGTTTCAAAAAATCTATTATGTTAGGAGGTATATTAATGGCTCTAGGTCATTTTTTCATGGCATTTTACTTTGAGAGTGGATTTGCTGGCTTTGAAGTTTCTGAAATAAATAATTTCTTTTTTTATACAGCTTTAGCTTTACTAATTGTAGGAAATGGATTTTTTAAACCAAATATCTCAACAATGGTTGGTCGTTTATACCCAGAGGGAGACGACAGAAGAGATTCAGGTTTCACAATTTTCTATATGGGTATTAATGCAGGTGCTTTCATTGCTCCTTTAGCATGTGGTTACCTTGGATATGAATATGGATGGCATTATGGCTTTGGGGCAGCAGGAATAGGTATGATAGCTGGTTTAATTGTTTTTATGAGAGGAATGAGTTTAGGTGTGTTTGGAGATAATGGAAATCAACCAGAAGAATTTATAGAGAAGAAAATGTATGGAATGAGAACAGATTACTTCTTCTATTTCATTGCATTATTAATGGTTCCTATATCAGCGTTTTTAGTTAAAAATAATGCCATGGAACTTTTAGGTGGTATGAAACTACATTCTTCTCTTCTTTTAGTGTTAGGTATAATTATCTTGGGAATTTTAGTTAAAAAAATGAATGAACTTTCAAGAATAGAAGTATTCCGTTTACTAAGTATTTTGATTTTGACTTTATTTATTACCGTTTTCTGGTCTTTCTTTGAATTGGCTGGAACTGCAATTACACTTTTTGCTGAGAGAAATGTAAATCTTACATTATTGAATGCTTCACAAACTAATGCAATTAATCCAGGTTATATTATTTTCTTAGCAATTCCCTTTTCTATGATGTGGGTATATTTATCTAAAACACAAAGAAACCCTACAACACCTATTAAATTTGCATTAGGAATACTTCAATTAGGAATAGGGTTTTTAGTTTTTGCAATGAGTGCGCAATTCATGGATGATGCTGGAAGAACACCTTTTATGTTTCTAATGATTGGTTATTTACTTTTAACTACGGGAGAGTTATTTATATCCCCAATAGGACTTTCTAAAGTAACTGAATTATCACCTAAAAGCATGACTGCTTTCATGATGGGGGTATATTTTTTATCTTCATCTTATGCCCATTATATTTCAGGAGCAATTGCACAATTAACTTCAGGAAAAGAAGGAGTAATTCCTGAACCCGGTTTAATGACAAGTATAGTGGAGAAGGTAACTGGATTTGCTGGAGGATATTCAGAATCAACAGTTGAAGGAGTTCAAAGTTTAGTAAATTACACAACAGTATTTACTCAAGTTGGTATTATTGCCATTATTACAGCAATTATATCTTTTGCTTTATCTCCACTTATTAAAAAATGGATGCATAACGTTCACTAAAAAAATTAAAAAATCAAAAAAATGAAAAAAATATTATTATCACTTTGTTTACTAGTATCAATAAATAGCTTTGGACAAGAAAGCAATCTTGTTTGGCATACAGACGTTAATAAAGCTATTGAAATCTCTATAGAAAATGAGAAACCTTTATTCTTCTTTTTTACAGGAAGCGATTGGTGCGGATGGTGTATTAGATTGCAAAAAGAAGTTTTTTTTAAACCTGAGTTTGAAAAATGGGCTGAAAAAAATCTAACTTTAGTAGAACTTGATTTTCCAAGAAGAACTAAATTATCCGAAGAATTACAAACACAAAACAGAGAACTAGGAAAAATGTTTGGAGTAAGAGGCTACCCAACAGGATGGTTTGTTATTCCAGAAATCACAGATGGCAAAGTTAATTTCAATAAGCTTGGATCACAAGGATACGTTGCTGGTGGTCCAGAAAAATGGATTGCTGGAGGTAATAAAATCTTATCAAAAAATAAATAAAATATAAGATCAATGAAAAAAATATTTTTTTTAATACTATTAATTATTCCAAGCTTAATCTTTTCTCAAGGTCAAAAAAAAGCAGCTATTGACTGGATTCCTTTAGCTTCCGCAGAAAAATGGTCAGCAAAATATGATAGAGAAGTTTTAATTTTTTTCTTTAGAAAAGGATGTGATTATTGTGAAAAAATGAAAAAAGAGGTTCTAACTGACCCACAAGTTATAAAAACTATAAATGAAAATTTCCTTCCTGTAATGATAGATGGAAAAAGTAAACAACCTATAGTATTTAATGGGAAAGAATATGTAAATGATCATCCTTTTGAAGAAGATGCTCCTTGGAGACATAACCTGTTTTTCGAACTCGTTAGTCCAACAAACGGAAATTTTTATTGGCCTAATATTGTCATTCTAAATAATAAGCTTGAAAAAAGAGCTCAGTTTCCAGGCTTTCAATCTAAGCCATTATTGATGCGAAACTTAAAAAGATTTTTATAAAAAAAAGAGAGTTAAATAACTCTCTTTTTTTATGGGTGACTGATGGGATTCGAACCCACGACCCCCGGCACCACAAACCAGTGCTCTAACCAACTGAGCTACAATCACCATTTTAGGTCTGCAAATATATATTTTTAATCTTTAAATTGAAATTTCTCTTTATATTTGTTAGATGAAAGATAATGCTGAAAATAAAATTATTTTAAAGGTAGAAGGAATGACCTGTAATAATTGTGCAGCAGGCATAAAAAAGCATCTTGAAAAGAGTTTAAATAGTGAAGTTAATGTAAACTTTTCAATAGGTGAAGTGAATTGTTTTACTAATGAAAAAAGTAGTAAAAACGATATAATTTCATTAATTGAGGGTATAGGCTTTAGCGTTAAAGAAATAAAGTTTGAAAAAGATAAAAAATTTTCTAAAAGTGAAATTTATTTTCTTGTTTCTCTAATTTTTACTACTCCCCTTTTCTGCCATATGTTTGTATCAGAAACAAATATATTAAAGCAACCATTAATTCAATTATTTCTTTGTTTACCTGTCTATTTCATTGGAATAATATTTTTTGGTAAAAGTGCATACTACTCAATTAAGAGTAAGGTTCCTAATATGGATGTTTTAATTTTTATAGGAAGTACTTCAGCATTTTTTTACAGCTTGTATGGATGGTGGTTATTTCAAGATACTGATCTAGTCAGAAATTATCTTTTTTTTGAAACTACTGCAACAATTATAACTCTTGTGCTTCTTGGAAATGTTCTTGAGCATAGATCTGTAAAACAAACAACAACATCAATTAAGGAACTTAGTAAAATAAAAAATTCAATTGCAAAAAAAGAATTTGGAGAAGAAGTTGTTGATGTAAATTATGATGAAATTAAAAAAGGAGATATTCTTTTAGTTAATAAAGGAGATCAAATTCCTGTTGATGGAAAGATTTTATGGGGCTCTTGTTCTGTGGATGAATCCATGATTACTGGAGAAAGTCTTCCTGTTTCAAAAAATATAAATGGTGAAGTAATCAGTGGTACAATTTTATCCAATGGAAGTATTAAAATGGTGGCAGTTAAAGTAGGTAAGGAAACTACCATATCTAATATAATTGAAATGGTGAAAAATGCTCAATCTAATAAACCAAATATTCAGAAAATTGGTGATAAAGTAAGTGCAATATTTGTACCAGTTGTTTTATTAATATCTATTTCAACATTTTTTATTTGCTTTTTTTATTTAAATATTACTATTAATGATTCGTTCCTTAGAGCTGTTGCAGTTTTAGTTATTTCTTGCCCTTGCGCTATGGGTCTTGCTACCCCAACAGCAGTCATGGTTGGAATAGGAAAAGCAGCAGAGCAAGGAATTCTTATTAAAGGAGGAGATACTTTAGAAAAAATGGCAAAAATTAAAAATATAGCCTTTGATAAAACAGGAACAATAACAACTGGGAAATTTAAAATCACATCATTTAAATGTGAAAAGGAGAATATTAAAAAGGTTAAACAAATTATTTACAACTTAGAAAAACATTCATCACATCCAATTGCCATTTCCTTAGTCAAAGAATTAGAAAAATATTCAACAGAAATTGCATTAAAAAATATTGAAGAAAAAGAAGGTGTAGGAATCTCTTGTACTTATGAGCAAGATAATTATTTGGTAGGAGCTAACCTTGAAAACTCAAAACTTTATGACATTAAAGTAACTAAAAATGATATAATTATTGCTGAAATAAAATTAGAAGATGAGATTAAAAATAATACACAAGAAATAATTAAGCAACTAAATACTAATGGATATAATACGTTTTTGATAAGTGGTGATAGTTATGAAAAATGTAAATATGTAAATGAAAAATTAAAATTTAGTGATTTCTTCTATGAGCAAAAACCTGAAAATAAGCTTAAAAAAATAGAAGAGTTAAATAATTTAAATCCAACTGCAATGTTAGGAGACGGAATTAATGATGCTCCAGCACTCTCTAGAGCATTTATTGGTATTTCTCTTGCAAGTGCTAGCCAAATTGCTATTCAATCCTCAGACGTGATCTTATTAAATAAAAATAACCTTAATCAACTTAACAAAGCACTTAAAATAAGTAGATATACATTAAGAACAATTAAACAAAATTTATTCTGGGCCTTTTCTTATAATTTGATTGCTATTCCAATTGCTTGCCTTGGATATCTAAATCCAATGTGGGCAGCACTTTTTATGGCTTTTTCAGATGTTGTAGTAGTAGGTAATTCTGTAAGGTTAAAATTTAAAAAAATTTTTTAGTATTATTACAATAGAATCTTTAACAAAAACAAAAATTATGAAAAAAACTTTTACCACACTAGTTTCTTTATTATTTTCAACTATTATTATTGCTCAAATTTCTCCATATAAATTAAAAAATGGTAATAATCAAGCAAAAATAAATGATAAAGTAATAATGAGCGGAAGTGAATCTTTGTCTCATTTAATGGTTAACCCCAATCCGAACACAATTGCTTTAAAGACAGTTTCTAGTAATGAAGAAATGCTTGGCTCAACAACTTATGACCTTCAATCTAATGCTTGTGTTGATAATAGATTAATTAGACATGCAGACGGAACCATATCTGCAGCTTGGACAATGAGTGCTCAATTTTCTACTTCCTATTCTGATAGAGGAACAGGCTATAATTTTTATGATGGATCTACATGGGATTCATATCCAAATGCAAGATTAGAATCTTCAAGAGGTGGTTGGCCTTCAATTCTTGCAACAGGTTCTGGAAAAGAAATTGCTATTACGCACAACACAGATAATGGATATTTACTTATGACTCATCGAACTTCTATCGGTAGTGGATCTTGGAATGAAGATATTGTATCTTCTATAGATAGTAATGGTCTATACAGAGACATAATATGGAATAGAGCCGTTATTGGAGGAGCAAATCAACAAACAATTCATATGGTAGGTGTTATTGCCAACACAGCACTTGGTGGAACAATATACAACGGGCTTGATGGAGCTCTAGTTTATTACAGATCTCAAGATGGTGGCTCAACATGGGACATTAAAGATCTACAGTTACCAACATTAGATTCAACTAAATATTTAGGGTTTTCTGGTGATAGTTATGCAATTGCTAGCAATGGTGAAACTGTTGTTGTTGCTTACTTTGGTGGCTTAGATGACTCAGCTATTATAAAGTCTACTGATAATGGAAATACTTGGAATGCAACATCATTTCTTGATTTTCCAGTTGATAAGTATGCTCCAGATGCAGGTATAGATCTTGATAATGACGGTCTAATGGACAGTCTTTATTCTACTGATGGTACAGGAGCACTTTTATTAGATGATAATAATATGGCACATGTTTTCTATGGAAATATGCTTTTACTAGATGCTGATTTAACGGACGGAAACACATCATACTTTGCCTCTACAAACGGTTTAATGTACTGGAATGAAAATATGGGAGCTGATGATTATGCTAGTAATCCAATTTCTTCTCCTTCACTATGGTTTTCCAATTTAGGTCAAATGATTGCAAGCGCACAAGATACAGACGGAGATAATCTTTTAAACTATGTTGATTACCCAACCTATTACATGTCATTAACTTGTATGCCTAATGCTGGTATAGATGCAAATGGAAATATATTTGTATCATACTCTGAGTTAATGGAAAATATCGATAATGGCTCTCAAAACTTTAGACATGTAAATGTTATTAAAAGTATGGATGGTGGTGTAAACTGGAGCGCCCCTACAGATGTCACACCTCACAATGCATGGTCTGGAGCACAAGAATGTGTCTTTGCAACTATAGATAGAAATGTTGATGATAAAATTAGATTAATTTATCAGAAAGATTTTGAGCCAGGACTTGCAGTTAGAGGAGATGAAGATATAATTGATATTAATGAAATAATTTATCTTGAAATAGACACTACTGAATTAAGTAATACTTCAACAAATATTTCTGAAATTTCAAGTTTAAATACTATTTCAATATATCCTAACCCTACAGCAAGCTTTACAAATGTAAACTTATATTCTTCAGTTAATAAAAATATAATTTTAAGACTAACAAATATTATAGGAAAAATTGTAAGTGAAGTTAACATCCATGTAGTATCGGGCAATAATAACATAAACCTTGATGTATCAAATCTTAAGAACGGAATTTATTTTATTAATTCAGAATCAATAAATGAAAGTAAATCAATAAAATTAATTATATCCAAATAATTAATTGTAAACAAAGAAAAGCCGAGCATAATATGTTCGGCTTTTTTATTTTATATCGGTAAGTAAATTAACTTTTGGAATTTGATGACTAATAAAACCTTCAGCATACTTACAGAAGGCTTGACGACCTAAGTCTTTTGCTCTATACTCAATACTATCTAAAAAATCTTTAGAAGAAATAACAGTTTGAGATTCATTTGATTTGGGGTCATAAAATTGACTTTTATAAGCTTTAACTGCATTTAATTTATCTTCAAAGCTATCACTTATATCTACAAAAATATTTGGCTCAAGGCTATTAAACTGAATATAGTGATAAATAAAGTTTGGTCTCCAAATTGGCTGATTTGTGTTAATTTTTTCAAGTCCAGAAAGAAATGCAGAATCAATTGTTAATTCAGATGCTCTTGCATGGTCAGGATGTCTGTCAGAAGGAGCATTTGTAATGATAATTTCAGGCTGATATTCTCTGATTTTTTTTATCATACATAACTGATGATTTTTATCATTAGCAAAAAAACCATCGTCAAACTTTAGATTTTCTCTAAGATGAACTCCCATAATTTTAGAGGCCTCTAATGCTTCTGCAGATCTTGTTTCAGCATCTCCTCTTGTACCTAACTCACCTTGGGTTAAATCAATTATACCAACCTTAAAGCCATTTCTAATGTGTTTAATTATGGTTCCTGAGCAGCTAAGTTCAATATCATCGGGATGAGCTGCAAAAACTAAAATATCTAGTTTCATTTGTAGAATTTATTAAATTTAAATTTAGCTAATATAGCACTTAGAAATGTTATGGCTATTAAGTAGTAAACAAATGAAGGAATTGGCATTGGGTCACCAGCTGCATAGGAATGTAATCCAGACAGGTAATAATTTACTCCAAAATATGTCATAATAATCGACCAAATTCCAATAAGAGATGCTAAATTAAAAATATAAAATCCAGCTAGAGCAGGTATAAGCCTCATATGTAAAATAAATACATAAACTAAGACACTAACTAAAGCCCATGTTTCTTTTGGGTCCCATCCCCAATATCTACCCCAAGATTCATTTGCCCATACTCCACCTAAAAAAGTTCCAATTGTCAGCATAAACAATCCAATAGTAATTGATCTTTCATTTATTAATGTTAGCTCACTCAAAATATCTGAAATTCTTTTCTTTTTATTTTGAGTTGTAAAAATTATTAACCACAAAGAAAATAAGCCTAAAATAGCACTAAGAGCAAGAAATCCATAGCTAGCAGTTATGATAGCTACATGAATCATCAACCAATATGAATTTAACACGGGAACTAAATTTGTAATTTCAGGATCAAGCCAGTTCAAATGTGCTACCATTAATAATAAGGAAGCAACAATAGAGGTTGCAGCTAAAGTCATATATGATCTTCTGCTGAAAATAACTCCAGAAAGCATTGTTGCCCATGCAATATAAATCATAGACTCGTATCCATTACTCCAAGGGGCATGACCAGAAATAATCCACCTCGAAACCAGTCCCAAAGTTTGTGAGAGAAAACCGAGAAAAATAAACCATTTAACTATTAGAATTATTTTCTCGACAATAACATTGGAGTTAAAAATTTGATACAAAAGCAATATGAGAAAGACTAAACCAATTATGAAATAAAACATAAATAGATTAGAAAAAATATTCACTTTATTATATAAAACTTCCAGGTCAATTTTATAACCATCTGGCATAACATCATAGCCATATCTATTTTGAAATTTTGAAATATAGGAAACAACACTATCACAAGTGGCCCAATCAGAATCATTAATTGCACTATTTAATGAAGTAAAATACATCTTCATTATATTAGATACAAAAAGTGAATCATTTGATGAAAAAACTTGACTATTAGCTGACGAAAACCAAGTACTATTAGAATCATTTGGAAGAGGGAAAAATCTTAAAATACCACCATTGTAAATTGTAAAACAAATATTTACTCTTTCATCAACAGTAATAATGTCTTTTTCATACTTACCCCTATCAATTGGTTTTTTTGAGTATGCAATTTCTACTTCTTCTTTTAAAACATAATTTCCTTCTTGATCAAAAAATATTTTAAATGGAACTCTACTTTCTTTTGTATTAAGAAACTGCTTTAACTTATCATGACTTATCTTAATCATTGGAACTTTACTCCAAATTATAGGATTATTCATCATTCCTAAAATAACTTGGGAAGCAGATTGATCTACAATTATGTTCTTTCTGGATATTTTTCGTAAATATTCAGAGAAAAGAGTGTTAACAGGTTTAACTCTTCCTCCATTATCCTGAACTAATAAAGTTTCAAATACTTTTATATGTTTTGAAGAGATCTCATTAGAATTAATCAAACTATCTAAATTTTCTGCACTTAAATAATTTAGAGATGAAAATAAAATTAATAATGTGAGAATCAACTTTTTCTTAAGTTTGTTTAACTTTCTACTTAAAAAAGAAAATCTTGTTTTATCGCTGAAGAACACTAATATCATACCAAGGGATAATAAAAAATAGCCTAAATAGCTAATATATGTCCCCCATCTATCATGGTTAACAGAAAGTATCGTTCCTTTTTCATCTTGATCATAAGAAGATTGAAAAAACCTGTAACCTCTATAATCTAATACATTGTTCATATATATTCTGGAATCTTGATTAAAGTTTTTATCCACAACAGTTACCTCTGCAGCAAATGATGCAGGACTTTGTGAGCCTGGATAACGTTCTAGTTGAAAATCTCTTAATTGAATAACAAATGGAGTTTGATATGCCTTTGATCCATAAGATAGATCAAAGTAAAGACCACCCAAAGTAAATTTCTCACTATTGGGGATAAACCCCTTGCCTCCTTTTAAACGTACTTCTTTTGATTCTCCATTGCATTTAACATCTAATACTAGAGCATTATCTCCACCATCTTTCATGACATCTGAAGTACTATAAAGTTGATTAGCACCACTATCCATGATATCTTTTAAAACTAGATTAAGGCTCTCCAGAGAATATAGAGTTTTCCTTTCTAAAATAAATTTTTTATTTGCTAAAAACTCTCCAGTAGACCTGTCACTCATCTTCATAGATTGAATATCAAATGGAGCATTACAGAATAAAACACTATCTTCAAAAAAGAAATTTACAGCACCATTTTTAGGATTATCAAATGTAAAAATATACTTATCAATTCTTCTTTGTTCATTTTTCTTCAAATATTCAGATTGCATCCCATTATCTCCTGGAACTACAAGATGAAGTGTTTGGGTACCTTCTACAGAGTTTAAAAAAGTATCCCTAACATTAGGAAAGAAATCTTTGTATGAAATAGTAATATCATTCTTTAAAAAATTAACAGGAATTGAGAAATTATTATTTGAAATTGCCGAAAGAAATAACTTTTTATCTCTTTCATATTGCAAGTTTCTATTATCGACTTTTATTTGCAGGAAAACATCATCTGAAATAATAAGATTTGATTGTTCATTTTCTCTAATATGCATCATTCCTTCAAAGCCATAATACCTCGTGACACCAGAACCTATCAATATAACAATAAATGCTAAATGAAACATAAGTACAGCTAACTTTTCTTTTCTAAATAGATTATATCTCCTAAGATTATAGATTAAATTAACTGTTAGCATAAATAAAATTAATTCAAACCACCATTTTGTAAATATTAGAGCTTTAGCAGTATCTCTTCCAAAATCATTTTCAATAAATGTCGCATAACCAATTACGGCAGCAAATAATAAAATAAGTGCAGTAGCTAATTTTACAGATAGTAAAAATAAAAAGAAACGTTTTATCATAGGAAAAATTAAAGTGCAAATTTACAATTTGTTTAGTAAATTTGTATAACAATCATTTTAATAAAATGAAGAAAATTATTTTTATTGGAGCTGGTAATATTGCGACTAATTTAGCCATTAATTTAGGAAAAAATAATTACCAAATTATTCAAATTTTTAGCAAATCATTAGTAAATGCAAAAATACTTGCAGATAAAGTAAATGCTAATGCTACAAATGATTTATCTAAAATTAAGACAGCTGATATTATTATCTTATCAATTAAAGATGATATTATTGAAGATGTCTTAAAATTACATCATTTCGAAAATATTGTTCATACTAGTGGCTTTAAAGATCTTAATGTTTTTGGCACAAAAGTGAAGAATTTTGGATCACTCTACCCTATTCAAACATTTAATAAAAAAATAAATATTGACCTAAGTGAAACTCCCTTTCTTATAGAATGTAGCAATAAAGAATTTGAAAAAACTATTATAAAGTTAGCACACTCTCTTTCTTCAAATGTTATTAAAATAAATCTGAACAAAGAAAAAAAATTCATTTAGCTGCAGTTTATGCATGTAACTTTAGCAATAGAATGATTGGTATTGCCAAAGAAATTATGGAAATTAACAATTTAGATTTTTCATTAATACAACCTCTTATTAAGCAAACAATGAAAAAAATAAGCGAGGGAGATCCAAATCAATTATTAACTGGTCCTGCAAAGAGAAAAGATGTTCAAACTATTCAGAATCACCTTAAATTAATTCAAAACTCTGATCACAAAAAAATCTATCAGTTAATTAGTAAAGATATTATGAATTTAGAAGAATAATGACTGCAAATATCATAATTATTAGACCATTAAATTTATTGATAATACTAGTAACTATGTACATTTTTAAATTAGGATTAATAAATCTTTTCATTCAAAACCCTGCTCTAAATAACTTTAATTATTTTCTATTTGTCAGCGCAACAATTTTAATTACAGCCGCAGGATATATCATCAATGATATCTATGATGTAAAAACAGACTCAGTAAATGATAAAAAATTAATCATTGGCAAAAATATAAGTAAAAAAAGTGCATTAAATTGGTATTATATTCTTAATTTATTATCAATAATTATTATTGTTTATGTGTCATACTTTATTGGAAAAATAACTTTAGCACTAATTTTTATTTTGACAATTATAATGCTGTGGTTTTACTCAAAATCACTTAAGAGCACATTTCTTTTAGGTAACCTTCTAGTAAGTGGAATAATTGCACTTAGTATTACTAATATTTATTTCTTTGATATTTTACCGGTTTATAATTTAAATCCATCCTCAGGAATTATACTAAAAATAATTATTGTTTTTTCATTATTTGCATTTATCACTAATCTTAAAAGAGAAATAATTAAAGATGTAATTGATATTAATGGAGACAGATCTATTGATGCCAATACTTTACCAATAAAACTTGGTGTCAAATCAACAAAAAAAATAATAATATTTTTAAATACAGTACTTATATTAATTATTAGTTTTTGGCAATACTTTCAATATAGTGTAAATAAAACTTTTTTTGATTTAAGTAGTTTTGGTGAAGACATAAATCAAATAGTTATCTGGGGAACAGATAGTTTTTCAATTTTTTATGTTTTTTCAATTCAAATATTACTATTTATTTTTCTTTTTCTTTGTCTTTCTGCCAATATTAAAAAAGATTACATAAAATTAAGTCAAATTGCAAAGATTATTATGATGATTGGCATTTTAGCAATTCCAATTTTTTCAATAAGCTATTTCATATAATGATAGATCAAATTAATAATTACAATATTATACTGGGCTCTAACTCCCCAAGAAGAAAACAGATTTTACTTGACATGGGAATAAAGTTCACAACAATGAGCTCAAATGCGGATGAACAAGTTCCTAAGAATATAATAGCTACAGATCACTGTACCTTTTTAGCGAAAAAGAAAAGTGATGCACTCAAAATAAATTTAAATAAAAATGAAATATTAATAACCGCTGATACAACTGTTGTATTAGGTGATATTGTTCTAAATAAACCATTAAACTCTGAAGATGCTTTCGAAATACTAAATAAAATTTCAGGAAAAGAGCATATTGTTCTTACAGGGGTTTGCCTATCAAATATTAATAAACAAATTATTTTCGCAGAAAAAACAAAGGTCAAATTTCAAAGATTAAGTGAACAAGAGATTAAATTTTATATAAAAAAACACCATCCTTTTGACAAGGCTGGTTCTTATGGAATTCAAGAATGGATTGGGCTAATTGGTATTGATTATATAAAAGGATCTTATACAAATGTTGTTGGACTCCCTTCGTCAAGACTCTATAATGAACTTAATAAATTTATTTAGCCCTTGTTTTTATTATCTTTGTGGACTAATTTTTTAAGCATGACAAATTTACAAGCAAAATATTGTTTCTTTTTAAGTATCCTATCATGCTTAATTTTCTCTTGTACTCCAGTTAATAAGATTACATATATCAACAATAACACCCAAGCTGCTTGGGATATGTCTCCATTACCTCCAAAACATCATATTGAAATTGGAGATATTTTAATGGTTAAAGTAATTAGTAGAAATGATGAATCAAATAAAATTTTTAACCTTGAAACTAATACTAATAATTCAAGTACAACAACTGCAGCAAATCTTTACCTTAACGGTTTTACAGTTAATCAAGAAGGAAGTATAGACCTCCCAAAGGTTGGTAAAGTTGTTTTATTAAATCTTACTCTTGAGCAAGCAAAAGAAAAAATCATGAAAGCTGCTGTAGAATACTTGATTGATCCATACGTCATTGTTAAGCTTGCAAACTTTGAGGTAACAGTTCTTGGGGAAGTTAATCTTGCAGGAACCTATCCTGTTTACAAAGAAAATCTAACAATATTTGATGCCCTAGCTATGGCTGGAGACATAAATGATTACGGAAATCTAAGAAAAGTAAAAATAGTTAGATCAAAAAATAATAAAAAAGAAGTAAGTTTTATTGATTTAACTGACAGTAAAATACTCTCTTCTAATTTCTATTATTTAAATAATAAGGATTTAGTATATGTACAGCCACTTAAATTCAAAGGTTTGAAAAAATCTCAATCTCAACTTTTCCTTTCTAGTTTAACAACTTTTGCAGTACTTTTCAATGCTTATCTAAACTTTAATAAAGATTAAATATGAAGGAAGAAGAATTTAAAGAAGAAACAATTGACACAAAACAATTGCTATATCGATATCTTCAGTATTGGCATTATTTTATTTTTTCAATTATTTTATTTTTTCTAATAGCATTTGTTTACAACAGGTATACTAAACCAACTTTTAGTGTTTCCAGTACATTACTAATAAGAGATGACAATAATACTCAGCTAGGAGCTGAAAATATTCTTGAAGGAATGGAGCTGTTTAGTGGAAAAACTAATATCAATAATGAAATTGTTGTATTAAAATCATTTAGTTTAACTAATCAGGCAATTGAAGATCTAAAATTTGGCGTTTCTTATTTTCAACATGGCTTGCTACAAAGTAATGAAATATTCTTAAATAAACCATTTGAAGTCTTAATTGACTCAAATCATTTACAGATTACTGGAAACGAATTTAGAGTGAAAATTTTAGATAATCAAACATTTAATCTTTCATCATCAATTGATGATCAAAACCCCTACAATGTCAAAAAAGATCAACTTAACAGAAATGTAGAGATAAATTTTGATTTGAGTCAAGATTTTAAATTTAACACTCTAATTAAATCAGATAATTTCTCTTTCTTAATAAATAAAAGTCCAAGTTTTTCTTTAGAAAAAATAATAGAAAATGATAAAGAATTTACTTTTAAATTACACCAAAGATCTAAAATTGTCAGCAAGTACATTGAAGAGGTTGCAATTAACCCCATAAACAAGGAAACATCTGTATTAAAACTAAAGACTACTGGAGAAAGCCCTAGCAAAAATATTAGTTTCTTAAATAAACTAACAGAACTTTATATTAAAAATGGATTAAAAGACAAAAATATAATGGCTGTTAATACTATTAACTTTATTGATGAGCAACTTAATATCATTAAAGATTCATTAGATTTAATTGAAAACAAACTTGAAACATTTAAAAACAAACACCCACAATTAGCAACAATTGAAGAAGAGTATGGCGCATTCTTCCAAAAACAAAAAATTGACAATACTCTTGCTGAACAAGAAACTAAAATAAGATACTACAGATCAATTTTAAAATATTTACAAGAAAATAAAGATGTTAATAATATTGTATCACCAACATCAATGGGCATACTAAATCCTGAACTTAATACTTTAATTAATCAATTATTAAATTTATATGCCAAGAAAAATGATTTAGAACTCACTAATACTGCTAAAAGCCCAAGCTATATTTCTGTCATATCTCAAATATTAAATACAAAAAGAAATTTGATAGAAAATATTCAGAATTTAATTGCTTCATCAAAAATTTATGAGCAAGATTTATTTAAAAGACAAAATACCTTTAATAAAAAAATAAATTCTTTAGCAGAATATGAAAAAGAATTTATCATACTAAAAAGAAAATTCGCTTACAGTGAGCAGACTCTCACGTATTTACAAGGAAAAAAATATGAAGCTTCACTAGCAAAAGCTGGAACAGAATCAGATCATAAAGTGATAGACTATGCTAGACTAGATAGTGAAAAACCGGTATCTCCTAAAAAAACAGTTACATATTTCTTTGCTTTATTATTTGGAATACTTTGTCCAGTGTTATTTATTTCACTTAAGGAGTTCTTTAGTACTACAATAAAAAGTAAGCAGGATTTGCTAAAGCACACAAATATCCCAATACTTGGACTAATTGGTCATAACGATAGGGATTCTGGATTAATTGTCGCTAATAGCTCTAAATCTGTTATTTCTGAATCATTTAGATCATTAAGAACAAATATTCAATATTTAGCAGTTGATAAAGAAAAAAAAGTAATTACAATTTCATCCTCTATAGGAGGTGAAGGAAAAACCTTCTGCTCTATGAATATTGCATCTATATTTGCTCTTTCTGGAAAAAAAACTGTATTAATTGGGGCAGATTTAAGAAAACCAAAATTAGATCTAGAATTTGATACTGATAACAAACTTGGATTAAGTAACTATTTAATAAACAAAGCATCTTTAAAAGAAGTAATAAAGCCAACGCAAGTTGAACATTTAGAAATTATTCTTTCTGGACCAACTCCTCCAAATCCGGCAGAATTATTAGATAGTAAAAAAATGAAAGATTTAATAAATCAATTACATAAAGAATATGATTATGTAATAATTGACACTCCCCCAATTGGACTTGTAACCGATGGGGTTATTTTAATGAAAAATGCAGATGTAAATTTATATGTGGTTAGGCATAATTATACAAAATATCAAGCGTTAACAACTGTTAACAATCTTCACAACAATAAACATGTTAATAATATTCAGATTATTATAAATGATTTTCAGCATAATGTTGGTAATTATGGTTATGGTTATGGTTATGGTTATGGTTATGGTTATGGTTATGGTGGAGGATATGGTTATTATGAGGAAGATAACATAGAAAAAAAATAATCATTTTATCTAAAACAAACATCCCATTTTTTGCTGCTGTTTTTCCATTAGCTATATTAATACTTTTATTAGCAATTAATGTTGCTATTTATGGTGATAATTCATTGTCTGGCCCCAACCAACTAGCTCTACTTCTTGCTGCAGCTGTTGCTACAATCGTTAGTGTATATTTTGGAACAAAATGGACAGATATTATTTCTAACATCAGCAAAAGTATTAGTTCAACAACATCTGCAATAATTATATTACTTATTATTGGAGCATTATCAGGAACATGGTTAATTAGTGGTATTGTCCCAGCCATGATTTATTATGGATTAAAAATTTTAAACCCTGAGATTTTCTTATTAGCATCATGTATTATTTGTGCGATTGTATCCATTGCTTCTGGAAGTTCATGGTCAACAATAGCAACTATTGGTATTGCCCTTTTAGGCATTGGAAAATCAATGGGGTTTTCTGATGGAATTATTGCTGGATCTATAATATCTGGAGCATATTTTGGAGACAAAATGTCACCATTATCTGACACCACAAATTTAGCTGCTGCAGTTGCTGAAACTGAATTATTTTCTCATATTAAATATATGATGTACACAACTATTCCTTCTTTCGTAATTACATTAATTATTTTTTTATTTATAGGATTTAATATTAATGTTGAAAGTTCAGAAAATATAAATGCATTACTAAGCACATTAGAAAGCACATTTAATATAAATCTATATTTATTTATTGTTCCAATGATTGTTATCTTATTAATAGTTAAAAAAACTCCCGCTATACCTGCTTTACTTGCTGGTACTTTACTTGCATTAGTTTGCGCTTTTATATTTCAACCTCAAATTATTCTTGAGGTGTCTCAGATGAATAATTTATCTATTAAATCTTATTATTTAGCAGCAATTAATTCTATGGGTAGTAATATTAGTATTTCATCAAAAAATATACTTATTAGTGACCTTTTATCTTCAAGTGGTATGCAAGGAATGATGAATACAGTATGGTTAGTTGTTTGCGCTATGTCTTTTGGTGGCGCAATGGAGGCCGGAGGTTTATTAAATAGAATTAGTTCTCCAATAATAAAATACGCTAAAAGTACCGGATCCTTAATTGCAACTACTTCTTCAGCATGTATTTTCTTTAATCTAACTACATCAGATCAGTACCTAAGCATAGTTGTACCCGGAAGGATGTTTACAGAAAGTTATAAAGAAAAAGGATTAGCTCCTGAAAATTTAAGCAGAACAATAGAAGATAGTGGAACTGTTACCTCTGTCCTAATTCCATGGAATACATGTGGGGCAGCGCAGTCCGCTGTTTTAGGAGTGGCTACTATAGCTTATTTACCATTTTGTTTTTTTAATTTAATTAGTCCAATAATGACAATTATGTATGGGTATTTAAATTTAAAAATTAAAAAAACTAATTAAATATTTCAATTAATTTTTCAATAGTGTAATCAATCTCTTCTTTTGTATTGTACTTACTGAAAGAGAATCTCACAACAGGGCGATCATTAGATGGATTAATTCCTGATATTACATGTGACCCTTGATCACTGCCAGAAGAACAGGCACTTCCTCCAGAACAAGAAATACCCATTATATCTAATTGAAAAAGTAACATCTCTGAGATTGGATTTTTAGGAAAACTAACACTTAATATCTTAAATAAACTAGAGTCCATATTATTTGACTCGCCATTGTATTTAATATCATCGAAATTTTTTTCTAATAAATCAATAAAATATTTTTTTATTTTCTTAACATGAATAACATCAGCTTCCATTTCTTTATGAGAAATTTCTAATGCTTCAACAAGACCAACAATAGAATAAATATTTTCAGTACCAGCTCTCATATTTCTTTCTTGAGAGCCACCTAGAATTAGAGGTTTGATAGAGATATTCTCATTAATATAAATGAAACCAATACCTTTAGGACCATGAAATTTATGAGCTGAAGCAACTAGAAAATCAATATTAAGCTCTTTCATGTCAAATTTAAAATGCCCCATAGTCTGAACAGTATCAGAATGAAAAATTGCATTATATTTTTTACAAAGCTCTCCAATTTCTTTGATTGGCTGAATTGTACCAACTTCATTATTTGCATGCATTATGGAAACAAATGATTTGGGATTATTTTTTAAAATATCTTCAAGATGATTAATATCTATACCGCCAAACTCATTTAGTTTTACGTATGAAAGCTTAATGTTACCTTTAATTTCTAGATCTTGAAGTGGATATAAAACAGCATGATGAGAAATTTTTGATGTTATTGCATGAGTTATCTTATTATCTAATATCCCACATCTAATAGCCATATTATCTGCTTCTGTACCTCCAGATGTAAAAAAAATACTGCCTGGAGAAGTATTCAGAATTGATGCAATTTTTTTTCTAGCATTTTCAATAATTGTCTTAGATTTTCTCCCACCCTCATGAATAGATGAAGGATTAGCATAATTATTTTTCATGACATTATTCATGCATTCAATAACTCGATTATCAATAGCTGTGGTTGCTGCATTGTCAAAGTATACTTTCATTATATTAATGATTTAATTTCCTTTATAAACATACTTGCTAAGTTATCTGCCTTTTCTTTGCTTAAACTTTCAGAATAAATTCTAATAATTGGTTCTGTATTTGATTTTCTAAGATGAATCCATCCTTCATCAAAATCTATTTTTAATCCATCAACTAAATTTATTTTTTCTTTATTATATTTTTTTGCTAACTCAGAAATAATAGAAGATATATCTGTAGAGTTTGTTAATTGAATTTTATTCTTTGAAATAAAATAATTAGTATAAGTAGACCTTAACTTTGAAATAGCTAAATCTTTTTCTGATAAATAAGTAAGAAATAATGCAATTCCAACTAAAGCATCTCTTCCATAGTGCAAAGCTGGAAAAATAATACCACCATTACCTTCTCCTCCAATAACGGCACTTTTCTCTTTCATTTTTTCAACTACATTCACCTCTCCCACAGCAGATGCAAAATATTTACCCCCATATTTCACAGTCACATCAGAAAGAGCCCTAGTTGAAGAAAGATTAGAGACTGCATTACCACCTAATTTAGATAAAACAAAATCTGCAACAGAAACTAAAGTATATTCTTCTCCAAACATTGTACCATCTTCACAAACAAAAGCTAGCCTATCAACATCAGGATCTACTACAATTCCAAAATCTGCTTTTTCTTTAATAACTAAATTAGATATATCTTTTAAGTTCTCTGGTAACGGTTCGGGATTATGTGGAAAATCTCCGTTAGGATTACAATATAACTCAATACATTCAACTCCTAATTTTTTTAATAACTTAGGAATAATAGTCCCTCCTGTTGAATTTACTGCATCTAACTACAACCTTATATCTTGCTAGATTTTACTAAAGCAACATCCACTAAGTCTAAATTTCAAAACTTCTTCAATATGTGTGTCATTTAGAGAACTATCATCATATGTATATTTACCTATATCATCTACTTCATGTAAATTTAAAATCATCATTTTCAGCTGAAGAAGCTAAAATCATTCTCTCCATCTGCTGCTGATAATAAATTCTCCCTTAGCATTCAATAATTTCAAAGCATTCCATTGCTTTTGGATTGTGACTAGCTGTTAAGTATGATGCCTCCCGCAGCTTTTATTTCAATCGAACAGCAACCTCAACTAGTAGGTGTGGTTGTCAAGTCCTACATCCAAGAACGTCAAAACCACATCCGATTAAAGTGCCTGAAACAATGTTACTGATACCATAATTCCTGAAATACGAGCATCCCGTCCTATTACTATAGTCTTGGAGCTTCTAATTTCTTGATCTTATATAAAGCTAGCATATGCAGCCGTAAAACTGCACAATATCCAATAGGTGTTAGCGCATTACCTTCTTCGCCTCCAATAGTACCTCTAATTCCTGAAATTGATTTAATTAATGTCATAATCTATTCTATATTTATTATACAAAACTAAAACAATAATCTTATATTTCTATCTTTGCAAAAATTAATAACCGATATAATATGAACTTGTTTTTAACAGACATTCCTGAAAGAACAAAAAAGCCCAGAGAAAATGGATTAACTATGATGATGGATAAAGGATTAAGTATCAATGATACTAAGAACTTTTATTGAAATGTGTGGACCTCATACTGATATCATTAAGTTAGGTTTTGGAACTTCAGCTATATCACCCAATATTGAAACAAAAATAAAACTTTACCAAGATGCAGGTTTAATGGTATATCTGGGAGGAACTTTATTTGAAGCCTTTATTATTAGAGGAATGCTAGAAGAATATATAGAATTACTTAAAAAATGGAATATAACGATGTGTGAAGTTTCTGATGGTAGTATTGATATATCTCATGAAGAAAAATGTAAATATATTACTGATCTAGCTAAAGAGTTTACTGTAGTTTCTGAAGTAGGTCGAAAGATGAAAATGTATTAATTGCTCCTTATAAATGGATAGAGCTTATGCAAAAAGAATTAGAAGCTGGAGCATGGAAAGTTATTGCTGAAGCAAGAGAAGGTGGAAATGTTGGTATTTTTAACAAAACAGGTGATGTGCGTTCAGATTTAATTGATGAAATTTTAACAAAAATAGCTAGTGAAGATATTCTTTGGGAAGCGCCTAAAAAACCACAACAAGTTTGGTTTGTAAAACTTTTAGGAGCTAATGTAAATTTAGGAAATATAGCTTGGGATGAGATAATTCCTTTAGAAACATTAAGGATAGGTTTAAGAGGAGATACTTTTAATATCTTTCTAATACATTGAAAAATGAAGCACTATTTTATTCTTTTTCTTAAAGGAATGGGCATGGGGATTGCCAATGTTATTCCCGGGGTTTCTGGAGGCACAGTAGCTTTGATAACAGGCATTT
>CASIBH010000020.1 GCA_949372805.1 uncultured Flavobacteriales bacterium | reverse complement strand
GTTTTTACAGCATAAAATATTTATTGACACTAAAAATCAATATATACCTCAATTAGATTCTCAGTACAAAAAAGGATATGATCAGCTAACAAACGGTATAAGTACTCAAATTAATATTGACTATATATTCATGGGAAAAAATAGTAATTTACAATTCTTCACAGGGCTTGAATATACATTAGCATTTACAAAAAATAAAAGAAACTACAATTTAAGTAATATGCAAAATACCAGTGAAAATTTAAGATATGACCAACTTATGGGTCTTAAAATTGGCCTCATTATTCCAATAAGCAGAAAAAATACAGAAGAATTTCATTATTTCTAAATGCTTGTATTCTACAACATAATTATTTACTGCTATGAACTGCTAATTAAATTTCACTCAATATTTAATGAAAAATCTAGACAATGGATCAAAGGAAGAAAAAATATTTTTAACAAAATAAAAACAGAAATTAAAGACCATAAAGAAATCATATGGTTTCATTGTGCCTCTCTGGGAGAATATGAACAAGCAAAAAGTTTAATTTTAAATTTTAAGAAGAAACATACAAGAAAAAAAATTCTTCTAACATTTTTTTCTCCTTCAGGATATGAAAATTTCAAACAGGAGAAATTTATAGACTGGATTTTCTATCTCCCTTCAGATACAAAAGAAAATGCTAAAAAATTTATTTCCTTAATCAATCCTGAAATTGCATTTTTTATTAAATCTGAATTTTGGATTAACTACATGATTGCTTTAGAGAAGCAAAAAATACCTCTTTATCATATTTCATCGATATTTAAAGAGGACAACTTTATACTAAATCTTAAGTTTTTTCAAAATCAACTAATGAAATCTAAACATTTTTTTGTGCAAGATAAATCATCTCTCTTAGTTCTAGAAAAATTTAAAATTCATCAAGTAAGTATAGTTGGGGATGCAAGAATTGATACAATTATTTCTGATAAAGAAAAAAATAATTTACAAATAATTAGATCAAAAAGAAAAATTTTAATTTTTGGTAGTGTCTGGCCCGAAGACGAGCATATTTATATGAGTTTTATAAAAAACAAGGCAAATAAATTCAATTATTTAATTGCCCCCCATGATTTAAACTATTCTAATAAAATAAAAGATAAAACAAATGGAGTGTTGTTTTCTCAAATAATAAATAATGATATTTCTAAGGATAGAATAATCATAATTAATAATATCGGCATGCTAAAGAATCTATATAAATATTGTGACTATGTCTATATTGGTGGCGGATTTGGCAAAGGAATACATAATATATTAGAGCCAGCTGTATACCATTTACCTATCATTTTTGGCAAAAATTACACCAAAAATAAAGAAGCAAAAGAACTAATTAAATTGAACTGTGCAATAAGTGTGAAAAATAATATAGAGTTTCAAGAGGCAATACATCATCTCCAAATAAAATTTGAAAAAAGTAAAATATTAAAATATTTTAAAGATAATCATGGTGCAGTGAAAAAAATCTTAAATAAGATTTAGATAAATTACACAAATACTATTTAACTAAAGATTTTTTAATCTCTTTAATTCTATTGATTCTTAAATTAGTTTTTAAAGAATTATTTTCAACACCTTTTTTTAGAGCTCTATTCACTCTTTTTTGCAATTGATGTAATTTATAAGATAATTTAGCTTTGTCGATCATATGTCTATTTATTATATAAACAAAACAAAAAAACTGTCAAATTATTGTTTAATAAATAAACTTTTCTTAAGATTTAAATCAATCTCAGAAAATATTTTAAACATAAATATATACATAACTGTTATTGTGAAAATAAAAAAATAAGAGTCAAATAGCATTAAAAACAAATAGAAAGTTGGTAAAATAATACTATGAATTTTCATATTACTGCGATTAACAATATATTTAATTTGATAGTAAAAGATTGATAAAAAAATCATAAAACCAAATATTCCTAATTCGAAAATAACATATAAGAAATTATTATGAGGAGTTTTATGTTTTTCAAAATCATAACTTGAATTAGTATTTGAAATTAATACCGAACTAAAACTTCCTGTTCCAAAACCAAAAAAAGGATGCTCTTTTATAAGGCTTAAGCTTTCTTCAAAAAATAAGTATCTAATATCTTTTTCTTTAGATTTGGGATTTTTCTTTTCTCCGTTATTTTTCACAATATGATTTAAATGATCAACTCTATATTTAAAAATAGTTGAATTATTATATGAAGAATAATTTACAAGCATTAAAAACAAAAGTATAGAGATTGAATACACTATTTTCTTTCTTAAAAAATAAATAAAATAGAAAAACATAAATACATTTAATGTTAGCTGTCCGGCACGACCAGCTTCTGAAAAAATACTGAGACAATAAATAGGAATAAAAAATAAATATAGAAAAGCATATTTATTTTTAGAGAGATGAAATAGCATAAATGACAATAAACAAGAAAAGGAAAGTAGAATATTGTGATAGTTATATTTTAAAAAAGCAGAAATAGAACTATCTGTTGAAACTATAGAAATATAATTGCCTAGTGGCTCAATAATATCATTATTAATTAAAATTGAGATTGATGCCGATAAAAAATTAGTTAAAAGAAATAATATAAGAGCATAGTAAAAAGAATTTTGACTAATTTTTGAAGTTGTAAAAACAATAAACATTAAAACAAGACTAACTCTTTGAATTACATAATTAGCATCATTATGATTGTGACCATAAAACAAACCAATTAAATACATTACTGCTAAACCTAAAATAGACCAAAGCCATTTATTAGATTTAAATACATCAAGTTTTCTAATAAAGTCGCCTTCTAATAACCATACTAGTAAAAAAACAACAAGAAGAATATTAGTAACTGCAACTGATGTTGGAAGTGTAAACGCTAATAAAACAAAAACAATATTTTTTAAATTATCTAACAAATTCATATTCTTTTACAATTAACGTTTTTTAATTTAATTTATTTAATCTTAAATGTATAAATACAAAAAAGCCGAAGATTTCTCTTCAGCTTTTTGTACCCGGGACGGGACTTGAACCCGTACGAACATTACTGTTCATTGGATTTTAAGTCCAACGTGTCTACCAATTCCACCACCCGGGCAGGACATAAAATGATTTTTTATTAAAGAACAAATTGAGCGAGTGATGGGATTCGAACCCACGACCCCCACCTTGGCAAGGTGATGCTCTACCCCTGAGCTACACTCGCAATCAGGCGGCAAATTTAATGAAATAATCAATATCTCAAAGCAAATTTACTTATTTCCTGTCAGCTTTTTTATTTCATTTAATTTCATGAGTGCTTCAATAGGTGTAAGATTATTAATTTCTAAATCATTTAACATATCACGTATTTTCTTCATCACTGGGTCTTCAACATCAAAAAAACTAAGTTGAATTTTATCATTTTCTTTGCTGTATTATAGATTTTTTATCTACTGAAGATTCCAGTTTTTTTAATAAATAATTTGCATTTAACACAACATCTTGAGGCATTCCTGCCATTTTAGCAACATGAATACCAAAACTATGGTTGCTACCTCCCTCTTTTAGTTTTCTAATGAAAATGATATCTTTTTCAGTTTCTTTAATTGAAACATTATAATTTTTTATTCTACTAAAACTGTTTAGTCATATCATTCAGCTCATGATAATGTGTGGCAAATAATGTTTTTGCTTTAGTCTTATGCTCATGTATATATTCTGCAATTGCCCATGCAATAGAAACTCCATCATATGTACTTGTCCCTCTACCTATTTCATCTAAAATAATCAAACTATTATCACTTAGGTTATTTAGAATACTTGCTGTTTCATTCATTTCAACCATAAAAGTTGACTCTCCCATTGAAATATTATCAGAAGCTCCAACTCTTGTGAAAATCTTATCTACAAAACCTATATCTGCATTATCTGCAGAAACATAACATCCTATTTGAGCCATTAAAACTATCAATGCTGTTTGCCTTAGCAAAGCTGATTTACCAGACATATTAGGACCAGTTATCATCATAACTTGTTGATCTTCTCTATCTAGAAAAATATCATTTGGAATATAATTCTTTGCGCTCTCCAGTTGCTGTTCAATTACAGGGTGTCTTCCTTTAATTATCTTAATGAAAAGTCAGTATTAATATTAGGCTTAGAGTAATTATATCTTATTAGAAATTAATGAAAATGATAACAAACAATCTAATTAGAAATATAGTCGAGCATTATTTTTCAAAACTTAACTCTGTTAAGAAACTATCAACCAACTTACTAAAAAGATCATTTTCGCTAATATTGAAATTTTTTCTTCTGCTGATAAGAATTTTCACTTCATAATCTTTAAGCTCTTCAGTAATATATCGCTCAGCATTAACTAAGAGTTTGCTTTCTAATCCATTGTTCTGGAACTTTATCTTTATGTATATTTCTCACCTCAAATAATACCCAAAAACATTATTATAAGAAATCTTTAATGATGATATTCCTGTCTTCTCAATTTCTCTTCTCAAGCATTTGATCTAAAAAATCTTTTCCAGATTTCTTAATTAGCCGTAAGTTCATCTAATTGCTGAATCTACGCCTGAATTAATAACATTTCCCTTATCTACATTAGTAGGAGGATTGTCAGGTAATTCTTTTTCATATTTCATCCCTAAGTTGAGAGCAATGGATTTAATTTTATAACAAATCATTCAAAGATTTTTAATGTGATTTTAGACAAACTTTCTTTATTGGATCAATAGCAATAAAGAGCATCTTTTAGTTTCTCAACTTCTTTAGGATTTATGCGAAGTGTAGAAACTTTTGATATTAATCTTTCTAAATCACCAATCTGATAAATATTCTCTTTCAAAACAGTTCAACACTCTTATTATCTATTAAATAGACTCAACAATATCTAAGTCTTTCATTTATTTCATTTATTTTTTTCAATGGTAAAGCGAGCCATCTCATTAACATCCTTGCTCCCATTGAGGTTTCTGTTGAATCTAAAATATCTAACATTGTTTTAGCACCATTATTTGGTGAGATAAAATAGCTCTAAGTTCCTCATAGTAAACTTATCCATCCACAAATACTTCTCTTCATTAATTCTAGAAATTGAAAGAATATGTGAGGTTTGATTGTGTTTAGTTTCTTTTAAGATAATGAAGAACAACTCCTGCAGCACAACGTGCTTCATTGTAAATCACTAATACCAAAACCTTTTAAGAGATTTTGTTGCAAATTGATTACTTAGATAATTCATTAGCATAATCAATTTATATGCCCAATCATCAATTGCAAAAGTAAAACCATGTATTCCAAAATCATTTTCAAATTTTTTCTCTTTAACTTTTTTGAAATAAATTACTCCGAAGGACTGAAAGATTGTATTAACTTGTTACTGCATACTCAGTATTCCCTTCTGAAACTAAAAACTCTCCAGTAGAAATATCTAAAAATGAAACTCCTAATTGTTCATTTACCTAAAAAAATAGATGCATAGAAAATTATTTTTTTTACTATCCAATGTTAAATTATTATATGAAACGCCTGGCGTAACCAACTCAGTAACACCTCTTTTAACTATTTTTTTTGTATGCTTTGGATCTTCCAAGTTGATCACAAATAGCAACTCTATGATCCAGCTCTAACCAATTTAGGTAAATAATGTATCTAAAGAATGATGAGGAAAGCCAGCAAGTTCAATTCTAGAACCAGCCATTGGCTCTAGACGTGTCAAAATAATATTATAGGATTTTTGAAGCATGTATAGCATCTGAACCAAATGTTTCATAAAAATCTCCAACTCGAATAATAATCAAAGCATCTGGATACTTTGCTTTTATAGCTATTATACTGCTTCATTAAAGGAGTAACTCTAGTTTCTTTATTTTTTTCTGAACTCAAAATTTATTATTTAATTTAGCAACAAATATAATAGATGAGAAAGTTAAAAAACAATGAATTACAAAGAATAACAATTGAAGAGTTTAAAATGAACTAGAAAAAGACCTATTATCATTGATCTTGGATAATGTCAGAAGCGCTTATAATGTTGGTTCAATTTTCCGAACATCAGACGCCTTTCTTATAAAGAAAATTTATTCTGTGCGGAATAACTCGTCAACCCCACCAAGTAATGACATTCGAAAATCTGCACTAGGCTCAACTAGAATCTGTTGATTGGGAGTACATCAAGGAAACTACTACTGAGGCTGTTGAATATTTTAAAAAAAGAGGGGTATGATATTAGTTGCAGTGTAGAGCAAGTTGAGAAATTCAACACGTCTTACAAAATTTTCAAGCATGATAAACCTATTGCATTTAATTTTTGGCCATGAGATTCATGGTGTAGAGCAAAAAATTGTAGATATGTGTGATGAAACTATTGAAATCCACACAATGGGGAACTAAAGCATTCTCTTAATATTTCTGTAAGTGCTGGACTAGTAATTATGGAAAAGTCTAATATGTGAAAAAAATATTTTTAAATTAAAAACATAATAACATAAGTCCAAAAAATTTATTTAAATTAACAGCGAATTTATAATGAATGTAAAAGCTAAATTTTCTTATCTTTGTATTAGTTAGAACTAATAATTAAATTAAATTCAAATGAGTACTTTCAAAAATTTCAATCTTAGCCAGTATCTTATTATTTATGTCTTCTTGTGGATTATCAACTATGTCTAGTAAATATGAGACTGTCAATATAAATGTAACTCCAAGTACACTACAAGTTCATGGGGACAAAGTAGGATTAACGATTGATGCTAATTTTCCTGAAAAATATTTTGCAAAAAATGCTACAATAGACTTTACTCCTGTTCTTGTCTTTGATGGTGGAGAAGCAGAGTTTAAAACAATTACTGTTCAAGGGGAATCCGCAATTGGAGGGGAGGCAACAATCTTTTATGCTAACGGAGGAAGCTTTTCGTACCAAGATAAAATAAATTATTCTGATGAAATGCTAAATTCAGAGCTAGAGCTTAGGGCAACTGGAAAAAGTAAAGATAAAGAAGCTGTTTTTCCAGCAAAAAAAATTGCTAGTGGCGTGTTAGCTACATCTAAAAGAATAGAAAATACTGAAAATATCCTTGATGCAAATAGTGAGTATGAATATGAAACAATACTTGAGGAGACAGCAACAATTTATTTTCTAGTTAATGCTAGTAATATTAGATCTACTGAAAAGAGTAATAGTGACTTAGAGAAACTTGAAGAATTTGCAAAACTAGGCAACAAAACTCACTCAATTGAGGTTAAATCATTTGCTTCTCCAGAGGGATCTGTTAATCTTAATGACAATGTATCAGACAAAAGAGCTGCAAGCACTCTAAAGTATGCGAAACGACTTTTGAAAAAAGTAAAACTAGATGGTGCATCAAATAATGAACTTTATGTTGAAAAATCTGAAGGAGAAGATTGGGAGGGTTTTAATGAATTAATGAGAAAGTCTGAAATAAAAGATAAAAGAAGAATAACAAAAATTGTTAATTCTGTGGAAGATTTAGAACTTCGAGAACGTGCAATAAGAGATATGGCTGAGATTTATGATGCAATTGAAAAAAATGTTTTACCTCAGCTAAGAAAAGCTCAAATAACTGTAAGATCATATCAACCAAAAAAATCTGACTCAACAATCAGTGTGCTTGCTAACTCATCTCCAAATGAGCTTAGCCTTAAAGAACTTCTTCATGCTGCTTCACTTTCCACTGAAGAGAAAAACAAAATTGACATTTACAATAAAGCTGTACAAATACATAATAATTGGAAAGGTTTAAATAACATAGCAACGATTCATTTAAATAATAATGATTTGGACAAAGCGTATCAACATCTTTCTAAAGCAGAAAAGTTATCTAAAGAAAGTGATGAAATTAAAAATAATCTTGGAGTAGTAGCTGCATGGAAAGGGCAGTATACTAAGGCACAAAACTACTTTAACAAGTGTAAGAGCTCAGAAGAAAACCAAGCACTATTAAGTATAAGAAAAGGTGATTACAAAAAAGCAAGTAGATACTTTAAAAACAAAAAATCTCATAATGCTGCACTTGCTAAAATCTTAAATGGTAACAACTCACTATGTAATGAAAAGACAGCAGCATGTGACTACTTAAATGCAATCTCATCTGCAAGATCAGGAAATAGCAACTTAGTAATTAAGTATTTAAAATCTGCTATTGATTTAGATAGTAAATACAAAAACGAAGCATCTATGGATTTAGAATTTATAAAATTTAAAGAAAATACTGATTTTCAAAATTTATTAAATTAATTAAAAAGATTAATTTTTGTTAGACCAATTGGGTAATTAGATGTTAATAAATCCCGTATTTTTTTATAGTCACTTTCTTTATTTACAAAATCACAATTTGTAACATCGATAATTAGCGCTGGGAAATTTTGCTGTTTTTTTAGAAAATCTAAATACCTATCTTGAATGTTTTGTAGGTACTCATCAGAAATATTCTGTTCAAACTCTCTATTCCTTTTTTTAATATTGTCTTGTAGTCGCTTTATATCTGAAAACAAATATATTAGTATATCTGGTTTTGGCATTGAGTTCATCATTATATCGAATAACCTATTAAAAAGATCCTGCTCAACATTATTAAGATTATTTTTTGCAAACAGTTTTGATTTCATAAAAAAGTAGTCCGAAACAGTAGATTTTAGAAATAAATTTTGATTTGATTTACTTTTTAGTTGACTATATCTTTCAGCCATAAAAAAAAGCTCTAAAGAAAAAGCATATTTTTCAGGCTCTTTATAAAAACTTGGTAAAAATGGATTTTCAGCAAATGATTCTAAAATTAAATCAGAGTTAAAATCTTGTGATATTTTGGTTGCTAATGAAGTTTTACCGGCGCCAATATTCCCCTCAATTGAAATAAATTTATACTTCATAAATAGTAACACTTTCTTCATCTAGACATTCTTCAAGCAATTGAGCGATTGATTTATCATATTTTGGATGAATAAAATTTGGAGCAATTTCATTTAAAGGATCTAAAACAAATTTTCTTTTTGAAATATATTTATGTGGAATACATAAATCCGAAGCTTCTATTATTTCATCATTATAAAACAATATATCAATATCAATTACTCTTTCACCCCACTTTTCTATTCTTACTCTTCCAAGATCTTTCTCAATATTTAATATAAGTTCTAAAATTAATTTAGCACTGTGAATTGAATCAATTAAGATAACCTGATTTAAGAAATCACTCTGCCCTTCTACTCCCCATGGAGAACTTTGATAAATTTGTGATAATAAAACTACCTCTCCAATTTGATCACTAATTTTCTGAACAGCAGTATTTAAAACACTTAATCTGTCTCCAAGATTACTTCCTAATTGTAAATAAACTAAACTCATAAAAAAATACTTTATTTAAAAATACAATATAAAATTCTTTCGACAAAAGATAAAATGACATTATCTTTTTTTTAATTATAATTATAAATGCATAGCATTGTTTATTGTATTAAAATTTTAATATTTGCAAAAATTAATACTAAAATTATGAAAAACTTTTTCAAGAATATCTTATCAACTATTTTAGGTTTAGTATTTGGCTTAGCTATTATTCTAATGCTATTTATTGGTGCCGTAAGCTTTCTATCATCAAGTTTCACAGAGAAAACACCCAAACTAAAAGATAATACTATTCTTAAAATTGATTTATCAAAAGAAGTTGTAGAGAGATCTTCTGGAAATCCTTTTGATGATTTAAACTTCATGAATCCTGAGCCAAAAAAACAAATTGAGCTTAAACAAATTCTTGATAATATTGAAAAAGCAAAAAATGATTCAAAAATTAATGGAATATATATAAATAGCCCATTTATAAATGCAGGTTTGTCCAAAACAGAAGAAATAAGAAATAAACTTTTAGAATTCAAACAATCTGGTAAGCAGATTATTTCATATAATGAGATGTACTCATCTAAAGGATATTATTTATCATCTGTATCAAATAAGGTATTTCTAAATCCTCTAGGAACAATCACTCATCAAGGATTAACTGCAACATTAATGTTTTTTAAAGAGATGCTAGAAAAATTAAATATTGATATCCAGATTTTTAAAGTTGGAAAATTTAAAAGTGCAGTGGAACCATTTATTTTAGAAAAAATGAGTGATGCCAACAGAGCCCAACTTGAAAAACTTTTAAATAGTTTCTCAGAAAATATTTTTGACAGTATAGCCAGTCAACGAAAATTAACTTTAGAGCAAGTTCAATCAGATGCTGACCAACTGAAACTTACAACTGCTAGCATTTGTAAAGATCTTGGCTATGTAGATGATGTGTTATATGAAGATCAAGTAATTGATAAAATGAAAATTATTTTTGAGGTTGAAAAAATAAATTTCATTTCTCTAAGTAATTATAGTAAGATAAAAATAGATGATAAAAAAATAAGTAGAAATAAAATTGCTATTATTTATGCTAATGGAGACATCATATCTGGAAAAGGAAATACTGAGACAATTGGATCTATAACAACAAGTAAAGCTATTAAACAAGCTAGAGAAGATAAAAATGTAAAGGCAATAGTTTTAAGAATTAATTCAGGAGGTGGAAGTGCACTTGCTTCTGATGTTATGTGGAGAGAAACTATTCTTGCAAAAAAAGAGAAACCATTTGTTGTTTCTATGGGTGATTACGCTGCATCTGGAGGTTATTATATTGCTTGTGCCGCTGATACTATTGTTGCTAACCCAACAACCTTAACAGGCTCAATTGGGGTTTTTGGAATGATTCCAAATCTTAAAAGATTTTACAAAGAAAACTTTGGAATAAGTATGGATACTGTAAATACAAATAAATATTCTGATATGGGTATAAGTAGAAAATTATCATTATTTGAAAAAAATAAAATCCAAGAAGGTGTTGAAGAAATATATGAAGTATTTCTTTCCAGAGTTGCAGAAGGAAGAAACATGACAACAGATGCAGTTGATGAAATTGGGCAAGGTAGGATTTGGTCTGGTAATGATGCCAAAAGTATTGGCTTAGTTGATGTTTACGGAGGAATTGAAAAAGCTATTGAAATAGCAGGAGATTTAGCTAAAATTGAAGAATTTAGAATTATTTCATTACCAAAGAAAAAAGATCCTCTTACTACATTAGTAAATGATTTCGCTGAAATGAAAATATCAAAAATATTATTTGATGGTTTTGGATTTTTAAAATATCAGCAAATTAAAAATCTAAAGCAATTAAAGAAAGAAGATAGAATTCAAGCTAGAATTCCATATTTAATGAAATTAGAATAATTCAGTTTGTTTTTTATTTGATTCAACAGAAAATTTTACCAAAAACCCTTCGTGAGCTCTTACATTAAAAACTCTATTATTGTCCAAAATCAGGTATTGTCCTTTAACTCCTTTTAGAACACCTGATATTTCATTTTCCTTTTCAAGTTTTAAACTCTTAACCTTAACTGGATATTCTTTAATAGGATATTTTATTTCAGTAACTGTATTATCACTAACAATATATTTTTTTAAGGGTTCGGGGGTGAATTGAATAAGATGATTTTTCATCGCTACTAAATCAACTTTTTCTGGCTCTGCCGATAACATTTTCCTCCAATTAGTTTTATCAGCTACATAGGACTTTAAGGCAACTTCAATATCACCTGAGAATCTTCTATTAGGGACTTGTGCAAAAATTATTGCTTGTGAGGCTCCCTGATCCATCCATCTGACAACTCCTTGAGTTCCACGAGTAATACCAACTTTAATACCACTTGAATTTGCTAAATAAACATAATGAGGAGCTAATTGAAATTCTTTTTCCCAGGCTAAATCTCTCTCTTCAATATCCAAATGCGCTGTACATAACTCGGGTTTAAAAATACTTTGAGACGCTAATGGTGAATTCCAAAAACAAGGGTAACAAAAATTTGATCTATAAAAACTATCCATTTTTTTTCCACAAGAACAAATAACTTTTCCACTCCAATTTATAGTAATTACAGAATCAATTAAATCATTCATAATATGAGATTTTTCATGAATCTTTAGAGAATAAGACACAACATCCTTTAGCTCTGTAGTCATTTTTTTTAGAGTATCCATATATTAAATTTTTGTATTTTTCGTTTCTAAATATATTATATTTTGTCTTATCTTCAATTGAAAAATTCTATTCTTTCTTATGCTTTAAAAACAAGATTAAAAAAAATTGATTTTTTTATAAAAAACCCACATACGGCACAGGAGCTAACTTTTAATTATCTGATAAAAAATGGGAAGAATACACTTTTCGGGAAAGAGCATGATTTTAAAAATATCAAATCTTATTCAAGCTATATTAATAGAGTTCCAACAAGAACATATGAAGATTTATTCCCGTATATTCTAAAAATACAAGCTGGTGAAGAAAATATTTTATGGAATTCTAAAACAAAGTGGTTTGCAAAATCATCTGGAACTACAAATGCAAAAAGCAAGTTTATTCCGATAACTTCTGAATCATTAATAAACTGTCATTTTAAAGGCGGCAAAGATATGCTTGCACTATATCTTGAAAATTTCCCAACTAAACACTTCTTTTCAGGAAGAGGGTTTATTCTTGGTGGAACTTTGAACAAGCTTAAAGGGTATTCAGAAGGAGATTTATCTGCCATATTATTAAGTAATTTTCCATCTTGGGTTAATTTTCATAGATCTCCAAAACTTTCAACTGCACTCATGAAAGACTGGGAAGAAAAGCTAAAATTGATTGTTGATGAAATTAGTAAACAAAACATCACTAATCTTAGCGGTGTTCCCTCATGGATTCTAATTATTTTAAAAAGGGTTCTTGAAAAAACAGGAGCCAACAATATTTTAGAAGTATGGCCAAAACTTGAACTATATATGCACGGCGGAGTGAACTTTGGTCCTTATAAAAAACAGTTTCAAAATATAATACCTTCAAATAAAATGAATTATTTAGAAAGCTATAATGCTTCAGAGGGCTTCTTTGCTGTTCAAGACCAAGCAAATTCTGATGAAATGCTTTTAATGCTAGATTACGGAATATTCTTTGAATTTATTAAGTATGATCAATTCGGGAAAGAAGAGAAAAAATACTATCAATTATTTGAAGTGGAAAAAAATCAAGACTATATAGTTGTAATTACAACTAATGCAGGACTATGGAGATATTTAATTGGGGATATTATATCTTTTACATCACTGAGTCCATACAGAATAAAAATTAGTGGTAGAACAAATAATCAAATAAATGTTTTTGGGGAAGAATTAATTTCAAATAATACTAATAAAGCAATTAAAAATGCATGCTTAAAAACGAGTGCTGTAGTACATGAATATACAGTTGCCCCAATCTTCATTACAAAATTCTCAGGCGGACATGAATGGCTCATTGAGTTTGAAGATGTGCCTAAAGATTTAAATTTATTCTGCAGAATATTAGATGAAGAGCTAAAAGATAATAATTCAGACTACGAAACAAAAAGATCGAACAACCTAATACTAGCACCTCCAAAAATTACTATTCTTAAAAATGGAACTTTTTATAAATGGCTAAAGATAAATGAAAGATTAGGGGCCCAAAATAAAATATCAAGATTAAATAACGATCGTAAAATTGCAGATATTTTACTTAAATTAAATAAGTAGAAGTTTTCAACAAAAATTCACAGAATATTGTTTTTTAATGTCAGCATAGAATTCTTTTATATTTTAGTAAAAAATTAGATTATGCATATAGCAATTGCTGGAAATATTGGTTCGGGAAAGACTACACTTACCACACTATTATCAAAACATTACAAATGGAAGGCACATTATGAAGATGTTGAGAACAATCCTTATTTGAATGATTTTTATAAAGATATGCAGAGGTGGTCTTTTAATCTTCAAGTATATTTCTTGAACAGTAGGTTTAGACAAATCGTTGAAATTAAAAATAGTGGTCAAAAATATATTCAAGATAGAACAATATATGAAGATGCATATATTTTTGCTCCTAACCTGCACTCAATGGGTTTAATGAGCTCTAGAGATTTTGATAACTATAAAGAAATATTTACTCTAATGGATGATTTTATCGAAGGACCTGACTTACTTATTTATCTAAGAGCAAGTGTATCGACATTAGTTGAACAAATTCAAAAGAGAGGTAGAGAATATGAGAATAGTATTAGATTAGATTATCTAACAAGATTAAATGAAAGATATGAAGCTTGGGTAGGTAGTTATAGTAAAGGAAAAATACTTATTATTAATGTAGATGATATAAATTTTGCAGAAAACTCTGATGAACTACAGCAGATAATAAATCAAATAGATCAAAATATTTAATTTAAAATTCTCAATAAAAAAAAAGAGCTTAAAAATTTAAGCTCTTTTTTTATAATTATAGTTTTTAAACTATTTTTTTCCCTTTATTGAAATTGTTAAACCATCAAATTTAAGTTCACCAGCAAAACCTGACTCACCCATTTGATTATACAATAAAGTAGCATTCTTACTTACCCCCTTAGTCTTAACTACTCCATCAACAGAAATTAGAAATGGTTTTTTAGAAGAAGAAAGTGTATTACTATTTGCATAAAACTCTAGTTGATTTCCCAATTGAGCAAGAACCTTTTCACACTCTTCTTTAATATTAGATCCACAATTAATATTTGAAGTAATTATATTTTCAACTAACATTAGTTCTAACTCCTCATTCATTTTAGTTTCAAAATTTTCAGCAACTGAATTAATTATTAAGTTAGTAACAGCCACATTAGATACTACATATGAATTAGTTGCGTTTGAGCTTGAACTAGAAACATCCATGGCAATTGAAGGAGCAATAACTAAAGCTACAACAGACATTAATTTTAGAAGGATATTTAGAGATGGACCCGAAGTGTCTTTAAAAGGATCTCCAACAGTATCACCAACTACTGAAGCTTTATGAGCTTCTGTTCCTTTTCTACCTTGCTCTTCAATTGTCTTTTTAGCATTATCCCAAGCACCACCAGCATTAGATTGGAAAATAGCCATTAAAACTCCAGATGAAGTAACTCCAGCTAGCAAACCACCTAACATTTCAGGGCCACCAACACCAACCCATTTACCTCCAAACCCAACTAGTACAGGAACAATTATAGCAAGTAAACCAGGAGCAACCATTTCTTTAATAGAAGCTTTTGTTGAAATATCAACACATTTATCGTATTCTGCAACACCATCAGCAGCATCAAATATTTTTCTATCTGCAGCAGATGCCTTTGTCATATCAGAATCATACTTTCTCATAACTGCTAATGCAGCCTTAAGTTTTGGGATATCTCTAAATTGTCTTCTAACTTCCTCAATCATCGCCATTGCTGCTCTTCCTACAGCGTTCATAGCCATTGCAGAAAAAACAAATGGTAACATAGCTCCAACTAATAATCCAGCCATAATATCTGGTCTAGAAACATCAATAGATGTAATATTTGCCACTTTCATAAATGCAGCAAATAAAGCTAATGCAGTTAATGCAGCTGAAGCAATTGCAAATCCCTTGCCAATGGCAGCTGTTGTATTTCCAACAGCATCTAATTCATCAGTTCTTTCTCTTACCTCTGCAGGTAATTCAGCCATTTCAGCAATACCTCCAGCATTATCAGAAATTGGACCATATGCATCAACAGCTAATTGAATACCTGTATTTGCAAGCATTCCAACAGCAGCAATTGCAATTCCATAAAGTCCAGCGAAATGATGTGAAACCATTATAGCTGCAGCAATTAATAAAATTGGTAGAGCAGTAGACATCATTCCAACACCCAGTCCAGCAATGATAGTAGTTGCTGCACCAGTTTCTGATTGGTCAATAATAGATTGAACAGGCTTTGTGCCTGTACCAGTATAGTATTCAGTAACTTTTCCAACAGCTAAACCAGCTACTAAACCAGCAATAGTTGCCCAAAAAACACCCATCGCCGTGTAAGACATTCCTTCGCTAATCCAGCTCTCAGGAAGCATTTCATTTATAATAAAATAAGAAGCAACAATCATAAGTGCTGCAGAACCAAATTCCCCGATATTTAAAGCTTTGTGAGGAGAGCCTCCATCATTTACTTTAACAAAAAATGTTCCAATGATAGACATTACAATACCAACAGCAGCTAAAACTAAAGGAAGATAAACTGCTTCAAGAGAATCAGTAAACAGGTAAGAACCTAAAACCATAGTACCAATTATCGACCCTACATAAGATTCAAATAAATCTGCTCCCATTCCTGCAACATCACCAACATTATCTCCTACGTTATCAGCAATAGTTGCTGGATTTAAAGGATGATCTTCAGGAATACCTGCCTCAACCTTACCAACTAAATCAGCACCCACATCAGCAGCTTTTGTATAAATACCACCTCCAACTCTTGCAAAAAGAGCAATAGATGAAGCTCCAAGAGAAAAACCAGATAAAACATTTAATACAACAGTTGTTGATTCATACATTCCTTGATAAAGTGATAATAGTAAACTTAATCCAAGAACTCCTAAACCCACTACTCCAAGTCCCATAACAGCTCCTCCTGAGAAAGCAACTTCAAGAGCTTTTCCTAATGAAGTTCTAGCAGCTTGAGTCGTTCTAACGTTTGCTTTTGTTGCAACTTTCATACCAATAAATCCTGCTAAAGCTGAACAGATCGCTCCAATTACAAATGAGAATGCAACCATTCCAGTTGAGTTTTCTTCTGCAGAACCTTTAAAGAATAATAATACAGCTACAGCAGCAACAAATACAGATAAAACTTTGTATTCTGCTTTAAGAAATGACATTGCTCCGTCTGCAATATTTTTTGCAATTCGAGACATTTTTTCGTTACCTTCATCTTGTTTTGAAACCCAAGCGTTTTTCCAAAAAACAAATGCAAGAGCTAAAACACCAAAAAGAGGCAAATAATTTACAATAAATTCCATTTTTTTTATTTTAGTTAAAATTTTAAATCGGTGCAAAAATAGCATTTTTGATTAAAGAAGGTAGATAGCCAGTGATTTTTTAGAATAAAACGAGCAATTTTTCATTCGTATTTTGTTTGAAAGCAAAGTAATATTTACTTGATTTTATTTAAATTTGTAGAATTAATCCCAATTAAATTTTAAGAAATGAATATATTAGTTTGTATTAGTAGTGTTCCAGATACAACATCAAAAATTAATTTTACAGAAAACAACAGTAAGTTTGATGATAATGGAATACAATTTGTTATAAATCCTTATGATGAATTTGGATTAACTAAGGCAGTAATGTTAAAAGAAAAAAATGGCGCAAAAGTTACTGCAATTATTGTTGGAGAATCTTCAGTTGAGCCAGTAATTAGGAAGGCTTTAGCAATAGGTGCTGATGAAGCTGTAAGAATAAACATGAAACCTTTAGATAGTTATTCAACAGCAAAAGAAATAAGTAATTACGTAAATGAAAATCCTTTTGATTTAATAATTGCTGGCAAAGAATCTAGCGATTATAATGGAGGGGCAGTTCCGGGCATGATTGCTGATATGCTTGACTTACCATTTGCAAATGCATGCAATGGACTCGAAATAGATGGAAATGAAGTAACCTTAAATAGAGAAATAGATGGTGGTATTGAAAAAATAAAATCATCATTACCAATTATAATTGGTGGTCAAAAGGGATTAGTTGAAGAAAGTGAACTTAGAATCCCCAACATGAGAGGCATCATGACCGCAAGATCAAAACCATTAAATATTATTGAAGTAAATAATCCAACAATAATGAGCGAATCAATACAATTTGAAAAACCTGCAGAAAAGGGAGAGTGCAAAATGGTTTCTTCAGATAATATTGATCAGTTAGTAAACATGCTTCAAAATGAAGCTAAAGTAATTTAACAAAAACATAATCATGTCAATACTAGTATACGCAGAAAGTTGGGAGGGGAAATTTAAAAAAAGCACATTTGAAGCTGCTTCTTATGCAAATCAATTAGCGAAAGATTTAAATACTGATACAATAGCTGTTTCTTTAGGAAATATTGATGAAAGTGAATTATTAAAGCTTGGTGAATATGGTGTCTCAAAAATATTTTCATATTCAAATATCACAAAAAGTGACAATAAGAATTCTTCTATTGTTTTAGCTAATCACGCAAAGGAATCTAAAGCAATAATTTTTTCAAACACTTTTTCTGCTAAAATGATAGCACCAAGACTATCTGCAAAATTAAAAGCTGGATTACTTAGTAATGTAATTTCAAAAATTTTAAATTCTAATAATTTCACTTTTCAAAGACAAGCTTTTTCATCCAAGGCTATCGAGACAGTAACTGTTAATACTGAAAAAGTAATAATTACTGTATCTCCGAATGCTTTTGAAGTTAAAACTAATCCAACAAATTGTGAGATAACAACTAATGATGAAAACTTTGAAAATCAATTTAGTATTATTGGGTCAGAAACAAATAGTGGGAAGATATCACTCTCTGAAGCAGAAATAGTTATTTCAGCAGGTAGAGGATTAAAAGGGCCAGAAAACTGGGGAATGATTGAGGAATTAGCAGAACTTTTAAATGCTGCTACCGCATGTTCAAAGCCTGTTTCAGATATAGGATGGAGACCACATTCAGAGCATGTTGGGCAAACAGGAAAAGCAGTTGCTCCAAATTTATATGTTGCAGTTGGAATTTCTGGAGCGATCCAGCACTTAGCAGGAGTAAACTCGTCTAAAGTGATGGTTGCAATTAATACTGATCCAGAAGCAGCTTTTTTCAAAGCAGCTGATTATGGAGTAATAGGAGATGCTTTTGATGTCGTTCCAAAATTAATTGAAGAAATTAAAAAAATCAAAAACTAATAATTTTGAATTTAATTCCTCTAACTATTTCTGCAATTCGACAAAGTGACTCACAAAACAATGCATATGTCCTTCTTCTTAATGAAACGGAAGGAAAAAGACAACTTCCAATTGTTATAGGTTGGTGTGAAGCGCGCTCAATTGCAATTGCACTCGATGGTGACGAGGAACCTGAGAGACCATTAACACATGATTTATTTAAATCATTTGGAGATAGTTTTAATATTAATTTAAAAAAAGTTATTGTACATACATTAAATGAAGGTGTATTTCATTCAACATTTTATTGTAATAATGTGGTAACTGGTGAAGAGGCTAAAATTGATGCTAGAACATCTGATGCTGTTGCTTTAGCAATTAGATTTGCTTGCCCTATTTTCACATATGAAAACATCTTATCTAAAGCAGGAATTAAATTTTCTAAAAGCGATGAAGAAAACACAACATCATTTACTGAAGCAACCTCAATTATAAAAGAAAAAAAACTCAGCTTATATAGCTTAAAAGAATTAGAAGCAATTCTAATTGAAGCTATTGAACATGAAAATTATGAAAGAGCTTCAGTTATTAGAGATGAAATTAAAAGAAGAACATCAAAATAGATGAAAAAAATACTATCAATAATCTTTTTGATTTTCTTATCTATCTCCAGCTATTCAAATAATTTAACGCAAAAATGGTGGTTTAGTGAAATTAACTCAAATGATGAAAATATTAATCTTGAAAAGTCATTTTTCAGTAATAGTGACTATTTTATATTAAATTCAGATAGCTCATTTAGTTATCAGATAACTGAAAAAAAACTATATGCTAAAGGAACATGGGCTTTAGACAATGATTTATTATCGCTCTATTACTCTGAACCAAAAGACACCGTTCGATTTTATAAAATTAATCAAACTTCTAATCAACTAATTTTATCAGAGGGAAATAAAGACTATATTTTCTCCAACACTCTGGCGAAAGCAACAAATAAAAAATCTTTAGCAAATAATTACCTTAGAGGGATACTGGGTCTCTTATCTCTAGTTTTTCTAGCTTTTTTATTTTCAAAGAATAAAAAAGAAATAAATTGGTCTTTAGTTAGCAAAGGAATATTAATACAACTAGTTCTTGCTTTTCTTATTTTAAAGGTTCCTTTTGTTCAAAATATATTCGAATGGATGAGTCAAGTTTTTGTAATAATATTACAGTTCTCAAAAAATGGGGCCTTATTTTTATTTGGAGACACACTAGTTAACAGTAATAATTTTGGAGCAATTTTTGCTTTTCAAATCTTACCTACTATAGTTTTTTTCTCAGCCCTTACCAGTCTTCTCTTTTATTTTGGCATTTTACAAAAAATTATTTTCCTCTTCGCATATATAATGAAAAAGACACTTAAATTATCAGGGGCTGAAAGCTTAGCAGCAGCAGGAAATATTTTTCTCGGACAAACTGAATCTCCACTTTTAGTAAAGCCTTATATTGATAAAATGACCAAATCTGAACTCCTCTGCTTGATGTCTGGAGGAATGGCCACAATCGCAGGTGGCGTTTTAGCGGCATATATTGGTTTTCTTGGCGGAACAGATCCTGTACAACAACTCTTTTTTGCTAAACATTTGCTTGCAGCTTCAGTAATGTCTGCACCAGCAGCAATTGTAGTCTCTAAAATTCTATTACCTGAAACTAATAGCGTAAATGAAGACATGTCAATTTCTAGTGAAAAATTAGGCTCAAATTCTTTAGAAGCAATTAGTATTGGAACCTCTCAAGGTGTAAGATTAGCAATTAATGTTGGTGCAATGCTACTTGTTTTTATTGCTTTTATTACTATGGCAAATTACTTTCTAAAAGATTTTATTGGTGAGTTAATGAATATAAATAATTGGATAACAAATTTTACCTCAGGACAATATAATGGTCTAACACTAGAATTTATCTTAGGATATTTATTAGCACCCCTTACATGGCTTATGGGAGTATGTAAAGAAGATATGATACTAGTAGGTCAATTATTAGGAGAAAAAACAATTCTTAATGAATTTGTCGCATATATATCGCTTTCAGAATTAAAAGAAACAGGTAAATTTTTTGAAGAAAAATCAATTATTATAGCAACATATATTTTGTGTGGTTTTGCAAACTTTGCCTCTATTGGAATTCAAATTGGAGGAATAGGCTCATTAGCTCCTTCAAGACGAAAAGACCTTTCTCAACTTGGTATACTTGCTTTAATAGCAGGAACATTAGCCTCATTACTAACAGCTGTAATTGTAGGAGCAATAATTTAATAAAGGATGAAACAATATTTAGAATTGATGGATCATGTTATGAGTAAAGGTACTCTCAAAACAGACAGAACCGGAACTGGAACAAAAAGTGTATTTGGATATCAGATGAGATTTGATTTATCTAAAGGGTTTCCGTGTATAACTACTAAAAAACTACATTTAAAATCTATAATTCATGAGCTGTTATGGTTTCTTAAAGGAGATACAAATATTAAATACCTTAAAGATAATGGGGTAAGAATTTGGGATGAATGGGCAGATAAAAATGGTGATTTAGGTCATGTCTATGGATATCAATGGAGAAATTGGCCTGCTCCAAATGGAGAACATATAGATCAAATTAAAAAAATAATAGATCAAATAAAAAACACACCAAATAGCAGAAGAATAATTGTCAGTGCATGGAATGTAGGTGAAATTGAACAAATGGCACTACCTCCTTGTCATGCATTCTTTCAATTTTATGTTGCTGATGGTAAACTTTCGTGTCAACTGTATCAAAGAAGTGCAGATATTTTTTTAGGGGTACCATTCAATATCGCATCATATGCACTGCTAACAATGATGGTTGCTCAAGTATGTGCTCTTGAGCTTGGAGATTTCATACATACATTAGGGGATGCGCATATCTATTCAAATCATTTTGATCAAACAAAACTGCAATTAAGTAGAGAAACAAAAACACTGCCACAGATGAAAATAAATTCAAAAATAAAAGATATTTTTGAATTTTCTATTGAAGATTTTGAATTAGAAAACTATGAAAGTCATCCTCACATTAAGGGAAAGGTTGCAATCTAAAAAAAATACAATGAAAAAAATTACAATATTAGGGGCAGGATTAGTTGGTGGAGTTATGGCTCAAGACCTTGCGGGGATTCACGATGTTACATCTATTGATATTTCACAAAAAAACCTAGATAAGTTAAAAAACAAAAAAATTAAAACAATTTGCGCTGATATTGCAGATACTCTTGTTCTTCAAAAATTAATTCAAGGCTGTGATTTAGTAATTGGAGCAGTTCCTGGATTTATGGGATATAAAATGATGTACGATGTAATCTGTGTTGGCAAAAATATTGTGGATATATCTTTTTATCCAGAAGACCCATTTGGATTAGATGAATTAGCTAAAGAAAAAAATGTTGTTGCAGTTATGGACTGTGGTGTAGCTCCAGGGATGGGTAATATAATATTTGGATATCATAACGATAATATGAAAATAACAGATTATGAATGTCTTGTTGGAGGTCTTCCAGTTAAAAGAGAATGGCCATATGAATATCAAGCTGTTTTTTCTCCAATCGATGTAATTGAAGAATATGTTCGTCCAGCGAGATTTGTACAGAACAGTCAATTAATAATAAAAGAAGCGTTATCTGAGACAGAATTAATAGAATTTGATGAGATAGGCACTCTGGAAAGTTGGAACTCTGATGGACTTAGAAGTTTAATTAAAACAATGCCGCATGTCCCAAATATGATTGAAAAAACTCTAAGATATCCTGGATGTGTTGAATATTTAAAAGTTTTAAGAGCAAGTGGTTTCTTTTCATATGAAAAGATCAACATAAATGGAAATGACATTAGACCAATTGATGTAACCTCGAAATTATTATTCCCAAAATGGGAAATGAAGGATGGTGATAGAGACTTTACTATAATGAGAATAATCATCAAAGGTATAGAAGATAATAAAGCCACAACATACCAATATAATTTGTTGGATAGATATGAAAATGATACAATTTCAATGGCCAGAACAACTGGATTTACATGTACTGCTGTAGCAAATTTAGTATTGGAAAAAAAATATACTAGAACCGGCATCTCACCTCCTGAATATTTAGGAACTCACTTTCATGATGTAAAAAACTATTTGGAAGCAAGAAATGTAAAATATAATTTTAAAAAAACTAATGATTAGATCAATAATAGTTGCAGCATGCGAGAACAATGCTATTGGTGCCAATAATGACTTAATTTGGAGACTTCCTATAGACACGAAGTTCTTTAAAGATAAAACAAATGGACATCATGTAATAATGGGAAGAAAAAACTTTGAATCTATTCCTCATAAATATCGTCCATTACCAAACAGAGAAAATATTATTGTCACCAGAAGCAAAGATTATAAAGCTGAAAACTGTTTAGTTACAAATACATTAGAAGAGGCAATAAAAATTGCAAAAAAAAATAATGAAAAAGAGCCTTTTATTATTGGAGGTGGTGAAATTTATAAACTTGCTATAGAAAAAAATCTTGTTGATAGAATTTACCTTACAAGAGTTCATCACAAATTTGAGGGAGATACATTTTTCCCAAAACTATCAAATGAATGGATTGAAACAGATAAAAGAGAGTTCTTTAAAGATAAAGAGCATAAATTTGATTTTACTTTTTATATTTATGAAAAGAAAAAAATTTAAAATGAAAAAATTAATTTTATTTTTAAGTATAATTTTACTATCTCTTTCTGCATGTGTAGAAGAAAAAGCATTAACTCCTGTAGAACAAATCAACATACAATCAAGTAGAGATTATTTACTTGCTGAAAATTTATTTAATCATATTTATAGATCTATTGAAGACGGCTTTATTTATAATGGGCAAGCAAAAAATTGTCCATCTTATACATTATTAAATAACAACAACAATAACTCCGACACATTAATCATTGACTTTGGTGAAGAGAACTGCTTACAATTTGGACAATTAAAGAGAGGGCAAATCATTTCTACATTCGATAATGAATATCATACACCAGGTGCAATTATCAATACTACTTTTAGCCAATTTTATATTAACAACATATTAATTGAAGGGAATTTAGAATTAAGTTGTTTAGATAATAACATATATCAACTTGAAATATCTGATGCAAGTTTAACGACAGGCTATGGCGTGATAAATATCAATGCATCATTAGAAAAAGAGATGATAAATGGACAAAATAGTAGTTATAACTATTTAGATGATGTATACTTAATTAATGGGAATATTTCTGGAAATTCTTCAAATGGAAATAATTTTGATATTATAATTACAGACCCAATAACATATGAATTAAGCTGCTTTCAAAGTAGTAGTTGTATTACCAAATCTGGTCAAGCAATTATTACTCCAAATAATTATGAAGAGAGATTAATTAATTATGGTGACTCTCTGTGTAATTGCGATATAACTGTTGAGTACAATAATGAAACAACACTTATTGTATTAGACTAAGCTACTTTAAGATTCTTACTTTCTAAATCACTTAATTGATTCTTAATAAATTCTTTAGAAATTACTAATTCCTTTTTAGAATTATCTGAAGGTATCTGATACATAGCATCAAGCATTATTTTCTCACAAATTGACCGCAAACCTCTAGCACCTAACTCAAACTCTAATGCTTGATCCACAATCAAATCAATAGCGGCACTTTCAAATTTTAATTTAACACCATCTAGCTCAAATAACTTAATATATTGTTTAGTAATAGCATTTTTGGGCTCAGTTAAAATTAACTTAAGTGCATCTTTATCTAATGGATTTAAATATGTTACAACAGGCATTCTTCCAATCAATTCAGGTATCAAACCAAAAGTCTTTAAATCTTGGGGAGAAATGTATTTTAAAAAGTTAGAGTCATCAATCTTATTATCTTTTTTTGCTTTAAAACCAATAGCACTTGAATTAAGTCTTGATGCAATATTTTTTTCAACCCCATCAAAAGCTCCGCCACTTATAAATAAAATATCTTTAGTGTCTAGTGCTATCATTTTTTGATCTGGATGCTTTCTTCCTCCCTGAGGTGGTACATTAACAATTGTTCCCTCTAATAATTTTAACATAGCCTGCTGCACTCCTTCCCCACTAACGTCTCTAGTTATTGAAGGGTTATCACTTTTTCTAGCAACCTTATCTATTTCATCAATAAAAACTATACCTCTTTTTGCTTTTTCCACATCATAATCAGCAGCCTGTAATAATCTTGATAAAATACTCTCTACATCCTCTCCTACATATCCAGCTTCAGTAAGAACAGTAGCGTCAGCAATACAAAATGGAACATTTAAAAGCTTTGCAATTGAACGAGCTAGTAAAGTTTTACCAGTACCAGTTCTACCTACCATAATTATATTTGATTTTTCTATTTCTACATCATCTTCAGATGTATTTAATTGCGTAATTCTTTTGTAGTGATTATATACTGCAACAGATAAAACTTTTTTAGCAAAGTCTTGACCGATAACAAAATCATCAAGATGTGATTTTATCTCTGCAGGCTTTAGTAAATTAAATTCTTGAGGCTCATCTAAATTTGATTTAGCATCTTGCTCAACTATTTTATGAGCTTGTTCAATACATGAATTACAAATATGAGCACTCGCTCCAGCAATTAAGATATCTGTATCTTGTTTTTTAGTGCCACAAAATGAACATTGAATAGAGTTTTCAGAGCTCATTATTTTCTTTTTAGAACCTCATCTATCATACCGTATGCCTTCGCCTCTTCAGAAGTCATCCAATAATCTCTATCACTGTCTTTCCAAACCTCTTTAAATGATTTTCCAGAATGTTCAGAAATTATTTGATAAAGTTCATTCTTTAATTTTTTAATTTCATTTGCCGTAATTTCAATGTCAGATGCTTGACCGTGAGCTCCACCAAGAGGCTGATGAATCATAACCCTAGAATGTTGAAGAGCTGTTCTTTTTCCTTTTGCTCCAGCACATAGCAAAACAGCTCCCATAGATGCAGCCATTCCAGTACATATTGTAGAAACATCTGGATTAATATATTGCATAGTATCATAAATCCCTAAACCAGCATAAACACCTCCACCTGGTGAATTTAAATATATTAGAATATCTTTCTTTGCATCAACAGACTCTAAGAAAAGTAATTGAGCTTGAATGATATTTGCCACATAATCATTAATAGGTACTCCTAAAAAAATTATTCTATCCATCATAAGTCTAGAAAAAACATCCATACTTGCGACATTCATTTGTCTCTCCTCTATAATAGTTGGCGAAATATAGTTTCCGTGTATAGATGTAAATTGATCAATATGCAGGCTATTAATTCCTCTGTGTTTTGTAGCGTATTTCTTAAATTCTGCTGAATAGTCCATAGTATTTTTTATTTTTCTGATGCTAATTTAACAAAATCATCATAAGAAATTGATTTATTTTTAAGTTTGAAAATTTCTTTATAAATAACTAAAGTTCTTTCATCAAATAGTTGATCGGATATTTTTTTTCTTTCATCATCATTTTTTAAAATATTTTCAGAAATATCTAATAGTTGTTTTTCATCAGTTGAAGGTTGCCCATATTGCTTCATTTGAAAGGCAACCATCTTCTTGGTATGTTCTAGTAAATCTTCGTTATTTATTTTAATCTCATGCTCTTCTAAAATTTTATTTTCAATTAATTGCCATTTTAAACTTTTAGAATACATATCATACTCTTGTTCAACTTGTTCCATTGTTAAAGGTTTTTCTGATGTTTTCACCAACCATCTTTTTAAAAACTCATCGGGAAGTTTAAGCTTAGTTTTATTTATAAAAAATGTAACAACATCGTTCTTTAACATTCTGTCACTTTCCACAATAAATGAATTTTCTGCCTCCTCTTTAATTTTAGCTTTAAAAGCTTTAACATCTTTAATAGATTCTTCTTTATAAACTTTAGCAAAAAGTTCTGGATTTAGTTCTGAAGGAGCTAATCTATTAACTTGTTTTACAGTAAATTGAAATTCTTCAGAAACAAGACCTGTTAATTCTTCAGCAGAAATATTTAACATCGCAGCAAGATCGGTTTTGTTTTCAAAAACACTTACTACATTCAAAATAAGATGATCATCTTTTTTTAATCCAATAAATTTTTTCTGATTTTTTTTATCAACAATAACATCAATAGAAACAGTTGCATCATTAGAAATTCCATTTTCCATTAAAACACCATTAACATCAAGTTGACTAATTGTACAAAAAACCATATCTCCCTTTTCAGATACTTCGGGATTACTCATTTTACCATACCTTTTAGCTATATCAGTACAATAATTGTCAACTAATTTAGCCTCAGCAGTTATATTGTAATAATTTAATGAATCTTTATTACCTAATTTCACATCAAATTCAGGAGCTAAACCAATTTCATATTCAAATTTAAAATCTACCGAATTTACCCAATCAATTTCTTCACTACCCATTGGCATTGGACTTCCTAAGACTCTTACCTTATTATCTGTAATATGCTTATAAAGTTCATCTTGAATCATTTTATTAACCTCATCAACAACAACAGATACTTTATATTGTTTAGAAATGATAGACATAGGAGTTTTTCCTTTTCTAAAGCCAGGAATAACAGCATCTTTTCTATACTTTTTTAAAGTAGTATCTACCTTTCCTATGTAGTCAGATTCTTCAACCTCTACAGTAATTGAAGACATCATTTTTTTAACTTTGCTTTGTGTAATTTTCATCAGATTTTATATTTAATGGTCGCCAAAAGTACGTTTAATTCTAGTAAATAAATAACAATAAAAAAACTCTATTTACATAGAGTTTTTTTAGTACGGGTAAAGGGAGTCGAACCCCCACGCCTTGCGGCACCAGATCCTAAGTCTAGCGCGTCTACCAATTCCGCCATACCCGCAATAGGTGGCAAAGATATTATTTTTTAACATTTAATCATTAAACCCAAAGTAAAGATTTTTTATATAAGTTTTTATTTATTTTTGTTTAACAATAAAAAACATATAATCAGAATGAGTTTATCAATAAAAGGAAAGTTAAGTAGAAAATTAAGTGTTGAAAGTGGCACTTCAAAAGCAGGTAAAGAATGGCAAAAGCAATCTTTTTTAGTAGATACAGGCGCACAATATAACCCAGAGGTGTGCTTTCAACTATTTGGAGAAGATAAGATACAAATGTTAAATAGTCATCAAGAAGGTGATCAAGTTGAGGTTTCTTTCAATTTATCTTCAAGAGAATATAATGGAAGATACTTTCATAATATTGATGCGTGGAAAATAGATAATTTAGCGGCAGGTTCAAGTGCAGAGAATAAAATGCCAGAAGCACCTTCTTTTGAAAATTCTGATAATCCAGATGATGACCTTCCATTTTAAAGAAAATGTCATTTTCTCATAAGTTAGAAAAGTTATTTAAACAAAGTCTACCAGCTCCGTTTACAATAGCAGTAATTTTAACTTTTATAACGTTTTTACTTGCATTATTTATTACAAAAAGTGATAATCAAAGTTCACATTTTATAAATATTCTAACATATTGGGAAAAAGGAATTTGGAACCCTGACCTATTAGTGTTTGCGATGCAAATGATGCTAATGCTGGTTCTTGGACATACTCTAGCTCTTACAAAACCTGTTCACAATTTAATTACCAAAGCAACCTTATACTGTACAAATACTTCAAAAGCTGCAGCTACTGTAACTCTCTTAACAATAATTGTTTCTTTATTTAATTGGGGGTTAGGTTTGATCTTTGGAGCAATCTTTGCTCGTAAAGTTGGAGAACACTTCTCAAAAGAAGGTAAAAAAATAAACTATCCATTAATTGGTGCTGCAGGCTATTCTGGCTTAATGGTTTGGCACGGAGGCATATCTGGCTCTGCTCCTATCAAAATTGCAGAAGCAGGACATTTCCTTGAAAACAAAATAGGTGTAATATCTCAGGGAGAAACTATTTTTTCGACAATGAATGTTGTAGTAAGTTTTTCACTAATAATATTGCTACCACTATTAATGTATTGGATCGGAAAGAGAAATCCTGGTAAAATTATCAAGCTACAAATAAAAGAGGAAGAAAAAATAATTAAAGCTAAAGGTGCAGAACATTTAGATCATTCAAATATTCTAGCATATATATTTGGAGGAATGATAGTAACTATTAGTATCTATAATTTTATTTTTCAATCAAATTACATGTCATTTAGTTTCTTAACTCCTAATTACATTAATTTACTTTTACTTGGCTTAGCAATTATTATGCATAAAAGTTTTTATAATTTCTTAAATGCTGTAGACAAAGCAATTTCTGGCGCTTCTGGAATTTTAATTCAATTCCCAATTTATTTTGGAATAATGGGTATAATGAATCATTCAGGAATGGTCGATATCATGTCTGAATTATTTGTTAATATTTCAAATAAGACAACATTACCAATTTTTACATTTATTAGTGGTGCTATAGTAAATATTTTTGTTCCTAGCGGAGGGGGTCAATGGGCTGTTCAAGGCCCTATTATAGTAGAAGCTGCTATTAAACTAGGGGTTGATATCCCAAAAAATATTATGGCCCTAGCTTATGGAGATCAATTAACAAATATGCTACAACCGTTCTGGGCGCTACCTCTCTTAGGAATTACACAACTAAAAGCAAGAGAAATTATCCCATATACACTTTTAATAATGTGTGCAGGAATAATAATTTTTATTAGCGCTTTAATAATCTTCTAATATCTGTGCTTAGTACTTCACATCAAAAGCATCACGAATACCATTTCCTAAAATCATAAAAGAAAGTACTAATAGCATTATAGCAACTCCAGGGAAAATTGCCAAATAAGCTTTATTCATAACAATATATGAGTAATGATCTTTTATTATACCACCCCAAGATGGAAAAGGTGGTTGAGCACCAATTCCTAGAAAAGAAAGACCTGCTTCAATTAATATAGCGGATGCAAAATTTGCTGCAGATATAACAATTACTGGACCAATAATATTTGGCAAAATATGTTGTTTTAAAATACGAAATGACTTAAATCCTAAAACCTGAGCCGCCTGAACATACTCAAGTTCTCTAACTGCCAAAACCTGTCCTCTTACTATTCGAGCAACCTCTACCCACATTGTTAAACCTACAGCTATAAATACTTGCCAAAAACCCTTTCCCAGAGCAAGTGTAATAGCAATAACCATTAATAAAGTAGGAATAGACCAGACAACGTTAATAAACCACATAATTATATCATCTGTTCTTCCCCTAAAATAGCCAGCAAGAAGACCAAGAGTTAAACCAATTAATACTGAAATAAAAACTGCTACTAAGCCAATAGATAAAGACACTCTTATACCATAAATTAATCTACTAAAGAAGTCTCTACCAAATTTATCTGTTCCTAGCCAAAAATTTCTCGTTTCAAATTTATATTCTCCAATAAACTTATACTCAACTAAAGAATTGTATTTCGTATAAATACATCCGTCCTTAATTTCAGAAAAAGACTGCACAGGAATCATTTTACAGTTATTTAATTTTCCAAAAAAGAAGGATTTGATTGAATTGGGAGATTGTGAACACAAGATATCGGTAGATAAAAATTGGACTTTAGAAAAGGGAGGAAGAGTAGCTAGCTCTAAATTCATTTCATTGGCCATTGGAGTTTTATCAGGTATAATTTGATATGTAAATATTGCCAAAAAACAACAAAGAGCAATAAAAAATAATGCAAGTAAAGATGATGTTCTATCTTTAAATTTTTTCCAAATAATTTTATTTATTGAATTAATTTTCATTTACTATAGTTTCTGTTTTTCCATTTAAAAGTTTTTAATTGTGATATAATACTAATAAAAACAATATAAAATGAATATACAATTTGAAAAGGAAAAGCCCATTTCAATAAATCTTTCCTCTCAAAGAAAGACAAAATATTTCTAAGGAAATAGAAATCAACCATATTTTTAATAAGAAAAAATAGTAAAAAAATATAAATTAAATTAAAGTTATATAAAGAAACTAATAGAAGGAAAAGAGAAAACACATTAACTAAAAAAACTACAACTGATGTATAAACCGTGTATAAATCTTTAAAAGAAGTTGTTTTAGCAGCCCATCTTTTCCTTTGATTTACAAAATCTTTGATACTCTCAAATGAATGTGTAAACACAATAGCACTGGAGTGCGCTTTAAATCTAATTGAATAAGGAAATCTTTTTTTTATACTATGAAGTAAAAACACATCATCACCTGAAGCAATAGATGTGTTTAAAGAAGAAACAACCTCTAGGTAAGCATTTCTTTTGTAAGCCATATTAGCTCCATTACAAAAAATTGGTTTGTTTATACCAATAGCTCCTGCACCAGAACCAATTAACGAAATAAATTCTAAACATTGAATCTCTTGAAATATAGATTTAGTTTTAAAAAAATTAACAGGGCCAGAAACAAGCTTAACATTTTCATCTTGAAAATCAGATACCATAGTTAATAACCATTTAGAATTTAATCTGCAATCAGCATCAGTAGTTAAAATTATTTCTGAAGAAGAAAATGATACCCCAAAATTAATAGCATTTTTTTTACCAAATTTATTATCTGGCAAAGACCTTATAACTAAGTTAGAATATTTTTTTTGGCTATTTTTTATCAAATCAAAAGTGTTATCCTCCGAATGATCATCTATAATAATAATATTAAATAGTTCTTTGGGGAAATCCTGACAGGAAAGATCTTCAATAAGATTTATAATATTTGATTCTTCATTTCTAACAGCGATAACTACACTAACAGTTGTATGAAATATATTAGACTTAGACTTTAAATTATTATTCCAGCCTTTTGAAAAAGAAATTATGGAAAAACAATATAGAATTAGAGAAAGAAATAGAAAAGCAAGCATCACTTTCTAAAAAAATTTAAATTAAAAACAAAGTAAATCCCTATTAAAGAGGGGATTACTAAATTAACAATCCAAAGAAGTAAAGTCGATGAAAAGACACCTATTGAATTCATTGTAAATAAGCTAAAAATATAGATTGCAACTGACCCTCTAACACCAATTTCTGCAACAACAATTGTTGGGATAATAGAAACGAAAAGAAAAATCAACATAATTGATGATATAGAATCAAATAGGTTTAAATTAATCTCAAAAACATTTAATAGTATTAAAAATTGTATCGAGAAAACAATATATCTTGAAAAAGAAAACAATAATATATTAGTAAGCTCACGTGAATTATATATTGTAAGTGTATTAACATAATGTTGAAACTTTTTTAAATACTTATTTAAATTACAAAATGAAATCACAGAAGACAAATTGTAGAATAAATAAAAAATAAAAAAATTAAAGAGAATTAAAATTGCAAAAACTAAAAGTTTATGTTTACTAATTAGCTGAAAAGATATTTTTGAGTCAAATAAAAGATTTGACAATATGATAAATGCAATAGATCCAAATAAAATAGTAATCAATAATTGTGACATACTTCCAATAAAAGTAATTAGAACACCTTTTAAGCGATCTGCCTTTTCTAAATAAAAAACTCTTCCCCCATATTCACCAACTCTATTTGGTGTAAAAGAAGAAACTGTTATACCAGCAAAAACTGCTTTAAGAGAGGTATAAATAGTTATTTTTTCAATTTTTGATATCATATACTGCCATTTTAGAGCCTCTAAAAACCAATTTAAAAACATAAGAAATAGAACTATAACAATTGATAGAATATTTTCAAGTATTAATTTAAAGAATAAATTTTTATCAAAATTTATAATATTGTTTTTAAGCACTAACTCATTGTATAAAAAAAATAAAGAAAAAATTACTATTCCTATTTTTATTAAAAAGCTAAGTGTACTTTTAAATTTCATTAATTAAATTTGTCTACAATAATACAAGAAAGCAATTGATTATCGATAAAATTATTTTAGGAATAGATCCAGGAACAACCATAATGGGGTATGGTCTAATTCATGTTAAAGGCAAAAAAATTGAATTAATTAATATGGGCGTATTGCATTTATCTAAATTAGCTTCGCATGAGCTTAAACTGAAAAAAATATTTGAACGAACACTACAATTAGTTGAAGAATACAAACCAGATGAATTTGCAGTAGAAGCACCTTTCTTTGGTAAAAATGTACAATCCATGCTTAAATTAGGTAGAGCACAAGGTGTTGCTATGTCTGCAGCCTTATATAGAGATGTGCCAATATTTGAATATAGCCCAAAAAAAATTAAGATGGCGATTACAGGTAATGGAAATGCTAGTAAAGAGCAAGTAGCAGCAATGCTTCAGTCTCTAGTTAAAATAGAAGAATTACCTAAGCATTTAGATGCAACAGATGGATTAGCAGCAGCTGTATGCCATCATTTCCAGAGAAAAAACTCATCTAGTTCAAAAAGTTATACAGGATGGAAAGCCTTTTTACAAGATAATCCAAAAAAAGTTAAATAGCTGATTTAATAAGTTCAGATATATCTTGCATTTGTATGTTAGAAAAATTAAGCTTTGGAAGCGAAAAATTAATTTCCTCAACAGTATCCATAGGAATCAAATGAATATGAGCATGTGGAACTTCTAATCCAATAACTACTACTGCTATTCTCTTACATTTTAAAACTTTTTTCATAGCAATAGATATTTTTTTTGCAAATGACCATAACTCTAAATATTCATCTCTCTCAATATCAAAAATATAATCTATTTCTTGCTTTGGAATAACTAGAGTATGACCTTTTTTTAATGGAAAAACATCAAGAAATGCTAAGTGATTTTTATCTTCAAGAATTTTAAATGATGGAATTTCATTTTTAATAATTTTTGAGAATATAGATGACATTTTAAAGTCTTGAAATATCTATAATTTCAAAATTTACAATTCCATTTGGGATCTGTATTTCAACAACTTCACCAACTTTCTTACCCAAAAGACCTTTACCAATAGGAGAAGAAGCTGAAATTTTCTTTTCAGCTAGATTAGCTTCTGATTCAGAGACAACAGCATAAGTCATCTCCATATTGTTTTTTGGATTTTTTATAGTCACTTTTGACAAGAGACTTACACTATCAGTACTTAGTTGACTCTCATCAATAACTCGTGAATTACTCAAATCATTCTCTAATTTTGAGATTCTAGCTTCTAATAAACCTTGAGCTTCTTTTGCAGCGTCATATTCAGCATTTTCTGATAAATCACCCTTATCTCTAGCTTCTGCTATTTGATTAATTATATGTGGTCGATCAACACTTTTCAGAGTATGTAATTCTTTTTTAAGATTATCATACCCGTTCTGTGAAAGATATATTATTGAGCTCATAACGATTGTTCTTACTAAAGATTTATTCTTGCGCCAATTGCATGAGAACCTTGAAAAGGATCAGTATGTCTATATGAATAGTCCAGTCCAAAAGTACTACCATTACCCATTGGTAATTCAACAGTAAATCCTGCAGAAGGACCTCTTAATGCAGTTGTTCTGGTAGATGGGGTTCTAATGCCTTCTTCGTATGTATAACCCGCTCTAAGCATTAAATAATCTTTATATGAATATTCACCTCCAAGCCTATATTGATCTTTTTGAAAAGAATTAGAAGTAAATGCTCCTGCTCCTGTTAATCTGTGATCTTCTACTATTATATCATATGAAAGTCCAATATTTAATAAAGCAGGTAATTCAAATTCTGATGATCTCTGCTCAGCAGTCATTTCATAATCAGGGTTTAAGTAATTTCTAAATGAAAGACCATCTCCTGCAAATGACATTCTAGGCCCAACATTTTTTAAAGAGATACCAAACTTTAAATTATCTTTCTCTCCAGTCACATATTGAATACCAGCATCTAAAGCAATACCATTAGCTCCAACATTTGAGATTTGCTCAGAAATCATTTTAATTGTCATCCCTCCATAAATACTATTTGAAAATATTTTTGAATATGACATACTAATATTCATATACTTTGGTGAGAAAGTTCCAATACCTCCATCAGGAAGATCAACAGTAGTTATTTCTATTTCACCAAAATTCATATTCATAACGGCAAAACCTAAAACTCCAGATTCACCCATTTTTTGAGCAAAACCAAAAGTACTAATATTACTTACTGAACTGTTTGCATCAAACATTTTACTCCCATATTGAAGCCAAGATGTCTGAGAAAATATTAGTTCTGTTTTTTTAGTAAAAGCAAGACCTGCAACGTTAGAGAAAATTCCTTCTAGACCTTTAACTCCAGCAACATTTGCATCTGCCCATCCAGAAGTTCTTGCCCACGGATTTATTAATAACTCTGAAGCTCCTGCTTGTCCAGCTCTCTGTTCGTTACCGGCAAATATTTCTCCGCCAGATAGTAAGCACACTATCATTAAGGATACTTTTAATAATTTACTAATTTCTTTCATATTCATAATATTTATTTTCACTATTATTTTTTTTAGAATGTATCTAAATCAATTGGACGTAAAGCTCCAAACCATTTAATTACCTTATTTTTCTTTTTACCATTAATATATGTTTCAACATGAATAACATACATTCCACTTGCAATTGGAATTCCAAAATCATTTTTTAAATCCCAATCAATAGAAGTAACAGCATCATCTTTCTTTAATTCTCTAACAAGAGTACCACTTACAGTAAATATTTTAATTGTTGCTACCTGTGGAAGGTTTGTTATTTTAACTCTGTTATCAAGTTGGTTAACTTCATAACTTGAGTAACCATAATATGGATTAGGAACAACATTAATCATATCTAATGCACTCTTAGCAACTCCATCGTCTCCTTTAACAGCAACTATATCATCAGTACTGAAATTATATATAGGGTTAAATGAATTTAATGGATTATATTTTACGACTCTTCCTTTACTGCTACCACCAAAAGAGGTAGTTGTAGCCTGAAAAACATCACCAGGATCATAAGTATTTCCATCATGAGTTACTGATTTACCTCCCCAGGTAGTAGGGGAATTTTCGTAAGTAACCACATATGTTTCTCCAATAATTAAAGCATCATTTTTAGTTAAAATATCTCCAGCATTAGCTGTCTCATATTGTTTGTATGGCTTAGAAACTCTTAACTTAACTTTAGCATCATTTGTAAGTAAAGTTCTACCAGGAGATAATAAAGGCATTCCAACCCAAGTACAATTTTTGAAAACTTTCCATTTACCAACACCATTATCGTCATCTAAAAGTTGATTATAAATCCACTCACACTCATCATAATTAGGACTATTATCAACATCCGAGTAATCACCATTTACATAATCCTCAGTTCCTTTAACCCAAGATTGACCATTAATAACGTAAACAAAATGTTTACCTCCTAGCAGATAATTTCCACCAGAAAAAGTTTGAGTAGTAGCATCATATTGCGGAAACTCCTCAGTAACTATATTTGAAGTTGGATTCCACTTCATGTCATTACCATTATCACTTGTTAACCAAGAATCTTCAGCAAAAACGATATTTAATCTTTCTCCTGTTTCTATATCAATAGCATATCCTGGAAACCACCCCATACCTTTTCTACCAGAACCATCATCTTCACCTTCTTTATTTACAGAGTTTTCTTGTCTTAAACCCATCTTAACGGCTCCACCAATTGCAAGGTTAGGATCTTCTTGTGCTTCAACAATAACTGCTCTTGACCATTTAGTCTTATCATCAGTAAACACAATATCAACTGAATTTAAAGTTTCCATTTTTGCTTGTGAGGTAATTGAACTACTATGACCAGGACCATCTTGAAAATATGAAGCAAACCTATAAGGAGACCATGTTCCTCCAGTTATTTCTTGCCCCCCAAAAAGAGAGAAGTTTACTGTTTGTTCTATGGCTCCTTCAAATATTCCACTTGGATCATCAGTTTGAGAATAATCACTTAACAAACCATTGGTAGCATTTGTATAAGATCCTGATCGAATCCAGTTTAATCCCCAAACACTAAAGAATGCAGATTCATCATCTCTATCTGGAACACCGCTTAACCATCTATCATTAATATTTTCAAATTCTATTGCACTAGACAATAAACCATTGTTATCAATATTAGCAGGATCAGATCCAGGTTCAGACGCTTGTTTAACTTTAATATTTAATCCTAGAGGCTCAACATATTTTTCGCTACCTACTAAAAGTGACTGATTAGATGAGCCTATTACATTACCACTATTTTGATCACTTAATTCCCAATTGTTATATGAGATAATACTAGTTCCACTAAATTCAGGATTAAATAACTTTAGAGTATAGTCTCCTTCAGGAATTTTTACAGGATCAACAACAGATATTGAGACAGGGCCTTTTCCAGCAGCATATGTAGGATTAAAAGATCTAGCATCAGAATTATTTAAAATTTCTTCAACAGAAGCATCTGTTAACTCTAAAGTATTACCACCATTTCCTCTTCCTTCAATTCTAGTAATTTCAACTCCATCACCATATGATGCACTAAGAGAAGTTCCTCCAGCATCTGGTTCAGTAAAGTGAGGAATAGCTGAATAAACTTTTATATTTCTTCTTCCTCCAATATAAGGTTGATTTCTTCCATCATAATCTGAAGAGTTAACATCATAAGGGTCAGCATTTTCCTCTGCTCTATTATAACCATAAGCAATAGAAGTGAAATAATATGTTTTATGGTTAACAAGCCTTGTATTTCCTAAAGCAAACTTATCTTCGGTAATTTGAAAAGAATATTGAATTCCCTCATCAACAGATCCAATAACTCCATCGCTTAAAACAGAGCTAACTTCTTCAACAGGAGTATACACTCCAAGTAAAGGGTCTAAATATTGATTAACAATTCCTGTTACAGTATCATTAACATCAGATCTAAACACTAGTCTTGCAAGATCAGGGTCATCTAAATCCGTAACAGATACTGTATTATTTTTAATTTGATAAACTAAATATCCTTGAAACTTATAAGCAGAATCAGTTAAAATATTTGAAGGCTTAGTAATATAAGGATCTTTCTCAGCATAACTTTCATTAATATTATTAGATGCACCGCTGTTTGAAATTGTAAAAATTATTTCTTTATCTAACTCTCTAATTGTTAAGTCTGGTGCATCAGGACCGTTAAGGATATTAAAATTATTATCAAATAAAGCTTGTGCTTCTCTATCATATATTTTAACAAGAGCTATAGAAGCTGTTTGACCACCAGATTTTGCACGTGCCCAAACTACTCCAGTAGTAATTTCATTTACAGCTCCAGGCTGTAGTGTAAATGGACCTGCAGACTGTAAAAATCTTCTATCAGCAGGAATATTTCCAGCTGTTTGTTCTGTCCACTCAAGACCTCCAAAAGAATCATCTGAAGTTCCTGGAAACATAAAATTACAAATATCGGTTGTACTTCCCTGACCAGATCCATGACCATCTCCTCCATAAGTCATAGGAACATTATCTTTCCAAATTCCTCTTAAGTAATTATAAAAATGTGTTCCCTCTGAAGGGTTTCCAATAACAGTAAAGTCGTTATTATAATAAACAAATTTAGACATAATAATTTGTTCATTTAATTCATCAATTGTACCATCTCTGTCATTATCAATCCCATCATTTGGATCAGCTAAAGGACCTTGGAAAAAATCAACTCCAATTGCAGGAGGATTAAAACCATATCCTGCAGCACCCTCATCTTCTGCATCTCCATTATAGCAAAAACCAAGTCCTAAACCAACATCACATCCAACATAATCATCAAGATAATATCCTAAATCTGGATCAACCCACTGACCAAAGTATGTATCATTTAAGGGGAGTGTTGATCTATTTATAATTTTATAATTATAAAACGTCATGTCATTAACTTCATTATCAGCTGTAAATCCAAAAGCTTGAGCATGTATTTCTAAGCCAAGTGCATCAGCTTCAGTTTCACTATGAATATTCCCTTTGTCATTAAAAACCCACCAAAGAGTTTGATCTCCAAAAAGTTTAGCATCATCATTAGTTCCAGTGATATTATAATCAGGATAATCACCATCATAAGGTTCATATAAACCATTTCCATTAAGATCAAAGAATGGTGCTAAGAATTGATCTTGACCAAGAGCAAGATCTCCACTAGCAGGCCACTCTAAAATTGAATTTGGTATAACATATGTAGGGTCTACTCCAAATCTAACAGCATATTCTTCAACATCTGCTCTATCTAATTTAAAATGTTTATCCCATTTATTACATTCATCTTCAGTAATTGTTGCTGTAGTTGTATTTAAAGGGCCAGTCCAAAAATCACTACCACCTTGACGGTAAGTCATTGCCGCAACCTTTAATTGTCCTCCAGCATCTACACCCCCAATCCATAGAGCTCCTGCAAACATAGAATGTTTATTTCCATCTTTCGGAATCTCATATCTAGCATCATCAAGATTCCACCACATATCTCCTGCAGCCATAATGGTAGTTCTAACATTATTTACATCTAAATCCGTCTTTGAGATCGAAGGAGAACAACCAGATGCAACTTTAGTGTAGACAACTGATGAAGTATTATTTGTAATGTTTTCTTTGGAAAAAACAGATGTAGTTACAAGCGTTAAACAAATAACTAATGCTTTTTTTGCTTTATTAATCATATATGCTTTATTTTTCATATTACTAATTTCTTCTTATTTAAAATTGTAAACTTATACCAGCTCTAAACATTCTAGGCAGGCTATAATTCGATGGATTATTAACTGCTAAAGAATATAAATATCTGAAAGAATCAGGATTATTCTGAGCATCAATAGCATTTTGAGCAGCTGCAGAAGTTAAATAACCATCATCCTCAGGGTTTCCAGTTGCTCTGTAAACACTAATAATATTTTTAGCATTTAATAAGTTTTGAACCTGAACATAAACATTCACATTTGAAGACTTTTTTTCTGACCACTTAATTTCAAACTCTTTATTTACCTTAGTACTAATTCTAAATTGCCATGGTAACCTTGAGCCATTTAGACTCCCTTCAAGAGTTGATCTATCATTAATTCCCGATGCAGCTTCTTGAGTAATATTTGATTGCTTACTAAAAGGTGTTCCTGAACCTGCAGACAATACCATGTTTGCTCCAGCATCAGCAAAAACATTTTTTCCAAACCAAACTGGTCCATCATAATCTTTTCCAGAACCATAGTGATAATCAACAGATGCAGAAAGAGCATGACGCTGATCATATGCTAAAGGAATTGTTGTTCTTAAATTAGGTTGTCCTGTATTTACTAGACTTTGACCAGAAGTAGCAGAAGACCCTGTTCCATCAGCAAATTGCAGAGTATAATTAGCGGTAAGACTAACATTATTGGTTCTTCTTAAATCAAAATTAGCAGACATACCTTTTACAGTTCCAAAATCAATATTTCCATAAGTCAAGTATTGTGCAGGATAAGCTCCAAGAACATTTACAACTTGTATCATATCTCTAAGTTCCTTGTAGAATGCAGAGATTTTTAATGCAGATCTTAAAGAAAGAGTTTTTGCAAAACCAAGCTCGTAATCAACTGTTTTTTCAGATTTTAGATTAGGGTTATTTAAAAGTGCTCCAACTCTGTCAGCCATAAATAGATAATCAACTGGCTCTAATCTGTTTGCAGAAGGAGGACGCTGAGTTAAGACATCGTAGTGTGCAAAAAACTGAGCTTCATCAGAAATTGGAAATGAAAATGCAATCCTTGGCATAAATACAGTTTCTGGTTGATAATCTTCAAATGCCGATGAAACATCAACATCACCAGAAAGAGCTGCATTTGGATCTTTAACATAAGGCTGAATAGCTCCTCCAGCTGCTTCAGCTAATAGATTTGGATCAGATATCTGAAGTCCACTTGCATTATACCAAGTCTCGTTATCTCTATAACCTACGATTTCAGATGGATTTGAAACATCATCAACATAAACAACATAACTATCTTCAATAGTTGATGGAGTATTTCCAATTAAACCCAATGGATCATTATTTCCTGCAGTGTAAGAATCATAAAGAAGATATTTATCTCTTAATACTTTTTGATTAGCATCATATCTATCTACTCTAAGTCCAATATTAAAAATTAAATCTTCAATAGCAAATTTATCTTGAATATAACCAGCCTGATAAATTGGCTTAAATGAAGCAATTTCTCTTGTATAATTTCCATTTGCATCTTTTTTTGTAAAGAACTCCTCAAGAGTTGGATCAGAAGTTAATTTAGTACCATAAATATCATAACCATAGTAATATGCAAGATTAGAACCATTATTAAGTAATTCATCTGGGCTAAAAAATTCTAAATCAAATGTATTAGGAAGATATGAGTCAATATCGATAAAATCTGTACCATTTGGATCTAATCCTAATTCAGTTCTTAATGATCTATCAAAAAACGATTGCTCATCAGCAACAAATAATCTATCGTAATAAACAGTATCTTGGTATACACCATTTACATCCATTACAGGAATTGGATTACTTAAGTCTCTTTCAAGAATATGCTTGTTAGAAAGTTGTCTCATTAAACCAAATAAACTAAACGGACCAAAACCCCAATAGGAATCATCTCTTTGCTCAAACTCAAAACCAAAAGAGAATTCATGATTTTTTATATCTGCAGAACCAGAAGCTTTAAATGTAGACTGTATATCTTCTTGTTTGGCAGCAGTAGGATACATGGTTCCATGATTACCAAAAAGGGAATAAACAGAAGCTGGTGCATCACCATTTCTTAAACCTTGTCCTTTTAAATCTGCTGCTGTTCTAATTATACCATCATTTTCAGCTCCAACAAAAGAAGTTAAGCCATAGTCACTAAACATATTGTAATATGCATTTGTGTAGTTTGCCAAAGCTTGATTAGTAAACTGATTTTCATTAAAAGTGTATAATGTATCTCCCCAACCACTTAAAACTCGACCAGAATAAATTATTCCAGTAGAAGAATCTATAGCTGTTCCGTTGTTATAGAAAGGAGTCTTATAAGTATTGAATTGACCAACATACCCATAATTAAACAGATCATACTGATGATCCGCATCAACAAAATTGTAGTTGTTATTTGTATAATCTGCTTGAATAGTAAAGAATGCATTTTTAATTAGTGCTGCACTACTTTCTTCGTTTGTTTCCTCAGAGCCAAACTTCTGAGTTAACTTACCAAAAACTCTATATGTTTGCTGTGAAGATTCTCTATTGTCAGCTGAAGAAAATACTGACCTCCATCCAGAAAAATCACGACTAACTCTATTATAGTATGTACCTCCTAAAGTAAGAAATGTATTATCCGCAGGTTTAAAATCAAGCTTTCCAGAAAGATTAATTCTTCTCTCATTTGAATTAAGCTTAGCTTGAACATTTTCAAAATCATCTTCACCTAGAAAATCAGAAGTACTTAAGAAACCAGCATTGGCATTTGGAGCTATAACAAATGGGGTTTGCTGAAGACCTTTTAAAACATCGTCCTTAACCTTCCATCTTCCAATAGCAGAAGGATCAGTATCATCAACACTTCTTGCTTCCCCAGATAAAAAGAAACCTAATATTGAGCTCCCTTTAGTTCCATCAGAATTTCTTTTTTTAATAATGGGACCGGATAAACCAAAACCTAAAAGATCATAGTTATAACTATCAAATAAGGAAGACGATTCTAATTCAACTCCTCCATATAACTTATTAGAAGGACCTTTTGTTGTTACTGCAATAATTCCACCGGTTGCATCACCATATTGGGCAGGAAGACCACCAGTTACAACAGTAATTTGCTCAATTCCTGAAGTTGGAATACCAAGAGCTCCTCTTACTTTAATACCATCGACATAGTATGAAGTTGCATCTGTTCTTGAACCCCTCATATTCACAGCATCTCCTTCGTCTTTTTGATAAATACCTGCTGTGGTAGCTGCAACTGAGGCAACATTTCTAGTAGGTAGTGCAACAATTTCTTCAGCTGTTTTAGTCTCTCCAGATAAATTATCTTGATCTAGTAGAGGCTTCTTGTATTCAATAATCTTTATTTCTCCAAGAGCAACTCCTTCCTGAAGTTTAACATTTTGAAATGTAATTTTATTTGCAGAAATTATTACTCCAGTTACTTCGATCGTTCCGTATCCAACAAAAGTTGCCTTAACAGAATAGTTTCCAGGCTCAATAGGTTTGATAGTGAAATTACCATCAAAATCTGTTGTTGTCCCTCCATATTGATCTCCATCTTTTTCAACAATAACATTTGCAAAAGGAATAGACTCTCCAGACATCGCATCAGATATAGTTCCTTTTAATGTACCTGTTTGAGCAAAAACAGCTAATGAAGCAAATGACAATCCAATGATTAAATAAATTTTTCTCAACATAATATAATGTTTCGTTTAAGGTGTAATTAAAATTTTATAGTCTGTAAAAATAACAAAAAATACGAATATTTTTAAAAAATATTCATAATCTTTTAGTAAAATTGCAGGAATGAAACAGCTAATCTCCATACTATTTATTTTCACAATTTTAAGTTGTGGAAATAGTGATAATTATATTCAAAACGTTTATGTAAATTTTGAAATTGATCTATCACTGAGTGAATTTAGCGATTTAAACTCTTTAGGTAATAGTATTATCGTGTCTGGCGGGAATAAAGGAATAATTATATATCGCTACGCAAATTATGAGTTTAAAATTTATGATAGGAATTGTAGCTATGAGCCCAACTTAGCTTGCTCATACATTGACTCTATCAACTCAAGCTTAGCTTTTTGCGGTTGTTGTAGTTCTGCATTTTTATTAGATCAAGATGGAATGGCGGCAAATAGTCCAGCAATATTACCATTAAAGATGTATAATTACGCAGTAGAAAACAACTACTTACACGTTTTTAATTAATACCTGTAATACTCTGGCTTGTAAGGACCTTGAACTTCTACCCCGATATAATCTGCTTGATCTTTACGTAACTCTTCAAGCTCAACACCAATCTTTGATAAATGTAGTCTAGCTACTTTTTCATCTAAATACTTAGGAAGCATATAAACTTTATTTTCATATTTCTCTGTGTTATTCCATAACTCAAGCTGTGCTAATACTTGATTAGTAAAAGAATTAGACATAACAAATGATGGATGTCCAGTTGCACATCCTAAATTAACCAATCTACCTTCAGCTAAAAGAATAATATCTTTTCCATTTACAGTATACATATCCACCTGAGGTTTAATTGTATTTTTGGTATGCCCCCAATTATCATTAAGCCAAGAAACATCAATCTCATTGTCAAAGTGACCAATATTACAGACAATAACCTTATCTTTCATTGCTTCAAAATGATGACCTTGAATTATATCTTTATTTCCTGTTGTAGTAACTACAATATCAACATCTCCAACAACAGAATCCATTTTCTTAACAGCAAAACCATCCATTGCCGCCTGTAGAGCACAGATAGGGTCAATTTCAGTAACTATTACTCTTGCACCAGCACCTCTTAATGAAGCAGCAGAGCCTTTACCAACATCTCCGTATCCAGCAACAACAGCAACTTTCCCAGCCATCATTACATCAGTTGCTCTTCTAATAGCATCAACTAAAGATTCCTTGCAACCATATTTATTATCAAACTTTGATTTTGTAACTGAATCATTAATATTTATTGCTGGAAGTGTTAAAGTGCCTTTTTCCATTCTTTCGTAAAGCCTATGAACGCCTGTTGTAGTCTCCTCAGACAAACCTTTAATCTCATCTGTTAATTGAGGATATCTATCTAAAACCATATTAGTTAAATCTCCACCATCATCTAAAATCATATTTAGAGGCTTATCGTCTTTAAATGCAGTTAAAGTTTTTTCAATACACCAATCAAACTCCTCTTCATTCATTCCTTTCCATGCAAAAACAGGAACTCCTGAAGCAGCTATTGCAGCTGCAGCTTGATCTTGAGTTGAAAAAATATTACAAGAAGACCAACTAACCTCAGCTCCTAAATCAACAAGAGTTTCTATCAGAACTGCCGTCTGAATGGTCATATGAAGACAGCCTGCTATTCTCGCTCCTAAAAGTGGCTTACTACCCGCAAACTCCTCTCTAAGTGACATTAAACCGGGCATTTCAGATTCAGCTAACGTAATTTCTTTTCTTCCCCAATCGGCAAGTGATATATCTTTAACTTTGTAATTCATTTTTATTTTTTTTAAAGGTTCGCAAAGATAGCTAATATTATTAATTTAGCAATATGAGCATGTTATTATTTAAGCAAATAGATTCAAATTTAATAGGGGTAAAAAAAATTGATAGCTCAATCTTTTCTAGCAAGGAAATAAATCAAGTTTTAATCATAAATAAAATTAGTAGCAAAAAAAGAGCTTTAGAAATACTATCTACTAAAAGCTTACTTAATCAAATGGGGGAAGACAGAGAAATTACATACAACTCTTATGGAGCGCCTCAAATTTCTAAAGATAAGTATATCTCTATTTCACACTCTGCAGAGCTAGTATCAATTATTTTGAGTGAAAATAAATGCGGCCTTGACATTGAAAAAATTTCTAATAGAGCTATTAAAATCTTTAACAGATTTGAAAAACAAAAAAAATTAATTGAAAGAGACTCCGATTTAGCAACTCTTATTTGGAGTGCAAAAGAATGTATTTTTAAACTATATCAAAAAGGAAATATTAATTTTAAAGAAGATATTATAATATCCAAAATCGATAGTAAAAAGAATAAAATTTCAGTACTTTTTAAAGAAGAAAAAATCATTTTAAATTATCAAAAAATAAATAATCACTTTTTAGTGTATTTTTGCAGCTAGATTATTAAAATTGATGAGTATATATAAACACATATTAAATAGCAAAAAAAATAAGTCTAAATTATTTGCTTTGCTTGTTGATCCAGACAAGCAAGACAAAAATGATTTACTCATTTTAATAGAAAAATCTATAATAGCAAAAGTAGATATATTTTTTATTGGAGGCAGCCTATTAATGGATGATAAACTTGAAGATTGTATAACAACTATTAAATCTAAAAGTAATATTCCTGTAATGTTATTTCCAGGAAATTCTATGCAAATTAGCAATAAGGCAGACTCAATATTATTTCTGTCATTAATCTCTGGTAGAAACCCTCACACATTAATTGGTCAGCAAGTAATAAGTGCTCCTCTATTAAAGCAAACAAACTTAGAAATAATATCTACTGGATACATGCTAATTGATAGTGGTGAAGCAACAACAGCTTCATACATGAGTAATACCACTCCAATACCACATGCAAAGCATAATATTGCCACCGCTACAGCTATAGCTGGAGAAATGCTTGGACTAAAATTAATTTTTTTAGATGGTGGCAGTGGTGCAAAACAAGCAATTTCTACAAAAATGATTTCATCTGTTAGTAGTCAGATAGATATTCCGTTAATAGTTGGAGGAGGAATAAGATCAGCTGAGAAAGCCATTGAAAACTGTGCTGCTGGTGCAGATGTCATAGTCGTTGGTAATGCTATTGAAAAAGAAAATGGTTTAATTGCTGAAATTGCAAAAGCAATTCATAATTTTTGATTTTAAAAAATGATTTGTTCATTAGAAATCTCAATGTACCCTCTTAAAGAAGAATTTAAACCTGCTATCATTAAGTTTATAAAAAACTTAAGAAATTATAATAAAATTACTGTAAGAACAAATGGAATGAGTACTCAATTATTTGGAGAGTATAAAAACATAATGAATGCTATTAATATTGAAATAGAATCTAGTTTCAAAGAAAACAAAAGTATCGTCTATAGCATGAAATTTATCAACGCTGACTTATTGGAAACCCCACAATTTTAAAAATGCTAGATCTTCTGCAATCGTTTTTATTAATTGAATTTAATTGGAGTATTTTAGAAACGGTAGCTGTAATTTTTAGTTTACTGTACGTTTTTCTAGCAGCTCAACAAAACAATCTATGCTGGCCAGCAGCACTTATAAGTGTAAGCATATACATATATATATGCTTTGACGCTAAGCTTTATGCAGAAACAGCTCTGCAAATTTTTTACTTTATAATGGCTATTTATGGATTCTACTCATGGAGGAAAAATAATTCTGAGCTCCAGATAAGCACTTGGTCTATTGGCAAACATCTCTATATTATACTTTTAGGAACTATTTTAACTTTCTTTTTAGGCTTTCTTTTTACAAACTTTACAGATGCAGAAATGCCATTGATTGATTCTTTTACGACTGTTTTTAGTGTTTTCGCGACTTATATGGTAGTAAAGAAGATACTTTCTAATTGGCTTTATTTTATTGTAATTGATATTATTTCAATCTACATGTACTTTTCAAGAGACCTTCACCTTACTTCACTTCTCTTTTTGTTATATACATTTATTGCATTAGCTGGATTTATTAAATGGAACAGGCTCTCTATAAAATTAAATGATTAAAATTATTATAACTGGTCCCGAATGCTCAGGAAAAACTTCATTAACTAAATCGTTAGCAACTTTTTTTAAAGCTTCTATGGTTGAGGAATATGCAAGAGAATATATTTCTAAATTAGATAGAAAATATATAAAGAAGGACTTATTAGAAATTGCAAAAATTCAGCTCAAATCAGAAAAAAAATTAAAAAACAAAAAAATAATCTTCTGCGATACAGACCTGTTAACAATTAAAATATGGTCAAAACTTAAGTTTGGGGAATGTGATCAAGAAATCCTTCAAAATATTGAATCAAGAAAATCAGAAAATCATTTATACATTCTTTGTAAGCCAGATATAGATTGGGTCTTTGACCCTCAAAGAGAGAATCAATTTGACAGAGATAATTTATTTGTCATTTATAAAAAACAACTTGAAGAGTATGGATTTAATTATTTTGTAATTGAAAAAAATGACAGACTAAATAAATCCATAAAAAAAATCAATAATATTTTAAAGATTTAAATTCATTTTTTAAATTTGTCAAATCTAAAAAGGGGTGCCATAAAATTCGGCTGAGATTATACCCATTGAACCTGGCTAGGTAATTCTAGCAAGGAATTTATGAGAAAAATTTTTCAATTATCTTCTCACCCTTTTTGGTTTTAATTAATAACACAAACCAAAAAAATGATTAAAAAAATTCAAATACTTTCTATACTAACTTTTTTAGCTTGTAATATCATTGCACAAGCATCAGACTCAATTACATTTAAAAAAAACCTTGACGAAGTAAGTGTAAATGCTTTGAGAGCGAATGATAAAACTCCAATGGCATTTACAAATATTTCCAAATCAGAAATAAAAAAATCTAATCTTGGACAAGACCTTACATATTTAATCTCGCTAACACCATCTGTAGTAACAACCTCAGATGCTGGAGCGGGTATAGGATATACTGGATTAAGAATAAGAGGAACAGACCCATCCAGAATAAATGTAACAATTAACGGAATCCCTGTTAACGACTCTGAAAGCCAAGGGGTTTGGTGGGTTAATATGCCAGATTTTGCTTCTTCTTTAGATAATATTCAAATTCAAAGAGGAGTTGGAACTTCAACAAATGGAGCTGCAGCATTTGGAGCAAGTATTAACTTGAAAACATTAGCTCTAAATAAAAAAGCTTACACAATAACAAATAATAGTGTTGGATCATTTAATACTTTAAAAAACAATATTGAGTTTGGCTCAGGAATGCTAAACAACAAATTCACTTTTGACGGGAGACTCTCAAGAATTTCTTCTGACGGATATATTGATAGGGCCACTTCAGATTTAAAATCATTATATCTTCAAGGAGCTTATTTTGGGAAAAAATCAGTTCTTAAAGCTATTGTTTTTTCAGGGCAGGAAAGAACTTATCAGGCCTGGAACGGCGTGCCAAAAAGATATTTAGATACAAATAGAACTTTTAACAGCTACACATATGAAAATGAAGTTGACAATTACAATCAAACCAATTATCAGCTTCATTACAATGAGCAATTAAATAGTAAAACAAATATTCACTTAGCTACTCACTATACTCATGGAGAAGGTTATTTTGAATCTGAAAAGTTAAACCAAAATTTAGCTGACTATGGTCTTAACAATATTTTAATTGGTAGTGATACTATTTCTTCAACAGATCTTGTAAGAAGGAAATGGTTGAATAATGACTTTGGCGGTATTACTTATTCAATTAATCATAAAAATGATTTAGTAAATTTAGTCGTTGGAGGGGCAAATAACGTTTATAGCGGACAACATTATGGAAATGTAATTTGGGCACAATATATGAGTAATGGTCTTTACAATCATCAGTATTATAAAAATATAGCTACTAAATATGACAATAATATTTTTATAAAAACAAATTTTCAGGCGAGTGAAAAAACCTCCCTATTTTTAGATCTTCAATCTAGAAATATTGAATATGAATTTAATGGAAGTGATATTGATGGAAATATTGGCGTTCAAGAAGTAAAATTAGATTTCTTTAATCCAAAATTTGGCTTATCACACAAAATGAATGAAGAACAATTATTGTATGGATCTTTTGCTGTTGCAAATAAAGAACCTAATAGAAGTGATTATATAGAAAGCAGCCCAAATTCAAGACCCTTACATGAAACCCTTTACGATACTGAAATAGGTTTTAAATACACTACTAAAGATTTCAAGTTTAATGCTAATGCTTATATTATGAATTATGATAATCAATTAATTAAAACAGGAGAAATAAATGATGTGGGTTATTTCACTAGCGAAAATGTTAAAAAATCATTTAGAAGAGGTATTGAAATAGAAGGAAGTATTTTACTTTCAAAAAAACTTGCTTGGGCTGCAAATATGACGCTTAGCGAAAACAAAATTGATACATTTATTCAATATATTGATAGCTGGGACACTGGGGGCCAGCAAGAAACAATCTACACTGAAACAGATTTAGCATTTTCTCCTAGCATAATTTGGGCTTCACAACTAACATATAATTTTCAAGACAATCTATCTTTAGATTTTATCACAAAATATGTTGGCGAGCAATTCATAGATAATAGTTCTTCGGAGGATAGAAAACTAGATGACTATCTAGTAAACAATCTACGCCTCTCTTATAGCTTTAACAGCAAAATCTTTAACTATGCTAGATTAAGCTTACAAATAAATAATTTATTTGATGAGGAATATGTTAGTAATGCATGGATATATAGATTTGTATCAAATGGTTATGATCCAAGCGAAGATGATCATTATGTAACCAAAGGATCAGATGGTGGATATAATATGGCCGGTTATTTTCCTGAAGCCACACGTAATTATCTCATTGGATTAACATTGGGATTTTAAAGCTTAAAACAGCTCATTAATTTGAGCTGTTTTTTTTTGTACTTTTGCATTAAAGAAATATACATGGAATACAACACGGAAAGAGAGGAACTTATAATACCTGAATACGGAAGACATGTTCAAAAAATGGTTGCACACGCAACTAATATTGAAGATAAGGAAGAAAGAACAAAATGTGTCAAGTCAATTATTCAGTTTATGGGCCAAATGAATCCTCATTTAAGAGATGTTAAGGAATTCACTCATAAATTGTGGGACCATTTGTTTATTATGTCAGATTTTAAACTCGATACAGAATCGCCATATCCCCTTCCTGAAATTGAAAAACTACAGGCGAAGCCAAGTAAAATGGATTACCCTAAGAAGAAGATCAAGTTTCCTTTTTATGGGGCAACATTAGAGGGAATGATTGCAATTGCTCAAACTTTAGACGATAAAAAAGAGAAAGAAATTATGACTGGTATGATTGCAAATCATATGAAGAAATCATACTTACTTTTTAATAGAAATTCGGTAAATAATGAAACTATAAAATTACATCTAGCGCAGCTATCAAATAATGAACTGAAATTAGCTGAAGATTTTGAGTTTATAAAGTCTGATACCGTAGCAATAAGATCAACAAACACTAGCTCAACTCACAAAAAGAAATTTAAGAAAAGACGTTAAATGACTACATTTAAAGTTAAAGGAGGATTAAAATTAAGCGGAGAAATTCACCCACAAGGAGCTAAAAATGAAGCTCTTCAAGTTTTATGCGCAGTCTTACTAACCTCAGATGAGGTTATCATGGAAAACATTCCAGAAATTCGAGATGTAAATATTTTAATTAATCTTTTGAAAGATTTAAATGTTAGGGTAGAAAAAAAATCATCTTCATCATATATTTTTCAAGCAAATAATGTTGATGTTAACTACCTCTCAAGCGAGGATTATAAAGAAAAAAGCAGTTCTATAAGAGGCTCAATTATGATGATTGGACCACTTTTAGCAAGATTTGGAAAAGGCTTTATCCCTAGACCTGGAGGAGATAAAATAGGTAGAAGAAGATTAGACACACACTTTAATGGATTTGAGAAACTTGGAGCTAAATTCGATTATGATAGCAAAGAAGAATTTTACAGAGTAACAGCCACAGAATTAATAGGCACTTACATGCTTCTTGAAGAAGCTTCAGTTACAGGTACTGCTAATATTATTATGACTGCAGTTTTAGCAAAAGGAACAACAACTATCTACAACGCTGCTTGTGAGCCATATCTTCAACAGTTATGTAAAATGTTAAATAGCATGGGAGCAGAAATCTCAGGAATTGGATCAAACCTTGTAACAGTTAATGGAGTTACTTCCTTATCTGGGTGCACGCACAAAATCCTTCCAGATATGATTGAAATTGGTAGTTTTATTGGACTTGCAGCCATAACTAAATCAGAGATTACAATAAAGAATGTATCTTATGAAAATCTGGGTATAATTCCTTCAGTCTTTAAAAAGCTAGGGATACAGCTTGAAAGAAAAGGTGATGACATATATATACCCTCACAACAAAACTATGCTGTTGAAAGCTTTATTGATGGATCGATACTAACAATATCAGATGCTCCGTGGCCAGGATTTACACCAGATTTATTAAGTATAATTCTTGTTGTTGCCTCTCAAGCTAAAGGAAGTGTCTTAATACATCAGAAAATGTTTGAATCAAGACTTTTCTTTGTTGATAAACTAATAGACATGGGAGCTCAAATTATTTTATGTGATCCCCATAGAGCAACTGTCATTGGTCTTAATCATACCTCTAAATTTAAAGCAACAACTATGGTTTCTCCTGACATTAGGGCTGGAGTTTCTTTATTAATAGCTGCATTAGCTGCAGATGGTGAAAGTACTATTCATAATGTAGAACAAATAGATAGAGGCTATCAAAATATTGATCAAAGACTAAATGCTCTTGGAGCTCAAATAGAAAGAATCAATTAAACCAAAATTATGTTTAGAAAAATTTTCATTCTTGCCTTAAACTGCTTATTTGTCAGTTTTTCTTATAGCCAAGAAATAGGATTAAATATTGGAGATAAGGCACCTGATTTATCTTATAAAAACCCAACAGGTAAGAAAATGAGTCTTTCCAGTATTAAAAATAAAATTGTTTTAATTGACTTTTGGGCCTCATGGTGCGGTCCCTGTAGAAGAGAAAACCCTAACCTTGTTGATGCATATAAAAAGTTTAACAAAACAACTTTTGAAGATGGTAAAGGATTTGAAATCTTCAGCCTCTCTCTAGATAAGACACAAGCAGCTTGGGTAAAAGCCATTAATCAAGATCAATTATTTTGGGAATATCATGTCTCAGACTTAGGAGGGTGGCAATCAGAGGGCTCAAAAAAGTATAATATTAGAAGTATCCCCTCAAATATAATTATTAATGGAAAAGGAATAATTATAGCTAAAAATCTTAAAGGACAAAGCCTACATAGATTTTTAGAATCTAAAAAAAAATAAGCTGACAATATGTCTAATTATTAATCTTTGGCAAAGATCTTGCAAGAAGATTTAAATAAACAATATTTAAGATATGAGCGAAAAAAAATCTAAAAAAATAAAAAAAAGCACTTCAAAAAAGAAAGTAGTAGAATCAGTAAAAATTAGTAAAGAAGAGCTAGAAAATTTAAGAAATGAAGTTGAAGCTGAAAAAGATAAGAACTTAAGACTTTTTGCTGAATTTGATAATTTTAGAAAAAGAACAGCAAAAGAGCGTATAGAACTCTTCACTACAGCAAGTAAAGATGTTATTACCTCTTTAATTCCTGTCTTAGATAATTTTGAAAGAGCTCTACAAGCTCAAAACACTTCTGATGATGATGGTATAATGTTAATATACAAGCAATTAAAAGGAGAGCTTGAAAAAAAGGGACTAAAAGAAATGGAAGATCCTAAAGGTAAAGCCTTAGACACCGATTTTCATGAGGCTATTACTAACATTCCTGCCCAAGACAAAAAAGATATAGGTAAAATAATTGATGTTATAGAAAAAGGTTATTTACTTGGGGATAAAGTTTTAAGATACGCTAAGGTTGTTGTAGGAAATTAATTAAAAAAGATATGTCAAAAAAAGATTATTATGATGTTTTAGGAGTTAGCAAAAGTGCTGATGCTAAAGAAATAAAAAAAGCATATAGAAAACTTGCAATAAAATATCACCCAGATAAAAACCCTGATAATGATGCGGCAGAAGCTAAATTTAAAGAAGCTGCTGAAGCATATGAGGTTTTAAGCAATAACGAAAAAAAACAGAGATATGACCAATATGGTCATGCTGGAATGGGTAATTCTGGAGGCGGATTTGGTGGCGGCATGAACATGGATGATATCTTTAGTCAATTTGGAGATGTTTTTGGTGGTGGTGGCGGTGGCTTTGGAGGCTTTGGTGGAGGCCAAAGAGGACGAAGAGTTATAAAGGGATCAAACCTTAGGATTAAATTAACTCTTAATCTAAAAGAAATTTCTGAAGGAGTAGATAAAAAAATAAAAGTTAGTCGTTTAGTTAATGCAGAAGGCGTTACTTACAATACATGCAGTACTTGTAATGGTTCAGGACAGGTTACTAGAATAAGTAATACTATTCTAGGCCAGATGCAAACTTCTGCAAGCTGTCAGGCATGTTCAGGGGCAGGAAAATCCATTAAAAACAGACCAAGTGGAACTGATGCTAATGGAATGATTAAAGAGCAGGAAACAGTTAAAATCACTATTCCTGCAGGCGTGGAAGATGATATGCAGTTAAAGGTTAGCGGGAAAGGAAATGCCGCTCCATTTGAAGGAATAAATGGTGATTTACTAGTTCTTATTTCTGTAGAGGAAGATGAAAAATTAATTAGAGATGGTAAAAATCTACACTATGACCACTACATAAGTTTTAATGATGCTGTATTGGGGGCAGAGACTGAAATACCAACAATAAATGGAAAGGTAAAAATTAAGCTAGAGAGCGGCATACAAAGTGGTAAAATTTTACGGTTAAAGTCTAAAGGTCTTCCATCTGTTAATAGTTACGGCAGAGGAGATTTATTAGTACATATTAATGTATGGACTCCACAAACATTGACAAAAGAAGAAAAGAAATTTTTTGAGCAATCTGAATCGCAGAAAAATTTTCAGCCAAACCCAACTACAAAAGATAAATCATTTTTTGATAGGGTAAAAGATATGTTTAGCTAAATGGCTGATTTAATACTTGAAGTAAATGATGTAGTCAAAGTTTATGGAGACTACACAGCATTAAACAAAGTAAACATTTCTATTCCAAAGGGAAGCATATATGGTTTACTAGGACCAAATGGTGCTGGAAAAACAACTCTTATGCGAATTATAAATCAAATTACTGCTCCAGATAGCGGATCTGTAATATTTAATGGAGAAAAACTTCAAGGAAAGCATATTTCAATGATTGGATACCTTCCTGAGGAAAGAGGACTTTATAAGAAAATGAAGGTAGGGGAACAAGCCTTGTACCTTGCTCAGCTTAAAGGGATGACTTATAGCGAAGCACTAAGTAAATTAAGATACTGGTTTAAAAGATTTAAAATTATTGAATGGTGGCCAAAGAAAGTTGAAGAACTTTCAAAAGGAATGGCTCAGAAAATTCAATTTATCGTTACAATTTTACATGAGCCTAAACTACTAATATTTGATGAACCCTTCAGTGGTTTTGATCCCATAAATGCATCAATTATAAGAGACGAAATAGTTAATTTAAGAGATAAAGGAACTACTATAATTTTTTCTACACACAGAATGGAGTCTGTAGAAGAGATTTGCGATCATATTGCTCTTATCAATAATGCTGAAACAATTTTAGAAGGGTCAATTGAAAATATTAAGAATAAATTTGATAATAAGCAATTTGAAGTAACAATAAACGAAGACAATTTATTAGAATCACAAGAGTATACTATTGTAAATCAAGTTCATAATGTATTTAATTTAACGATAAATGATAATTTCACACAAAAAGATGTAATAAAATCTATAAATGAAAAACATGAAATTATTCTGTTAAAAAAACATACCCCAAGTATTGAAGAAATATTTATTAAAGCTATTGGAAATGAATAAAATCTGGCTAATAATTTCAAGAGAATATTTAGTAAGAGTAAAAAAGAAATCTTTTATAGTAATGACTATTCTTGGACCTATACTAATGGCTGCTCTTTTAGTAACTCCAACTATTTTATCTATGCAAGATCAGCAAAATAGGCTTGTTGCTTTATCAGAAAAAAATATTGAATTTTTAGAACCGTTAAATAAAATAGAAAATACTAAATTCACTATTATTACTGATGAGGAGCTTGAACTTCTTAAAAAAGATTTTTCACAAACTGAATACTATGCCGTTCTAGATAAAGATAAAGACCAATTTTATCTTTTATCAGATCAACAAATCTCATTATCAGTTAAAAGATCTATTGCAGATAAAATTGAAAAAATAATTGAGAGGAATAAATTAAAGTTAGCAGGAATAGACTTAAAGGTATTAGAATCTTCAGTAACAGAAATAAATATCCAAACAAAAATTATAACTCTTGATGGAGAAAACATCAATTCTAGCACTGAAGGCAGCATGGGTATTGGTTTTATTACTGGCATACTCATATACATGTTTATTTTCATGTACGGAACAATGGTAATGAGAGGAGTAATAGAAGAAAAAACTAATAGGATTGTTGAGGTTATTATTTCATCAGTAAAACCATTTCAATTAATGATGGGTAAAATTATTGGAGTAGCTCTTGTAGGATTAACTCAGTTCATTTTATGGATTGTATTAACTATGGCATTAGCAGCTTTAGCAGAACTTTTATTATTTAATCCCAACGAATTAATTAGCCAAGCGAACTCAGCTGAAAACACTGAGATAATGTCAAAAATTACAAATCTAATTGGGGGCATTAACTTTATGCAGATTATACTTTGTTTTATCTTTTATTTTATATCCGGATATCTTCTTTATAGCTCTCTTTTTGCAGCTGTTGGTTCAGCAGTAGATGCAGAAGCTGATACTCAGCAATTTGTTGTTCCAATAACAGTACCTTTATTACTTGCAATAATGCTAATTCAGCCGGTAATGGATAATCCCGATGGTACTCTGGCATTTTGGATGTCAATGATTCCATTTACTTCACCAGTTATTATGATGGTAAGACTACCGTTTGGAGTAGAAAACTGGGAGCTATTTATTTCAATGCTTTCAATTATTACAGGCTTTGTGGCAACAACATTTTTAGCTGCCAAAATATACAGAACAGGAATACTAATGTATGGCAAAAAAATTAGCTATAAAGAGCTCTGGAAGTGGCTCTCATATAAAGGCTAAAAATCAATTTTTATCAAAAAACAGCTGTTTTTAATGTTTTTTTAGCTTTTTTTAGTGATTTTTAAATAAAAAAACTCACAGCTTAACAACCTAACAATCAATTGATTAAGTATGATACCCACAATCTAATGTTAAAAAAGTAGCTAATCTATTATGCTTGTTTTAATTGAGTAGTTTATCTTTGCCCCGTATTAATTTAAAATAAATAAAATGAAAAAAAATTTACGTAACATATTAGCCCTTGCTTTAGGTCTAATGACAACTGTATCTTTTGCTCAAGACATGAATGTAGATTCAAGAACGAGAATAGATATGAGTGGAGACGGAGAAAAAATGTCTACTGCACAAAGA
>CASIBH010000019.1 GCA_949372805.1 uncultured Flavobacteriales bacterium | reverse complement strand
CTGATCCAAAATTTATTTTATTAGATGAACCTTTTGCTGGAGTTGATCCTATAGCAGTTGAAGATATTCAAAGTATTGTGAAAAAATTAGTGAAAAAAAATATTGGCGTATTAATCACAGATCATAATGTACATGAAACGCTATCTATAACTGATAGGTCATACCTATTGTTTGAGGGAGCTATTTTAAAACAAGGAACCTCACAGGAGCTTGCTCAAGATGAACAGGTAAGAAGTGTTTATTTAGGTGAAAATTTTAAGCTTAGGGGTTAATTAAAAAACTAAACCTCTTTTAATTTGAATGTATAAGATTCCATTATAAGATTGCAAAGCATTTTTTTACAAGCTTCATCAACTTTGTTCTTAGCCATGTCCATATTTTTTGCTTCAATTTCTAATGTAACATGTTTACCAATTCGAACATTTTTAATTTCAGAAAGTCCTACATTACCCATACTGGCACTTACTGCTTTTCCTTGAGGGTCTAGCAAGGATTTTATTGGCATTACATCTATTTCTGCTATGAATTTCATTTTAAAAAATTATTTATTAATGATAGAATTATGTACAAAATTACAATAAAAGGGATGGATGAAAAATTAAATAACAAAAATAATGTGGTAGAAAAAATTAAAATTAAAATTCTAAATATGTTGAGCGTGTCAAAAGTAAAATACTTAACGTTAAATTTTAAAGAAAATAATTTTATTGTACTTATTTGAAGTATTGAAAATATAATAGCAGTAAGACATAAGAATGTTATGCTATCGTAAAAGAAATAATGATCTTGAAGATAAATAAATGGTATGGCGGCAATAAAAGTAGCCGTCATTGGGGTAGGAAGACCAATAAAACCTTCTTTTTTATTCTCATCAAGATTAAATTTGGCAAGTCTAATTGCTGAAGAAATGGGTATCGTAAATGCAACTAAAGAAATAAGTGAAAATGGTAGGTTAAAATGGATATTTCCTTCAGTTTGTGCTCTAATAATTTGAAACAATATAAATGCTGGAGCTAATCCAGAGGTAATTAAGTCTGCCATGCTGTCAAGCTCAACTCCAAACTTGTTTTCTACTTTTAAGATTCTAGCAAAAAATCCATCAAAAAAATCAAGAAAAATTCCAATAAAAACAAAAGTACCTGCATAAACTAAATTGTTTTCAAAGGAAAAAATTATTGAAATAATCCCACATAATAAATTAGACAGAGTTATAAAGTTTGGTATATTTCTTTTTAAAGTATTCATTTAAGCAAAAATATGATAATATTTGTAAAACATATGAGAAATTATATCTTCTGCTTTTTATCTGCACTGCTTCTAAGTGTTTCTTGGCCTGTAGCTGGTTTTAGTTATTTTATTTTCTTCGCTTTTGTTCCTTTATTATTTGTGCTGAAAGATTTTGAAAAGAATTATGAAAAAGCGGGTGGACAAGTTTTTTGGTTGTCTTTTTTAACATTCTTAATATTTAATATTCTTACAACCTATTGGGTTTATTATGCTACTCTTTTTGGAGCTATAATGGCATTTTTGATTAATTCATTTTTAATGTCATTTGTTTTTTATTTATTTCATAAATCAAAAAACATCTTAGGAATAAGATTAGGTTATTTATCATTGGTGATTTTTTGGGTTTCCATGGAATATCTACATTTAAATTGGGATCTTTCATGGCCTTGGCTAACCTTAGGGAATTGTTTTTCAGAATCCTTGTATCTCATCAATTGGTATGAATATACTGGCGTTTTAGGAGGTTCTATATGGGTTTTGTTGACTAATATTTTATTTTTTGTATTCTTAAATAATTTTAAAATTAAGAAAAATTTATTGGTATTAGCTATTGTTTTGTTTGCTCCAATTTTAGCTTCTCAAGTTATTTCAAAAAAATATAATGAAACTATTATAGCCACAAAAAAAATTGTAATTGTTCAACCAAATGTTGACCCCTATACAGATAAGTTTAGTTTAGGTTACAAGCAGCAATTAAAAGATTTTGTTGATTTAGCAAGAACTAAGTTAGATAGTACAACTGATTTATTGATTGGTCCTGAAACTGCTCTTTTAGAAAGTTTATGGGAAAGTAAAATTGAATACTCATATAGTTTAAAAGAATTAGAAAAGCTTCAGAGAGATTTCCCCAAATTAAATATTTTACTTGGTGCCACTACATTTAAAAGATTCAACTCAATTGATGACATAAGTTCTACAGCAAGACAGATTAGAACACAAGATCTTTGGTACGATGTGTATAATTCTGCAATTTTTATTTCTAATCTTGGAAAGATTGATATTTATCACAAAGTGAAATTAGTACCTGGAGCTGAAAAAATTCCATTCCCATTTTTACTTAATAATATTTCTTCTCTATCTGTTAATTTAGGTGGAGTTAGTGGTTCTTTAGGTAGCGATAATTATCTTGATGTGTTTTCTTTTGATACATTAAATCTATTGCCACTGATTTGTTATGAATCTATTTTTGGAGATTTAAATAAATCAAAAGATTTTGATCTTATGTGCATAATAACCAATGATGGTTGGTGGAAGAATACCTCTGGATATAAACAACATTTTAGTTATTCAAAATTAAGAGCTCTAGAACAGCGAAAATCTATAATTAGATGTGCTAATACTGGTCAGTCTGGAGTTATTAATAGTCGAGGGGAAGTGATTGCATTTTCTGATTGGAATGAAAAGGTAGCAATAGATATAGAAGTGTCAACCAATAATATAAAAACTTTCTACAATAAATTTGGTGATTATATTGGTAGAATATCTTCTTTTACTTCTAGTATATTTCTTCTCTTAATGTTTGTTAAAGTAAAATTAAAATAGAAATATTTATTTAATAGGTATTGTATCTAAATCAGATTCTAATTGTAATAATTCTTTTGCTTCGTTATTTGTTAAATCAAATGTGTCTTCTACAAAATCTATCAATCCTTGAGAAATTGTTTCTGCTGAGTTACAGTTTTCATCACCCCATACTCCATAGGTTTTTAATAAGCTAAAATCAGTGCTTTCTTTTGCTTTATGTTCATGTACTAAGTTCCAATCATTGTTGTTATTTGCAGAGGCGTTGCCTAAATTATAATCTTTAACAGTCGAGTTTGAAGAAATAAGTGTAATTAATAATATAGATATAATTCCTAAAGCCCATGTAAGTGGGGTTTCTATTTTTTTCATAATTTATATTTAAATTAGTATTACTGCTAATTTAAGTAATTTATTTTATTTCAATGACTTAGGTATGTTGCAGACAGGTATAGGAATCATTTTATGTCTATTTTTCTTATTGAAATTTTGGAAAATATTTAGAACTTCCGCTTGTCTTTTGCTTAATTTTTTTTCATCTCCACTAAACTCCATTGCCCATTCAAGTTCAGGATATGAAGCTCCTATCTGATCTTCATCTGTTTTGTCATCTCCCCATAGTCCGTCAGTTGGAGGTGCCAATAAAATTTCATTATTAATACATAATTCCTGACCTATTAAATAAACTTCAGATTTTTTTAAATCAGCAATTGGACTTAGATCAACTCCTCCGTCTCCATATTTTGTAAAAAAACCAATTCCAAAATCTTCTATTTTATTTCCAGTTCCTGCAACTAAGTAATTATTAATTTGGCCATAATAATATAAGCTTATCATTCTTAATCTTGCTCTTGTATTAGCTAGAGCTAATTCTGTTCTTTGATTTGTATTGGTGTGTTCAGCTTTAAAAGTTTCAAAGGTCCCACTTAAATTAGTTTCAAAAGAACTAACGTTTGGAAATTGATTCTTTAGCCACTTTATATGATTAGAAGATCTTTGGCTTTGGATCGTGTTTTGATGTATGGGCATTTCTACGCACAATAGCGGAATCCCTGTTTTAGCAATTAATGTGGAGGTTACGGCAGAATCAATGCCTCCTGAAACACCAATTACATAGCCGTCAGTTAAAGATGAAATATGATATTCTTTAATCCAATTTTCAATATGTGATATTACACTTTTTGTATTCATAATCTTGTTGCAAAGGTAAGTGTTTCTTACATTTGTGGCAATGAATTATATTTTTCCTTTATTTTTTTTTCTGTTGTTAATTGGTTGTAGTGCTAATTTAGAAGACAAGAATAATTTGACTGTATATAGGTTCGAAAACTCTCTTTTTAGCTCTAAAGCAGATAATTTCACTGAAAAAAAAGATATTTGGGATAAAAAATTAGGAGTGTTTGGAGATTATTTTAATAATCTTCTGTTTACCAATTCTGACGACAGTACATTTAGAAATAGTGTGCTTGATTTTGTTGATCATCCGGATATGCGCGAAGTTTATGATTCAATTAGTAAAAATTTCGCTGATTTTTCTATTTATGAAAACCAGCTTAGTAGTGCAATAATCAATTACAACAATTTGCTTCCAGAAAAACAAACACCCCATTTTATAACAATGTTTAGTGGTTTTAATTATGGGGTAATTTCCTATGATTCTATAGTTGCAATTGGTTTAGATTTTTATTTGGGAGAAAATAGTGTTTTTTATGATAGACTTGGAAATCCAGAATACTTGAAGTTTCAAAAACAAACGAAATTTATGATCCCTAACATTTTTGAATCTTTATTTAATAGAGATTTTGAATTATATGATAGAGAAAGTATATTTTTAGCAAAAATTATTTATAAAGGAAAGATTATGTTTTTTTTAAATAAAATATTGCCAAAATTTAATAAATCAACTAAACTACGATTTAGTAATAATCAATTAATTTGGTGTAAGGAAAATGAATTTTTAATTTGGTCTTATTTTATAGAAAATAATTTACTTTTCTCTTCAAAAGAGAATGATTACAGGTCATATTTGGATTATTCTCCTTTTTCTAAAGGCATGCCTAAGAACTCTCCAGGAAGAATTGCCTATTTTATTGGTGGTAATATTATTGAGAGCTATATGAAAAATAATAAAAATATTTCTTTTGCACAATTGATGCAAAACACTGATTATAATAATATTTTAACACAGTCTAAATACAAGCCGAAAAAATGAAACAGATTTTAAAATTTGAAGTTGAACTTGATGAAAATAATTTGCCGTTAAATATTAATATGATTTCTGATAACGAGGAAGGAGGTGATATTAACTTAAAGGCTTTAATGGTAGCAGCATGGGATGCGACGAAAAAAGAAACTTTAAGAGTAGATATCTGGACAAAAGATATGCCAGTAAATGATATGTTTATTCTTTACCATCAAAATATGATGAGTATGGCAACATCTCTTGAAAAATCTACTGGTCAAAGTAAGTTGGCAGAAGCTTTAAGAGATTATTGTGGTTTCTTTGCAAAGGAGACAAAAATCCTTTAATTACTTAAGATTTAAGTTGAGTTTGGTAATATATTTTGTAATTTCTATAACACCTTCTTTAGTTTCGGAAGAAGTTAGGAATATTTTTGGGATTTCTTCCCAACTTTTTAACATCTCTTTTCTGAAATTATCAGTATTTTTTTTAAGAATATTTTTTCCTAGTTTATCAGTTTTTGTAAAAACAATTACAAATGGAATTTGACTTTCAGCTAGAAATATCATAAATTCATTATCAATATTTTGTAGTTTATGTCGTGAATCTATTAAAACAAACAGTGCTACTAAGGAACTTCTGTTTAGCAGATAGTTGCTTATCATTTCATGAAATAATGCTCTTTGTGTTTTGGAGGTTTTGGCATAACCATATCCCGGTAGGTCTACAAGAAACCACTGGTCATTAATTATGAAATGATTTATGAGTTGAGTTTTTCCAGGTGTGCTGGATGTTTTTGCAAGTTTCTTATTGTTAACTAACGCATTAATTAATGATGATTTTCCAACATTTGATCGTCCAATAAAAGCGTATTCTGGTAAATTTTCTTTTGGACATAATCGGTAATCAGTATTACTAATTACAAATTCTGCTTTTTTAATCATCATTTATTTAGAATCTATCTTTTAGAAAAGTAAGTACGTGTTTACTAAATTCTTTGGGGTGTTCCCACATGGGTGCGTGTCCACATTTATCAACCCAATATAATGTCGAATCAGGAAGTAGTTTATTAAATTCTTCAGCTACATGTGGAGGAGTTACTTTATCAAACTTCCCCCATATTAAACAAGTTGGAACATTGAAAAGGGGAAGATCTTTTGCCATATTGTGTCTAATAGCAGATTTTGCAAATGCCAGAAGTCTAATAATTGATTCTCTTTTATTTGCAATGTCAAAAACTCTATCGACTAATTCTTTTGTAGCAACTTCTGGGCAATAGAAAACTTCTTCGGTTTTTCTTTTTATGTAATCATAATCTCCTCTTCGTGGAAAAGTATCTCCCATTGCACTTTCATACAGTCCAGAGCTACCTGTAAGGATTAATGATTCTACTTTTTCTGGAAAAAGTTTCATAAATATTAAACCGATATGACCTCCCATTGAGTTTCCAATTAAAGTAGCTTTTTCAACTCCTATGTGATTCATAAATTTGTGAAGATAGTTTGCTTTGTTTTTTACAGAACATTTTAGAATTGGTGTTTCAAACAGCTTTAAATCTAAGCCGTAAACTTTATAGTCATTGGAGATAAAGTCAACCATCTCGCCAAAATTCTCTACACCGCCCATAAGGCCATGAAGTAGTATGATAGGTTTTCCAGATCCTTCTTCTAAGTATGTAAAATCTCCACTTGACTTAACCATAGATGTTTTTATTATTTACAAATTAACAAAAATTATTATTAAATCACTTTCAAAGTAACGTCAATACGCATTTTATTTAATGTTAAAAGTTATCAACAAAGTGGGTGTTAGTGGGAAAAAGTGGGGTTATTTTGTATATTTACATGAAAAATCAATAGAGTGATCAATATTCTTGGAACATATGAATGTAAGGTAGATGCAAAGGGAAGAGTTATGCTTCCGTCTGCTTTAAAAAAACAAATGACACCTTTTGTAAATGATGGCTTTGTAGTTAAGCGAAGTGTCTTTAATAAGTGTTTAGAGATACATCCTATGTCGGAATGGAATAAAATTATTTCTGAGGTTAATAAGTTAAATCGATTTGTAAAAAAGAATAATGATTTTATACGATCTTATATGTCTGGTCTTAAAATTATAAATATTGATAGTGTTTCTAGATTATTAATTCCTAAAGATTTGATTGCTTTTGCATCCTTAGATAAGGAGATTGTTTTGTCTTCCTCAGTAAATATTATTGAAGTTTGGGATAAAGAACAATATGAAGAGTCTGTTGCTAATTCATTAAAAGATTTTGGTTCATTAACTGAAGAGGTTATGGGTAATAATGTCGCCAATGACATACCATAGTCCAGTTTTACTTAAAGAAAGTATAGAGGGTTTAAATTTAAAACCCGATGGTGTGTATGTTGATGTGACCTTTGGTGGTGGTGGTCATTCTAAAGAAATTTTAAAATTTTTAAAAAATGGCAGACTATATTCTTTTGACCAAGATCATGATGCAACAGCAAATAATATAGAGTCAAGTAATTTTAAATTGATCAAAGCTAATTTTAGATTTTTAAAAAACTTCTTAAAGTTAGAAGGTATTGAGAAAATTGATGGTGTCATAGCGGATCTAGGGGTGTCTTCTCATCAGTTTGATACTGCTGCAAGAGGTTTTTCTTTGAGGTTCGATAGTGAGTTAGATATGAGAATGAATATTGATTCTAATCTAAATGCAAAAGAAATTATTAATAACTATTCTGAAGAGCAATTGGCTAATATGTTCTATATCTATGGGGATATTACTCAATCTAGAAAACTAGCTAAGCAAATTGTAAATGCTAGAAAAGAACAAAATATTTTAACTACAACTGAATTGATTCTTATTGCAGAAAATTTGTCTCCAGTAAAAAAAAGAAATCAATTTCTTGCTAGAGTTTTTCAAGCAATCCGAATTGAAGTTAATGATGAAATCAATGCTTTAAAGGATATGTTAAATTCTGCAACTAAATTATTGAACCCAGGTGGTAGAATTGTTGTTATATCTTATCATTCTCTTGAGGATAAAATAGTGAAGAATCTTTTTAAGAAAGGTAATACAGATGGTGTTGTTGAGAAAGATTTCTTTGGTAATATATCCAAAGTGTTTAATCAAATAAATAAAAATGTTATTGTTCCAAGCTCGGATGAGTGCACATTCAATAATCGAGCTACCAGCGCAAAAATGAGAGTTGCAGAAAAAATTGCTTATGTCAAAAAATAGATCAATTTTATCAGTGCTAAAGGGTGATTTTTTCTCAAAAAAGGAAAGTCAGAATTATTTTCCTTTTCTCTTTTTGATTATACTACTTCTGCTTTTAAATATTAGACTTTCTTTTAATGCAGAGTCTTTGCTTAAAGAATCTCTTAAACTTGAAAGACAAATTACTAGCTTAAGATTGACATATGTAAATACCAAATCCGAACTTATGAAAGTTTATAAAAGATCAGAAATTGAAGGTCTTGTAAAGGCTCAAGGGCTTAATTCTTCAAATAATCCACCAAGAATAATCGATTTTCATGAGTAATAAAATTAAAAAAACAAATATAAGAGCTATATTTTTATATCTAGTCATGTGTGGTTTGGCTGTTGTTATTGTTATGAAGATTTTATTTATTCAAACTTTACAGCCTCAAATAAGCAAGATAAATACTCCAAGCTTTGTGCCTCTTTCAGCTGCTAGGGGTAATATTTTTTCTGATAATGGATCTTTGTTGGCTATCTCAATGCCTCTTTATAATGTTTATTTAGATCTTAGTGTAATTGAAGATAAAATTTTTGTAAAAGAGTCATCTTCACTTGCTTTTGGTCTTTCTAATTTGTTTAAAGATAAAAGTTCAAATGAATATCTTAAATTTCTTAAATCAAATAGAAATAGTAAATATTTGAAATTAAAAAATAAGGTTACTTATAATCAATTAAAGGAACTAAAGGGTTTGCCTATTCTGAAGTTAGACAAAAACAAAGGTGGCTTAATTGCTGAAAAAAGAGCAAACCGTGAAAATCCATTTGGCATCTTAGCAAAAAGAACTATTGGTCTTCTTCGAAATTCTAATCCCATAGGGCTGGAAAGAGCTTACAATAAAACGTTATCTGGATTAGATGGTTTACAGCTAAAACAAAAAATTGGAAAGAATCTTTACAGAGATGAAGATTCAGACCTAAACCTTAGTCCTCAAATAGGATGTGATATCGTTTCTACAATTAATATTGACATGCAAGATGTGGCACATCAAGCTTTAAGTAGTGCCCTTGTGAAGCATGATGCTGATTGGGGTACAGTAATATTAATGGAGGTGCAAACTGGTCATTTAAAGGTTGTTTCAAATTTAAAGAAAAATAAGGATGGGTCTTTTGATGAAAACTATAACCATGCAATTGCCAAACACTCAGAACCTGGCTCAACATTTAAGTTAGCATCTATTTTAGCTGGATTGGAGGATTCATTTTTCCAGTTAACTGATTCCATAGATACTGAAGATGGAACACATAAGTTTTCTGACAAAATAATGCGAGATTCAAAAAAAGGAGGCTATGGTAAAATTACCTTGGGTCAGGCTTTTGTTAAATCTTCCAATGTCGCAATTTCTAAAGTTGTAAATAAGTATTATAAAGATGAACCTCAGTTATTTATTGATAGAATATATAAAATGGGTTTATGCACCCCTCTTGATATTGAATTGCCATATCCAAATAGTTTACTTATAAAAAAGCCAGGTACTAAGCAGTGGAATAGTGTTACTCTTCCTTGGATGTCTATTGGGTATTCCTTGAGATTAACTCCTTTGCACATGCTTACATTTTATAATGCAATTGCAAATCAAGGAGTAATGGTCAAGCCTCTTTTTACAACATCAGTCACGAATGGAGGAAGGGTTATTTCTAAAAATAATATTGAGATTATCAACCCAGCAATTTGCTCAAAATCTTCAATTGATAAGATTTTGCCCTTTCTTATTAAAGTTGTTGATCAAGGAACAGCAAAATCAATAAAAAACACAAACTATAAAATAGCAGGTAAGACAAGTACGACATTGTTAGATTATGGATTAAGTGAAATTAATACTGAAAATGGTGAGGAAAATATCAAAAAGTATCAAGCATCATTTATTGGTTTTTTTCCTGCTGACAAACCAAAATATTCTTGTATTGTACTTGTAAATAATCCAAAAAAGAATGGTTTTTATGGCGGCGATGTAGCTGCGCCTATATTCAAAGAAATATCTGATAAAGTATTTGCTTCAGATATTTCTTTACATCAATCTATTGATAATGAAATAGAAAAAGAAAGTCTACCATTTGTTAGTAATGGCTTTAGTAATGATTTACATAATGTTTTAGAAAAATTAAATATTCCTTTTAATGCTCAGCAATCACAATGGTCAGTAGCAGACAAAAAAAATAATCAAATCAATTTAAGATTAAGAAATATTAATAATGATTTGGATAGAAATAAAATTCCTAGTTTATATGGAATGATTATTTCAGATGCAGTATTTCTTCTTGAAAATGCAGGTTTACAAGTTACTTTTAAAGGTAAAGGTAAAATTAAATATCAATCACTTGAAAAGGGTAAAGAATTTGATTTAGGTATGAAAATAAATTTAATTGCCTCATGATAAGTTTATCTAAATTAATTAAGAAAGTCAATGTTGTTTTGTGTTTAGGTCAACAAGAAAGATTAATTACCAATATATGTTTTGATTCACGAAAAGTCAAAACCAATGATTTGTTTATTGCTATTAAAGGGGTCTCTAGTAATGGTCATGATTTTATACAGCAAGCAATTGATCATGGTGCTTCAGTAATTATATGTGAGAATCAACCAGACAATTTAATTAATTCAGTTACTTATATTACTGTAAAAGACACAAGCCATACTTTGTCTATTATCTCAAGTAACCTTTATGATAACCCTTCTTCAAAGATTAAATTAGTTGGAATTACTGGTACAAATGGAAAGACAACAATCGTTAATCTTCTTTATCAAATATTCACTCGATGTGGCTTTAAAGTAGGTGTTATTTCTACAATTGAGAATAAAATTGGTGATTTGACTATAGATAGTACTCATACTACCCCAAACCCTCTTCAAATAAATAATCTTTTATCTCAAATGGTTACAGAGCAATGCTCCTTTTGTTTTATGGAGGTTAGTTCTCATGCTGTTGTTCAAAAGAGAATTTCATTTCTTGAGTTTGATGCAGGTGTTTTTTCAAATATTACTCATGATCATTTAGATTATCATTTGACATTCAAAAATTATATTGATGCTAAACAACAATTCTTTTCTAATTTATCTTCAAAAGCTTTTGCTATTTCAAATAAAGATGATAAGAATGGTTTAATAATGCTTCAAAATACTAATGCAAAAAAATTTTCATATTCTTTAAAGTCAAATTCAGATTTTAAATGCAGAGTTATAGAAAATCATTTTGATGGAATGTTACTTGAAATTGATAGTATTCAATTTTGGGTTAAATTAATTGGTCAATTTAATGCCTATAACATTTTAGCTTCTTTTGCTACAGCGCATTTGTTTGGTATTACAGATGATAAAATTATTACATCACTCACCCTTTTAAGACCAGCAGAAGGAAGGTTTGAAGTTTTTAAATCGCAAAAAGAAGTTTTTGTTATTCTTGATTATGCACACACTGATGATGCAATGTCTAATGTTTTGAAAACAATTAAAAATATTTCCTCTAAGTCTCAATCAATAATTACTGTTTTTGGATGTGGAGGCGATAGAGATCGTTCTAAGAGAGCTAAAATGACTATGCAAGCTTGTCTGTATAGTTCTAAAGTTATTGTTACAAAAGATAATCCTAGAAATGAAAAACAAGAGCAAATAGTTTCTGATATGCTTGAAGGCTTAGAAGAAAGAGAAAATGAAAAAATTTTAGTTATAGACGATAGAAGTTCTGCAATAAAAACAGCTTTTGCTTTAGCAAAAAAAAATGATGTCATATTGATTTCAGGAAAGGGACATGAAAAGTATCAAGATGAAAATGGTGTTAAAATACTTTTTGATGATAAGGAGGAGATATTTAATAATATAAAAAATTAAAGAAATGATTTACTACATATTTGAATTCTTAGAAAACAATTATAATTTACCTGGTGCAGGTGTATTTCAATATATTTCTTTTAGGTCAGCACTTGCAATAATGACATCATTGTTAGTTTCTCTTGTTTTTGGAGGAAAGATTATAAGATTTATAAAAAAGATGCAGATAGGTGAAGATGTTAGAAAGCTAGGCTTAGATGGAGAAGAAAATAAAAAAGGCACTCCAACTATGGGTGGACTCATCATTTTATCAGCGATTTTGATTCCAACAATTTTATTTGCTAGACTAGATAATATTTATATTCTAATTATGATTTTTTCAACTGTTTGGTTAGGGATAATTGGTTTTGTTGATGATTATATTAAAGTCTTTAAAAAAGATAAAGCAGGTTTAGCTGGAAAATTTAAAATTTTAGGGCAGGTTGGTATTGGTTTAATTGTTGCTCTAGTAATGGTGTTCAATAATCAAATAGTTGTTAAAGAAAAACTTGTTAGTTCAAATGGTCAGCAAAATTATGAATTTATAGAAGTAGCTCAGAAATCTTCTAAAACTACAATCCCATTTTTAAAAAATAATGAGTTTGATTATCAAAAATTAACATCTTGGATGGGAGATGGTATGAGTAAATATGCTTGGATTTTATTCGTACTAGTTGTAGTTTTAGTAATTACCGCTGTTTCAAATGGAGCAAATATGACTGATGGGCTCGATGGTTTAGCTACGGGAGTTTCAGCAATTATAGGAATAACATTAGCTGTTTTTTGTTATGTCTCCGGAAATATAATAGCTGCAGATTATTTAAATATAATGTATATACCATATTCTGGTGAGCTAGTAATTTACATGTCTGCATTTGTTGGTTCTTGTATTGGGTTTTTATGGTATAACTCTTATCCTGCACAAGTTTTTATGGGTGATACAGGTAGTTTAGCTTTAGGAGGAATAATTGCTGTTGTAGCAATTTTAGTAAGAAAAGAACTATTGATTCCAATTCTTTGTGGAGTATTCTTAATTGAAAATTTATCAGTAATTCTTCAAGTCGGTTACTTTAAATATACAAAGAAAAAATTTGGAATAGGAAAGCGGGTTTTTAAAATGGCTCCCCTTCATCATCACTACCAACTATTAGGCATTCATGAAAGTAAAATTGTTACAAGGTTTTGGATTGTAGGAATTCTTTTAGCTGTGATAACAATTGTAACTCTAAAACTAAGATAATTGAAATCTAACATTGTCATATTGGGTTCTGGTATAAGTGGTTTAGGTGCAGCAATTTTAGCGTCAAAACAAAATTATAATGTATTAGTTTCAGATTCTAAATATATTAATTCAGAAACTAAAAAGATTCTTATAAAGAATGATATTTCATGGGAAGAAAATGGTCATTCGGAGCAAAAAATTATCAAGTCTGATTTAATTATTAAAAGCCCAGGGATTTCTTCTTCAATTAATATTATTAAAAAAATTAAAGAATTTAAGGTTCCAATAATTTCAGAGATTGAATTCGCATCAAGATATACTAAAGCAAAAATTATTGCAGTTACAGGAACAAATGGCAAAACAACTACTACTCTTTTAATTTCTAAGATATTAAAAGATGCAGGATATAATGTTTTAACAGCCGGAAATATTGGCGTGAGTTTTTCTAAAGAAATTGCCGTCAGGAATTACAATTATATTGTGCTCGAAGTTAGCAGTTTTCAGCTAGATGATATTATTAAATTTAAACCAAATGTAGCTGTAATATTAAATATTACTGCTGATCATTTAGATAGATATAATAATAAATTTTCTGATTATAAAGCTTCTAAATTAAGAATAACATCTAACCAAGATGAACAAGATTACTTAATATATAATCAGGACCAATTAGATTTTATAGATACAAACGCAAAGAAGTTACCAATTTCTTTTACTAATAAAATTAATGAAGGAGGTTACTACCATCAGAATAAAATTAATATTAACATAAATAATTATAAAATGACAATACAGGAATTAGCATTACAAGGAAAACATAATACATTCAATTCAATGGCTGCAGCTATGGTAGCGAGAGTATTTGATGTTTCTGATACCATTATTAGACAATCATTAATTGATTTTGAAAATGTTGAGCATAGATTAGAGTATGTTCTTACAGTGAATGGAATCGACTTTATAAATGACTCCAAAGCAACTAATGTAAATGCATCATGGTATGCACTGGAAAGTATGCATAAAAAATGTGTTTGGATTGTCGGTGGAGTTGATAAGGGAAATGATTATTCCGAAATTAAAAAAATTATTAATAATGATAATGTTCGAGCAATTATTTGTCTTGGTGAAAATAATGATAAGATTAAATCTTCATTTAAGCATGTTGTTGCTGATATATATGAGGCAGTTAATATGAAAGTAGCTGTTGAAATGTCTTATAATATTTCTAATTCTGGCGATACTGTTCTTTTATCTCCAGCTTGTGCAAGTTTTGATATGTACTCAAATTTTGAAGAAAGAGGTTATGAATTTAAAAAACAAGTTAGAAGCTTATAATATAAAAAATGCCTGATTTTATAAAAAATATTAATTTTCAAGGAGATAGAGGGATTTGGGGAACAGTAATTATATTGTCATTTTTATCTGTTCTTTTAGTCTATAGTACTGCAGGGGCTAATTACTTCTTTGGTCATTTAATTAGAATCATTTTAGGTATATTTTGCTTATATCAAGTACATCAAATTAAATTTAAATATTTTGCCAATATTGGGATGATTATCTATTTCTTAAGTCTTGTATTATTGATTTTGGTTATGGTAATTGGTGTAAATGTAAATGGAGCTTCCAGATGGTTATCCTTTGGAGGTATGCAGTTTCAACCATCTGATATAGCAAAGCTAGCAGTTTTAATATTTATGGCTAGGCAGTTAAGTAAATATAGAGAGGAAATAAAATCCTTTAAATATCTTTTTTTGTATGTTTTAGCTCCTCTGGTGTTAGTAAGTATACTGATTTTACCAAATAATTTATCTACAGCTATATTAGTGTTTATTAATGGTCTTGTGTTAATGATTATTGCTAGAGTTAGAAGTAAATTTATTCTTGGAATTTGTGGCGCTGCTATATTTTTATCTTTGATTTTATATTCCTCAGCTAAGTTTTTCCCAGAATCAGTTAATAAAATAATGCCTAGATCCTCCACATGGATAAGCAGAGTTGATGCATATTTTATTAAAACAGATGGAAGTGATTTAAATAAGGATTATCAGCAAAGACAAGCTATGGTGGCAATATATAATGGTGGAATTTCAGGATTAGGTCCTGGTAAAAGTACTCAAAGAAATATATTGCCTTATTCATCTTCTGATTTTATATATGCTATTATGGTTGAAGAATATGGTTTGATAATTGGAGGTTTTTTACCAATATTATTATACCTGATTTTATTGCAGAGATCTATTGTTATTGCCTCTAAAACTTCTAGTTTATTTGGTGGTTTATTATCTATTGGATTAATGTTTAGTCTTGTTCTTCAGGCATTTATAAATATGCTTGTTGCTGTAGGTGTTTTCCCAGTAACGGGTCAAACTCTTCCACTAATAAGCATGGGTGGGACATCAATTTTATTTACATGTATAACAATAGGAATAGTATTAAGTATTAGTAGAGATTCAACTGACAGAAATTATGAGACAGCTTAAAGTAATAATTAGTGGAGGTGGTTCGGGAGGGCATATTTTCCCTGCATTATCTATTGCGAAATCCCTTGAGAAAAAAAACAAAAACATTAAATTTCTCTTTGTTGGTGCCAAGAATAAGATGGAAATGGAAAAAATCCCTAGCAACGGATATAATATTAAGGGGTTATGGATCAGTGGCTTTCAGAGAAGGTTTACAATTGATAATTTTTTATTTCCTATCAAATTATTTATAAGTCTTATTTCTTCTTATTTTATAATTAAAGATTTTAAGCCTGATTTAGTTATTGGCACTGGTGGATTTGCAAGTGGTCCAATTTTATATGTTGCTTCGAAGTGCAACATCCCTACACTTATTCAGGAACAGAATTCTTATCCAGGAATAACTAATAGAATATTGTCTCGATATGTGAATAAAATTTGTGTTGCATATGATAAAATGAATAGATTCTTTAAAGAAGATAAACTCTTATTTACAGGAAATCCAATTAGAGAGAATATTAGTAATTTTAGTTCTTCAAAAGAAACAGGGTATGATTTTTTTAATTTAGATAACAACCAATGTACAGTTCTTGTCATCGGTGGGAGTCTTGGCGCCAGAACAATAAATCTTGCAATTAGTAATAGTATTAATTTTTTTAAGAAAAATAAAATAAATTTAATTTGGCAAACTGGTATTTCTTTTGACAATAAAGCAAATAAAATAGTCTCATCGGTCAATATTAAAACTATTAAAAATTATCAATTTATTAATAGAATGGATTTAGCTTATAAGGTATGTGATATAATTGTTTCTAGAGCAGGAGCTATTGCAATTTCTGAATTGTGTTGTATTGGTAAACCTGTAATTTTAGTTCCATCGCCAAATGTTGCTGAAGATCATCAATATAAAAATGCACAATCACTAGTTAATAAAAATGCTGCGCTGCTAGTAAATGATAGCCAAGCAAATGATAAACTTGTAAGTACAATTGATTCACTTATTAATAACAAGACGTTGCAAAATAATTTAAGTAAAAATATTAAAGAATTAGAAGTGCATAATTCATCTAATACTATAGCAGAGATTGCTTTAAACCTACTAAATGAGTAAAATAGAGAAATATAAAAATATTTTACTTTTGGGTGTTGGTGGTATTGGTATGAGTGCTTTAGCTAGATTTTTTAATTCAAAAAATAAAAATGTTTTTGGATATGATCAGCATCAAACAGTTATTACTGATGAGCTGCTATCAGAGGGGATAGAGGTTTTTTTTGATGATGATATTAATTCTATTCCACATGTTTTTCAAAAAAACAATACTGATAATTTAGTTGTTTATACCCCTGCTATTAATATAAATAACTCATTACTTTCTTTTTTTAATTCTAAAGGTTTTCTTGTGAAAAAAAGATCAGTTGTTCTTGGATTGATTTCTGAAAACTTCTTCACTATTGCTATTGCTGGCACACATGGAAAAACAACTACTTCAGCATTATTAACATGTTTACTTAAAGAATCTAATATTAATATAACAAGCTTTGTCGGTGGATTAAGCCGTAACTATAAATCAAATTTTATCCATTCTAAAAACCAAAATAATTTAAATAGCTCAGATGTTTTGGTGCTGGAAGCTGATGAGTTTGACAAATCCTTTCTTGAGCTTTATCCAGATATTGCTGTTATAACATCTATTGATAATGATCATCTAGATACCTATAAAAATATTGATGATATTAAATCTGCATTTCATAAATTCTCAAAACAAATTAAAAGTGGAGGCAGTTTAGTTTTAGAAGAAAATATTAGTGAAAACTTTAAGGATATTAATCACCTAAATAAATATACATATTCAAGTAAAAAAAAATCCGATGTATATGCTAAAAAAAACATAAGAATTGGTAGTTCTATAAAGTTTGATATTCAGTTAAGTAATCAGGCAAAGAAATTATTATCACAAGATATCGCCTATATTAATGATTTTGTTTTACACATGCCTGGCCAGCATAATCTTAGTAATAGCTTAGCTGCCATTACAGTTTGTATGATTTTAAAGATTGATATTAATGAAATTGTAAAAAGCTTAAATGTTTTTAAAGGAATTTCTAGAAGGTTTGATGTTCATATAGATTCAGTAAAAAATGTTTATATAGATGATTATGCTCATCATCCAAAAGAAATAATGATGACACTCTTAGCTGCTAAGGAGCTGTTTCCTAAAAGAAAGCTTACTGTTGTTTTTCAACCGCATTTATATTCAAGAACAAAAGATTTTGCCCAGGAATTTGCATCATCACTAAATTTAGCTGAAGAATTAATTATTACTAATATTTTTCCTGCTCGTGAGCAGCCTATTATTGGAGTTGATTCTAATATGATTTTAGATTTCTGCTCAAATGATAAAAAACAAATTTGTGATACATCTGAAGTTTTAGATGTTTTAAGTAAAAATAAAATTGATGTTTTAGTTACACTTGGTGCAGGAGATATTAGTAGTTTGGTAGAGCCAATAAAACATATGTTAAACTAATGGCAGTAATAATCAAAATATTTAAGTGGGTATTCATAATTTGTTTATTTATCACTTTAATCTCTTTTACTTCTGTTAGTTTTAATAAAGATGAATTTTCAATATCAAAAATTCATATTGATTCAATTAGCCAAAATTTCATTACAGAAGATATTTTGCGAAAGTATTTAAAAGATGATTTTTCATTTAATTCTGACTCAACATCATTTGATCTTCAGCTTATAGAATTAGCATTAAATGATAATCCATATATTAAAAATAATCAAGTTTTTTATGAATTGTCAAATGGTGTTTCTCTAAATATTAAAACAAGAAACCCCCTTTTACGAATATTAACAAATGATACAACATATTATATTACTGATGATTGTAGCTTAATGCCTTTTTCTAGTGATTTTACATCTAGAAGTTTAGTCGCTAGCGGTAATATTCGGTTTACTCAGCAATCTTCCCTTTGTGAACTATCTAAATATATTAATAGTAATGAATTTTTGAAATCTTTAATAGGGCAGATATATATTGATTATAATTCAGAAATAATCTTAATCCCAAGAATCGGTAATAATGAAATTCTCTTTGGAAACTTTAATAATATCGATATAAAGTTTAATAAGTTATTAATGTTTTATACCAAAATTATTCCTAAAAAAGGATGGCAATTTTATAGTAAAATTAATCTAGCATTTGAAGATCAAATAATTTGTTCAAAAAATTAATACATGCAAACAAAAGAATTAAATCATAATAATCAAATAGTAGTCGGTTTAGATATCGGTACAACAAAGGTTTCTATTATTGTTGGTGTGAAGAATAAATTTAATAAAATTGAAATTCTATCTACTGGAAAAGCTCCATCAAATGGAGTTTCTCGAGGTATTGTAGCTAATATAGACAAGACAGTTGAATCAATTAAAATTGCTCTAGGACAAGCCCAATCTAAAATTGATTTTAAAATCAAAGATGTTATTGTTGGTATTGCCGGCCAACATATTAAAAGTTTACAGCATAGAGGGCAAATTGTTAGGGATAATGTAGAAATTGAAATTGGTCAAGATGATATCGATAAATTAAAGGATAATATGTTTAAACTTATAACTATTCCAGGTGAGGAGGTTATACATGTTATTCCACAAGAATATACAGTTGATGGTATTGACGGTATCCAAGATCCTAAGGGAATGGCAGGAGTTAAGTTAGAGGCAAATTTCCATGTTATTACGGCTCAAGTAGGAGCAGTAAGAAATATTATGAGATGTGTTGAGAAAACAGGTCTTAATCCTAAAGAATTAATTTTGGAGCCTTTTGCTTCTGCTGTAGCAACTCTTGATGATGATGAGAAAAGAGAAGGAGTTGTTTTAATAGATATAGGAGGTGGAACAACCGATGTAGCTATTTTTCTTGATAAAATAATTAGACACACTGCTGTAATACCATTTGGAGGGAATATTATTACGCAAGATATAAAAACTGGTTTGTCAATTTTAGAAAAGCAAGCTGAGTTGTTAAAAGTGAAGTTTGGTTCCTCGATGTATACTGATGATCAAGAAAATGTCATGGTTTCAATTCCAGGATTAAGAGGAAGAGATCCAAAAGAAATAGCTCTTAAAAATTTATCGGAAATTATCAAAGCTAGAATGGAAGAGATTATTGATTTAGTATATCATGAAATTAAGGTTTCAGGTTATGAAAATAAATTAATGACGGGAATTGTTTTAACAGGAGGAGGTTCTCAAATAAAAAATTTACCACAATTAGTTTCTTTTATTACAGGAAAAGAAACAAGAATTGGTTACCCAAATGAACATTTAGGCAATGATTCAAAGGATAAAGTTACAAGTCCAATGTATTCTACAGGAGTTGGATTAGTTCTTAAAGGTTTTGAAAAGATTAAAAATAATAGTGAAAATATAGAAAATGATTCCAAAGTTACTGTATCAGAAGATTCTATTGTTGAAGGTTCTACTAAAGGTGGAAGTTTTATAGATAGAATGAAACAGTTTTTTGAAGAAGATATTAATTAAATTTAAAAAATAATAATATGAGCATAATAGAGACAGAATTTGAATTTCAACTTCCTAAAAATCAATCATCACAGATTAAAGTTATGGGCGTAGGAGGAGGTGGAAGTAATGCAGTTAATTACATGTTTGAGCATGGTATTAAAGGAGTAGACTTTGTGATTTGTAATACAGATTTACAAGCATTGGAAGCTAGTCCAATTCCTACAAAAATTCAATTAGGAGAAAATTTAACTGAAGGACTAGGAGCTGGATCTAATCCTGATGTAGGAATGAAAGCTGCTCAAGAAAGTGCTGATAGAATTAATGAACTACTTGATGCTAATACTAAGATGTTATTTATAACTGCTGGAATGGGTGGTGGTACAGGAACAGGTGCAGCGCCCGTCATTGCAGAAATAGCAAGAGAAAAAGGAATATTGACTATTGCCGTAGTAACTCACCCTTTTACAAATGAGGGAGGTTATAGAAAGCAGTACGCTAAAGAAGGCTTAGAGGAATTAAAAAAACAGGTTGATACATTATTAATAATTAATAATGATAAACTAATTGAGGTTTATGGTGATCTAACATTAACTCAAGCTTTTGGTAAAGCGAATGAAGTACTTAATACTGCTACCAAAGGTATAGCTGAAGTTATTTCTCAGCACCTTTTAGTTAATATTGATTTAAATGACGCAAGAAAAGTACTTGAAAATAGTGGTACAGCTGTAATGGGTCAGGCTCAAGCTACAGGAGAAAATAGAGCGATTGAGGCTGTTACTGAAGCATTAGACTCACCTCTATTAAATGATAATGAAATTTATGGGGCAGAACAAGTGCTTTTAAAGATTGTCACTGGCTCAGGTGATGATGAAATCAAAATGTCAGAGTTAAGTAAAATTAAAAATAAGATTCAATCAGCAGCAGGAAGAGATGTTAATATAATAGAAGGTATTGGAATTGACCCTGATTTAGGAAGTGCTGTAAGTGTTACAGTTATTGCTACAGGATTTGAAACTAAAAGAGTCAATGATCCAATTACAATAGATTTAGAAAGTAGTGATTTTTCAAAAGATGAAGAAAAACTAGAAAATAATTTTATAAATGAAAAAACTGATTCTTCAAATGTGCAACAAACACTATCTTTAGAAGAAGATTCACTACAAGATTATAGTGAAACCAAATATCAAAATAATTTATCCTCTTTTAAGGATAAAGAATATCAAAATGTAGAAGCTAGTGTATTAGTTGAAGAAAAAATTGTTCTTGAATTAGAGGATGAAGAACCTGAAGAAGCAATGCCTATTATATCTTTAGATTTAGATGAGAAAATAGAGGAGGAAAATTCTGAAGAGTTTATTTCTGATATTCTAAATTCTGAAGAAGATATACAAAATGAATCCAATGACAATGAAATTATTTTAAATTCTGATACTGAAACACTAACTAATGCTAATTCTATGAGAGTTGAAGCAAGGGAAAGAGAAAATAGATTACGTGAGATTTCTATTAAATTACGAACCCCTTCTGGCCTAACCAAGCTCGAAAATGAGCCGGCATACAAAAGAAGTAATGTAACACTTGAAAAAAACACACATTCATCTGAAAATGAATTGTCTCGTCTTTCTTTAAACAAAGAAGGTTTGCAGAACAGTAATAAATTTTTACATGATAATGTTGACTAGAAATAATTTAATTCAAAAAAAAGCCTGCTATCAGCAGGCTTTTTTAAGTTATAGAAAAAAATTACATCATTCCTGGCATTCCACCTCCTCCCATAGGGGGCATAGTTGGTGGATTATCTTCTTTAATGTCAGAGATTACACATTCTGTAGTAAGTAGCATTCCAGCAACTGATGCTGCATTTTCAAGCGCTACTCTTACAACTTTTGCGGGGTCAATTACACCTGCTTTATAAAGACTTTCAAACTTCTCTGTCTTAGCATTAAAACCAAAATCATCCTTTCCGTCTTTCACTTTTGCAACAATAACAGATCCTTCCATACCAGCATTTTCCACTATTTGTCTTAATGGTTCTTCAACTGCTCTACAAATAATATTAATACCAGTTTGTTCATCATCATTTTCTGTTTTTATCTTTGATAGTGAATGTGTTGCTCTTAAAATTGACACTCCACCTCCAGGTACAATTCCTTCTTCAACTGCTGCTCTTGTTGCAGCTAAAGCATCATCTACTCTATCTTTTTTCTCTTTCATCTCAACTTCTGTAGCTGCGCCAACATAAAGAACTGCTACACCCCCTGCAAGTTTTGCTAACCTTTCTTGAAGTTTTTCTTTATCGTAATCGGAGGATGTTGTTTCGATTTGTGCTTTAATTTGATTTACTCTAGTAGTTATTGAAGCTTTACTTCCCGCTCCATTTACTATAGTGGTATTATCTTTATCAATTACAATTTTTTCAGTATTACCAAGCATCTCTAATGTAGTTGCTTCCAGCTTAAAACCTCTTTCTTCAGAAATTACTGTTCCATTAGTAAGTATTGCTATATCTTCAAGCATTGCTTTTCTTCTATCTCCAAATCCAGGAGCCTTTACTGCTGCTACTTTTAGGGCACCTCTAATTTTATTTACAACTAATGTTGATAAGGCTTCGCCATCAACATCTTCAGCAATAATCATCAGTGGTTTACCGGTTTTAGCAGTTTGTTCTAGAATCGGAAGCAAGTCTTTCATTGCTGATATTTTTTTATCATATATTAAAATGAATGGATTTTCTAGCTCAACTTCCATTTTATCTGCATCTGTAATAAAATACGGAGATAAATATCCTCTATCGAATTGCATTCCCTCTACTATTTCGACATGTGTTTCAGTACCTTTAGCCTCTTCAACAGTAATAACACCTTCGGTTTTTACTTTTTTCATTGCTTCTGCAATTAATGAACCTATAACACTATCATTATTAGCTGAAATGCTTGCTACTTGTTCAATTTTCTCATAACTATCCCCAACTTTTTGAGCTTGATTTTTAATATCTTTAACAATATTTTCAACTGCTTTATCAATACCTCTTTTTAAATCCATTGGGTTTGCCCCAGCTGCTACGTTCTTCAATCCATTAGATATAATTGCTTGTGCAAGAACTGTTGCAGATGTTGTTCCGTCTCCAGCAATATCATTTGTTTTTGAGGCTACTTCTTTAACCATTTGAGCTCCCATGTTCTCTAAAGGATCTTCTAATTCAATTTCTTTTGCAACAGTAACACCATCTTTTGTTATTGAGGGACCTCCAAATTGTTTATCAATTACAACATTTCTGCCCTTTGGACCAAGTGTAACCTTAACGGCATTAGCTAATGCATCTACTCCTCTTTTTAATGCATCTCTTGCCTCTGTATCAAATGTTATTTTTTTTGCCATTTTTATAATTTTATTATTATTTTATTATTGCTAATATGTCAGATTCCTTTACTATAAAATAATCTTCTCCTTCATATTTTAGTTCAGATCCCGCATATTTTCCATACAGCACTGTGTCTCCAGTTTTTACAGTCATTTTATGATCTTTTGTGCCAGATCCAACGGCAAGCACGTGCCCTTTTTGTGGTTTCTCTTGAGCTGTATCTGGAATAATTATGCCTGAAGCAGTTTTGGTTTCTGCCTGAGCTTGTTGTAAAATCACATTATCCCCAAGAGGTTTAATATTAATCTTTTTCATATATTTTGAATTTTAATTGTTAACTATTAAAGGAATGTGCATAAATTATGCCACAAACTTTTTTATGTTAATATGTCATGAGTTTTTTTCTATTCAACTGGATTTGATGGTAGGTTTGGAATAACTACTTCATCAATTTGTTCTTGTGCTTTAATTTCTTGTAAATCCTCTGAACTATTTCTAGGTATAGAAAAGTTTGATAATAAACTTAATGAAATTAAAGTTATCGCAAGAGTCCAAGTTGCTTTTTCAAGAAAATCTGTAGTTTTTTTTGCTCCCATAATTTGATTTCCACTGCCACCAAAAGAAGATGATAGTCCTCCACCTTTAGGGTTTTGAACTAATACTACAAGAACTAAAAGGATAGAAGTGATTATGATTAGTATTGCAAAAATAGTATACATGTTATTTATTTTTTATTTCTAAAATTATTTTAATTTGTTCTGCAAAGAAACCACTTTTTTGTGGAAATTTCAATTTTAATTTTTCATATGCATAAATTGCTTTTTCAAAATGTCCTTGTACTAGATAAACTTTAGCCAAAGTTTCAGTAACAATTTCTGTGTTTTCTTCTAAACTTTTCTTAGCATTTTCTGTTGGTTTAAAGAATTTTTTGTCTTTATTTATTTTAATACTCGGTTTGAGATCAATAAAATTATCTATTAATTCTTTTTCGTCAACTTTTAATCTTTTTATCTTAGATACTTTAGTAATTGCTAACCATTCTGAAAAAGAATGCATCTCATTTTCTGAAAAATTAAGTACTTCTATATTGGATTTAGTTTGTAGTGGTTCTACTTTTTCAATAGTAAAATTATTATTAGAAATTATATCAAATAAAACTTTTCTATTTTCTGAATATGCTGCGGCAATTTTGATTTTATGATTAAATCGTATACTATCAATATTTTTTAATCCTTTGCTTAGAAGAATATGTGCTGATGAAAAATAAGGGTATTTTTTTATAATTTGATTTAAATTAGTTACCATATTTTCATCAATTGAACTCACATTCAATAATGCATTTTCTATTGTATTATTTCTTACCAATTTACGACGGATTTATTAAAAACATCATCAATTAGCTGTTTGCTTATCTCGTCTATTAATTCTTCCTCAATAACATTTAAATTTAAGTTACTGTCAAAATCTTTATATCTGCTAAAAGTTTGATCAAAATTATTTTCAGATTGAAAGCGATTACTGTATTTAACTTTGATAGAAATTGTTAGTCTATTTTGCCCGGCGGTTTCATTTGAATTAATTGACATGGGCTTAATCTCGTATTTAGTTATCTCTCCGCTAAAGTGTAAATCTCCATCTTGATTTTCTAATTGAAGATTTGTTCTTTGCACAAAAAAATCTTTTAATTTCTCGCTAATAATTTGGCTTAGTATAGGTTGTTTTGTAAGAGCATTGTTTTCAAAATAATCAATAGATATACTTTTAGCCTCAGAAGGAATTGAAGATCCACTAAAAGAATAAATTCCGCATGAACTGCATAATAATAAGAATGATATTGTAATTGATTTAATCATGTTAAATTTCAAACTCTTTAATTTTTCTATAAAGAGTTCTTTCAGAAATGCCAAGCTCTTTTGCTGCATCTTTTCTTCTGTCTTTATGTTTGTTTAAAGCTTTAATAATTAATTTTTTTTCTTGTTGCATAAGTGAAAGGTTTTCTTCAATTTCTATTATGTTTTGTTCCTTTATAACTTCATTTGGAGCTGTATCTTTAATTTCATTAAAAATATCTTTTGTACTTTCTTTTGAGTTATTATTTTGATTATCGTTAATCAGATTATATGTTATCTTTTTAAGATCCCTAAGGTCTTTTTTCATATCAAAGAGAACTTTGTATAAAATTTCTCTTTCAGAAATATCTGCTTTTTCCTCATCATTAAAAATAGCAGGTGTTGTTGATATGTTTTCTGGTAAATGTGATTTGAGATTTTCTAATGAAATATTTCTCTCTTTTTCAATAACTGAAATTTGTGCTACAAAATTCTTTAATTGTCTCACATTTCCCGGCCAATAATAATTTTGAAGTAGCTCTGCAGCATCTTTTTCAAGCTCTACAGGAGGAGTGCTGTATTTCTCTGCAAAATCATTTGCGAATTTCCGAAATAATAAATTAATATCATCTTTTCTTTTTCTAAGTGGCGGTAGATGGATACTAATTGTATTCAATCTGTAATACAAATCTTCTCTAAACTTTCCTTTTTTAACATTTTCCTGCATGTTAATATTTGTAGCGGCAATTATTCTAACATTTGTTTTTTGAGACTTAGATGAGCCTACCTTTATATATTCGCCATTTTCAAGAATTCTTAAAAGTCTTACTTGGGATGAGAGTGGAAGCTCACCAATTTCATCAAGGAATATAGTTCCATTATTTGCTGCTTCAAAATATCCTTTTCTTGTTTCATTTGCACCAGTGAAAGCTCCTTTTTCATGCCCAAAAAGCTCACTATCTATTGTTCCTTCTGGTATAGCACCACAGTTAACAGCAATAAAATTATTGTGTTTTCTATTACTATTATGATGAATGATCTGTGGAATTGTTTCCTTTCCAGTTCCACTTTCACCGCTGATTAGAACAGAAATATCAGTTTTAGCAACTTGCAGCGCAACCTTAACTGCTCTGTTTAGCAAAATATTATTTCCTATGATGCCAAATCTCTGTTTTGAAGTTTTAATATCCATTTATTTTACAACTTTACCTTTTAATGTTCCTGCTGTACAGTCATGTATTTTTACTTTTACATATTCGCCAGGATTTAACATGTTCTTTTCAAAAACTACCACGCAGTTATGAGTTGTTCTTCCGTAATAGTGTAATTGAGATTTTTTTGAAGTGCCTTCTATTAAAACTTCATATGTTTGATTGATTCTTTTTTTATTATTTTCAAGTGATTGTTTTTGTTGTTTGGCTATTACTTCAACTAATCTTCTTTGTTTTACTTCCTCGCTAATATCATCCTTAAATTTTCGTGATGCAGCTGTATTTGGTCGTTCAGAATACTTAAACATATAACCATAGTCATATTTAACATAATCCATCAAGCTTAATGTTTCTAAATGATCTTTTTCTGTTTCTCCACAAAAACCTATTATCATATCCATTGACACTGTACAATCAGGGATTTTAGTTTTAATTTTATCAATCAAGTTTATGTACTCTTGCCTGTTGTATCCTCTATTCATTTTCTCCAAAATTTTACTGCTTCCTGACTGAACCGGTAAATGAATGTAGTTGCAAATATTTTTGAATTTTGCAATTACATCAATTACACTATCCATCATGTCTTGAGGGTTTGAAGTTGAAAATCTAATTCTTAATTTTGGATTTATTTGTGCAACTTTTTCTAATAGTTGTGCAAAATTAACTGCATTTTCTTTTTGTTCAAATGTTGCCTTTTTAAAGCTTCTTTTTGGACCGCCTCCATACCATAAATATGAGTCAACATTTTGTCCAAGAAGGGTTACTTCTCTATACCCATCTTTAAATAAATTATTACATTCATTTAAAATACTTTCTGGATCTCGGCTTCTTTCCCTGCCCCTTGTGTATGGGACAACACAAAAAGTACACATATTGTCACAACCTCTTGTTATAGAGACAAAAGCAGTGACCCCATTACTACCTAATCTTACTGGACTAATGTCTGCATAGGTCTCTTCTTTAGATAAAATTACATTGACAGCTTTTCTGCCATCATTTGCTTCTTTTATTAAATTGGGAAGATCTCTGTATGAATCTGGTCCCACAACAATATCAACTAATTTTTCTTCTTCTAAAAATTTTTCTTTTAATCGCTCAGCCATACAGCCTAGTACTCCCACAATCATTGATGGGTTTGATGTTTTTTTAATTGAATTATAAAGTTCTAATCTTTTTCTTACAGTCTGCTCTGCTTTATCTCTAATTGAGCATGTATTAACAAAAACTAAATCTGCTTTTGTAATATCTTTTGTTGTACTAAAATTTTCTTTCAATAAAATTGATGCAACAACTTCACTGTCTGCAAAGTTCATTTGACAGCCATAACTTTCTATGTAGAGTTTTTTTGATCCTTTTTTAGAATTATTAATTTCTAAGACATTACCTTGCTTATCCTCATCAATTTTTTTAGTTAGTAATGTTTCAATATTCATATTCAATTTAAAAGTCCAAAAGTAATAAAAACTGACAATATGTCATAGATTAAATATATATATTATATAATAATATAATTTAAATCAGGCCTAAAATCATTTTTTTATTTACAAAAATCTTTCTTTAATTTGCAAAAAAAAACACATGTCTAAAAACTTAGTTATTGTTGAGTCTCCAGCCAAAAAGAAAATTATACAAGGATACTTAGGTAAAGATTTTATTGTTGAATCAAGTATTGGTCACATAAGGGATCTTCCATCTAAAGGTGGTATGTCTATTGATATTCAAAATGGTTTTGCACCTAACTATGTAGTTTCTGAGGATAAGAAAAAAGTTGTTAGTGTCCTTAAAAGTGCTGTTAAAAAAGTTGATACTGTTTGGCTGGCAACAGATGAGGATAGAGAGGGAGAGGCTATTGCTTGGCATCTTACTGAAGCATTAAAACTTGATGCTACAAAAACAAAAAGAATTGTTTTTCATGAAATAACAAAAAAAGCAATTTTAAAGGCAGTTGAAAATCCAAGAACGCTAGATATAAATTTAGTGAATGCTCAGCAAGCTAGAAGGGTTTTGGACAGATTAGTTGGTTTTGAGCTGTCTCCAGTTCTTTGGAGGAAAGTAAAACAAGGTCTATCAGCTGGTAGGGTGCAATCTGTTGCTGTAAGATTAATAGTTGAAAGAGAGCAAGAAATTACAAATTTTCAATCTACTTCAGATTTTAAAGTAGTTATTTATTTGCTTAATGAAAGCGGAGAGGTGATTAAAACAGAGCATCCAAAAAGATTTAAAACATATGATGAGGCAAATGGCTTTATGTTGAGTTGTAAAGATGCTGATTATATTATAAAAAATTTAGAGAAAAAAGCTGCTAAGAAATCTCCAACAGCACCATTTACAACATCTACTCTACAACAAGAAGCTTCTAGAAAACTAGGTTTTTCAGTTAATCAAACAATGATGGTTGCTCAAAAACTTTATGAGCAAGGAAAAATAACATACATGAGAACAGATAGTGTAAATCTATCTCAAGATGCATTGGATGCAGCTGAAAATCAAATTACTAAATTGTATGGTCAGGAGTATTCCCAAAGAAGAACATATTCAAGTAAAGCTAAGGGCGCGCAAGAGGCTCATGAGGCTATAAGACCGTCTTACATGGAAAATAAACATGTTGATGGAGATTCTTCTCATCAAAAACTTTATGATTTAATTTGGAAAAGAACTATTTCTTCTCAAATGTCCGATGCGAAAATCGATAGAACTGTTGTTACTGTGGGTCTTTCTAATTCATCTGATAATTTAATAGCTAGAGGGGAGATTATAACATTTGAGGGGTTTATGAAAGTTTATCTGGAAGGAAAAGATGATGAAATTCAATCAGAAAAAGGTGTTTTGCCAAAACTTGAAATAGGTGAGAAGTTAGAATTAAAAGATGGTCTTGCATCCGAACAATTCACAAGACATCCTGCTAGATATACTGAGGCTAGCCTTGTTAAGAAAATGGAAGAATTAGGGATTGGAAGACCTTCGACATATGCTGCTACTATTACAACTGTTCAAAAGAGAGGGTACGTTGAGAAAGATACAAGAGATGGGTATGAAAGAATATCAAAAGTAATAGAGCTTAAACATAACCAACTTGAAGCAAAAGAGATCTCTTCAATGACAGGAGCAGAAAAAAATAAGTTATTTCCAACTGATATAGGAATTGTTGTAACTGATTTTTTACTTGAAAATTTTAATGATGTGATGCAATATAGTTTTACTGCAAGTGTTGAAAATGAATTTGATGAAATTGCAGAAGGAAAAAAAGTTTGGAATGAAATGATTGCTAATTTTTATAAAGGATTTCATGATAAAGTAAATGTAGTTTCAGATTCTGCTGGAAAAGCATTAGGGGAAAGGTTGTTAGGTGTTGATGCCAAATCAGGAAAAAATTTATATGCAAGAATTGGTCCTTTTGGACCAATGGTAGTTTTAGGTGAGAAAAGCGAAGATGAAGATGCTCCAAAACCTAAATATGCCTCTTTGCTTAAAGGGCAGACAATTCAAACAATTACTCTTGAAGAAGCAATGAAATTATATGATTTGCCTAGAGTTGTTGGTGTTTATAAAGAAGAAAATATCGTAGCTGCTATTGGTCGTTTTGGTCCTTACTTAAGGTTTGACGGTAAATTTACTTCTATAAAAAAAGATGATAATGAAGATCCTTTAACAATTTCTTTAGAAAGAGCTATTGAATTAATTGAAATTAAAATACAAGCCGATAAAGATAGATTAGTTGCTAATTTTGAAGGGAGTCCACATGTGCAAGTTTTAAATGGAAGATATGGTGTGTTTATTCAAGTTACTCCTGATAAGGGTAAAAAAATTAATGTAAAAATCCCTAAAGACGTTGATCCTAAGTCACTGACTCGAGAAGATTGTTTAAATTTGATGGAGAATAATAAAAAAAAATAGTAAAATAATTTAATCATGCTAGATTTAAAATCTTTTTTTCATCCTAATGATGATAGTTTGTTTTTAAATAGTGATTGGTTGGTAACTCAAATTGGAACAAACATTGATTTTCATTCTTCAAAAAAATTTCCTGATGTAAAATTTTGTGAAATTGCAATTCTAAGTGTAAATGAGTACAATGGATCTGATAATAATAGTTATTCTAAATCGTGTAAAATCAGAAAGGAATTATATGATTTACACATTGACAACAAACCTAGAATATGTGATTTAGGTGATCTTAAGCTCGCAGAAAATAGAAAAGAGTCCTTTGAAATAATACAAAATGTTATCAGAGAGCTTGTTTACAATGGGATAATTCCTCTGGTAATAAATGGAGGGCAAGATATCTCTTATGCCGTTTATAAAGCATATTCTAAATTGGATAAAACAATTTCATTTAGTGTTGTAGATAGCTCATTTGATATTGGTAATGAAAAGGATATTCTTTCAAATAAATCTTACCTTGGAAAGATTCTTAATACAAAACCAAACCATCTTTTTAATTATTCAAATATTGGTTATCAAAGTTATTATGTTTCTAGTTTGGCTCTAGAAATGCTAGAGTCTCTATCTTTTGATGCTATTAGATTGGGTGAAGTGAAATCTGCTATTGAAAATATTGAGCCAGTAATGAGGAATACTGACTTTCTAAGCTTTGATCTCTCGTCAGTACAAAATATTTTTGCTCCAGCTAATTGTTATAGTTCTCCAAATGGCTTTAATGGTGAAGAGGCTTGTAAGTTAATGAGGTATGCTGGTATTAGTGATAAGATTAGTTGTATTGCTATTTCTGAATATAATCAAAAACTCGATGGAGATAGTCAAACTGCCAAATTAATTGCTCAAATGATTTGGTATTTTTTACTTGGTTATCGGGCTAGAAAAAATGAATTAAATCCAAATATTAAAAACTGTATAAAATATACTGTCACATTTGAAGATGGTAAAAATGAAATTATATTTTATAAAAGTAATCTAAGTGGTCGCTGGTGGATGGGGGTTCCTTTTAAATCTGCATCACATAACGAATTAGATTGTTTTTATGTAGCATGCTCATATTCAGATTACGAACTTGCTAATAAAGGTGAGGTTCCTGAGAGGTGGATTAAAACTTTCAATAAACTTAGTTAGAGGGGTTATTTTTATTAAGTTAAGTTTTTAATTCACATGTATTTAGAGAGCTTTAGAGTTAATTTATCTACTTTCGTATTCTTAGATTTGTTAAAAATTGCTTAATTTAGCGCAAAAAATTATAGTTAGTTAACTTTTTAAACCATATGAAAAAAATATTTCTTCTTGTTTTATTTTGCTACTCTACTACTTTTGTTGTTGCTCAACAAGATGCTCAGTTTAGTCAGAATATGTTTAATAAACTAGCAAACAACCCAGCTTATGCAGGTAGTAATCAAGCTATATCACTTATTGGACTTTTTAGGTCTCAGTGGACTGGGTTTGAGGGAGCTCCAAAAACTACAAATATTAGTGGACACCTTCCTGTTAGCGCACTAAATGGAGGGTTAGGTTTAAGTATTATCTCTGATGAAATTGCTCAATTTGAAAATACATCAGTTTCACTTAGTTATGCTTACAGAACTCAAGTTGGTTCTGGTCAACTTGGATTAGGTTTAAATTTAGGTATTATCCAAAGTGGTCTTGATGGATCATTATTAAATCCTGCATCAGGTGGAGATGTGGCAATCCCAAATGAAAGTATTTCTGGAAGTGCATTTGACTTAGGTTTTGGTGTTTATTTCAACACTCAAGATGCTTACTTTGGTCTTTCAACAAGTCATGTTAATAACCCTAGTATAGAACGATCTGATAATACATCTTATGAATTATCACAACATTATTTTTTGATTACGGGTCTTTATCACCAAATTAGTTCTACACTATCACTAAATCCTTCCATTTATTTAAAATCTGACGGAACTACATCTCAGCTTGATATTAATACTAACTTGATTTATAATGATAAGCTATGGGGAGGACTTAGCTACAGATTAGATGAAGGTTTAGTTATTTTAACAGGAGCAGAAATTATTGAGGATTTAAAAATGGGAATAGCATATGATCTTGTTTTTAGTGACATTAATAAAAATAGTATAGAGATTATGTTAGGATATGACTTTAAAATCAAAGTGGAAAATCAACTTAAAAAATACAAGAATCCAAGATTCTTATAAAATATTTGTTTAACTCATTCTTTGTAATGAAAAATAAAAATAATTATGAAAAAAATATTATTAATTAGTTCAATTGTTGGTCTGCTTTCTTCTTGTGGACAATCTGGTAATGGAGAGCTTGTAGGAGTTCAAAAGCGTGATGCTTGGAACCCTACTGATCCTTATGGGATGGTTTTTATTCCACAAGGAAGCTTTGTTATGGGTCCTTCTGATCAAGATGTTCCTTTTGCTAATGTTTCTGCTGCAAAAAGAGTATCTGTTGGTGCTTTTTATATGGATGAAACAGAAATTACTAATAATGAATACAGACAATTTACAAATTATGTTAGAGATTCTCTAGCTCATCTAATTTTAGGAGAGGCTGGTATTGAGGGGCATTTGATTGAAGAAGATCAATTTGGAAACTTCCTAGATCAACCAAGAATTAATTGGAAAACAAAAATTAGATGGAATGATCAAGAAGTTAGAGAGATTTTAGAAGATGATATGTATGTGTCATCAAGAGAAAGATTTAATAGTCAAAGAGAATTTGATACTAGAAAATTTATTTATAAATACCAAAATCTTGATCTTCAAGATGCTGCTATTAAGGAAAATAGAGAAAATGATGCTACTGGTGGTAGAGACAGAAGTGAGTTTTTATCAACCGAAGAGTTAGCTGTATATCCTGATACTCTTGTATGGATGCATGATTATGCTTATTCTTTTAATGAGCCATATACTAAGAATTATTATTCTCATAGTGCTTTTGATGATTATCCTGTTGTTGGAATAACTTGGAAACAAGCTGTTGCCTTTACAAAATGGAGAACTCTTATGATCAATAAATTTAGAAAAGCATCTAAACAACCTATACTTCCAGATTTTAGGCTGCCAACTGAATCTGAATGGGAATATGCCTCTAGAGGTGGGTTAGATTTATCCCCTTACCCTTGGGGAGGTCCTTACACGAGAAACAATAAAGGTTGTTTTTTAGCAAACTTTAAACCATTAAGAGGTAATTACACTGCTGATGGTGGTATTAAATCAATTAAAGTTGGTTCATATAATCCTAATGGTTTTGGTCTTTTTGATATGGCAGGAAATGTTTCAGAATGGACATCAAATGCATTTGATGAATCTGCATTTAGTTATTCTCATGATATGAATATGGATTATCATTATAACGCTTCAGAAGAAGATCATCAAGTGCTAAAGAGAAAAGTAACTAGAGGAGGTTCTTGGAAAGATATCGCTTATTTCATTCAAAACAGCACTAGATCATTCGAATACCAAGATACTGCAAAAAGTTATATTGGCTTTAGATGTGCTATTGACTTTCTTGGAAGAGATAAAAAAGATTTTCAATAAATCTTTTTTTTAAAAAATAAAATAAATTAATCTTTAAAAAAATAAGAAATGAGTTTTGTAGACAAATTATCTAATATTACAGATGCAAGTTGGTATAAAGTTATGATGCCTAAATTATATGGTTGGGGTGCCTCATTAGTAATTATAGGAGCTTTATTTAAAATTGAGCATTGGCCTTTTGCTGGTTTATTTCTAACTATTGGATTAACGACTGAAGCAATAATTTTCTTTTTCTCAGCTTTTGAAAAACCTCCAGTTGAAACTGATTGGTCACTTGTTTACCCTGAACTTGCTAATATGCACGATGGAAATAAAAGACCTTCTCAACAATTAGATGATGCTTTAGAAAAAGCTAAGATTGATAATGAATTAATTGAAAGTTTAAATGAAGGTTTAAGATCTTTTGGAGAATCTGCAAAGCAATTAAATGAAACTGTTGCTGCTGCGTCAGCTATTTCTGAGTATAATGGTCAAATTCAAGAAGGTGTTAAAAATATGAATGCTTTAAATTCATTATACGAATTACAACTTCAAACTTCAAATCAACAAATGGAAGCAACTACATTGTTTTTACAAAATTTACAATCATCTGTTGATGATTCTAAAAAATTCCAGCAGCAAGTTGCAAGTTTAGCTGATAATCTAGAGGCCTTAAATAAAGTTTATGGAAATATGCTTAATGCAATGAATCCAAATAACAATAATTAATCAGTTAATTAAACTAATAAAGAAAAAATAGATGGCTGGAGGAAACTTATCACCAAGGCAGAAGATGATTAATATGATGTATTTAGTGCTTACAGCATTACTTGCGTTAAATGTTTCAAAAGAAGTCTTAAATTCATTTTTTGAAGTAAATACTGGTGTTGTTAGAACAACAAATAATTTTTCTGCAAAAAATAATGAAACCTATAATGCCTTTACCGCTGCTGCTGAACTAAATCCTGTTAAAGCAGGACCATTCAGAGATCAAGCATTATCAATTAAGAAGGAAGCCGATGCTCTTGTAGATTATATTCAGGAATTAAAGTATAATCTTGTTCTTCTTGCAGATAAAGAAGTTTATTTAGGTCAGTATACAGATCTTGAGGGTGAAGTTATAGAAGGAAATAGAACAGAGCTCCCATGGTCTGATTTGTCAAAGGAAAAAAAGAAATTAAGTATTGCTAATTTAAGTAATAAAGAAAATAGGGAGTCTTCTGGAGAATTATTAGTAAATTCAGGAAAAGCCCTCGATCTTAAAAATTTGATCAAAGATTACAGAGAAAAATTAATTGAAGTTGCTGGTGATAACGATGTTTTAAAGTTTAATATAAATTCGGCTCTTACAACGGCTGATAAAAGATTATCTGGTCAATCTGCTAAAATCAGTTGGGAGGTTTATAATTTTGAAGATATGCCTTCAGTTGGTGCTTTAACTTTGCTGTCAAAAATGCAATCTGATGTTAGAAATACTGAAGCAGATATCATAAAATTACTTAGAGAGAACATTGATGCTGGTTCTTTAAAATTTACCTCTGCCGAAGCAATTCAAATTCCTACTTCCACTTTTATATTAAAAGGTGATTCTTTTCGATCACAAATTTTCATTTCTGCTAAAGATACAACTCAAGACCCAACTATTTATGTTGGAGATTATGATTCTATTGCTCCAGGACAATATGAGATGATAGGTGATTTTGATACAGTTAAGGTTATTAATGGTAAAGGAATGTTTAGTCGAAGAACTTCTACTGCTGGCCTGCAAGAATGGGGAGGCTTAGTGGCTATGAAAACCGAGACTGGAACTAAGACTTACCCTTTTAGAGGAAGTTATTTAGTTGCTAATAAAACTGCAGTAGTTTCTCCTGTTAATATGAATATTCTTTATCTTGAAGTTGATAATCCTCTTAAAATTTCTGTTCCTGGTTTTTCAGCAGGTGATATAACTGCTTCTCTTACTAATGGTAAACTCGTTTCGACTAAGAAAAATATTGGAGAATACATTGCTAGACCTAATAAAAAGGGAAAAGCTATGGTTACGTTATATGCAAAAATTGATGGAAAAAAATCAAAGATGGGTTCTGTTGAATTTAGAGTAAAAGAAGTTCCCCCTCCAAAAGCTAAAATTCAGTTTGCTAGTGAAGCAGGAGGAACTATGATGATTGAAAAAATGAGAATGGTTAACTCAGGTGGTGTTTTAGCTGAACTAAAAGATTTTGATTTTAAAGGAGTTAGATATGTTATTACATCATACAGGTTAACCGGTATGTATAAAGGAGAACAAATGAAGGAAGACACCAAAGGCCCTGCATTTAATGATAAGATGATTAATGTTATAAAGAATACTAAATCAGGAAACACTATTACAATATCCAATATTAAAGCTAAAAGAGTTGATGCTAAAAATACTGCTGAAAGAGCATTAGATCCACTAGTTTTAGAAATTAAATAAAATTAGAAATTATGAAAAAAATAATCGCTATATCAATATGTTTTTTAACAATATCTATTTCAGCTTCTGCTCAAGATGTTTTGAGTGTTGATGAAATGAATTCTGTTTATAAAAAAGAACAAGTCTTAAATAAAAATGTTAGACAATATACTCACCTTAGAGAGGCAGATGTTATGTGGTCAAGAAAAGTATGGAGAGAGATTGATCTAAGAGAAAAAATTAATCATCCTTTTTATTACCCTGAAAATGATGGCGTTGGTTTTACTACTAATGATAGAAAAAGTCTTATAGATGTTATTTATTCAGCTATTAAAGAAGGAAGTATAACTGCCTATGGTAATGCTGCAATGGATGATGAATTTAGAGAACCTATGTCTCAGGATGAGATAAAAAGTATTGGTGGTGCTAAAGAAGAATTAATTGAAGTTATAGATTGGGATGCTGTAGCTGCAGGAGCTGATCCTGAAGATGCAAAAACAACAATTCTTGAAACATCTCAGTTTGATAGAAATTCAGTGAAAAAATGGAGATTAAAAGAAGAGTGGTTTTTTGACAAACAAAAATCTACTATGGACGTAAGAATTTTAGGCATTGCCCCATTACAAGAGGATAGAGATCAAGTCAATGGAAGATTAACTGGAAGTTTTTCTCCACTTTTTTGGGTTTACTTTCCTGAAGCAAGAGAAGTTTTAATAAATGCAGAAGTATTTAATTCAGTAAAAAATGATGCTGAAAGAAGAACTTATGATGATGTGTTTTGGAAAAGAATGTTTAATAGCACAATTACTATGGAGGCTAATGTCATGAATAGAAGAATTAATGAATATATGGTTGGTCTTGATGCTCTTTTAGAAGCTGAAAGAATAAAAGCTGATATTTTTAATATTGAGCATGATCTTTGGGAATATTAATTTTTTAAAATAATAATTTCTTAAAAGCCCCATACGGGGCTTTTTTAAATTTGGAACAAAATTATAAAATAGCAATAATCGGGCAAGGTTACGTTGGTTTACCTCTTGCAATGAGTTTTAGTAAATTTTACGAAACTGTTGCTTTTGATATTTCTGTAAATAGAATAGATGAATTAAACAGACAATATGATTGTAATTTAGAGGTTGAGATCAAAAAAAATGAATTATTAAAATTTACTTTTAATGAAAATGATTTAGCAGAATGTGATATATATATTGTCACCGTTCCTACTCCTGTTAAAGAAAATAACTTACCCGATTTATCCTATATTAATTCAGCTTCTTTACTTGTTTCTAAATTTTTAAAAAAAGATAACATAGTTATTTATGAATCTACTGTTTATCCAGGTGTCACAGAAGAGATTTGTGTTCCTATATTAGAAAGTATTTCTGCTTTGGTTTATAATAAAGATTTTTATTGCGGTTATAGCCCAGAAAGAATTAATCCTGGAAATAGTTCTAAACAGTTAAATAATATTGTTAAAGTAACTAGTGGCTCTAATATTGTTACAGCTAAAATAGTTGATGATTTATACAGCAAAATTATTGAAGCTGGTACATTTAAAGCTTCTTCAATTAGAGTTGCTGAGGCATCAAAGGTTGTTGAAAATATCCAAAGAGATGTTAATATTGCTTTAATGAATGAATTAGCTATAATATTTGACAATATAAATATATCGACTTCCGATGTTCTTGAAGCTTCAAGAACAAAATGGAATTTTCTAGACTTTAAACCTGGTCTTGTTGGAGGTCACTGTATTGGGGTTGATCCTTATTATATGATTTATAAGTCTAAAGAACTTGGATATTTACCGGACTTAATTAATAAATCTAGAGAGCTTAATAATTCTATTCCTATGTATATAGTTAATAAAACGAAAGAGCTATTACTAATTAACAATAAGAAGATACTTAAATCAAAAATTTTAATATTGGGATACTCATTTAAAGAGAATTGTAATGATATCAGAAATACTCAAGTTGAGAAAATATTATCAGGCTTAAATGATTTAGAATGTTTGGTTGATATATATGATCCGCTTTTAAATACTAATCATAATAATTTAATAGAAAACCCGTTTAAATCTTCAAAAAAGTATGATGCTATAATAGCAGCAGTATCGCATGATGAGTTCTATAACTATACAATTAATGATTTTAAACTAATCTCTAATGAAAATCTTGTACTTTTGGATATAAAGAATATGTATAATTTTTCTACATGGAAATTTTAAAAATAAAAAAATGACTGAAGAAATTAACTTAAAACAAACATTTACGGATTTTGTAAATTTTATATCAAGAAATAAAAATATTTTATTTGGTTTTATATTTTTTGGTGTTATTTCTGTAATTATTTATCAAAATATAAAGCCTTCCTATTTCGAAACTCAGGCTATATGTATGTCTGGTATTGCTGAGTATGAAAGAATTGAGCAACTAGAAGAATTAAGTCAACGAACTGCTGTGGATTTAATAAATCATCTGCAAATTAATATTTCAAATAAGGATTATTCTGAAATTTCTTCTTTGTTAAATCTAACACTTGATGAATCTAAAAGTATTAAAAGTATTGAGGCTGAGCAATTATATCAGCAAGATATGAATGAAAAGTTTTATGCCTTAAATAAATTTGAAGTTAGATTGTCTGTTTTTGATAATAATGCTATAGAATCAGTTCAATCAGGATTAATAAATTACTTTAATAATAATGGTTTTATTAAAGATTACCATAATCAATATCTTGAATCTAATGAATCACTAATAGATGATATTAAATCTGAAATGAGTGTACTTTCTACAATGAGAATGAATGCTTCAAGTAATAGTTTAGATCTAAGTTCTGTTAATATTATTAGCGGGAAAGATGACAAAACTATTAGTAATCAAATAATTTCTCTTGCTCAATTAAAAGAAGAAATTAGAACTAATCAACTATTGTTGACACCACTAGTTTTTGTTACAGATTTTGCAAAAACTAATAAAACAGAAAGAGATTTATTAATATGGTCAATTCTTGGAGGTTTTATTAGTCTTTTATTTGGTTTGTTATTTTCTTTTGTAAGAGAATTAAAATAATTAAAAAATGAAAATTGGAGTAATTGGTTCTGGATATGTTGGTTTAGTGGCAGCTGCTTGTTTTGCTGAAATGGGTAATGATGTTATTTGTATTGATATTGATGAGAAAAAGATTAATTCTTTAAAAAATGGTAAAGTCCCAATATATGAGCCTGGTTTAGATTCTCTAGTTATTAATAATTTTAAGAAAGAAAGATTAATTTTTTCTACCAATATTTGTGATGCGTTAAATAATGCTGAAGTTGTTTTTATTGCAGTTGGGACCCCAATGGGTGATGATGGTAGTGCTGATTTGCAATATGTATTAAATGTAGCTAAATCTATTGGAGAAAACATAAATCATCATATAATTGTTGTTGATAAATCAACCGTTCCAATTGGAACAGCTGATAAAGTTAGAGAAACTATTCAAGGATCCTTGGACTTAAGAAAATCTAATTTAACATTTGATGTTGTATCTAATCCAGAATTTTTAAAAGAGGGTGCAGCAATAAAAGATTTTATGCACCCCGATAGAGTGGTGGTTGGCGCAAGTAATAAAGACTCAATTAAAGTTATGAAAGCTCTTTATTCTCCATTTACCGTTAGTTCTAATAGGTTTATTTCAATGGATATTAGATCTGCTGAAATGACTAAATATGCTGCCAACGCTATGCTAGCAACAAAAATATCATTCATAAATGAAATATCAAATATTTGTGAGAAAGTTGGTGCCGATGTGAATCAAGTTAGAAATGGTATTGGATCTGATTCAAGAATTGGATATAAATTTATATATCCAGGCTGTGGCTATGGTGGAAGTTGTTTTCCTAAGGATGTTAAAGCTTTGATAAATATTGCAAATAAAAATGATTACTATCCAAATTTAATAAGCGCCGTAGAAAAGGTTAACGATTTACAAAAAGATGTGTTATTTGCAAAAGTTGTAAAAAATTTCGGAAAAGAATTAAGTGGTAAGAAGTTTACAATTTGGGGACTTTCATTCAAACCAGAAACTGATGATATGAGAGAAGCCCCTTCAATAAATTTAATTAAATCACTAGTTAAAGCAGGTGCTGTAGTTAACGCATATGATCCTCAAGCTATTTATGAGGCAAAATTTTATTTAGAAGGGCTTAAGATTAATTATTTTGATAATAAATACAATGCTCTTAAAAAATCTGATGCTGTAATACTAGTTACTGAATGGAAAGAATTTAGAAGTCCTGATTTTGATAGAATGATTAATCTAATGAATGGTAATGTTTTTATTGACGGTAGGAACCAATTCAATCATGATTATATGAATACAATAGGATTTAATTATTCCCAAATTGGAGTTAAGTAAATTATACTGTGATTAATTCTAAGTCTTTTTTATCTAAATCTTTAAAGGACTTTTCATTTTTATTTTCATCTAATATCTTAAAGAAAATTCTTGGATTTTTCAGAGAATTAGTTCTTGCTTTTCTTTTTGGCTCATCTCTAATTTATGCGAGTTATCTAATTTTAAAAACTATTACTGATTTCTTTTCTCAATTTACTTTTGGAAATGCTTTACAAGCTAATTTAATCCCAAGGTTTACTAAGTTA
>CASIBH010000018.1 GCA_949372805.1 uncultured Flavobacteriales bacterium | reverse complement strand
CACCTTTTCCAATAAATTTTTTAGCATTTTTAACCTTAAAATCATAATCATGAGTTTCTGTAACTGGTCTCATTTTAATTTCTTTTAATAAAACAATTTTTTGTTTCTTTTTAGCAACATTTGCTTTTTTTTGAGCATCATATTTAAATTTACCCATATCAATAATTTTACATACAGGTGGTTTTGCATTTGGAGCTATTTCAATTAAATCTAATCCTTGCTCTTTAGCCATTGATATGGCCTCATTAGTATTTAATATTCCTATGTTATCACCATCACTTCCAATTACCTGAACTTCTGGTGCAGTAATCCTATTATTGGACTTAGGTCCTCTGTCTTTTGTTCTTCTTTGAAAGTAATTTCCTTTAAAATCTGCCACTTAGTTTGAAGGTGCTTTATTTAAAGCTGAGAATTTTTTTAAAAATAAGTTTAATTCCATATTTTCTTGTTTGTTAGTATCTAATCTTCTAATCGTTACTGAGTTACTGTCAACTTCTTTTTTACCACAAATTAACAAAAGTGGTATTTTAGATAATGAATGTTCTCTAATTTTATAATTCAAATTATGGTTTTTTAAATCTACTTCAGAACTTATGCCTACATTATTAATCTTTTCATTTACTTCTTTTGCATAAGAATCAAACTCTTCTGAAATTGGAATTACAACAGCTTGTAAAGGAGCTATCCAAAATGGAAATTTACCTGCATAGTTTTCTATAAGAATTCCAATAAATCTTTCTAATGAACCAAATAACGCCCTATGAAGCATTACTGGAATTTTTTTAGTTCCATCTTTATCAACAAAAGAAGCATCTAGTCTTCCTGGTAAATTAAGATCTACCTGTAAAGTTCCACATTGCCAATCTCTACCAATCGCATCTCTTAAAACAAATTCAATTTTTGGACCATAGAATGCTCCCTCTCCTTTATTAATTGTGTATTCAAGCTTTGAAGCTTTAACTGCATCTAACAAAGCTTTTTCAGCCTTGTCCCAAACATTATCATCACCAACTCTTAAATCTGGTCTATCTGAATATTTTAATATTACATCTTCAAATCCAAGATCTTTATAAATATCTAAAATCAAATTTGTAACAATCAAACACTCTGATGTAATTTGATCTTCTGTGCAAAAAATATGAGCATCATCTTGAGTAAAGGCTCTAACTCTTAACAGTCCATGTAAGGCGCCTGAAGGCTCATACCTGTGCACTTTTCCAAATTCTGAAATTCTTAAAGGAAGATCTCGATAACTTTTTAAACCTTGATTAAAAACTTGTACGTGACCTGGACAATTCATTGGTTTGATTGCAAATATTTTTTCATCTGGTGTTTGGGAGGTATACATGTGTTCTCCATATTTTTCCCAGTGGCCAGATTTTTCCCATAGAGATCTATCTAAAATTTCAGGAGTGTTTACTTCTTTATAGCCAGCTTTTTCTTGTCTAGCTCTCATGTATGCAACTAATTTTTGAAATAACTTCCAACCTTTTTCATGCCAAAATACTGATCCTGGACTTTCTTCCCTAAAGTGAAATAAATCCATTTCTTTTCCAAGTTTTCTATGGTCTCTTTTTTCTGCTTCTTCTATTCTTTTTAAATATTCATCTAAATCTTTTTGTGATGCCCAACTTGTTCCATAAATTCTTTGCAGCATTTCATTATTTGAGTCGCCTCTCCAATAAGCTCCTGATACCTTTGTTAATTTAAAGTATTTACCAATTTTTCCTGTTGAAGACAGATGAGGGCCTTTGCATAAATCATGCCAGTCTCCATGAAAATATATAGAAACATCTTCACCTTGTGGAATACTTTCAATAATTTCAGCCTTGTATATTTCTCCTTTATCTTTGAAATGAGATATGGCCTTATCTCTTTTCCAAACTACTCTTGTAGTTGGAACGTCTCTATCAACAATTTCTTTCATTTTATTTTCAATTTTATTTAAATCATCCTCTGTAAAAGGTTCTTTTCTTGAAAAATCATAATAAAATCCATTTTCTATAATTGGACCAATTGTTACTTGTGTTCCTGGAAAGAGTTCTTGAACAGCCATTGCAGTTATATGGGCCGTGTCATGACGGATAGTTTCTAAACCTTCTTTATCTTTTGAAGTAAAAATTTTAATTGAGCAGTCTTCATCTATAACAAAACTTAAATCTTTAAGCTCTTCATTAACACTAATAATAGTTGCCTGCTTTGATAAAGATTTACTAATCTTTTCAGCAACCTCAAGTCCTGTTACTTTATTTGGAAATTCAATAGTGTTTCCATCTGGCAATGTTATTAATGGCATTTAATTCAATAATTTTTTGTATTCTGAATATGTAGAAAAACACATTTTTTCAACATTAAATTTTTTAATTATATTTTTTCTACCCTCTATACCAATAGATTTCAATCTAGATTCATCTAATTGTAAGGCTTCTACTATTTTTTTACTCAAAGCTTCTGCATTGCCAGACTGAAATAAAAAACCCGTCACATTATCACTAATAGTTTCTTTAGATCCCCCAATATCACTTGCTATTATTGGTTTTTCCATTGATTGAGCTTCAACTGCTACTCTTCCAAAAGCTTCAGGTTCTACTGAGGCCGAAACAACAATGTCTGATATTTTGTAGGCTAATGGCATATTTTTACAATGTTCTATAAATTTTAACTGACTAGTTAGCCTATATTGCTCAGCCAATCTTTTAATTTTTTTTGTATAAATGTCTCTTCCTTGATCACTACCCAAAATAACAGCATTAAAAGAATCATATCCTAATTCTTTATTAACAAGATTTAATGCTTCAATAAATGTCTCCTGTCCTTTCCAGGCAGTTAAACGACCTGGCATTAGGATTATTTTTTTATTTTTATCAACTTCCCAATCTGAAATAAGTCTGTTTTCTTCACTGTCTAAGGTTGTTGATGAATCAAAATAATCAACATTAATACCCCTAAAAATTACTAAGAATTTTTTTTTTAAATTTAAATATTTTGGATAATTTTGATTAATATGTGAAAAAATAAAATTTGATCCTGCTATTATTAAATCTGATCTAACCATTACTGAATTATAAAATTTTTTAATTGAGTTTTTAAAATTATAAGTGCCATGAAAGGTTGTAACAAACTTTCTTCTTGTAATTTTTGTTGCAAACAAACAAGACCAAGCTGGAGCGCGACTTCTTGCATGAACAATAGATATATTATTTAGTAAAATAATAAAAATCAAAGCTATTGAATTAAAGAGCATTAAAAATGGATTTTTACTATGAACGGGAAGTTTTATTACTTTTACTTTTTTTCTATCAATAAATTTTAATAATTCTCCTCCACTAGTTACGATATAAGAGCTACAATTATTTTCTGGCAAATAGTGTGCAAGATCATAACAGCCTGTTTCTGCACCCCCATATCCAAGCTTAGGAATTACTTGCAATACTTTTAATTCTGAAGACATTTGATAGAACTATATATTAAGAATTAATTCTAATAAACTCATATGAATAAATTTAAATACATTAGGGTCCTTAATAACAAGCAAATAAGATACTTAAGTAACGAATATAAAGATAATCTCTATATTGTTTTTTTACATGGTTTTATGTCAAGTATTGAAGGTGAAAAACCTCAGACTATATTAAAATTTGCTAAAAAAAATAAACTTGGCTTTCTTGCTCTCGAATATTCTGGTCATGGAAAGTCCTCAGGAAAATTTACCAAGGGAAATATAACTCAATGGTCAAAAGAAGTTGAAACTGTAATTAAAAAAATAGTTAAAAAAAATAAATTTATCTTAGTTGGCTCGAGTATGGGTGCATGGCTCTCCTTAAATCAATTTAAATATTTTAAAGATCAAATTAAAGGTTTTTTAGGAATTGGTTCGGCTCCAGAGTTTTTACAAAACCTAATGTGGAAAAAGTTCTCAAAAAAAATGAAGAACGAAACTATAAAGAAAGGAATTTATAATTTAAAACATGGTAATTATGAGTATCCAATCACCTATCAATTAATAAAAGATGGTAGAAAAAATAAAATCTTAAATAAAAAAATTAAATCTAGCATCAAAGTAACTATGATTCACGGAAGTAAAGATGAAGTTGTTCCAACAAGTTATTCCAGAAAAGTTCTTAGGCTATTTACTAAAGCTAATAAAAAATTAGTAATAATAAAAAATGGTGATCACAGTTTATCAAGCAAACAGGGCCTAAAGAGAATACTCTTAGAGCTAGATAAAATTACCTCTAATATAGTTTAGTCCCTCAATGTAGCTTGGAAATTTTAAATTATAGTTAAAATAACTTTTCATCTTTTTGTTGCTAACTTTTTTAGACTCATTATAAAAATTTTTCAACATCTCACTTTTAATTTGGTCAACTTCAATTTTTTCAATATTTTCAATATTTAACATTTTTGCTCCAAATAAAGTAACATCTTCAGATGTGGAAGGTTTATCATCAGATAAATTATATATTTCTCCTGACTTAAATTTTGATAAAGATTTAAATAATATGTTTGAAATATCATCCACATGAATTCTAGAAAAATAATGATTTTTTTTATTGATCAATTTCACATCTCCTGATTTTAGACGTATTAAAATATTTTTTTCATTAGAATAAATTCCAGATAACCTAAATATCTGAATTGGTATTTTGTTATTTTTTTCTAAAGAAACCCATGCATTTTCAGCTTTTAATCTTGCAATACCATTAGTTGAGATTGGGTTTGTTTTGCTATTTTCATTAACCCATTCTCCCTTATGATCCCCATAAATACTAGTAGCCGATAAGTAGGTTATCCATTTTACTTTGGAGTTTTCTATAAATTTAGAAAAATTTTTTATAACTAGATCTTCTTGATTTTCTGGTGGTATAGAAACTAAGATATGATCTGCTTCTTTTAATTTTATAACTAAATTTTGATCAAATTTTTCACTATTAAATAGGTAGCTATTATAATTAATACCATTAAATATTTTTTTTGAAGATTCACTTCTAGAAGTTGCTGATAAGTTAATATTATATTGCTCAATACTAAGCTTCTTTATAAAATTTTTTGCTACTTGGCCAAAACCAAAACAAAAAATATTTATATCCTTCATTTTAACTAACTTCTTTTATAATAGACTTTAAACTTATTGGGTTTTTTAGCTTATCAATCATTTCTTTTGGACAAACTTGAATAAAATTAGAAATTTCCCTATCAAAATTTTCTATAATCTTTTTAGAAAAATCTGAGTTTGTCTCCTGATGATGCTCTTGAACTAAATTTTTTAAATAAGTTATCCAATAATCTGTTTCTGGTGTTTGCCATACTACAGTCTCTGGGTTTACTTTTTTGTCGAATTTCTTATTTATATCGTAAATAAATGCCATTCCACCAGTCATTCCAGCTCCAAAATTATCTCCTACATCACCCAGAACTACAACTGTACCACCAGTCATATATTCACAAGCATTAGAATCGCAGCCTTCAATAACCGAAATTGATCCTGAATTTCTTACAGCATACCTTTCTCCAGCTTGGCCTGCTGCAAAAAGTTTTCCAGATGTTGCTCCATACAAAACTGTATTTCCTATTATGGTATTCTCATGTGAAACTAAATTACTTTCATCTGGAAGTTTAACTACCACTGTTGCTCCTGATAAACCTTTGCCAACATAATCATTAGCGTCACCTTTTAAAATAAGTTTTAACCCTTTTATTCCAAATGCTCCAAATGACTGCCCTGCTGACCCTTTAAACTTTAGAGATAAAAAGCCATCTTCTAGTTTTTCAGATCCATATTTTTCATAAAGATGATTAGAAATTCTTGTACCAACCGTCCTATGAGTATTTTTAATAATATATTCTTTTTCAATAATTTTTACTTTTCCAATTTGTTCTTTAATTTCAGGTAAAATTTCTTGATCTAAAGTATCTGGAACAGAATTTATTTCTGGAACTGTACAGTACCTCGTATTCTCACCAGCATCTGTTTGAACAAATAAAGGATTTAGATCTAAATCGTCTAAGTTTGGTGAGGCTTTGCTTACCTGTCTTAATAAATCAGTCCTACCAATTATTTCATTCAATGATCTAAATCCTATTTGTGCTAAAATTTCTCTTACTTCCTCAGCTATGAATTTAAATAAGTTAACTACCTTTTCTGGCGTACCAGAAAATTTTTCTCTTAGTTTTTCATCTTGAGTACAAACTCCAACTGGACATGTGTTTGAGTGACACTGTCTAACCATTATACATCCCATGGCTACTAAAGCTGTAGTTGCTACTCCATATTCTTCTGCCCCCATCATGGCTGCAATAACAACATCTCTTCCTGTTTTAATTCCACCATCTGTTCTTAGGGTAACTTTATGTCTTAAATTATTTAAAGTTAAAACTTGATTAGCCTCAGTTAAACCCATCTCCCAAGGTATCCCAACATATTTAACACTTGTTTGTGGTGTTGCTCCTGTTCCTCCATTATGTCCAGAAATTAAAATTATATCTGCTTTTGCTTTAGCTACCCCAGCTGCAATTGTTCCTATACCAGATGATGCTACTAATTTTACTCCAACTCTTGCTTTTGGATTTGCTTGTTTAAGATCATAAATTAATTGAGCTAAATCCTCGATAGAATAAATATCGTGGTGAGGTGGTGGTGATATTAAGGTTACACCTGGTGTTGAATGTCTTAATTTAGCAATTTCTTCTGTAACTTTAAACCCTGGTAATTGACCTCCCTCACCAGGTTTTGCCCCTTGTGCAATTTTAATCTCTATTTCGTTACAGTTATTTAGATATTTAAGTGTTACTCCAAATCTTGCTGAAGCTATTTGCTTAACTCTAGAATTAGCACTGTCACCGTTTTCCATCTTAATAAATCTTTTTTCATCTTCACCACCTTCGCCACTACAAGAGGCTCCTTTAATTCTATTCATTCCTATGGCTAAAGTTTCGTGTGCTTCTTTCGATAATGCACCATGAGACATACTTCCACTTCCAAATCTTGTTAAAATATTTTCAATTGGCTCTACTTCTGAAATATCTAAAGATGGGTTTAAATTTCTATCTCTAAATCCAATCAAATCTCTAAGGTGTATAGGTGGAAGATTATAAATACCTTCTGCATATTTTTTATAAGCTTCAAAAGAATTTGATGAAACTGCACTTTGTAAAAGATGAATAAGCTTACCTTGATATTGATGTGTTTCACCATTCTTTCTATACCTATAAATTCCCCCAATTGGTAAAACTGTATCAGTTCCTTCAAATGCTTCTTTGTGAATAGTTCTTAATTTTTTTTCTATTCCATTTAAACCTATACCTGAAATTTTTGATAAAATTCCTGGAAAATACTCTGATGCTACTGTTCTACTCAAACCAACTGTTTCAAAATTACATCCACCTCTATAAGAGCTTATGACCGAAATTCCCATTTTTGACATTATTTTCAGAAGCCCATAATTTACTGATTGTATATATCTCTCTATGCATTCATCGTACTCAAACTTTCCAAATAATTTTTTTTCAAACCTTTGATATAAACTATCCAGTGCTAAATAAGGATTAACAGTAGTAGCCCCAACACCTATAAGTGTTGCAAATGAATGTGTGTCTAATGCTTCCCCAGTTTGAGCATTAATTGATGCATAACCTCTTAATTTTTTTTTAATAAGATAGTGTATTATTGCACCAACACTTAATAGCATTGGAATGGGTAATCTTTTTTCAGAAATATTTTTATCACTTAAGATTAATTGAGTAAGGCCTTGTCTAACTGCAATTTCAGATTCTTTTCTAATTCTCTCAATAGAGGTTTCAAGATTTTCACTTTTATCAAAAGTACAATCAATAGTTATTGATTTTTTACCAAAAAAATTAGTAAATTTTTCTAACTGAGAATTAGATAAAATAGGGCTGTCTAAAACATATATGTTTTCTTCTGTTAAATTAGTAAAATCTAAAATATTTCCAAGATTACCAAAACGAGTTTTTAAACTCATAACCTTATTTTCTCTTAAAGAGTCAATTGGTGGATTTGTAACTTGACTAAAATTTTGTCTAAAAAAATGGTAAAGCGGCCTATAACGGTCAGATAGTACTGCAAGTGGAGTGTCATCACCCATAGAACCAATGGCCTCTTTTGCGTCTTCTGCCATGGGAT
>CASIBH010000017.1 GCA_949372805.1 uncultured Flavobacteriales bacterium | reverse complement strand
GGTTTCCAGTAACAATATATGAGTATGTTCCAGCAAAACCTGTTAGTGGGTTAAAAACTGTATTATTTACAAAGAAACCCAATGGGTTATACCAGTTACCACCGCTAGAAGGAGTTCCTAAAAGTTGATCAATAAGATTAAATTGAGGATCTTGTTCACAAATATTTATAATATTATCATCTCCAGCATCTCCAGACAGTATACAGCAGTTAGTTGTTCCATTTCCAGCAGTTTGAGAGAAACTAATATCTGTTGGATTATTTGAGTAATTTGTAATAAGAAGCATATAATACTCTCCAGCAGTTGCTCCATTTATTTGACACGTTTCATTACTGTTACCAGAGTAACTGCAATCAGCAATTGGAGCAGTATTTAATTGACTACAAATAGTATTGAAATTTGTAAAAGGACCCCAACAAATAAAATCAATATCTTCAAGTGGGTTTGTTGTGATATCTATTGTAAAATTACCACCATTATCAACTTCCATATAATAGAAAGCAGGATTAGGTTGTGTGCCTAAGCATCCAAAATTATTACCAGGAGGCCCAGAAGTATTAGTAGAAGCAGGGAAAGTATAATTGCTTCCAGTGCAAAAAGGTAAGGCAGTCGCACAGGTTCCTTGAGAAAAACTGCTTAAACAGAATAAAGAAAAAATAGTTGTAAGTAGTCTAATTTGCATAGTATTATAATTTACAAAATTATTACATTAAATCCAAATTCGTAGACCTGTTACGATAAATACTTATATTCTATCTAAATAAAGTTATATTTCCTGAAAGAACTCTTTCTTTTCCATTTAAGTCAAAGACATTAATGTTGTAAAAATAATTTCCAATTGGAGCAAATTCACCACTATTAGTCTTACCATCCCAAGCTGAAGGACATCCATCATTACAATATATATCTGAAAACTCATTTGTTTCAAATATTCTTTCTCCCCATCTAGTGAATATTTCAAGTTTATAGCTTAAAACACCACTAACTATAGGTTGGAAATAATCATTTAATAGATCATTATTAGGAGAAAAACCATCTGGAATATAAACTATGTACTCAGGGTCTATTACAATTGTTTGATAAGCAATAGATATACATCCACTATCACTTTCTATTTGTAGCATAACCTGATAAGAACCAGTGTCAGAATAGACATGTGACAAAGCATCAAAATTTGTTAGCGCAATATCTCCATCGCCAAAATCCCAGAATCCATTAACATGATTTGTTGATTCATCAACAAAGTTTATTAAAGGGTTAGTAATGGTTGTAGGTTGTGGGTATGCAGTAATTGCAACTTCAGGAAATTCATTAATTACAACTGTTGCACTTCCATTAAGGCTTTGCGCTTCACATCCTTTACTATCTGTTACACGTGTAAGAATATATGTTCCAGCTTCACTAGCATTTAGTGTATAATTAGCCCCTACGTTTTGAGCAGTTAAATTGTTAATTCCAGCTGAAAAGTAAATGTTATAATTTGGAGTACCAGAAGTTGTAACTATTTTAACCTCAATTGTAGAACCATCATCACAAACAGATCCGCCACCACTAATAATAGCTTGTGGTAGAGGGTTTACATCTATTGTTACTTCGTCGCTTACGATAGCAGAACATTTTCCGTCATCAATATTTGTAAATATATATTTAGTTGTAACACTTGGATTAACGATTACAGAATCACTAGAATTGGATAGTGTTAATGCTGTTGGAACACCATTTATGGTATATGCAACTGTCCAAGGAGCTGATCCAGCAGTAAAATCAAAATATAGCGGAGTATTTTCTTGATTACATATTTCAGTTGATCCACTAACAATAACAGAAGGTATTTCATTTACTGTTACTGTAGCGCTTTCAGATAATGAATTTGAACATCCTTTAGCATCAATTACTGAAACTAATGAATACGTTGTGGTAACATTTGGATTTAATGTCATTGGTGATGAAGAAGAAAGCAAGTTTCCAAAGGCATCAATATCTGCAGAGAGACTAACTGTTCCAGCAAAATAACTTACATTAAATGGAGGAGTTCCTGAAATAACAGGAAAGAATAACTCTGAGGCTTGTCCAACACATATAGGATTTGCACCGCTGACTGTAATGTCGATGTCAGGTGTAGGGTTCACAATAATTACAGCATTGGTAGGAGTTGGTAGCGCAGTACATCCATTAACATCAGTTATGTTTATTATATCATAATTATTTACTCCAATATTTGGTAATGGGCTTAAAGAATGCTGCTGATTTCCTGACCCATTCAATACTATAGGAGTTTGACCATTGTTATTTATTTTATAATCTACATTAAATGGAGGAGTTCCAGCACTAAAGTTAAATGTTAAAATAGCAGGATCATTTAAACATATCTCAGGTGTTGAAGTTGCAAATGTAACAGAAGGATTTGCATTTACTATAACAGTAACAGGAGAGGGGAGTGTTGAAGTTGGAGGACTGATTCCGCTATTGTCTGTTAGATTATTTATTGTAATTAAGTTAGATCCAATGTTTAAATTTGAAAGATCTAATGGGATATTATCAAGAATTGGAAGAGGTGATCCTACAACTCCTAGAGTATGGGTGTAATTTTGTCCATTATATGAATATTCAACAACAACAGGAGCTTCTCCTTGTATTAGTAATACGCCAACAGATGCAGGGTCACCTTCACATATAACAGGTGTTGAGGTAGTAAATTGATCAATTACTGCATATGGGTCTACTCCAACTGAAACATTTAGAATTGAACTTCCTTGACATCCGTTACCATCAATTAAATTTGTAATTGAATAATTTGTAAAAGGAATAACATTAGGAGTTGAAATTGTTGTTCCCATCATTGATGGAGCATTTATTTGAATAGTATAATTATTTGGAGGAGTTTCATCATCTATAAGATTAATTGTAAATGGAGGTACACCTACTAGCATATCAACTTCTAAATTAATTGGAAAGCCTTGAGCAACCACAGGTATATTAGTTGTAAAGGTATTTACCTCAGGAGAAGGGTTTACAATTAAGTCAGTACTAGTTGTAGCATTTGCACATGGAGGAATACCAAAAACAGTGTAATCGAATTGATGAGTTCCAACTCCATATGTTGCTGGGTTTATTTGACTTGATATAATAGTACCTCCAATACTCCAAACGCCTGCTGGGTCACCATTTGTAATTAAATTATCTAGATCATACAGAGAGCCTGAATTGTAATCATTTACACACACAGATTGATTATTAGAAAATCCTGAAAATGGTGGGTTTTCTAGGTTAATTGTTACTGTAGCAACTGCATCTGGGCATGGTGCTGCAACAACTGTATAAGTATAATTACCTCCTGCCATACTTTGTGGGTCAAATGTAAAGTTCGGGTTTGCTGGTAATTGATTGTTATTTGAATTTGTCCAGTAGCCTGTAAGATCTTGTCCTGGGCCAATTAAATTTTCTAAATCGTAAGTGTTAACATCATCTGAACAAACATTTAGTGAATAATCATTTCCAGCATTTGGGCTTGGATTAACATTTATAGTGATAATTACGGGACTATTTGTAGGGTTTTGATTAACATAAGTTGTTAAACAACCACCAGCACCTTCTATAGATTGAAAACTATATGTAGTCGTAACATTTGGAGTAACCGTAATTGGATTACCAGTAGATACTAGGTTACCATTTGCATCAATAATATTTGAGAAACCATTGCCGTCAATTATTGTGAAATTTGCAGTACCTGTTACAGCTAAATCTAATGTTGTGCTTTGCCCTTGACATAAATTTGTATTAGTAGATGAAACTACTAGATCAGGAAATGGGTTAACAGTTACTGATAAGGTAGGATTTGTAATTGAACCAGGACACCCTGAGTTATCTGACAAGCTTAATACTGAATATGTTGTGGAAATAGATGGGAAAAATGTAATAAGATTTCCAGGATTTGAAGTTAAGAAGCCAAATTGATCTAGTTGAAAATTTTGCACACTTGAAACTCCATTAGCATCTGTAACATCTAAAACTAAGTCAAATGGAGCGGTACCAATAAGCGCAAAATTTAGTGTTATAGAATCACCGTCACAGATATTAGTGTTTCCAGAAAGAGTTCCGCTAATATTATTGTTATTAGGCAGAACTGTAACTGTGTCAAGCACAAAACACCCAGGGTTTAAAGAATCATAAGCAAATACTTCATAATTTGTTACTTGAGCAACTGTGGCTAAAGGATTTTGAATGTTTGGATCATTTAAGCCAGCAACTCCACCACTAGTGATATTTGACCAACTATAATTGTATGTTGCTAGCGCTGGGCAATAGGCAAGGTGGTTAGTAAAGTTAATTGGTGTAGATCCAGGAAATCCATTTACAACAATTTGATTACCTTGACTATCGTATAATCTATACATAGCTTCATTAGATCCATTTCCAAGCGAAGTAAATAACAAATCCATAATATCTCCATTAGTAACTGGAACTAGGTAGTCTTGAGAGGTAAAATTTCCTCCGCCTACCATTGTATAATTTGTAATAAAATTTCCATTAACCACTAAATCAAGGTTATGGTAAGTTTGAGGGACAGTTCCTACACTCCATCCAAGATTCTGTGCTCCAGCGCCAGGTAGATAATTCCATACTTCTAACTCATAGTAACAGTTAGACGGAATAGTAGCCTGAGCAAATAATGTATCTGATCCGGAGCAGATTGAAGGAATTACTGTGGCAACTATTGTAGGTTGTTCAACAAATATAGTTATATCACTGTAGCATGTGTCATTTGTAAAATTAGAATACATCACATTGTATGTTGTTGGAATGACTGGAGATACAGTAACAGTGTCTAGATTGTAACCATTTACTCCAGCTCCAGTCCAATTAACGCTGTAATTACTACAACTATTAATAGAAACATTGTCAATGCCCCAGTAGTCCCATGCAGGAGAAGAGGCGTTTAATTGTATCCATTGAAATTGAACTGCAGGAACAATAGCTGCAGGAGGTATAGGGAATGAATGATTTTGCCATCCAGTATAAGGAAATCCGATTGGACTAAAATAATTTATTGTGGTCCATACTCCACCAGGAACTTTATATTCTAGATAAACTCCTTCGTTTTGAAGATCAGGGCCATCACAATTACCTCCTTGAGTTTCCTGTCTAAAATCAAAACTAATTGTCCCTCCACATGAAGCGTCTACTTGAACAGTTCTTGCATATCTTGGTATTGAGCATCCATTTCCAAACCATAGGTGTTGACCTCCATTTGGATTTGTTCCACAAGGTCCGCCAATAGTATAGCCGCCAGAAACTGCAGCCCACAAGCCGCTCAAGGTGCTACCATTAAAGTCATCATCTTGACCACCTCCAAGGTTAATAGTTTGTAATAATACTCCTTCTCCACAGGCAATAGTATCTCTAATAGCTACAATATTAGAGGTGCATTGTGCTTGTGAATTAAAATTTACAAGAAAAATTAATAAATATAAAAAGGTAAATTTTAATGTGTTTGTAAAAAATCTATTCATAGCTTATATTTATTTTCTTTAATTCAAATTTCGTTAATTCTACAATCTTGTTTACACCAGGCATATCAATAAGTTTTTCAGTAAACTTTGAAAAAATAGTGAGTCTGTCATTTCTTTCACATGTACCTGATTTGACTTCATTTGCCAAAAGATTAATGCTTTTAAAAAATTCATTTTCATTCTCTAAATTGCAATTTATACATTTTTCATCATACCATAATTCTTCTTTAAAGCTTAACAAAATATCTTTATTGACTTTATTGGTGATTTTTAAAATGATTTTTTCCTCATCAAATCTGTCGTATTCACAGTTTTGATATTGGTATTCTATTAATACACTTGCATCATCGTAATAAGTAATCCAATTATTTGGATTTTCAGCTCTTACTGAAAAGCTTAAAAAAAGCGTTGTTATAAGTAGTAAAAAAATGTTTTCTAGCTTCATTTTATATTGTAGAATTAGTTATACCTACAAATATAGTTAAAAAAGAAATGAATTACACAGACAAATGTTGACGAAATCGTGCTATTTAAATTGAATCTAAACAGTGTTAATTTTGGATAATCTTAAATAAAATATAATTGATTTTTTTATTTAAATTTCTTTATCAAGAATAGCAGTCCAAAAAATTAGTTGGAGTATTTATTTTATTTCTTTTAAGCTTTTAGTCAAATATCCATTAACTAATTTTTCATCTTTTATCCATCCTTTATTTCCATTCTCTAATTTTATATTGTGCCAATTACCGATTTTATCTATTAATAAAACTTTTGTTCCAAGATGAATAGTGAAAAGATTTGTAGAGTTTTCAGAAGGAGCACTCATTACTTCAGATGAGTTTGAAAATATAATTGCTTGCTTTTTATCAATCCTATTATTAACAGCATAATAAGTAATAAATAAGCAGATAAGAGACAGGCAGAGAAATGTAAAGGCAAAATTTCTAAGTCTAAATTTTCCTATAATTGAAATTAGAAAAAATAATAATGAAATTGTAATTAAAATTATTGAGGTTGTTTTCCAATTCTCAATGTTTTGGATGTTTTTTATGCTTTCAAGCCAATCTAAATAGAATAAACTAGGCATTTTTTCAGATTTATCTACTATTTTAATTTTAACTAATTCAATGTTTTCAAGTGCGTCATCAAAGTCATTTTTAATTAAAAGTGATTTCTCGTAAAAGAATATAGAGTTGGCATAGTCTTGTAATTTATAATAACAATTTCCAATGTTAAAGTAAAGTTCAGCGCTCTCAAGGCTATCGGAAATAATATCTTGATATTTGTCAATCGCTAATTTGTAATTTTCTTTGTCATATTCTTTGTTAGCTTCAGAAAAAATAGAATCTGAGCCAAAGCAGCTGCTGCTTATAAAAAGTAGAATTATTGTTAGATTTCTCATTTTGATTGCGATTCAACTTTAATTATAATTTCTTTTGCTTTTATTAAAATATTATCCATTTGATTGTTTTTATCATTAGATGGGGCGTATCTTGCAAATTCACACTCATCTATTAAAGTAATAAATTCTTTTTCTGTATTTAGTTCAATATTATGTTTTTTGAAAAATTTAGAGATACTGTCTTTTGACAAATCAGCTATTTGAACTTTAAATTTATCGGCAAAATAGCTCCATAATGCTTTTTCTATTTCTTCAAAAAATAGGTCAAAATCTTCTAATTTAATGCATTTTTGCGCATTTTTAAGTCTTTTTGTAGCAATTTTTGCATATTTAATGTTTTTTGATTTTTTAATATTTTCAAATTTTTCTGAAATAAATTTTGGCAGAAAAAGTAAAATTAATATTATCAATAATATTGATGAATATAAAATGTAAAAGATATTTATGTTAGTACTTCTCTTTTTTTGTGAAAAAATTGTTTTAACTTTTATATAATTTATGTCTTTTAGTGTTTTGTTTAATAATTTGTTGAGTATTACTTGCTTGGTACTCTTCATTATTGCCTTTTAAAACTTGTATACTATATGCTTCTGTTGCTTTATTTTCAAATTTTTTACTTTTTGGATTAAAAAATGAAAATGAATATTTTGGTATTTTATAATTCCCTACAACCCTTGGGATAAGTAGATATTCAAATGTTTTAGTACTTCTCTTGTTTCCTCCTTGAAATACACGATCTTGTATTTTTGGATCATAAACTTCAAAATCACTTGGAAAATTAATTTTAAATGGCTCTATTAAATCTATATTTCCAGTACCAGTTAACTTTATTTTATATGTAACAGCCTCATTAGTTTTTAAAGAAAATTTATCTACTGAACTTGATATTGTGTAGTTCCCTACTGTTCCATTAAAGTTTTTTGGCTCGTTATTGGGAAGGGCTTTAACATTTATTTTTATCTCTTTAGAGGAAATAAATTCTTCTTTAACATTGTAGCTATTAAAGAAATTAGCAAATGGATCTCTTCTATTTTGCTGATTTTGGGTTCTAATACTGCATTTAACTTCCATAGGATCAATAATCAATTCACCCGATTTTTGAGGTGTTAGCACAGCTTTTTTTATAATGGCTGTATTATAAGCAACGCCATTTAAAACTTCTCTTTTAAACCTACTTGAAGTCTCTAAATCTTTTTTCCAGAATCCATTTAAATTAGGTATTGTACTTATTTCTGTATTCTCAAGATCTAGTCTTGTGTGTAATTTATATACTACTATTATTTGTTCTCCAACAAATGGGTTTTTTTTATTTATTTCAACATTAATAAATAAATTATTTTCTATTGATTTATTTGCTTTTTTACTATTTCCTTTTACAACTTTTATTGTTGAAGGTTTACTATTTATTTTTTTTCCATTTATTTCTACACTTGCAGTTGGAATTATAAAGTTTCCCTCTTTAATAGTTTGTAGTATAAAACTAATTTTTGTTATAATTTTACTTTCACTTTTCCCATTTGCAAAACTATAACTGCTTGAAGAGCTAGTGTTAGGCCCACTTACTACTCGAAAGCCATTAAACAATGGAGATTGGAAGTTTTTTGCTTTTGACTCTATCGAGAATTCTAAAGTGATCTGTTCTCCTAAAATAGCAGGGTTTCTATTTGTGCTAACAACTAGTTCTTGTCCAAAAGAAAAATTGCTAAAAATTATTAATAATAAAATTATTTTTTTCATGCTACCAATCTTTTAAGACTTTAACTCTTTGACCTTTAACTTTCTTTTTTTGTAGTTTTTCTTGCAGTTCTTTTTCTTTTTGCTCCAAAGCTTCTAGCATTTTTTTTGCATCTTCTTTACTCATCTGATCTTTCTTCTTTGGCTGATCATTCTTTGGCTGATCATTCTTTTCTTGATCTTTATTTTCTTGATCTTCGTTCTCCTGATCTTTATTTTCTTGATCTTCGTTCTCCTGATCTTTATTTTCTTGATCTTCGTTCTCCTGATCTTTATTTTCTTGATCTTGTTTTTTCATCATTTGGGCATATGCTAAATTAAATCTTGCATCATCATCATTAGGGTTTTTTCTTAAAGCTTCTTTAAAAGATTCTATTGCTAAATCAGTTTTTTGTTCTTTTAGTAGTGAATTACCTTCATTAAAATGAATTGCAGAAAGTTCTTCATCATTATTAGCATTATCTTTTAGAGATTTATATAGACTTGATGATTCATCATATCTCTCTTGTTTGTATATAGAATTTGCTAAGTTATATGAAGCGCCAAAATAATCTTGATCTTTCTCAAGTGATTTACGGTATTTTATTTCTGCATCATTATATAGGCTATCTTTAAAAAGCTTATTGCCTTTTTTGAGAAAACTTTTTTTATTTTGTGATTGTACATTAATACAAAGGCAAATAGTAACTAATAGAAATATATATCTTTTCATTATTTATACAAATTTATATTCTTATTCCATTTGTTTTTTCTTTCTAAGAAAATAAAATCTAGAAATATAAAAAACAATGATAGTAAAAGAAAAATTTGAAAACGATCTTTATATTGCGTAAATATCATTGTTCCAATATCCTTTTTTTCCATCTTATTTATTTCAGTAAATAACGTGTTTAATCCTGCTTTTGAATTATTTGCTCTTATGTACGTGCCAGAGCCTGCTTGAGCAATTTTTTGAAGCATTTTTTCATTTAATTTTGTTACAATTGTATTTCCTTCTCTATCCTTTCTGTACTCTGTTGTATTACCATTTTTATTATAAATGGGAATAGGACCTCCTTTTTTAAGTCCCATTCCTAAAGTATGTGTAATAATCCCTTGCTCTTGAGCTTTCTTTGCCATTTCAATAGCTTGTTCATCATGAGTTTCACCATCGGTTATTATAATTATAGCTTTACTTTGATTATTGTCTTCTTCAAAAGAATTAATACATAAGTCAATGGCGTTTCCAATTTTAGTTCCTTGTGTTGGTATAAGGTTAGGCTTAACTGTAGAGAGAAAAAGTTTAGCTGCAGAGTAATCCGTTGTTATAGGTAATTGAACATAAGCTTGCCCTGCAAAAACAACAAGTCCAATTCTATCTCCTTTGAGTTGATCTATAAGTCTAGAAATCGCTTGTTTTGAACGTTCAAGTCTATTAGGTTTTATATCTTCTGCCATCATGGAATATGATAGATCAATAGCAATCATAAGGTCAACGCCTTCTCTTTTTACCTCTTCCATTTTAGTCCCAATTTGTGGGTTGCTTATTCCAATAATTAAGAATAATAGAATAAAAATGGTAAATAAATTCTTTGTTTTTCGTCTTATTTTTGAAGATGATTTGGTTAGTTCACTTATTAAAATATTATCTCCAAATTTTAATAAAGATTCTTTTCTCCATCTTGCATAGATAAGCATACCAATTATTACTAATGGTAATACTGAAAGTATATATAAATAATCTATATTATCAAATCGTAGCATCTAGGGAATTTGTCTTAAATAAGTTATTTTTAAAATAAAGCTTGTTAAAAGGCATATTAATGAAATAAAAGCAAATTTTAAAAATTCCTCTGATTTTTTATGAAACTCAGTAACTTCAATTTTTGATTTTTCAAGCTTATCAATGTCTTTATAAATCTCTTTTAATTTATTGTTGTTGGTTGCTCTGAAATATTTTCCGTCAGTAACGGTTGCGATATCTTGAAGAGTCTTTTCATCAATTTTTACTTCAACATCTTGGTACTGAATTCCAAATGGTGTTTGAAATGGATAAGGTGCAAAACCTTCAGTTCCAACTCCGATTGTATAAACTCTAATACCAAATTCTTTTGCAATTTCTGCAGCTGTAAAAGGGGCAACTAAACCCTTGTTATTCACCCCATCAGTTAGCAATATAATTACTCGGCTTTTAGCATCACTATTTTTAAGTCTATTTACAGCAGTAGCTAAACCCATTCCAATAGCTGTTCCATCTTCTACCATGCCACTTTTTACATCTTTAAAAAGATTAGTTAAAACTGAATGATCTGTTGTTAGTGGGCATTGGGTGAAACTTTCTCCACTAAATATTACTAATCCAACTCGATCATTTTTTCTCTTAGAAATGAAATCTATTGCTACATTTTTTGAAGCCTCTAATCTATTTGGTTTTAAATCCTCAGCCAACATACTTCCCGAAATATCCATAGAAAGAATAATGTCTATTCCTTCAGTGGTGCTTTCTTCCCAATTTGTTGAAGATTGTGGTCTAGCAATAGCTAAAATTAAAAATATACTTGCAATGATTTTTAGTATGTTTGGCAAGTTTCTTAAAAAAACTTTTGTAGTTTTTTCTTTATTTATTGCACTAATGTCTGAGAAAATAATTTTTGCATCAACAGATTTGTTTTTTATAAAAAACCAAATAGAATATACTAAAGGTATTATCAAAAGATAGAAATATTCTGGATTTACAAAATTATTACTCATCATTCTTTATTTCAGTTGTTTGCTTAATAAATTTTTTAGCAATTCTCATACTCTCTTCATTCTCTGTATCAATAGGTTTGCTTTTTGCAAATTTTGCAAGATCTGCCCTGACAAGAATTTTGTATAGCTCCTTAATATTTTTTGATAAAGTTTTATTACTAATATTTGTTATTATTTCATCAGTTGTAAGTTCAAGTGCAATAATTTTAAACCTTTCTTCAATGTAAGAGCGTATTATTTCAGAAATTCTTGAGTGGTATTGTTTTATTTTTCCTGATTGCCATAGCTGATCTTTCTCTAAATTTTCTAGTAGTTCTAGAGCAATTATATCGGGTTCAATAGTTGGGACGTTTTTAATAATTTTATTATCAGCCTTATCTTTTTTAAGATATTTTTTTAAAATTAATATTAGACAAAAAATAATTAAAATTATTACGATCCAAATCCAATAGTCGAGTAAATTAAATTTTGGTTTTATCTGCGATTTAATATCTCTTAAGATATCATTTTCTTTTATTTGGATGGAAAATACATTTAATAAAACCCCTTCGCTTTTAAGTTGTCCGTTTAATGAAAATGAAGGAATATAATAAACTCCGCTATCCCATGCTGTAATAATAAATTCTTGAAAAAATGACATATTACTTCCTTCAATTAAAGTATCAATATCCGAAGATGATATTAATTCAACTCCATCAAAAATTGAATCTGTTACACTTGGCCAAACTATTTCTGAACTAATATTAGATGCTAATAGACTAAATTTAACTTGTTGTCCAATTAGAATAGCATTTGTGTCAATTTGTGATTTAAAATTTTCACCAAAAGAAAAATGTGATACTAAGATTATAAATATTAGAAATTTTTTCATTTTCTTTTTATTCTTTTTTTGAAAAAATTAATCATCGGTTTAACATAATCTTTACCCGTAAATAGATCAATAATATCTACTGCAAGGCTAGGAAATAATTTGTGTAAATAGATTGTGGTATTTTTTTTCTTTTCATAAAAATCATTTCTAATTTTTTTATTTGAAGTATCAACATATATAATTTCATTTGTTTCTGCATCTTGCATTGGAATTATGCCAATATTCGGTAGTTCTTCTTCTCTTTTATCATGAATTCTTAACGCAATTATATCATGTTTTTTAGCTGCAATTTTAAGAGGCTTTTCAAAATCTGGACTAATAAAATCAGATATGATAAAGCAGATGCTTCTTTTTTTAACAACACTATTAAAGTATTTTAAAGCTTGAGAAATATCCGTTAACTTGTTTTCTGCATTAAATGATAACACCTGTCTAATAATTCTCAAAATATGACTTTTTCCTTTTTTTGGAGGAATAAATTCTTCGATAATATTTGAAAAAAATATTACTCCAACTTTATCATTATTTTTTATTGCAGAAAAAGCAATTAAAGCTGAAAGTTCAGAAGCAAGTTCTCTCTTAAATTGTTTGTTAGTGCCAAAGTTTCCAGAAGAGGAGACGTCTACCATTAGCATAACAGTCATTTCTCTTTCTTCCTCAAATACTTTGACAAAAGGAGAATTATATCTAGCTGTAACATTCCAATCTATTGACCTGACATCATCTCCAGGCTGATATTCTCTTACCTCAGAAAATGCCATACCTTTTCCCTTAAAGGCTGTATTGTACTCGCCAGCAAAAATATGGTTAGATAAGCCTTTTGTTTTTATTTCAATTTTTCTTACCTTTTTAAGTAAAGCGCTTGTACTCATTTAAGGAATTTCAACTGAATTTAAAATTTGAGTTATTATTTCTTCTGTTGATATATTTTCTGCTTCAGCTTCATAGGTCAAACCAATTCTATGTCTTAAAACATCATAGCACAAAGCTCTCACGTCTTCTGGAATAACATAGCCTCTTCTTTTTATAAATGCATAAGCTTTACATGCAGCTGCAAGATTTATACTCGCCCTTGGCGAGGCTCCAAAAGAAATCATATCAGTTAGTTGATTTAATCCATATTCTTGAGGGTATCTAGTTGCAAAAACTATATCTATTATATATTGCTCAATTTTCTCGTCCATATAGATCTCTTTAACTAATTCTCGCGCTTTTATAATTGCATCTTTTTTTAGAACAGAGTTAGCTTGAGGAAAACTTTTTGCAAGATTATTTCTAACAATAATTTTTTCTTCTTCTTTATTGGGGTAATCAATCACTACTTTTAACATAAATCGGTCGACTTGAGCTTCTGGTAGTGGGTAAGTTCCCTCTTGTTCTACTGGGTTTTGTGTTGCCATAACAAGAAACGGTTTCTCTAAGTCAAAAGTTTCTCCACCAATTGTTACTTGTCTTTCTTGCATTGCTTCTAAAAGGGCAGATTGAACTTTGGCAGGAGCACGATTTATTTCATCTGCAAGAATGAAGTTTGCAAAAATAGGCCCCTTTTTAACAGAAAAGGTTTCTTTTTTTGGACTATATATTTGAGTTCCAATTATATCTGCAGGAAGTAAGTCAGGTGTGAATTGGAGTCTACTAAAATCTGCATCAATTGTTTTGGATAATGTGCTTATAGCTAAAGTCTTAGCAAGACCTGGCACTCCCTCTAAAAGAATGTGGCCATTTGATAAAAGTGCAATAATAAGTCTTTCAGTCATATGATTTTGACCAATGATAACTTTATTCATTTCCATCATTAGTAAGTCAATAATAGCACTTTCTTTATTTATTTTTTCATTAAGAATTTTGATATCAGTATTTAATATTTCAGTCATTTTTAGTTTTTTTGGATTGGCAAAATTAATACAGACAAATTAATTATCAAAATTCAACGAACAATTTTTTATTATAGTATATTTTGAATTGCTTTTTTTTAATTTTGCTATTAAATTTTAAATATGCGATTTTTTATTGAACTGGCTTTTGATGGAACAAATTATCATGGTTGGCAAGTTCAGCCTAATGCTAATACAGTTCAAAATGAATTAAATAATGCACTTTCTAAAATTTTAAATAATACAATTGAAGTTGTTGGAGCTGGTAGAACGGATGCTGGAGTACATGCTAAACAATTATTTGCACACTTTGATTTTTCTGAAAATATTGATACGGAATCTTTGAAAAATAAATTAAATGGTTTTTTAAATAAAGATATTGTTATCAAAAATATCTTTTATGTTCATGATGAAACTCATGCAAGGTTTACAGCAGTTTCTAGAACATATGAGTACAAAATTAGCACTGAGAAAAACCCTTTTGACAAAAACACTATGTATAGTTTTAGAAAATTAGATATTAATAAAATGATACAAGCGTGTAGTTTTCTAATTGGTAATAAAGATTTTACTTCATTTTCAAAATCCCATACTCAAAATTACACTAACAATTGCAATATTTTTTTTGCTAGCTGGTTTGAAGAGCAGGGAGCTTTAGTTTTTAGAATTAAAGCAGATAGATTTTTGCGTAATATGGTACGTGCAATAGTTGGTACAATGATAATGATTGGAGAGGGAAAAATTGAACCTCAGCAGATGGAGAATATTATTAATTCAAAAGATAGATCTTCTGCTGGTTTTTCTGTTCCTGCTCATGCTTTGTTTTTATTAAAAGTTGAATACCCCAAAATAAATTAGATGAAGAAGAGTAAAACAGGAGAGGTATTAAATATTCCACTTTTAAAGCGTGTTATAGTTTTCGCAAAACCATATAAAACACAATTTATTATTGCTGCAATTTCAGCTATTATCCTCTCTTTTTTAGCTCCAGCAAGACCAATGCTTATTAATTACGCGATAGATAATTATATTTTAATTGAAGACGCATCTAATTTGCTTCGAATCACTATCATACTAATATCGTTATTGTTTTTAGAGGGATTTATACAGTTTTTTTATATGTATTTATCTAATTGGATAGGTCAACATGTTATACTTGATCTTAGAAAAAAAATTTTTAAACACATTCTTTCTTTAAAGATGAAGTATTTCGATAACACCCCTATTGGAACTCTTGTTACTCGATCTGTTTCTGATATTGAAACAATTGCAGATATTTTTTCTCAAGGTCTATTAGTAATCATTGCAGAATTATTAAAGTTAGTTATCGTGATTATAGTTATGTTTTATACAGATTGGAGACTAACTATTATCGCTCTATCAACTATACCTGTTTTATTAATCGCAACAAACTGGTTCAAAAAGAATATTAAAACATCTTTTCAAGATGTAAGAACGCAGGTCTCTAATATTAATTCATTTGTCCAAGAGCATCTTGTTGGAATGAACATTGTACAGATTTTTAATAGAGAAGAAGCGGAATTCAAAAAGTTTAAAGAAATTAATGTTTTACACAGAGATGCTCATTTAAGAAGTATCTTTTATTATGCTGTGTTTTTTCCTATTGTTGAGGTTTTATCTGCCGCATCAATAGGTCTTATTGTTTGGTATGGGGGGCAAAATATTTTAACTGAAAACACAATAACACCTGGTGAGATTATTGCATTTATTTTGTTTATTCATATGATGTTTAGGCCTATTAGGCAGCTGGCAGATAGGTTTAATGTTTTACAAATGGGTATTGTTGGCTCAGAAAGAGTATTTAAAATTTTAGATACTGAGGAAAAAATTAATAATAATGGAACGACAGAAATAGAAGAAATACATGGATCTATAAGCTTTTCTAATGTTTGGTTTGCATATAAGGATAAGCAATGGGTTTTAAAAGATTTAACTTTTAATATTGAAGCTGGAAAAATGTTAGCTTTAGTTGGGCAAACTGGTTCTGGAAAATCTTCCATTATTAGAGTGCTAAATCGTTTTTATGAAATTAATAAGGGTAAAATCACCTTAGATGGTATTTCAATTGAAGAAATTCCAATTAACTCCTTAAGAAAAAATATTGCTCTTGTTCAACAGGAGGTTTTCTTGTTTTCAGATTCATTAATAAATAATATTACTCTTTATGATGATTCAATTTCTAAAGAAAGTATTATTCATGCAGCCAAGGAAATAGGAATACATAAGTTTATTAGTTCACTTCCTGGTTCTTATGATTATAAGGTTGGAGAAAGAGGGGTTACACTTTCTTCTGGTCAAAGACAATTAATTGCATTTTTGAGAGTATACCTACGTGATCCAAAAATATTAATTCTTGATGAAGCTACTGCATCAATAGATTCTGAAACAGAAGCATTAATCCAAACAGCTTTGGGTAAACTCTCTGAAAATAGGACCACTATTATAATAGCACATAGATTGTCTACTATTATTCAATCTGACAAGATTATTCTTTTAAAAGAAGGGAATGTTTTAGAGCAAGGAAGTCATAATTCTTTAATTAAGATGAAAGGATCTTATGCTAAGATGTATGAAAATCAATCCTCAATCACTAATTAGCGTAAGATTGTTATCATATAATTGATTGAATATTTCTTTAATTTCTTAAATTTGCCTTAAGATGAAAAAGATTCTATTCTTCTTATTAATTTTCTGCCAGCTTTCATATGCTCAAATTACAATTGATAAGACTGCACCTTACGATAACTCAACTTTTCTAATCGATAATGTATTATTGGGGGGAGGTATTATTGCTTCTAACCATGCGTATCAAGGTGATAGTATGCAGATTGGGTTTTTTGGAGCTATAAATACAAGTCTTGGCTTAAATAAAGGAATCGTAATGTCTACTGGTGATATAGATGAATTAGATCCAAACTATACAGGATTTGGTGGTGCTCCTGCAAATACTGTTACTGATCCTGATTTATTAACTGTAGCAAATTCTGTTCCGCCATTATTACCAGCCCCATACACAAATTCTTTTACTGTTACTAGTGTTAATGATATTGCAATATTAGAATTTGATTTTATTACTACTTCAGATTCATTAAGTTTTGATTATGTTTTTGGCTCATCTGAATATTTTTCATTTGAAAATTCAATCTGGAATGATGTATTTGGTTTTTTTCTCTCAGGTCCTGGCATATCAGGTCCATATTCCTCTCCAGCTAATCATCCAAATGGCTCTGTCAATTTGGCTATTGTTCCAGGTTCCAATCCACCGCTTCCAATAACAATTTCATCAGTTAATAGCGTTACACCTATAAATGCTCAGTATTTTGTAGACAATTCAGCTGGTTTAGATACAATTGCAAGCGCAGATGGATATACAACAGTCTTAACTGCTGAAGCGCTAGTTCAATGTGGGCAATCATACCACATTAGAATAGCTATTGCTGATGGCTCAGACACTGGATTAAGTTCTTTTGTATGGCTAAAAGCAGGAAGTTTTGCTTCACCTATTTTAGATATTGTTGATGATCTTGGAATAGATTCAACAATAATGAATATCCCATGTAACTCATACAGTTACACTTTCTGCAAATGGAGGCCTTGGAGCTACTTATCAGTGGTATGACAACTCAGGGTCTGTTATAAGTACAAATTCTAATATTACTGTTTCTGATGGTAGTATTGGGTAACAGCTACATCATTTAGGATGTCCTGTATTTTCTGATACAATAACTGTTAATTCTCAAGCTGCACCGTCAGTTAGCTTTGGAAATGATTATACTATTGCGTGTAATGCAATAACATATATCTGATCCAATTGTTAATGGCGGCTCCGGAGATTATAGTTATTCATGGAATAACTCTTCTACAGATAGCTATCATACAATGTGGGTGGAGGAAATTTTAGTCATTAACAGTAACTGACAATTTTACTAGATTGTTTTGCTTTAGATACTATTATTATTACAGAACAGCCTCAGCCTAATACTATAGTTTCAGGAGGAGGTTCAATTTGTGAGGATGGTAGAACTGTGGAAGTATAGAGTTTGTTTTTGATGGTTTCTTACCTTGGGATTTAGCGTTTTATAATGGATTAGATACTATTTTTAGCAAATAATCTTACCAACAATAATTTTAGTTACGTAACTAATCAAGAAGGCAACTATCAAATTATAAGTGTTATAGATAATAACAATGTGTACTTCTGATGATTTCTGGATTAGCAAGTGTTGTTCTGAAATCCAATCGCCAGAAGCATTAATAAATATTGAAGAATTTACATTATATATTGGTGATACCCTGTATTTAGAACTTATTGAAATAGTTATAGCACATATGAATGGTACAATCATGAATGATGAACTAATTAGTAACGACTCCATTTTAAATGTTTTTGAACAAGGAGAGTATTATGTTTTTGTTATAGATCAAAATGGATGTTCTGATTATTCCAATAGTACAGTTGTGAATGTTGTTCCGCGATCTGAATTATTTGTTCCTAATTCTTTTACTCCAAATTCTGACATGCATAATGAATTATTTGTTATTCACGGACAAAATATTAAATCATTCTCATTTGAAAATATTTGAATAGATGGGGTGAGTTGTTATTCGAAAGTAATGACATAAATAAATATTGGGATGGTTTTTATCTTGGTAAAAAAGTGGAGCAAGATAAATATATGTATCAAATTGATATTGATTGGTGAGGATAATATTCCTTTTTCTAAAAGTGGTATAATAAATGTGATTTATTAAAATGAGGAAAATATTATTTTATACTTTTTTCGCCTTGTTTTTATGTTGAGTCAAACTACTGATTGGGTAAAATCTTTTGGTGGAATAGAATCAGATAAAGGCATTTCAATTGGTACTGATTCACTGGGCTTCATTTATATTAGTGGGTATTATAATTCGGCTGCAGATTTTGATCAAATTTCTGTTGTAAATAATCCTAGTTCTGGTACTAATAAGGAAAATTTTGTTGCTAAATTAGATTCAAATGGAAATGTTTTATGGGTAGTTCCTGGTGGTAATCAAGAAGGTAGTTGTTGTGATGATAGAGCATTAGGGATGCATGTAACTCCGGGTGGTGATGTCTTTATTACTGGAACATTTTGGAGTTCTTATTATTTAGGTGTTCGTGGAGCTCCAGGAACTATAAACGTGCCTGGAAACCAAAGAAACGATCATGATAACTCTTTATTGGCAAAGATTGATAAAGATGGAAATCCTGCTTGGGTAATTGGTTTTGGTGGAGATAATACTTCAGGCGGATGTCCTTATCCAATTTATGATGCTGATGATCATTCTTATGATGTGAAAGTTGATGCTGATGGTTTTATATATGTAACAGGTTTTTTTTCCGGATATGATGCAGATTTTGATGGTTTTACAATTGTAAATCCAGATTGGGGAACTGATTGTACTCCTATGGGTTATATTGGTAAATTAGATTCAAATGGAACTTGGCTTTGGGTAGATAAATTTGATGGAATTAAAGATGCTCGAGGATCAAGAGATAATAGATTAGCAATAGATAATTTTTCTAACATATATTGTGTCGGAGGATTTGAAAACACTGCTAATTATGGTCCATATTCATTAACCTCAAATGGTGAATGGGATGCTTTTATATTTAAAATGGATAAAGAAGGTAATTGGCTTTGGGCCGATAAGCTTGGTAGTAATAAATCTGATAGAGCTAATAGTATAGCTATAGATATTTGTAACGATATATATATAACTGGAGAATACAGAAATCCTATGGTATTTTCTGGTGCTAATGCATCTAATGGGAGTGATACATTAAGTCACAAACAAAAGAGAGATGTTTTTGTTGCAAAAATGAATAATCAAGGTCAGTGGAAATGGGCAAAAAGAGCAAGAAGTTCAGGGACTGATAAATCTTATCAAATGTCTGTTGATATTAATAAACAAGTTTTTGTTTGCGGAACAACTGGTGGTGCTGCAGGAGATTCAACTAAGTTTTCTGATAATTTAATTGTTCCGCCTCAAATTTCTAATGATACTACAATGTCATCATGGGTTGCGCAAATTGATGGTTCAACAAATACTGGAGATTGGCTTTGGGCTAAATTAGCAGGCTCTAATACTGATGATGATGATAGAGCAAATGATATATGCACTGATAGATTTGGGAATGTATATGCAGTTGGTTTCTTTGAAGATATTGCTAATTTTGATGGTATACTTTTAGATGCTACAGCTCGTAAAAAAGATATTTTTGTTTGGAAAATGAGTATGACTCCAGGAAGTTTTAGTTATAACAATTCAGTAGACACAGTTTTCTATAGTGAAGTAGTGTATAATCCATTAGATACTGGAGTTTTTATTCAATCTTCTTTTATGGTTGATGGGTGTGACACTTTATTTACTGATTCAATTATCGAGAGAAAATTAGGTGTGAAAGTTATATTTGATATTAATAATGTTGGATCTGCTATAGTTTCAATTAATGGGCAAACTCAAAATTTACCTATAGAGAAAGAATATTTATCTGGTGATGTTATAAATATTTCGGCACAAATTGATCCTAATTGGTTATTTGATAATTGGTATGTAATTAATAATAATGTAGTGCTTAATGTGCTAACTACAAGTTTTATAGCTATTAATGGAGATTCATGTGTATTAAAAACAAAACCCAAACCTCCTTTAACAGCTTTTATTAATGGTAATGATACAATTTGTTCAAATACACAAAATAATGCTCAAGTAAATATATACTTTAGTGAAGCTATCCCTCCATATAGTATTGTTTATAAAATAGATGGTGTTGATCAACCTTTAGTTACAACTTCAGATAACCCTTATACTATAACAACTACAAAAGAGGGTCTTTATACACTTTCAAGTTTCAATGATGCAATTAGTACAGGATGGTGCTCTGGATCTGCTTATGTAACAATACAAGAAGCTCCTGAAGCTATCTTTTCAACATCTTCAGATACAATTAGTATATTGTATACTAATGTTCGTTTTATTGATGAATCAAGTGGTGATATTTCTAGTTGGGAATGGGACTTTGGAGATAATACATTTCTTAGTAATGAGCAAAACCCTATTCATAATTATGAAGATTCTATTGGAATAATTGAAGTTAGTTTATTGGTTGTTGATAATATTGGTTGTAAAGACTCAACTTTCAAGCAATTATGGCTAGAAAATGAATTTTGGATTTATCTTCCAAATAGTTTTACCCCTGATGAAAATGGTGTTAATGATTATTTCTGTCTTTACTATAATGGTATTATAATTGAAACTTTTTATTTTAATAT
>CASIBH010000016.1 GCA_949372805.1 uncultured Flavobacteriales bacterium | reverse complement strand
AAGATAACTTCCATAGAAAGATAAGCCAGTTAAATTGTGGTTTTCAGAAGCTGTTTTATACGTTTCACCATTTTGCATCTCGTTGTATTCCGCCCCAAATCTAAATTTGTCTGAATTATATCCTGCAAAAAATCCAATATTATTTATGGCTTTTGAATCGACTACTGCATGCGTATCGTAATAAAACCTTGTCGTTATATTTTTGCTTAATCTGTAAATTAAATTTGTTCCAAACCTTTGATTACCATCATCATCTTGAACATTTTTATATCCTTCACCATTAACAATAAATACGTTTGAAGTTAATTTATCAGAAATTTTTATTTCTGCATTAACTCCTAAATCTGCACTACTTCCAAATTTATATTCGTCTTGTAGAGTTTTATAAAGATATCTATATCCCCATATTTTTTCTTGATCATTAAATTGCTTACCACCAATCATCCCCATGCTTAACTTAAATTTTGAATTTACTTTCCAATCTAATTGAGCAATTTTTAAAAAAGCTGTATGAGAGCTTCCTGCATTGTTTTTGCCAATATCATAGGTAATTTTTGCAGAAACAAATTCATTAAACGAATATTTATAACCTAAGTAAACTCTTGACAATTCGAATGCGCTAGTTTGTATAGTGTTTTCTGTAAAGTCATAATGATAATTCCAAAAAGCTTTAAAATGAGGGTCTCCTGATGAAGAAATACTAGAATCCTTTTGTCCGAAATTTAGTAATGGAATAAGTAAAAAACTCATTACAAGAAATTGTTTAATCATAGTATAGATAATTTTAGTCATTACAAATATCTAACTATTAATAATTGTCAATGTTATGTAAATGTTAAGAAATAAAAAAAGCTGCCTTGATCAAAGGCAGCTCGTAATCTAAGTAAAGTTGACTAAAACTATTCTATATGATTACATATTTGTTAACAGATATAAATATATTTTAACTAAATTAATTCAATGTAAAGCGAATATTATCTTAATGTTAATTTGAATTTTGTATTTAAAATTTCAAACTATAGCCTATAGATATTTCTGTCCCATACTCTCTTAAAGAATAAAGTTGATCAGTAGTATTGAAAGATTCATACATACTTTCTTTCTTATTATTTAATAGGTTTTTAATTTTTAAATCAATAGAAGTATTATTGTCTTTGCCAACTGTCTTATTTAAATTTAAATTAAAACTGTGGAATGGACTTGAATATACATCGGGAACAATTCCTGTCCCAACTACCTCAAGAGTTTTACCTTGTACATTGTAATATATACCGGCTTCAACTCCTAAATCTATATTTTTATAATTAAAGCTAGAATTTATTAAAAATGGAGATTGACCTTGTAAGTCTCTAGTTTTAGAAATTATTTCTCCGTCTCTTGCAGCTAAATCTCTTCTATTATATTCATCCTCATACATTTTTAACGAAGATTTTATATATGAAGCATTAACTGTAAATTTTAATTTTTCTTCCTCATTTGATAAAAAGATTAAAGGTTTTCTAAATTCAAATTCAAATCCATATACATTAGCAGAACCTAAATTTCTTGGAGTTAATTGATTAGGTGCAGATGCAAAAAATGAAATCTCGATAGGATCCTTAAAGTCTTTATAAAAGCTGCTGAAAGCTATTATCTCTTCTTTTTCTCCAAAAATCTCATACCTTAAATCAAAATTATTTATATAAGAAGGTTTTAAATCTAAATTTCCAATGAACATCCTACCTGTTATTGCATCAAAAATTTGAGCTCTGGAAGCTTCTTTAAAAGATGGTCTTGCTGTAGAAATTGAGTATGATGTTCTAAAGTTTGTATTATCATTAACAGTGTAAATAAAATTAGCTGATGGAAATATGTCTAATTTATCTATAATTTTAGTATTGTTAAATATTTCATTTCCACTTTGATTTTGGCCTGTGTAAAAGGATTGAAAATTTTCTACCCTAACTCCTATAATAGATTTAAAACTTTCAGAAACGTTAAATTCATTGGAAGCATAAACAGCTAAATTTCTTTGCTCACCCTCATAAGAATTTGATGGTTTATATGAGTCTCCAAATACCATATGTGTCCCTGACTGATTTGAGGTAGTCCATAAATTATCTGTTAATAATAAATTGTCAGCTATACCATTTTCAACATTTTGAGTTGTTGAAGTAAAGGAAAAATTATCTATCTCAAAATCTCTAGTTTTATATGTAAATGCTCCACCAAATTTTAATTTAGCAGGCTCACCTAAAAGAGTGTACTTTTTTAAAAAACTTAACTTTGAAGAAATATTAATTTCCATTAAGTCTCTCCAAATTCTTACAGGATACCCTGATGAACTTGGCCTTATACCATAGCTTCCCTCATCTGTTCTCATAAAAGGAGTTATTTTATGATCAAGATCTTTTACTATAGAAATTGTTGGAGATATTTTCCACTCTGTTTTCCATCCATCATCTCTAGTATGCGTTCCAACTATTAATGCATTACTTACAGATCTTTGAGTATATAAAATAGCATCTTTATAAACATCCACAAAACCACTTCCACCCCCTCCTTGAGCTACTTGTTGGTAATAGTACCCAGCTGTAGATTCTCCATTTTGAATATGTAATAAAGTTAACTTATATTTTGATCTATCTCTTTTGTAAACAACTCCTAATAGACCATTCAATAACACATTATTGACCCCTTCATCTCCAACACTAATTCTCTTTGCTTCTAGCTCATTTATTGAGGAATCATTTTCATTTTTTATTAAATTGTTGTCTATTCTGTCCTTAAAAAATGTAGTTGTGTTCTTATATGACATGGACAATTGATAACCTAATCTGTTATTACCAACCTCAAATTGATTTCCAGAAGTAAATCCAAAGCTAAAATCACTATTGCTAGTTCTTCTTTGAGCTGACAATTGTGGATTAAAGGCCGATGTTAATGTTGTTAAAGTAGGAGAGTTGTTAAAAGTCCCTGGGATAGGCTGATATCTATTTATTGGTAAATTCCTATATCCATTATCAAACCCAAATATATCTGTTTTACTCTTTTTTGATGTTAGATAATTAGAATTATTATGCATTGTTGGGTTGTATGCATGACCAATAGAAAATGAATTTGTTTTTTTTGATGGAAAATCTTTAGTAACAATATCAATGACCCCGCCAGTAAAGTCAGCAGGATACTCAGCTGAAGAAGATTTTATAACAATTATATTGTCCAATATATTGGTAGGAAAAATATCCATTTGAATTGTATTCCTATTAGGATCTAAAGCAGGGATATCCATACCATTAAGTATTGATTTTGTATATCTATCGCTTAGTCCTCTAACATACACATATTTCCCCTCTTGAACTGAAATACCAGGAACAGATTTTATTGCAGATGCAATGTTGCTAGCTCCCGATTTTTTAATACTTTGACTTGAAAGACCATCTAACATTACAGCAGATTTTTTTTGTAAATCAAGAACAGCAGACTCTGTATTTTTTCTTAATGTTGTTGTTATTACAACAGTTTCTAAAGAATTAGTGTTTAAAGTTACATCGACATTTATTACTTGATTTCTTTTTACAATAACATCTTCAATTTCTACAGATTGATAACCAACATAAGAATATGTCATTGTATATGTGCCCTCACTTAATTCTATTTCGTAATTTCCATCAAAATCTGATGAAACTCCTTGGGTAGTTCCTTTAACAATAACACTAGCAAATGCCATGGGCTCATCATATTCTCCATCTATTAATGTTCCAGTTATTTTCCCAGACTGTGAATAAGATATAAATGTTAAAAGTAGAAATGTTAATAAAATTAAAGTAGTTTTAGTCTTCATTTTTTTTTATTTATTTGCAAATATCTATTTCAAATGTTAACTAAATGTTTTCTAATATTAACTAATTGTTAATTAATAAAAACAGTAAAACCTACAAATTTGACTTGTAGGTTTTGCTGTTTTTAATTCTATTGCTAGTAATAATTAATCATTATAATTTGTTCAAATAATTACCAGCCTAAAGCAGCAGCAGTATTTGAATAAGACCATGCAAGGTTTGCTGTATTTGCCCCAACTGTATTTTCATGAGCAGCTATTGAAGATGCTGTTGATCCAAATCCATCCACAGTTACATTTTCAGATCTGTTATTAAAGATACTTTCTAATGTTGCTCCCTCTGGGACTACAATTTCAAATGTTCCAAAAGATAATAGCCCTGAATTGTAATTATTAGCAACACCATCATTATCAATTTCAATATCAGAACTAGCTTTAAAATTGACGGCATATAAATTTGTTGTATAACCCATTGCGTTAGACCTGTAATCTGCATATTCACCATCTTCAGTAACTTGACTTCCAATGATAGTAATATTTCGTAACTCAAATTGTCCGTTCATAGATCCTTCAGGACCATCTATTTCTAGTGCATGGTCAGAAACATCTCCTAAAACTACAACAGCATTATCTATTATTCCAGAGTATGCTTGATCTATGTCAAGACCATCATCTCCTTGACCCCAGACAATTAGATTAGATGCGTTTACAGTTCCTCCAAAAAACTCAATTCCATCATCATTATTAGCAACTACTTCAATATTATCTATGACAGTACCATTACCAACTCCACCTAAAGTTAAACCATTGATCTCATTGTCTTCTCCTATCAAAGCTCCTCCGTGTCTTATAGAAACATAAGTTATAGACCCAGAATTATCTGACGCATCATTGCCTCCGTAAAGTCCAAATGTGTCATTCGCAGGAATACCTTCAATCTGTATTTCAGAAACATCTCCCGAAAATGAAGATGGAGCATATCCTAAGACTATTAGCCCTCCCCATAAACCTCTATCATTAATTCCTAAGTTTGTCCCAGCAGATTGTCCTACTTCAATATTATCACTCTCTGATGTCATAATAATTGGACACACGGCAGTCCCATTAGCATTTAGTGTTCCTCCTCTTGCTATAACTAAAGCTGATGCTAAAGACCCTGTTCCAGCACTACCTTTTATTATCGTGCCACATTCAATATTTAAAGTAGCTCCAGCATCCACAACAACTTTTTGATTTAACACATATATATTATCACTTGTCCAGTTGTTAGTACCTGTAAGCATTCCTGTGACATTAATGTTTTCTGATACAGGATCCGGATCAACTGCTACCACAGTAGGATTGTCGTCATTATCACAAGCGGAAAATGTAAATAATGAGATCATTAGTAAAGAGTAAGTTAAATTTTTCATAGACATTTTTTATATTAATTATTTAGTGCAAAGAAATACCTATGATTATAATTTGTATTTACTAAATGTTTAACGAATTGTTATTTAATTGTTAAGAGACTATTTAACTATACATTGAAGCATTCTTTTTTGATTTTTAATTATATTGCTATTTGAAAAATAATTCAACATGAGCTGGGAACAATTACTTTCACTAAAACGTCAGGGAGATCAAACAAAGCGAATTAGA
>CASIBH010000015.1 GCA_949372805.1 uncultured Flavobacteriales bacterium | reverse complement strand
GACTTACAGCCACTACTGAGGAACTAAATAAAACAACAAAAATTGGACTCTATTCTATAGAAATTACTAATCAAGAAAGCGTTACAGTTGCTCAGTTTAAAGGAACTGTTCTTTTTTCTGATAAAAATTGGAATTAATTATTATGAATACACATATCATTGACGCAGTTAGAACACCAATTGGAAATTTTGGTGGTACATTAAAAGATATTAGAACAGATGATTTATCTGCTATAACGCTTAAAGAGATAGTTAAAAGAAACTTAATTGATCCTAAAGAGATTGATGATGTAATTATAGGATGTGCAAATCAAGCAGGTGAAGACAATAGAAATGTTGCTAGAATGTCTCTTTTACTTGCCGGCATTCCATTTACAGTGCCTGGTGAAACTGTTAATAGGTTATGTGCTTCAGGCATGTCAGCTATTATACATGCACACAGAGCAATTCAAGCTGGAGATGGAGATCTTTTTATTGCTGGAGGTGTTGAAAATATGACTAGAGGTCCCTGGGTTATATCAAAAGCATCAGCTGCTTTTGGTAGAGATTCAAAAATGTTTGATTCTTCTTTTGGATGGAGATTTATTAATCCTAAAATAAAAGAATTATTTGGGACTGAAAGCATGGGAAGAACTGCTGAAAATCTTGTAGAAAAATACAATATCTCTAGAAAAGATCAAGATAAATTTGCTTACAATTCTCAAATGAAAGCATATAAAGCTCAAACAGACGGAAAATTTAAAGAAGAAATTGTTAATGTAGTTATTCCTCAAAGAAAAAAAGAAGATATTATTTTTTCAGATGATGAATTTATTCGTCCAAATACAAGCATGGAAGTCTTGGCTAAGCTAAGAACACCATTTAAAGAAAATGGATCTGTAACAGCCGGTAATTCTTCAGGCCTTAACGATGGTGCTGCAGCAATGCTCATTGCATCAGATAGAGCAGTGAAAAAACATAATTTAAATTCTCTAGCTAAAATTATTTCTTCAGCTGTTGTTGGAGTTGAACCAAAATTAATGGGAATAGGGCCTGTAAAAGCATCATTAAAAGCATTAAAAAAAGCAGGATTAAACCTTTCACAAATTGATGTTTTAGAAATAAATGAAGCCTTTTCTGCTCAAGCACTTGCATGTATTAGAGAACTTGGGCTAAAAGATGATGATAATAGAATTAATCCTAATGGTGGTGCTATAGCGCTAGGACATCCACTTGGGGTGAGTGGGACAAGAATTATACACTCTGCTGCTCTAGAGCTTAAAAGAACAAAGAAAAGATATGCACTAATAACAATGTGTATTGGGGTTGGGCAAGGATATGCTACAATAATTGAAAATACTAACATATGATATATGAATTTGATGGTTTCATACCAGTTATAGACCCTTCTTCTTATGTGCATAAAGAAGCAACAATTATTGGCAATGTTATTATTGGAAAAAATGTTTACATAGGTCCTGGAGCTTCTATAAGAGGTGATTGGGGTCAAGTAAATATTAGTGACGGTTGTAACATTCAAGACAACTGCACAATACATATTTTTCCAGGTAAAAATGTCATTTTAAAAGAAAATGCTCATATTGGACATGGTGCTATCATTCATGGAGCAACTATTGGTCGTAATGCCTTAATTGGAATGAATGCAGTTATATTAGATGATACAGTTGTTGGTGATGAATGTATAATAGGTGCTCTAACATTTTTAAAAGGTGAGAGCAGAATTGAAGATAGAAAAATAGTTATTGGTAATCCTGGTAAAGTAACTGGAGATGTGACTGAAAAAATGATAAAATGGAAATCTAAAGGTACAAAGCTATACCATAACCTTCCCAAAGAGTGTATGACAAATATGCAAGAATGTCAACCACTAGAAAAAATAGAACAAAATAGGAAAACACAAAAAATTACATTTGAAACGTGGAAAAAATCTAATAAATGATAAATGAAAATTATGCTTTAGGAAAATGGATTAAAGGTGATGGAGATGGCTCTCCATTATTTAATGCCGTTAATGGAGAACAAATAACTACAGCTTCCAGCAAGGGATTAGATTTTGCTGCAATGATGAAATACGCAAGAGAAATAGGAGGTCCTTCCTTAAGAAAAATGACTTTTCAAGAAAGAGGTTTAATGCTTAAAAAACTTGCTCTTCACCTTCACTCAATAAAGAAAAATTTTTATTCTGTTAGTTCCTTAACTGGAGCTACAAAAATTGATTCTTGGATTGATATAGAAGGTGGAATTGGAAATATTTTTACAAATGCATCACTAAGAAAAGAATTTCCAGATCTCCCATATTATATTGATGGCCAAACTGCTAACTTATCTAAAAACGGAACATTTATTGGTCATCATATAATGGTTCCAAAAGAGGGAGTTTGCATTCATATAAATGCTTATAATTTCCCAATATGGGGAATGCTTGAAAAGATCTCTGTCAATTTAATGGCTGGTGTTCCTGCCATTGTAAAGCCCGCAACCCTTACATGCTATTTAACTGAGGTTATGGTAAGAGAAATAGAAAAATCTAATATTCTTCCAAAAGGAGCTCTGCAACTTATTTGTGGATCTGCTAATGGAATTATTGACTATGCAAGCTCAGAAGATGTTATAACATTTACAGGAAGTGCTGAGACAGGTAAAAAGTTAAAAGCAAATAAAAATCTTATCGAAAACTCCATTCCATTTAACATGGAAGCTGATTCTTTAAACTGCTCTATTTTAGGAACAGATGCTCAACCAGGATCAACAAATTTTAATATTTTCATAAAAGAAGTTCAAAGAGAAATGACTGTTAAAGCAGGTCAAAAATGTACTGCAATAAGAAGAATAATTGTTCCTGAACAATACATTGAAGATGTATACATTGCTCTTGGCAAGCGTTTAGACAAAACTATTATCGGAGACCCAGCATCAGAGGGAGTAAAGATGGGACCTCTTGCAGGAAAAAATCAAAGAAATGATGTTTTAAATAACATTAAAAAACTAAAAGAAAGTCAAGGCATTGTTTATGGTAACACAGATGAATTTAATGTTATTGGCGCTGATAAAAATAAAGGTGCTTTTGTTTCGCCTATTTTATTTTTAAATGAAGACCCATTAAATAAATTAGATTGTCATGACATAGAAACTTTTGGTCCCGTTGCAACTATTATGCCTTATTCACATATTGATGAAGCAATAAAAATTGCACGAATGGGAAAGGGTTCTTTAGTATGTTCAATTATTACTGAAGATATGAAAATTGCAGAAAAGTTTGTTTTAGGAGCCGCATCAATGCATGGAAGAATTTTAATTTTAAATCAGACCTGCGTTGATGAAAGTACAGGTCATGGTTCTCCAATGCCATTACTAAAGCATGGAGGCCCAGGAAGAGCTGGCGGAGGCGAAGAAATGGGAGGTAAAAGAGGTATACTTCATTATTTACAAAGAACAGCTATTCAGGGACACCCTAGTGCACTTACTGCCATTACGAAGCAGTATCAATATGGTTCTGAACAAAATACTTCTGGGGCACATGTCTTTAAAAAGCATTTCGAAGAAATTGAAATTGGCGATACAGTTATTACAGATAAACATTTAGTTACTTTAGATGATATAGAAAATTTTGCTGATTTAAGTGGAGATAAGTTTTATGCTCATATGGATGAAAATTCATTAGAAGGAACTATATTTACTGAAAGAGTTGCTCATGGATATTTTATTATGTCTAAAGCGGCAGGACTTTTTGTTGAACCTTCAAAAGGTCCTGTTCTGTTAAATTATGGCATTGATCAATGTAGATTTATAAAACCTGTTTATCCAGGAACAACAATAGGAGTAAGATTTACTGCTCAAGAAAAAATATCGCAAGAAAAAAGAGAAGATGATGAAATATCTAAAGGAATTGTAAAATTCATGGTTGATGTGTATGATGATGAAGGTGATACAGTGATGCTTGCAACAATATTAACAATGATAAAAAAATTAAAATAAAATTAAAATGAAAAAAATTCTAATAATTATTATAATGATCTTGCCTACAATTTCATTTTCCCAAGGCCCTAATCCATTTTTTATTTACAGCAATGTTTGTCTAGGGGAACAACTTCCAGTAGATGATTTCTCAACTCCAAATAATACTACTAATTCTCCAATTGTTAGCTGGTCATGGGAAGTAAATGGAGTTGTATTTTCAACGCTATCAAATGCAACATATTTATTTTCAAATTGCGGATTATATGATATAAAATTAACAGTGACGGATGCAGATATGTTTTTTGCAGATACTACTATACAAGTAGAAGTATACTGTCTGCCAACTGCTGACTTTGTAAATGATGTTGTATGCTCTGGAACACCAACAAATTTTGCTGATGCTTCTACTCCTGCCCCATCTATTGTTTATTGGTTTTATCAATTCGATGGAATAGGTGTTTCTGTAAATCCTGTTACAACATATACATTTTTAGCTGCTGGAACTTATATGGTTGGTTTTAATATTAAAGATAATAATGGCTGTGCAGATTCAGTAGCTAAAGCTGTAGTAGTAGATTCATGCGTGAGTAATATTTATGAGTACAATTTAGAAAATAAAAAAATTGATCGCATCATTGATTTAAGCGGAAAAGAAACTAAAAACAAAAAAAATATAAATATCATAATGTATGATAATGGTAAAATTGAAAAAAGACTAATAATTGAGTAATATGCAAGGATCTGTTAACTTAGAAATACAAAATTCTATTGGAACAATTGAATTTTATCATCCACAAAGTAATTCTCTACCATCTGAAGTATTAGAAAAACTTGCTTTAAAAATAACTGAATGCGGTAATGATAATAATATTAAAATTATAATTTTAAGAAGTAAAGGGGAAAGAGCTTTTTGTGCTGGAGCTTCTTTTGAGGAACTTGCTAATATTAATAATAAAATAGATGGGAAAAAATTTTTTATGGGATTTGCAAATGTGATAAACGCGGCGAGAAAATGTCCTAAACTAATTATTGGAAGAGTTCAAGGAAAAGCTGTTGGTGGTGGAGTTGGAATGGCTTGTGCAGTTGATTATTGCTTTGCGACTAAGTTTGCATCTGTTAAATTAAGTGAATTAGCTGTAGGTATCGGTCCATTTGTTGTTGGACCAGCAGTTGAAAGAAAATCTGGTCTTTCAGCCTACTCAACACTATCAATAAATGCATCAAAATGGTTTGATGCTAATTGGGCAAAAGATAAAGGGATTTATTCTGAAGTTTTTGATTCTAATGAATTAATGGATGAGGCTATTGAGAAACTATCCAAAACTCTACTTAATTCAAACCCTGAAGCAATGAAGAAATTAAAAGAAGTTTTTTGGGAAAAAAATAATCATTGGGATAAATTATTAGAAGAAAGAGCAGAATATAGTGGTGAGCTAGTTTTATCAGATTTCACAAAAAATGCCATCGAAAAATTCAAAAATAAATAAGTGAGTACAAATCTTCCAAAAGAAATTCTTAAAAAAGCATATCAGCTTATTTGTACTGCTAGATCTTTAAGTGATATTTACGAAGAAAACAAAGATATTACATCAAAATATGTTCACGCTACATCAAAGGGACATGAAGTAATTCAGATTGCTCTATCACTTCAATTAACTAAAGATGATTGGGTATCTCCATATTACAGAGACGATTCAATTTTATTAGGAATTGGAATTACTCCTTATGAGCTTATGCTCCAATTAATGTGTAAAAAAGATGATCCGTTCTCTGGCGGAAGAACATACTATTCTCATCCATCTCTAAACAGAGATGATATGCCAAAGATAATACACCAATCCTCAGCTACGGGTATGCAAGCAATTCCTACTACGGGGATAGCTCTTGGATTAAGATATAAAAAGAAAAATAATTTATTAAAAGAAAAAAATCCAATTGTAGTTTGTTCATTTGGTGATGCATCAATTACTGAAGGAGAAGTTTCTGAAGCTTTTCAAATGGCTGCATTAAAAAAACTTCCTATTCTTTATCTAGTGCAAGATAATGAATGGGATATCTCTGCTCATTCTTCTGAGACAAGAGCGGTTGATGCCTCACAATACGCAAGTGGTTTTGGAATTAAAAACTATTCAATTGATGGAACTAACTTTGAAGAATCCTTTAATATAATTAAAAGTGCAATAAAAGAAATCAGAGAGAAAAGTATTCCAATACTAATTCATGCAAAAGTTCCATTACTAAACCATCACACTTCTGGAGTAAGAATGGAATGGTACAGAGATGATCTGAAAGAAGCTTTACTAAATGACCCATTACCAAAAATAAAGAAGCTTTTAATTGAGAATAATTTTAAGAATGATGAACTTAAAAAAATTCAAGATGAAATAAGTAAAAATGTTAGTATTGACTTTAAAAAAGCATTAAATGCTGAAGACCCAGAAGAAAATGATTTATTTAAACATGACTTTGCTCCTACGCCTATAAAAAATGAAAGTGGTGTTAGGGAACCAAAAGGAAAAGAGAAAATATTTATGGTTGATGCGGCAATATTTGCTATAAAGGAATTAATGAATAAACATCCTGAATGTCTATTATATGGTCAAGATGTTGGAAAAAGATTAGGTGGTGTTTTTAGAGAAGCAGCTACACTTGGGAAAACATTTGGTGATGAAAGAGTTTTTAATACTCCAATTCAAGAAGCTTTTATAATTGGAAGTACTGTAGGAATGTCTGCCGTAGGATTAAAACCTATTGTAGAAATACAATTTGCAGATTATGTATGGCCAGGCTTAAATCAACTTTTTACTGAAGTTAGCAGATCTTACTATTTATCAAATGGTAAATGGCCTATCAGTAATATCATTAGAATCCCTTGCGGGGCCTATGGAAGCGGTGGCCCTTATCATTCCTCTTCAATAGAATCTATACTTTCGAATATAAATGGCATAAAGATTGCTTACCCTTCAAATGCTGCAGATCTTAAGGGAATTATTAAAGCAGCTTTTTATGACCCAAACCCTGTAGTTATTCTTGAACACAAAGGATTATACTGGGGTAAAATTAAGGGTACTGAATCCACTAAAACAATTGAGCCCGATGAAAATTATATTCTTCCTTTTGGTAAAGGAAATATTGTAATTGAAGCGTCAAAAGAATCTATAAATAAAGGAAAGTCAATTTGTATCGTAACTTATGGAATGGGTGTTTATTGGTCAAAGAGTGCAGCTAAGAAATTTAATAATCAAATAGAAGTAATTGATTTAAGAACAATATATCCATTAGATCAAAAAATGATTAATGAAAGAGTTAAGCTACATGGAAAATGTATTGTATTAAGTGAAGAACCTACTAATAGTTCATTTGCACAATCACTAGCATCAAAGATATCTCAAGAATGTTTTAACCATTTAGATAGTGCCGTTCAAGTTGTTGGCTCCGAGACTCTTCCTGCAATTCCATTAAACTCAATTTTAGAGAAAAGAATGCTTCCTAGTTCTGAAAAAGTTGAATTAGAAATAAGAAAAATATTAGCAGTTTAATTGTATTTTTAGACTTCTTTTTACATGGCAAAATTTAGATAATGTTATATCTTTGCAAACTATTTAAGAAATTTAGATGACCTGTAAAAAATTATTTTTTCTTCTTTTAATTCAATTAATTACTTTTCCAATTATTGCACAGAATAATTTCACAATTAGTGGATTTGTTCAGGATGATAATTCCGGAGAAAATCTTATAGGCGTTTCAGTTTATGACAAAGAAACATTTAAAGGAACAGTGACAAATTCTTATGGTTTTTATTCCTTAACAATAGAAGAGGGAACATACAACATTACATTTTCATTTATAGGATTAGAATCTGTTACTAAAAACCTTGTTGTTGATAAAGATCTTAGAGTTAACATATCTCTTATGAGTAATGCTATTCTTACAGATGAAGTTACTATTACAGGAGAAAAGCTAGACAAGAACGTTAGTAGCTCTAATATGAGCCAAGTAAGAATGGAGGTAACAAATATTAAACAGCTTCCTGCTATATTAGGAGAGGTTGATGTAATTAAATCTGCACAACTTCTTCCTGGAATTACTGCAAATGGGGAGGGAAGCTCAGGACTGTATGTTAGAGGTGGTGGTCCAGACCAAAACTTAATTTTATTAGATGAAGCAGTAGTATATAATGCTTCTCATCTTTTTGGATTCTTTTCAGTTTTTAATGCAGATGCTATAAAAGATATAAATATTATCAAAGGAGGAATGCCAGCAGAATACGGAGGAAGACTTTCATCAGTTTTAGATATAACAATGAAAGATGGAAATAATAAGGAATTCAAAGCAGATGGTGGTATTGGTTTATTGTCTTCAAGACTAACTCTTCAAGGACCAATTCAAAAGAATAAAAGTTCTTTTATTGTTTCAGGAAGAAGAACATATATAGATGTTCTTGCAAAACCTTTACTAAATAGAGAGAATCCTGAAACTGGAGAAAAAAATGCATTTGCTGGCTCTGGTTATTACTTCTATGATTTAACAACAAAAATTAATTACAGAGTCTCTGATAAGGATAGATTATACCTTAGTGGTTACTTTGGAAGAGATGTTTTTGATTTTGCAAATAGTGATAATGGGTTTGCTGTTCAAATACCATGGGGAAATGCTACGGGGTCTTTAAGATGGAATCACTTATTTAATGATAAACTATTTGTGAATACATCTTTAGTTTTTAGTGATTATAGATTTGAATTTAATATTGCTCAAAGTGACTTTGAATTTAAAATATTTTCTGGCATTAATGATTGGAACACAAAAGTTGATTTTCTATACCAACCTAATCAACGACACACTATAAAATTTGGAACTAACTATACTTATCATGAATTCACTCCTGGAAATGCTACGGGAAAAGCAGGAGATGTTAGCTTTTGCTCCAGATGAGATTTACAGACAGTATTCTAATGAAGGAGCTATTTATTTTTCCGATGATTTTGAATTAAGCGATGTATTAAAAATAAATGCCGGACTAAGATATTCATCTTTCCAGCATGCAGGAGATATCAGCTTTTTTAAATTATTTAAAAAATGATTTAACTCTAAATGAAAATAATTACAGGCATATTGAACCCAGACTTTCATTACGATATACACTAAATCCTACTAGCTCTATTAAAGGGTTCATACACAGAAAACTATCAATATGTTCATTTAGCTTCAACCTCTGCAGTAAGCTTACCAACAGATTTATGGGTTCCAAGCTCTACTGCAATTAAACCAAAATTTGCAAAACAACTATGCATTTGGATACTTTAAGAACTTAAATGATAATATGTATGAAACTTCTATAGAGTCTTATTACAAGGAGATGACTAATCTCATTGAATATAAAGAAGGAGTTCTTCCAGAAGATAACACTAATTCAAATAGTGATAATGCTTTTACTTTTGGTGATGGAGATTCCTATGGAATAGAGGTTCTTCTAAAGAAAAGCCAAGGAAAAACAACTGGATGGATTGGATATACATTATCTAAAACAACAAGATATTTTGATGAAGTTAATAATGGAGAATCTTTTCCTGCCAAATATGATAGACGTCATGATTTATCAGTTACAGCTACTCATAAACTTTCAAAAGCTTGGACACTGAGTGGTGTTTTTGTTTACGCATCAGGTAATTCAATCACTTTGCCAACTGAGCGATATGTTATAGGTGGTGATGTTTACACGCAGTTTACATCAAGAAATGGATTTCAGAATGGATCCATATCATAGAATGGATATTGGCGCTACATATACTCCAACAAAGAAAAACAAGAAATTTAAATCTTCATGGAATTTTTCTATTTACAATGTATACTCTAGAAAAAACCCTTATTTTATTTACTTTGCATTAGAAGGACTTGAAGAAAATGTTGACAACCAAAATATTCAAAATGGTAATGTAGAGGCTAAAGCATATCAAGTATCAATTTTCCCAATTCTTCCATCAGTAACTTGGAATTTTAATTTTTAATTATGAAAAAATATTTATTTATCTGTTTAGTGTTTATTTCATGTCAAGATGAGATAATTATTGAGTTCCCTATTGAATCTCAAACAATTGTAGTTGAAGGGGGTATAGAGCCTAACATGCCTCCTTATGTTGTGTTATCAAAAAATCAAGGATATTTTGATGAAATTAACTGAATACTTACAATAATTTATTTATTAAAGATGCTGAAGTAATTGTTTGGAAATCAAATGAAGATGGAATGCAGATTCATATCTCTTAGAAATGCTTCCACCTCCTTTTGATTCCCTTCCAATTTATACTGATCTTAATTATTTATCTTCATTAAATAATTTCCCTTATGCAAATTGGACTAGCATCTTCTGGAAATAGCTATGATTTTAGTAAAGCAGGTGAAACATATAATTTAATAGTTAGATGGAATGATAAGGAAATTACTAAGTCAAACAACATTCCAAATCTACACCATTAGATTGTCTATGGGTTGAGAAAAATGAATTCTCTGACTGAGATTATAAGTTTGATATTAGAGCAATATATGATGACCCTGCAGATAGAGAATAATATATTTATCAAATATAGAAAATAACATTCATTGGGACGTAGATACAATAAATTGGAGTTTAAAAGATCACTCAGATGATTTAATGCAGATAATTGATGCTGGTACTGATATTCTTATAAATGGTCAAAAATTTGAAACCTATTTTCCTCAAAAAGGTGAAGGAGATTTCCCTACTCTGCCATATAATCTCAAGTAGATATGTAGAACTTATGAGAATGGAAATCGAATTGATAGTGTTTTTGTATCCTCAGAGATATAGTAATTATTAAGTTTTGTCAAATTGACGAACCTTCATTAAAGTTTTGGAGAAGTTTAATTAGACAAGTTGGGTCAAATGGAAATCCATTTCAAGAACCTTTAATCTTGTTAGTAATATTAAGGAGGATATGGTGGCTTGGACTGGATATGGAGCTGCATATTATAAAATGCCAATAATTGATGGTTATTCAACAAGTAACCATTACCTTAGATTCAATTGAAATAACAGATTTTTTTAATAATTTAGCAAAAAATATATCAAGATGAGCGAAGAAATTGAACAATAGAAACACTAATTATTGGATCAGGACCAGCTGGATACTCTGCAGCAATTTATGCAGCTCGAGCTGATCTTAAGCCAGTAGTAATACAAGGATTACAGCCTGGAGGTCAATTAACTACTACTACTGAGGTAGATAATTACCCAGGCTATCCAAATGGAGTAGATGGCACTAAAATGATGGAAGATTTTAAAGCTCAAGCTGAAAGATTTGATACAGATACAAGATGGGGAATGGTAACAAAAGTTGATCTTAGTGAACGACCATTTAAAGTTGAAATTGATGAAAAAAACAATGTTATTGCTGATACTGTAATTATTGCAACAGGTGCTTCTGCAAAATGGCTAGGAATTGAAGATGAAAAAAGATTAAATGGCTATGGAGTTTCAGCATGTGCTACTTGTGATGGATTCTTTTACAAAGGTATGGATGTAGTTGTAGTTGGTGCTGGAGATACTGCTGCTGAAGAAGCTACTTATTTAGCAAAATTTGTAATAAAGTTACAATACTTGTTAGTAGAGATGAAATGAGAGCTTCTAAAGCAATGCAAAAAAGAGTATTTAATACACCAAATTTAGAGGTATTTTCAACCATGAAACAAAAAGTATTAATGGTGAGCCTGGAGAGATGGGAGTAGAAAGTGTAACTGCTGTAAATAATAAAACGGATGAAGAAACAATTATTCCTGCTTCAGGATTTTTTGTTGCTATTGGACACACTCCAAATAGTGATTTGTTTAAAGGGCAATTAGAAATGGATGATGCTGGTTATTTGATTATTGAAGCAGGAACTTCTAAAACTAAAATCCCTGGAGTTTTTGCTGCAGGAGATGTAGCTGATCACGTTTATCGTCAGGCAGTTACATCAGCAGGAACTGGATGTATGGCCGCCTTAGATGCCGAAAGATTTTTAGCAGATACAAGAATAATTTTAAACTTCAAGAAAAGGCCCTACTCTGTAGGGTCTTTATGTTATTATTTATTTTGTACTTATTGATTTAATGGATGCTATTGATGTACTTAAAAAATATTGGGGACACACTCAATTTCGCTTAAAACAAGCAGGAGATTATAAAGTCAAGTAATTAATAAGAAAGATACACTTGCTTTATTACCTACTGGTGGAGGTAAATCAATTTGCTACCAAGTACCTGCACTAATGCAAGAAGGAATATGCTTGTTATATCTCCTCTTATTTCTCTGATGGATGACCAAGTACGTTTTCTTAAAATCAAAAGGAATAAAATCTATTGCAATATCCTCAGGAATGCATTATCAATGAAATTGATACTAGCTCTAACTAATTGTATTTATGGAGGAGATAAAATTCTTATATCTATCTCCTGAAAGATTACAAAACGAATTGGTTCAAACAAGAATTAAGGAAATGAATATTAACCTTATTACAGTTGATGAGGCACATTGCATTTCTGAATGGGGACATAATTTCAGCCCAGCATACAGGCTTATTAATGAGATAAGAGAATTAATACCTAACACTCCTGTTTTAGCACTTTCAGCCACAGCAATAAATTAGTAATTGATGATATACAAGAACAATCTTGATTTTAAAGAACATAATCTTATTCAATCATCATTTAAAAGAGAAAACCTCTCATAGTTGTTGATACGATTGTAAGATAAAAAATGACGTTCTATTAAAATTAGTTGAAAAAAATTAAAAGCTCTGTTATTGTTTATGTTGGATCAAGAAAAGCAGCAAAGAAGATTGCCAATTTCTTGTAAATAATAATTATTCTGCTAATTATTATCATGGTGGAATAGCTAGTCAAAACTACGAACTAAAAGACAAGAAAGCTTGGACTGAAAACCAAACTAGAGTTATTGTAGCAACAAATGCTTTTGGACTAGGAATTGATAAAGAAGATGTGAAATTAGTAGTGCATATGCAATTACCCTAAATATAGAATCCTATTTTCAAGAGGCAGGAAGAGCAGGAAGAAATGGCAAAACAGCCTATTCATTTCTTATTAATCAATCAAAGCGATGTTAAAAGAAATAAAGATATTTTAAATTTTAGATATCCAATGCTTGAGGAAATACAAGAAATGTATCAAAAAATTGCTGATTATTTACAGGTTGCTGTAAATACATTACCTGAGGAAGAATTTGAATTTAATATTGAAAGTTTTGCTAAAAAATACGACTTCAATATCACTAAAACATTTCACACCCTTCAATTTCTTGAAAACGAAGATTTGATTAAGTTACTTGATAATTCATTTGGATCTTCTAAAATTAGAATGGCAATAAATAATGCTGATCTATATAAATTCCAAATAGCTAATAGTTATTTTGATAATTTCATAAGAATTATACTTAGAAAATTTCCTGGGATTTTCAATAATAATATAAGTATTAAAGAAAAAAAATTATCTAATGAACTTAATATTTCTGAGGTGAAACTAATAAATATACTTCAGAAGCTCGAGCAAAAAGGTATTATTTCATATATCCCAAAACACGGAGGAACACATTTAGTATATCTTCAAAACAGACTAGATTCAAAAAGATTAAATATTTCTAAAGAAAGATTACAAGAAGCAAAAGAATATAGCAATAAAAAGCTAGAGGAAATTATTGCATATGCATATAATAGAGATGAATGTAGAAGTATACTTTTACTTAAATATTTTGGAGAAAATTCAAAAGAAAGATGTCAAGTTTGTGACTACTGTGTTAAAGAAAATAGAAAAACTTTAAAACAAAAAGATTTTGAAGAAATATCAAAATCAATAATTAAATTATTAGATGAAAATGAATTAAATATTGAGGAAATAATTGATAGTTTAAAAGAAATAAAAAAAGATAAAATTGAAAATGTTATACAATACCTATTTGATAAAGACAAGATCTCAAAGCATGGGAATAAATACTCTAGAATCTAAAACTAAAAATAAGTTTATCGTAAATTTGCCATAAAACTTAAAATGATGAAAATTATATTCTTCGGTACTCCAACATTTGCATCAACAGTTTTAGAAAGTATAATCAAGAAAAATACGGTAATTGCGACAGTTACTGCCCCCGACAAAAGAAAAGGAAGAGGTAAAAAAATTCAGGAATCTGCAGTTAAGAAAGTTTCAAATGAAAACAATATCACTTGCTTTCAACCAACTAATCTAAAGGATGAAGATTTTAACAAGCAAATTCAAAAACTAAAGGCAGATTTATTTATAGTTATTGCATTTAGAATGCTACCAAAATTAATTTGGACTATACCAAAACTTGGCACAATTAATTTACACACATCTCTTTTACCAAATTATAGAGGAGCCGCTCCAATTAATTGGGTTATTATTAACGGAGAAAAAACAACAGGTATAACAACATTCTTTATTAATGAAAATATAGACCAAGGTAAAATTATTTTAAATAAAGAGATTAAATTACCAAAAAACATAACTGCAGCAATGCTTCATAATTTATTAATTACTCATTCTAAAGAGTTAATAAATGAAACTATTGAACTATTTCTAAATAAAAACGTAATAAGTGTTTCTCAAGAAAATAGCCAAACTATAAAAATAGCACCAAAATTATCCAAGGAACTATGTAGAATTAATTGGTCAGAATCAATTAATAGTATAAATAATAAGATTCAGGGATTGTCTCCTTTACTAGAAAATAATCAGATTTTAAAAGATGTTTCAATTTGTCCATCTGCTTGGTTTGAAATAAAAATTCAAAACATAATTAAAAGAGTAAAAATTCAAAAATCAGAAATTACAGAAATAAAAAACAAAAATTTAAAAATTGATTCTGATAATATCTCTTATTTAAATATAAATTTTGACCATCATGCTCTTTCAATACAACACCTGCAAATTGAAGGGAAAAACCCTATGAATATTAAGCAATTTCTGCAGGGAAATAAAATAGATGATTCTATCGAATTTTTATAAAATCTAAGGAGAGAGCCTTTCTAAAGTCCAAACACCATCAACTAAAGTATAACAAAGCCTATCATGTAATCTTGACGGTCTACCTTGCCAAAACTCAAAATAAGAAATTTCTATCATATAACCTCCCCAAAAAACTGGTCTTCCTACATCCTTATTTTTATACTTCTCTTCTAAACTATTAACGATCTTATCAAATGAAAAATTTAACGGAAGAGAACTTGATTGTTCACTAGAATGTGCCCCTAACTGACTGCTTATCGGTCTAGATTTAAAATAAGTATCTGACTCTAAATCAGATAGTTTTGATACGACACCCTTAATTCTAACTTGTTTTTCTAAATACGGCCAAAAGAAATTAAGTGAAACATTTTTATTTTCATCTAAATCTTTTGCTTTACTACTTAAATAATTAGTATAAAAAACAAAACTTTTTTCTAGTATACCTCTTAATAAAACTACTCTTGAGCTTGGATTGTTTTTTGAGGAAACAGTTGACAGAACAAATGCATTTGCATTTTCTGGATCAATCTCTAAAGCTAAATCAAGCCAAATTTTAAAAAATTCAAATGGTGAGTCAATAATATTATTAAAATCAATACTAGATTTTGAATAATCAATTCTAATATTTTTAATATTCTTTTTTGGATTAGACATTTACATATTTTAAATTAGCAGAAATTATAAAGCAAATATATTCTTATTTATGCAAATTATAGAGAAAGGTAAGTTGTTAATTTCTGATCCATCTATGCTAGACGATAACTTTTTTAAAAGTGTTGTTCTTATAACTCATCATAATGTAAATGAGACTATTGGCCTAGTGCTAAATAACCCTTCCAAGATTTCTCTTTTTGAAATAATTAATGATATTCCTCAGTCAGACTTTCCTGTTTACATTGGTGGCCCAGTAGCTAAAAACTCCGTTCATTTCATACACAATATTGGCAATAAAATAGAAGGAGCAAGAAAAATTGGTGATGGACTATACTTTGGAGGAGATTTTGATACAGTCAAAAAACTAATACAAGAAAAAAATATATCTAAAAAAGATATAAGGTTTTTTGCTGGCTATTCTGGATGGGAAGACAATCAGTTAAAAAATGAAATTAAAGAGAAAAGTTGGATCCTTAAAAATAGTAATACTAAAATTTGTTTAGAATATACAAATTCAAATTTGTGGAGTAGAATTATTAAAAGTTTAGATCAAAAATATGCTATCTGGACAAATATGCCTGTAGATCCTAGTCTAAACTAATTGATTTAAATTTTTAATAAGTGAAGAACTAATTTTTGAAGATTCATAAACAGTATCTTCAACTTTTTTCACCCATTTCACACCTGTAATAGAATTAGAAATAAATACCTCATGAGCTAGTTTAAAGTCATTAATTTCTATGTTTTTTTCTAAAACTTCATAATTATTCTTTAAAATATCAATAATTAATCTTCTCATAGTTCCATCAACACATCCCTGGCATAGATTTGGTGTTATTATAACATTATTTTTTAAAATAAATATATTTGAATTTGAAGTTTCTATTGGTAAATTATTCTCATTAAAAATAATAGCATCATCGAATGATTTTTTCTTTGCAAATAAAGATGCCAAAACATAAATAAGGGCATTAACAGATTTTAGGTTTGAAAGTGATCCAGAATTCTTTTTTTGTTCATTGTAAAAACCAAGAGATAAACCTCTTTGATTGAATTCAAAATAATTTACATCATTAATAAAAGTTTGTATTATAAATGAACCCTTATTATAATCAGGTAAGTACTTGCCACTGGAATCTCTAAAAAAAGTAACACGCACTCTGCCACCATTGCAAATATTATTTTTAGATAGCAGTTTTTGAATTAAAGAAGATAATTCATTTTTAGAAACATCACAGTCTATTTCAAGAAATTTTAATGAACTTTTTAATCTATTAAAATGAGCTGAAAAATTAAAAATATTTCCTGAAACTACTTTAATTGTTTCAAAAATACCATCACCATAAAGAAAAGCTCTATTAGAAGCTAACAACTTCAAATCTGATAATGGGCTAAGATTTCTATTTAAAATAATGAATTCCATATTATAAACAATCTAAAATTGTAAATTGCGAACTTATTTAAATTAAGTTAATGTATAGAATTTTACTGCTACTTTTTATTACTAAAATTGGATATTCTCAAACAATAATAAAAGGAGAAGTAATTGATGGTCAAACAAGTGAAACATTAATTGGAGCAAATATTTTAATAAAAGGTGCTAAAACAGGAACAGCTACTGATTATAATGGTAACTTCACTTTAGAAACAACCCAACTACTTCCTTTAACTCTTGAAATAACATACTTAGGCTATAAAAATAAAGAGGTTTTAATTGAACAATCAAATAATATTAAGATCAAACTATTTCCTAATAACAAAAGATTAAATGAAGTTAAAATTGTCGATAGCAGAATTACCCAAAAACAAAAAGAATCTGCTCTTACTGTTGAAGCACTTGATATTATAGCTATTAAATCTTCTCCCTCTGCCAACTTCTATGATGCTTTAGGTTCTCTAAAAGGCGTGGATATTTCATCCGCTAGTTTAGGTTTTAAAGTCATAAATACTCGAGGATTTAACAGCACATCTCCTGTGAGATCATTACAAATAATTGATGGAGTTGATAACCAAGCACCTGGATTAAACTTTTCATTGGGTAATTTCCTTGGAGCTTCCGAGCTTGATATAATGAAGGTTGAAATAATTCAAGGAGCAAATTCTGCTTACTACGGTCCAAGCGCCTTTAATGGAGTTATCAGTATGAATACAAGATCACCTTTTATGAATCCGGGTCTCTCAGTTCAATATAAATTTGGTTCAAGACAATTATTTGAAAATTCATTTCGTTTTGCTGATGTTATTAAAAATAAAAATGGAGAAGATAAGTTCGGATATAAAATCAATTTCTCATATATGCAAGCCTTTGATTGGGAAGCAAACAACCTATCTCCTGTTGAAGCAAGTCCTATTGCTATAAATCCAGGAGGATATGATGCAGTTAATATTTATGGTGATGAAGATCTAACTGGAAGTATTAATGACTACGAAACTGAAACAAATAATAAATATTATACTGGTGAAGGATTAGGAATCTTTCACAGAACTGGATATTTAGAAAAAGATGTGGTAGACTATAACACCAAAAATTTAAAGTTTGCAACTGCTTTCCACTATAAAATTCAAGAAGACTTTGAACTTATATATTCCATGAACTATGGAACAGGAACAACAGTGTATCAAGGCGACAATAGATTCAGTTTAAATGGCATACAGTTTCTTCAAAACAGAATAGAACTAAACAAAAAAGATAAATTTTTTATAAGAGCTTATAGATCTCAAGAAGATGCTGGAGATTCTTATGATGCTGTAGCAACAGCAGTAAGGTTACAAGATTATAATACTATTAGCCCTAATGATTGGTTTTCAGATTATTCGAGTAGATTTATTCAAAACTTTAATTTTGAAATGGTTGGATGGTCAAGTCCTACTCCACTGATTGTTTTTGATCCTATTAATGGATTGCAAAATAACGGATGGGTATTTCAATTAGACACTTTCGATATTAATTGGATGACTAATTGGTATACAATGTCTGATTCAGTTTTAAATGCAAATACTGATTTAATAATTTCAACTCATCAAGATGCAAGAGATTGGGCTGATTCTCAATCAAATGTTCTTGTGCCTGGAACCCCTGAGTTTGAAGCTGTTTTTAATGATATTACTTCTAAAATTTCATATTTGGAAGGAGGAACTGGATTTTATGACAAATCATCTTTAAATCACATACATTCTGAATATCAATTTGGGAATAATAATTCAAATATTAAAATAGGAGCTAATTTCAGACAATACACACCTTATTCAAAAGGAAGTATCTTCATGGATACAGTAAGTAAAATTATAAATAATGAATTTGGTATTTACACAGGTGCTGAGATCAAATTACTTGGTGAAGCACTTAAAATAAATACAACAGTAAGAGCAGATAAAAACGAAAATTTTGATGTTAACCTCTCTCCTGCTGCATCTATAGTTTATAAACCAAATAAAGATGATGTATTTAGATTATCTTTTGGTTCAGCTTTAAGAAATCCAACATTAAGTGATCAGTATTTATTTTATAATGTTGGTAGAGCTATTCTTATTGGAAATTTATATGGTCATGGTACAGATTACGGAGAAAATCTAGTTACCATTGAATCATTGTATGAGTATTTTACACCTACTTTCCCCATTTATGATAGCTTAAGGTTTTTTAGTGTTGATCCGATAAAACCTGAAAAAACAAAATCAATCGAGTTAGGATATAGATCGACAATTTCAAGTAAAATATATGTTGATGCAAATTTTTATTATTCTGAATATACAAATTTTATAGGATATAAGATAGGAGCTAAATTTCAAGCTGATACAACTAATGGAGGGTATTCAATTGCATTACCATCAATTCAAGCATATAGAATGGCTGCAAATGCTGAAAACAAGGTAACTACTAAAGGGGCATCAATTGGCATTAATTACTACCCAAATAGTGATTTAAGTATAAGTGGTAATTATTCTTGGAATTCATTAAATGAAAAAGGTACTAATGACCCAATAATTCCAGCTTACAATACACCTGAACATAAATTTAATTTAGGACTGTTAATGAAAAATATTCATTTTAGTGAGCAAAGGTCAATACTAAGAGATTTTAGTTCGAGTTTAACATACAAATGGATTGAAGGATATAACTATGAAGGTTCTCCTCAATTTACAGGTACAATTCCGACATATGACATTCTTGATTTTCAAGTCAGTAAAAAAATACCAGAGATTGATGCAACTCTAAAAATAGGATCTACGAATATTTTAAATAATCTGCATTATGAGGTATATGGTGGACCATATATTGGAAGAATGACCTATTGCTCTATTTTATTTGATATAAAATAGGGTTTTTTATTATTTGAAACACTTCCTATGCCCGCATAGTAATTAATAGTAGTAAATTTAACACCTAACTAATTAATTAATTATGAAAAAAAATATACAAAAAATATTAGTAATTGCTCTAATTTTTATTGGAATAAATACTAATGCTCAAACAAGATATCTAGATAATATGTTTGATAGTGTAACAGTAACAACTGACGTAACATATGGTCAGAATGTTACTATTTTACCAATGCTTCAAGGACAACCACCTGCAGTGGCGCCACTATTATGTGACATATATGAGCCAAAAAATGATACAATATCTGATAGACCTGTTATTATTATAATGCATACTGGTAGTTTCTTACCTGCTGTATTAAATGGACAAGCAACTGGATCTAAATCAGATAATTCAATTGTTGAAAATTGTACAAGATGGGCTAAAAAAGGATATGTTGCAATTGCAATGTCATATAGACAAGGATGGAACCCAACATCTCCAAGCCAAAGTGTAAGAACTGCTACAATACTACAAGCTGCATACAGAGGAATTCAAGATGCAAAAGCAATGGTGAGATACATGAGAAAAACCGAAGCTGAAGATGGCAATCCTTATGGAATTGATGAAAGTAAGATTGTAATGGGTGGACAAGGAACTGGAGCATATTTATCTATGGGATATATAACATTAGATACTGTTTCTGAATTATTTATTTACCCTAAGTTTTTTGACACTTCTGATCCAAATCCTGCAAATCATACGCCGCTAATAGCTCCAAATTTTGGATTATCAATGGATACTGTTTATGGATTTGGAAATATAGATGGGTCAGACACTGCTTACTACCCTGCAAATTTCCCTCCTTTTAATTTTCCAATAGATTTTTTATGGAATATAGGTAACAATCCTTCATACAGTAATGATGTAAACATGGCATTTAATTTAGGTGGAACTTTAGCTGATTTATCATGGTTAGACTACACAGGCATTCCACTTGTTTCATTCCACTGTGAAAATGATCCTTTTGCTGCTATTGACTCAGGTGTTATTATTGTGCCAAATACTGGAGATATAGTAATTCCTAATGTTGTTGGTTCTAGAACAGCAGCACATTATAATACTCTATGGGGTAATAATAATGGCTTTAATCAAGCTGGATTAAATGATACATTAACTCAAATGGCAAATAACTATAACAGTGCTACAGATTCTGTTCATGGATTAGTTTATGACGGACTTTATGTTTTTCAAACTCCAGCTCCTTCAACAACTCCAAATGCATTTGGTGAAATGCCATATGAAGAATCATCTCCTTGGGACTGGTGGGATAATGCAACATACGATGCGATGTTCCAAGCTTTAAATGGAGCTCCTGCTGGATATGGTGCTGCAAATTCATTATTAGGTGCACCAAATATGTCAGATTCAACTGCAAATCTTTATTTAGATACAGTTCATGGATATTTAAATCCAAGAATGTATACAGTGTTAGGATTAGGTGGAAGCACTACAGGACTGACTGAACTAGCTGACAAGACAACTCAAATCTATCCTAACCCAGCTAATGATAATATAAATATTGTAAGCTACTCACAAATAATTAAGGATGTAGAAATCTATAATATCTCTGGACAGAAAGTAATGAGTAAATCATTTAATTCAAATACAATTAAATTAAATACTAATTCATTATCAACTGGAGTTTATATATTCAATATCAAATCAAATGATACTTCTGTAAAAAGAAAAGTTATTATTGAATAATATTCTTTAATCTACAAATAAAAAAAGGGAAGCAATAGCTTCCCTTTTTTTATATAAATAATCCCGCACTAAGTACAAATTAAACTCCAATTTAAAATGGATAGAGCAGCTAACATATTGCAAACTTCCAATGTCTTAATTTAATAAGAAAACAACATTTAAGGCCTGTTTTTAATACATTAAGTCAAGCTCCAATTACTTCTCGTGTTGAGTTTAATAGTAACAAATAATGCGGGATAAATTTAAAGAACTGTTTTTAAATATCAGATAATAATGATTCAATGATGTCTAGCTTATCTGT
>CASIBH010000014.1 GCA_949372805.1 uncultured Flavobacteriales bacterium | reverse complement strand
TAAAATTCGTAATAACCTTCTGAATCTGAGATGGCTAATAAACCAGAATCATTATCATATATACTTACATTGCTAATTCTTGTGTTGGAACCTTCTTCGAAAATAATTCCAAAAACCTTATTACTTGCATTGGAGAACATTGAAAGTAAACTTATAAAAATAAATATTTTAAAAACCCTTAATTTCATCGTCTATTGGAATTATCCATTTTTTATTTTTGAAAGATTCTTTTTCTTTATAAAGATCTACCTCTGAATTTACAAATCGTTTGTTAGATCTTCCATTTAACGACACATAACTATCTGCATAAACTTCTACATCTAAATATCCTTTGGATGTGTAATAATCACCTAAAAAGTGAGCATATTCTAAAATAAAATCTGGCTGAAAACTCATTTGTTTTTCTTGAAATGAAGTTAAAAATTCTTCATTATTTACATAAAAGTAAGATTCGTTTTTGTTACTTTTTATTTTAAAAGTCGTATAACCTATTTTCTCAACCAACATCACTCTCCAAGAAAACCTGTATCCTTCTTCGCTCCAAAACAATTCGCTTGGATACAATAGATATCTAAAGGGTAAAAATAGTTGAATTACAAAAAAAACAGAAATTATTGACATTATAATTTTCTTCTTTTTTATTATTATTTTTTCTTCTTTTATATTATTATAAATAATGATCCTTCTTCTAATTGGCTCAATTATTTTTTTTATCCATTTAATTATTTTTTCATGTACACTGTAATCGAAAAATATAAGAGAACCAACTATCATAATGTATGGAAACATTCCAATTGGAAATAAAACCCCGGTAAAGAGATGAAAAAATATTACAAGAATGAATCCGATTATTCTAGTCTTTTTGTACAATAATAAAAATGGTATTGATATATCATAAAACATGCCTCCCCAACTCATAAAATAATGAACCCATTCTTGTTGCATGAATGTTTCACCAATTAAAGGGATATCATATTTTGAAGGCAGCCATAATTTTAGAGGCATGGCATTGAAAAGCCAATCTGAGTTAATTTTTGCTAAACCAGAATAAAAATATACAATTGAAAGTAATAGTTTAATGCAATCAATTGACCATTTTGGAATTTCTTTATAGCTTTTTTTTCTTAAAATATTATCTATTGAAAAATATGCATTAGCAGGCAAAAAAATCATTAAAAAACTCAACGTACTAATAAAGTAATAATGGTTTAAATATGTAGTTTTATCTATTAATTCTATGTAGGTGAATGATAAAAAAAATAAAACCATTGAGAGCCTATATTTATAGCCAATTGTTATAAAAATTGAGCTAATTATACAGATGACAAATATTATGTAGGTGTAATCCCCTAAATCCTTAATCCAATTAAATCCATAGTATTTAAAATGAAACTTAGGTTCTATGTAAAGTGTGTAAATCCAACCTTTATTCCAAAATCTAAGAATACTATATAGCATCATTAATCCAAACCCAATTCTAAATACAGCTAAAGGGCTAGAGTTAGTGTTTGAATTTATATAGCTAATAATTTTTGAATTCATATTCATAAAAAAAAAGATTCTCTAATATAGTTAGAGAATCTTAAAAGAAATTTAATTTTTTAAATTTAATTTAGTCACCATCTGCATCCACATAATCAGTTGGGATTTGTAGTACAGAAAGCATATCTGTTTTTAGTAAAATAGTTCCTTGTTGAATTGCATCATAGGCTTCAAGTACTTGAACGTTATTTGTTAAAATTTGATTGTAAAAATTATCATCAAGACCATTTATTAAATTTTCAGCAATATTAAACAGGTCTAATATATCTGTTGATAGTTCAGAATACTCTGCCGTTGAAACTTCAGATATGTATTGTCTTAAACTAACTCCTCCGTTTCCATTATAAAAGTTTTTAATAGCTTGAAAACTTTCTAAAGCTAATGCTTTAGAAATATTTTTATTATAATAAGCCTCCACTTTTTCAGGTAGAGCCCCGCCAGAAAATACACCAGCCGGTATACCAAATTTGTTCGCTCTAAACCCTTTTTCGTAATAGTATATAAAGTCATTAGTCATTTTATTTACACTGGATGTAGCGGTGTTTTCAACTGAACTAATAAACGAATTTCTGTAGCTTTCCCATTCTTCAACAATAGGGTAGGTGTTTTGGAGCATTTGATTAATAATCTCTGATAAATATGATAAATATTTAGAGTCAGTATTATATTTTGAAATAATAAGCTCATCACTAGTTTCAATTCCGTATAATAAGTAATCAAGTGCAGGAAAACCTTGTGCTGAGTAATTATTACTGTTATTAAAATCAGTATTTTCATTTTGAATATTTATCTCAATTCTAGAAATGGTAGTAGGATAAATATTCATTTTAGATTTATAATAGGACTCTTCTGCAGGACCAATATCAAACATTTCAACATACTGCCACGACATATATGCATTAATAAAAACAGTTCTAAGACTATCTAAATTTTGTTGATTTGGTAAATTCGTAAATGAATTTCCAGCACCTTCTAAATAAACTAGGTTATTTAGCAAGGTTGAATGGGAAGGAATGATAAAGTTGTCAGCCCAATTTGTGAGCATTTCAGATTTTTGTTCCCATACTTCACTAGAGCTATCATCATTGTCTGAACTACAAGAAAAAATCAGAAAAATCAATATGAATGTAAATGAAAATATTTTTTTAATCATAGCTTGCAAATATAAAGAACTCAGTATCGAATATTCCGATACTGAGTTCTAAAAAAAAGTTAAAATTAATCAATCATTAAAGTGTTTCCGTATGCAGCTTTAATTACATCAACCATACCTTGACCCTGCGCTGTTATGTAGACAGGATTTATATTATGGAAATCAGCAAAGTAAGTATCTAAGAAATATTCAACATCTCCTTTTGACATATACGGCTCATCATTACCATTGTTTGTAAACTGTAAGCTTAAGATAAATCCATATGCTTCAGATAGTGAGTGGTGAGCTTTAGCTATGTTTCCTGCTTCAACTTTAGCTAAATAGTCATTTAGGTAATGAATTGCATAGTATCCAACTACTTTGGAAAGCTCCACTTGTATAATGTCAGCTTGAGCATCTCTTAAAGCGTAATCTCCGTTTACAATAGCAGTTCTACCCATTATAAATGCATCATACACAGTTTGACCAATTCCTGGCTCGTAACCACCTTCTGCATTCACTTTTTTGAAATATTTCATAAGTAGGTTTCCTGAACCTGCTGGTGCACTACCTAAGGTAGCTCCTACATCATCCAAATCTCCTTCTTGTCCATATAGGTATCCAAATCCTTCATCCCATTTGTGTTCCATGTCTGTATAAGGTTTGTCACCAGATAATACGCCATTATCGTTGTCGTCAATTCTTGTTCCAGAATCTAATTGATTTGGATGAATGTAGTTGTTAACGATTTGGTCTAAAGTAAATGCACCAATTAATCCTTTAAAAAATAATTGATCTAATTCTTGACCTAAAGCATTTATTTGGTAAGTAGAACTTCCGTCAGGAGAAGTAATAGAACCTGGCATTCCAGCAGAGGCATCCATATTCCAGTTTGGAGCTACATTTGAAGCAAAGTCAGTAATATAGTCTCCAAATCTAGCTTTTGTAGTAGCGCTTCCTGCTAAAGTCGATGACGCTGTTTTGCTACCAATAATTTTAGATGTTCCATTTAATAAATCATTAGCAAACCCTGCTGAAGATCCATCAGAGCCATTAAACATTAATTCTAATGCAGAAGCAGTCGATTCTGCAGAATTTAATGCAGCGTATAATTCATCTGCTTGTTCTAGTCTAGTTGTTTGTCCAGAGTAACTAATTGTAGATTCTCCATTTCTTTCAAAAGAATATGTATCTGGGGCTTGAATAGTTGGTACAGCTGGGTCATTGTTGTCATTATCATCATCTTCAGATGTAGAAAGCGTAAATGTCATTAGTGCCAAAGGCAATAAAAGTAAGTGATTTTTCATCGTTTTATATTTTTAAATAGTTATCAAGATGCAAATATATAAGACATTATTAATTTTACAAAACTTATTTAGACTAATTTTAAATAATATTTTTATTGAATCTAAATAACAGTAATTAACTTGAAGGATTTTATAGATATAAGTATTTGAAAAACAAGTAATTAATAACTTAAATGCTGTTATAACAGTCAAAAAACTATTAATAAATATTTTTCATTTTTTAGAGAAAATGAATCAGATTTTATGAATTTATTTAATTAAGTATTGATGATATTAAAAATATTAATGTAGTTATCATAATTACAATTTTTATTGATTCAATTAAAATATTTTTATCAAATAAAAAATTATATATTTTTTTAAATATTGAACTCATATCATAATTAAAAATTAACTTTAAAAGATTAATTTTATTTAACTCCATATCCATATCCATATCCATATCCATATCCATATCCATATCCATATTTGTCAATAAATTTATCAGCTTTAGTATCATCTAAAAAAACATAACCTATATTTTTTGGTTTATATTTTTCTTTATAATCCGATACAAAATTTACAAACTTTTTAGATGAATAATTCTTTCTAAAAACATGAATAGTATAATCTAACTTTGTCAATAATTTTAAGGAGTCAACCATAAGCATAATTGGTGCAGTATCAAAAATTACATAATCATATTGCTCATTCAAAAATGAAATTAGATTATCAAATTTATTATTATCAAAAATGCTATTTTTATTATTTGTTTTTGTTCCAACAAAAAGAGTGTCCAGTTGATCATCACTTATTTTATATTTCTCAAAAAGTTCTTTAAAATTATTTTCATTATCATTTATAATATCTGTTAATCCTCTAGAATTGATTTTATTTTGAACAAATAATTTTTTTAAATCTGGATTACCTAAATCAGCACCAACAAGTAAAACTTTTTTACCTGTACTAGCTAGAAATCTAGAAAAATTAAAGGCAGTATATGTTTTTCCTTCATTTTTAACACATGAAGTAATCATAATTGATTTTCCTTTAGTTGATTTTGAATTATTTCTATACAGATTATAGTAAATTCTTTTGAAAAGTTCACTTTGTATGGCTTTGTTTTCAATTGACAAATCTCCTTTTGTGAATTTTATCATTCCTAAAAAATTAATATTAGGAAGATTTTGTTTTAAATATTCTATATCAACATAAAAACCTCTGAAAAAAAACATACCCAAAGAATATCCGACTGGAATAACAAGTCCTAGAAATGAAAACATTACTAATGTTTTTGACTTATTAGTTGTTGATTCTAAAATATAATCAACTTCATTAATTAGTCTAATGTTAGACTCTAAAGAAGATAAACTAATTAATGCCTCTTCTTTTTTTTGAGATAAGTATGAATACAAGTTATTTGCAATTAAGAGGTCTTTTTCTAAATTGGCCAATTCTGCAGCTCTTATTGGAATTTTCCCTACTAATGAATTACTTTTTTCTTTGTATTCATTATATCTATTAAATTTCACTTTTAATTTCTCAACATAGATATTTAAACTATTAAGAATATTAGATCTCAAGACAATAAGTTGTTCTTGTGATTGAATAACAAGTGGATTTTTTTCAGTAGCATCAACAAGGAGGTTGTTTTTTTCTAAAATGATCTTGTTAAACTGAGAAACCATCTGATTTATATTTTGATTATCAATACCCATATCTGAGGGCAAAAGTTCAAATGAGTTTTGTTTTTCTACTTCATTTATTAATTTAAAGGATAATTCATTTTGCAGTGAATTATTAAATATATTTTGTTCAATATCGTTTATATTAATTAATGCTGAAGTTGTTTGAGTTTCTGGCATGTATACTCCGTTTGAAATTTTATAATTAGAAATTATAGAATTCAGCGAATCAATTTTTAATTCTAATTTAGATATTCTCTCATCTATAAAATCTATTGACAACTTATAAACATTCTTCTTCTCACTAATATTGTTTTCTATAACCTCATCTACGATACCTTTCAAAATTTTAGAATTTAAATCTTTATTTGGACCATAGTAAGAAATCCCATAGGTGTTTGATGTTTTTGGTTGATTAATAGTAAATCTAGATTTTAAATGACTTACGGCTTGATTAATATCAAATTCCTCTATGATATAGGTGTCCTGACTTACATGATTTAAAAATTTTGGTTTATATATAAATATTGAATTCTCAATTATATTTTCATTTTTTGAAAATGAAAATGTTTGTTCGTTAATTTTAATGATAACATTATTCTTTTGGTACTTAATAAAACACTTGTTTTCAGAAATCCTTTTTTTAAATACAATTTCAAATGGTAATGACTCTTTTGTTAAAAGCTTATTGGTTTTCCATATATTTTTTTTAAAATATCTATAATTAAGATCTAATTTCTCAACTACTTTTTTTAAAACAAGTGTTGATTTAAAAAGAGAAGCATGATCTTCACTGTCAAGAGAATTATTAGAAAGAAATTGAAATTCATTATTATTGATAAAAGAAGAAGCGTCAGATTGATCTTCATCTATAAATAATGTTGAATATGTTTTAAATATTTCTTGTTGATAATAAGTGTATGAAAATCCAAAAATAGTGAATATTGTTACAGATATAATAATCATCCATCTGTTGGATAACATAGTAAATAGTATGGCTATAATATCGATACTATCTTCTTCAGTAATATTATGTTGATTATTGTCCTGCATTATCTTGAAATTAATATAATAATGGAGGTTAATAAGGATAAAGCGCCAGCATTTCTTAAAATACCAAAATCAAATGCTAATGATGCATGATCAGGTCTAACATAAACTTTATCATTTT
>CASIBH010000013.1 GCA_949372805.1 uncultured Flavobacteriales bacterium | reverse complement strand
ATCCAAACTAAATGCTGAAAACGCTCTTGCAAGGTCTCTACATGACCAAACATCATTGTTGCTGATGTAGTAATATCTAATTTATGGGCTTCTCTCATAACTTTTAACCACTCTTGTCCAGTGCACTTTCCTTTTGAAATAAGTCTTCGTACTCTATCACTTAATATTTCTGCTCCAGCTCCAGGCATACTATCCATCCCGGCCTTTTTTTAATTCTGAAAGTGCATGCTCATGAGATATACCGTCAATTTTACAGATATGAGCAACTTCTGGAGGTCCCAAAGCATGAAGTTTAATTTGAGGATATAATGACTTAAGATTTCTAAATAATTTTGTGTAATATTCTAATCCTAATCCTGGATGATGCCCACCTTGAAGTAACAATTGATCTCCGCCAAACTTTATTGTCTCATCAATCTTTCTTTTGTAAGTTTCAATATCAGTAATATATACATCGGCATGCTTTGGATGCCTAAAAAAATTGCAGAATTTGCAGTTTGCATTACAGGCATTTGTTGTATTAACATTTCTATCTATCTGCCAAGTAACAACATCACCAGGAACAGCCATCTGTCTTAATTCATTTGCTACCCACATTAAGTCAGCTGTTGGCGTGTTTTCAAACAAGAATTGTCCTTCCTCTGCAGAGAGAAATTCTTTTTTTAATGCTCTAGATAATAAAAGCTTGCTATTCATAAAAATACTTAATTTTACAACATCAAAATTACACAATTATATGAAGACTTTCATTAAAAATAAAAACACAATTTCTGAAAAAGATAATTTAATTATACTAGTTGAAAACAGTAATAATTTATCTAATTTAGATCTAGAGAAAAAAGAAATTAATTATATAAATGATAGACTAAAAAAAAATGATGAGATAATAACCATTAATCAATACAATAGAGAGATCATTATTCTTAGACCAAAAAAAAATGATGATACTAACCTTTATTTAGAAGAAACAAGATGCCTTGGTTTTAAAGTTCATGAGCAAATTAAAAAGAATTCTTCAGTTGTTGTGCAAAATTTGAGTGAGGGAGTGATAAACACATTTGCATTTTTAGAAGGATTAGCATTATCAAATTATAATTTTGAAGAATATAAAACAAAAAAAGACGAGTCTAAATTACACACAGTATTTGTAAATGATTCTTTGAAAGAAGACAAATTAAATGAAATTGAAAAGATAGTTGAAGCAGTTAAAATAACAAGAGACTTAGTTAACACTCCATTTTCACATTTAAAGGCAATTGACTTAGCAAATAAAGCTAAAAAGGCAGGTGATGAATCAGGATTCAAAACAACTATTTTCACAAAAAAGAAAATAGAATCATTAAAAATGGGAGGACTCTTAGCAGTAAACCAAGGAAGTATTGATGAGCCTACATTTTCAATTTTAGAATGGAAACCAGCAAATGCTACAAATAAAAAACCAATTATTTTAGTAGGGAAAGGAGTTGTATATGATACTGGGGGTTTAAGTCTGAAACCAACTGCAAACTCCATGGATATTATGAAAGTAGATATGGCAGGAGCCGGCACAGTAATTGGAGCTATGCATGCAATTGCAAATAATAATATTCAGAAATATGTTATAGGCTTAATACCTGCAACTGACAATAGACCTTCGGGAAATGCATATGCTCCTGGAGATGTTGTGACTATGTATGACGGAACAACTGTAGAAGTATTAAACACAGATGCTGAGGGGCGAATGATTTTAGCAGATGCTTTAAGCTATGCGCATAAGTATGATCCTGAGCTGGTAATTGATCTAGCTACTTTAACGGGATCGGCAGCTAACACTATTGGGCATTTCGGAATAGTTTCAATGCAAGAGAATGCTAGAAAAGAGCATGACTTACTTGAAAAATCTGGTCATAATACTCATGAAAGACTTGCTGAAATGCCGTTCTGGAAAGACTATGACGAACTAATTAAATCAGACATTGCAGATATCAAAAACCTTGGAGGACCATTTGGAGGAGCAATAACAGCAGGAAAATTCCTTGCTCATTTTATAAAATACCCATGGATACATTTAGATATTGCAGGACCAGCTTGGGTAAGCTCAAAGTATCAATATCGATCTAAAGGAGCAACAGGAATGGGCGTAAGATTACTTTATAATTTTATAAAAAATAGATAATAAATTGATAGAAAATATTAAAATTGGAATATCAGTTGGTGACTTAAATGGAATAGGCTTAGAAACAATTGTTAAAGCTTTTGAAAAATCTAAAATTCCAAAAAATTGTTCAATAATTTTATTTGGTCAAAAAAAATTATGTGATATTTATCTGAAAAAAATCCACAGCCTGACACAACTTAATCTAATCATTAATGTAAAAGATGCTATTAAAAGTAAACTAAATATTATTAATGCTAAAGACAATAATGCAATTTTAGAATTAGGAAAAAAAATCTATTTTATCTGGTCTCAACTCATACAACTCACTAAAACTGGCCTCTTATTATCTTAAGAATAAGCATATAGATGCTTTAGTTACTGCTCCAATTGACAAGTCTTCAATAAGAGAATCAATACAAGGGTTTATTGGGCATACAGAATTCTTAGAACAAGAATTTAATGGCAAATCATTAATGCTTATGGTTAGTTCTAATATGAAAATTGCATTCGTAACTGGACATGTAGCATTATTAAATGTCAGTGAGTTGATCACAAAAAATAAAATTTTAAATACTGGAATTCAACTTAATTATTCTTTGCAAAAGGATTTTAATATCCAAAATCCAAAAATTGCTATTTTAGGATTAAACCCTCATGCTGGAGAGGATGGTGTTTTGGGTGATGAAGAAATAAAAACCATTATTCCGGCAATAAAAGAAATAAATAAATCTGATATTATTGCTGAAGGACCATTTCCAGCGGATAGTTTTTTTGTAGAAGGGAATCTTAAAAAATATGACGGCATCATTGCTATGTATCATGACCAAGGATTAATACCATTTAAGTCACAATCATTTTCAAAGGGTGTGAATTTCACTGCTGGACTTGATGTAACTAGAACATCTCCAGTACATGGAACTGCATACAATATCGCAGGACTAAATAAAGCAAATGAAGAGTCATTATTACATGCTATTAGGCAGGCTGTAGAGATAGATAAAAACAGAAAAATTAGTTTATAAAACTGTTAAACTTATAGAATAAAACTAATAACATGCAATTGGAATAAATTTATATCTTTGCATCCCTTAAAAAATTAGTTTAATGAGTGAATACAAAGTTAAATTAACAAATTTAAACAAGAACTCTAACGAGCACTTATTTATTATTAAGGAAACGTTCTTTAAAGATTTTAGCTTTTCTGATATTACAAATTCAGAAATTATAGTTACATGTATAGCATCAAAAAAAGGTGAAAAAATATCTTTATCAATTAATATTAATGGAGTCATTAAAAATCTCCTTTGTGATAATTGCGCTGAAAACATTCATGTTCCTATTAATTCTGATTCTACTTTTGTAATTAAACAATCAGATGAAAATAACTTAAACTATGATGATATTTTATATGTTGGCTATAATGATAATTTTATAGAAATAAAACATTTAATTTATGAACTTATTACGCTAGCAGTTCCAAGTAAGAGATCACATAAATCAATCAGCAGTGAAACTGAATGTAATAAAGATATGAAAAAGCTAATTGACAAGTATTCATTTAGAGAAGATGAAAAAGATGTTGACCCCAGGTGGGCAGCTCTCAAAAATTTAAATTTAAATAAGTAAAACCAATAAAATGGCACATCCTAAAAGAAAGATCTCAAAGACTAGAAGAGATAAAAGAAGAACACATTACAAGGCGTCACGCTCACAACTATGTATAGCTGTCCAGTAACTGGAGAAGTTCAGCGGTTCCGCCATGCTTCACGAGCACGTTGGTGAAGAATGTGGAACCTACAGAGGAAAGCTAGGCAATTGCACAGCACAGCTACAGCTTAATACTAATCTCATCTTAGCCAACAATAAATATACACTCATAGATATGAGAATTGGCGTTGATATAATGGGTGGTGACTACGCCCCTAAAAAAACAATTCACGGAGCTATTCTGGCTCAAAAAGAGTTTACTAAAGATATAAAAATTGTCCTTTTTGGAAATAAAGAAAAGATTATTTCTGAATTAAAAAAACATAAAAAATCAACAAGTGATTTTGAAATAGTTGATTGCTCAGAAGTTATTGAGATGGATGAGCACGCCATCAAATCATTTAAGTCAAAGCCTAACTCAAGTATTTCTAAAGGTTTTGAATATTTAGCAAAACACAAAATTGACAGCTTTGCAAGCGCTGGAAATACTGGTGCAATGTTTATAGGTGGATATTATTCCGTAAAAGCAATTAGTGGTGTTATTAGACCATGTATTTGCTCAATACTCCCAAAAATTAATGGTGGAGTCACTGTACTACTTGATGTTGGAGCCAATGCAGATTGCAAACCAGATGTGTTATATCAATTTGGAATTCTAGGATCGTTATATGCTAAACATGTATATGGGATAAAAGACCCAAAAGTTAGCCTATTGAATTTAGGGGAAGAGAAATCAAAAGGAAATATGCTTACACAAACAACCTATGAACTTATGTCTGAAACAAAAGACTATAATTTTATTGGGAATATTGAAAGCAGAAACTTATTTGATTCAGATACAGATGTTATTATATGCGATGGATTTACTGGTAATATCGTACTAAAGCAAGCAGAAGCTTTTTATGATTTAGTTAATAAAAGAAAAATAAAAGATAGTTATTTTGAAAGGTTTAACTATGAAAATTATGGCGGAACTCCTATTTTAGGGCTTAACAAACCAGTTTTAATAGGTCATGGGATTTCAAATGAAATAGCTATAAAAAATATGTTACTTTTATCCAAAGATGTCATTTTAGCGGAACTTGACAAAAAAATTAAAAAAAATATAGATTAGATGAAAAAAATTACTGCTGCTATAACTGGAATTCAAGGATATGTTCCAGATTACGTTCTTAATAATGAAGAACTTGCAACTATGGTAGACACTAATGACGAATGGATTATTTCAAGAACAGGTATTAAAGAAAGAAGAATTTTAAAGGGTGAAAATAAAGGATCATCTGACCTTGGAGCGGAAGCAGTAAAATTATTGCTAAAAAAAACAAATACTCCCGTTGAAGAAATTGATTTAATCATATGTGCAACTGTTACACCTGACATGCTATTCCCATCTACAGCATGCTTAATCTCAAATAAAGTTGGAGCAAAAAATATTTGCGCATTTGATATTGGAGCCGCATGCTCTGGTTTTCTTTATGGACTGACCACTGCTTCAAAATTTATTGAGACAGGAACATATAAAAAAGTCATAGTAGTTGGAGCAGATAAAATGTCATCTATTGTAGATTATACAGCTCGAACTACATGTGTTTTGTTCGGAGATGGAGCAGGTGCAGTTCTTATGGAGCCTAATAATGAAGGGTACGGAATTAAAGACACTATTCTAAGAAGTGATGGTAGTGGCGGAAAACACTTAAACCAACCCGCTGGAGGCTCATTAAAACCGGCCTCTCATGAAACAGTAGATGCTAAAGAACATTTTATTTTTCAAGATGGACAGCCAGTATTTAAAGCTGCAGTTAAAAGTATGGCCGATGTTTCTGAAGAAATAATGAATAGAAATAATTTAACTTCTGAAGATGTAGCATGGCTTGTTCCACACCAGGCAAACAAAAGAATTATAGACGCTACATCTAGAAGAATGGGAGTAAGCGATGAAAAAGTAATGCTAAATATTCAGAAATATGGTAACACTACCGCAGCAACAATACCTCTCTGCTTATGGGAGTGGGAAGAAAAGTTAAATAAAGGTGACAATTTAATACTAGCAGCATTTGGAGGAGGTTTTACATGGGGATCAATTTATTTAAAATGGGCCTACGATTCAAAGAAATAATTACATTTGCAATATAAATTACATAATTAATGGACTTAAAAGATATTCAAGAATTAATAAAATTTGTAGCAAAGTCTGGAGCTACAGAAGTTGATTTAGAAATTGATAATATTAAAATATCAATTAAATCTCCTGCAAAAAAGAAAAGAGGAGAAGCTGAAGAGCCTGTAAATATTATTCAACAAGTTCCTGTTCATTCAGTTACAACACCAATACCTACAACAGAAAATATATCTTCAGAAGCGATTATAAAATCAGATTCTGATGAGCATGAAGACAGCCATCTTATAGAAATAAAATCTTCTATGATTGGAACCTTCTATAGAAGTGCATCGCCTGACAAGCCACCATTTGCAAGTGTTGGAGATCAAATAAATGAGGGAGATGTCATATGTATCGTTGAAGCAATGAAGCTATTTAATGAAATTGAATCTGAAATTTCAGGAAAAATTGTTAAAATACTAGTTGATGATGCATCTCCAATTGAATTTGACCAGCCACTATTTTTAGTGGACCCTTCATAATTTACTTTTAAATATTAAATAATATGTTTAATAAAATTCTTATAGCTAATAGAGGAGAAATTGCATTACGTGTAATTAGAACCTGTAAAGAAATGGGTATTCTTACAGTTGCAGTCTACTCTAAAGCTGATAAAGATAGCTTACATGTTAGATTTGCTGACGAAGCAGTATGTATAGGTCCTGCTTCCAGTGCTGAATCATACCTACATATTCCAAATATTATAGCTGCTGCCGAAATAACTAATGCAGATGCAATTCATCCTGGATATGGATTTTTAGCGGAAAACTCAAATTTTTCAAAAATTTGTTCTGAAAATGATATTAAATTTATTGGAGCCTCTCCAAGTATGATTGATGGAATGGGAGACAAGGCATCAGCTAAAGAAACAATGAAAAAAGCTGGTGTGCCAACTATCCCTGGATCGAAAGGAATAATTAAAGATTTTAACAATTGTAAGAAAATTGCACTTGAAATTGGCTATCCAGTTATGTTAAAAGCAACAGCAGGAGGAGGAGGAAAAGGAATGAGATTAGTTTGGGAAGAAGAAAATCTTGAAGAATCTTGGGATAGTGCGAGAACCGAGTCTAAGGCTGCATTTGGTAATGATGGTATGTATATGGAAAAGTTTATTGAAGATCCTCGACATATTGAAATACAAATAATTGGTGATAATACAGGAAAAGCTGCACATCTCTCGGAAAGAGATTGTTCAATACAAAGAAGACATCAAAAATTAGCTGAAGAAACTCCCTCTCCATTTATGACCGATAAGCTGAGAAAAAAAATGGGAGAAGCAGCAATAAAAGCTGCAGAAGCAGTTAAATACGAAGGTGTTGGTACAGTTGAATTTCTTGTTGATAAACATAGAGATTTCTATTTTATGGAAATGAATACACGTATTCAAGTTGAACATCCTATAACAGAGGAGGTAGTTGATTTTGATCTTATTAAAGAGCAAATTAAAGTTGCGGCAGGAACTAAGATATCTGGTAAAAATTATTTTCCACAACTTCATGCAATTGAGTGTAGAATTAACGCAGAAGATCCTGAAAAAGACTTTAGACCATGCCCAGGTTTAATCACAAACTTTCATGCTCCTGGAGGTCATGGAGTAAGAATTGATACTCATGTATATGCAAATTACACAATACCTCCATACTATGACTCAATGATTGCAAAAGTTATTACAGTAGCACAAACAAGAGTGGAGGCAATTGCTAAAATGACAAGAGCTTTAGATGAATTTGTAATCGAAGGAGTAAAAACAACAATACCATTTCATCAGAAACTGATGAAACATCCAGATTTCTTAGATGGAAATTATACAACAAAATTCATGGAAGATTTTAAGATGTAAAAAATCTGTAAATTCAACAAATGCCTATAACTAATTTAGAGTGCTGTGCAAATTCAATTCAATCAGCACTAAATGGTATAAAAGCAGGAGCTTCAAGAATTGAACTATGTCAAAATTTAGAGCAGGGAGGCATTACTCCTTCAAATAGTGAAATAATCAAACTTAGAGAATTATCAGATATAAAAATTCATATCCTAATTCTTCCAAAAGCTAACCAATTTCAATATACTAAATTAGAGTTTCAACAAATTTTAATAGATATACAATTCTGCAAAAATTTAAAATGTGATGGGATTGTAATTGGAGCATTAAATCCTAACTTATCCGTAAACAAAGAACAAACAAAGCTTATGGTGTTAGCCGCCAAACCTATGAAAGTAACATTTCATAGAGCATTTGATTGCGTATTAAATATGCCACAAGCATTAGAGGATATAATATCTTGTAAATGTGATTATATACTAACATCTGGTCAAAAAGAAAATGTAATTGATGGGATAGAAAATCTTAAACAAATAGTTAAATTAGCAAAAAACAGGATTAATATAATTGCTGGAGGAGGTGTTAATCATAATAATATCGAATCACTTTATAAGATAGGAATTAGAGAGTTTCATCTTTCAGGAAAAGAGCTAGTACAAAATGGACAATTAGAAACAAAATATGAAAACGTTAAAATGGCTGTTCAAAAAGTTAAATCTTTATAAGATTGCAACTCTACTTTTTTATATTTATTTTTTTTAGTAATTGCAGCTCTGACAATAAGATTATCACATTAGATAATTGGACCTTTGAGAATGAAAATGTGTGGAGAAAAGCAAATGTTCCTGGAAACAATTTTTCTGATTTACTTTTTCACAACTTAATTCCAGACCCTTTCTATGGAACTAATGAAGATTCTGTTCAGTGGGTTAGTGATAAAGACTGGATTTATAAAACTAATTTCTCATTAAATAATAATTTTCTATCAGCTAATAAGCATTCGATCACATTTCATGGCTTAGATACATATGCAGAAGTAATTTTAAATGACTCGATTATTTTAAGAGCTGATAATATGTTTAGAAAATGGGTAATTCCTTTAAAAAATGTATTGAAAGAAAAAAATACTTTGGTTATAAATTTTAAAAATGCCTCTGAACAAGAAGTGGTAAAAGAAAAAGAGTTAGGATATAAGCTTCCTGGAGGCAGTAAAGTTCATACACGAAAAGCAGGCTTTCACTATGGATGGGATTGGGGTCCAAAAATTAAAGTTTCAGGAATTTGGAGGCCAATCGAAATAAAAGCTCATAAAAATTCAGAAATAAAAGATCTGTATATAGAACAAACAGAAATTTTAGACTCAATCGCACAACTTAAGTTTAATTTTGAGATTGATGTGCTTGAAAAGTCATCATACCAAATAGTAATAAATAATCAGTCATATGATCTACAACTAAAGAAGGGTTTACAAAACATAGAATTAAATTACTCGATATTACAACCGGAACTTTGGTGGCCTAATGGATACGGAAAGCAAAAGTTATATGATATTAAAACTTTATTAAAGAAAAATAATAAGATAATTAGCAGTATAAACAAAAAAATTGGCCTTAGAACTATCAAGCTGAACACATCGAAAGATTCTATTGGAGAAAATTTCTTTTTTGAAATAAATGGTGAGCCAATTTTTATGAAAGGGGCAAATTATATACCACAAGATAACTTTCAAAATAATGTTAGTAAAGAAAGATACCAGAAGATTCTTGAAGAAGTTATTTCAGCAAATATGAATATGATTAGAGTTTGGGGTGGAGGAATTTATGAAGAGGATATTCTTTATAAATTATGTGACTCATTAGGAATCTTAGTTTGGCAAGATTTCATGTTTGCTTGCGCAATGTACCCAGACAATGAAAGTTTTTTAGAAAATGTGAGGCTAGAGGCAATGGACAATATCAAAAGATTAAGAAATTATAGTTCAATAGTACTGTGGTGTGGAAATAATGAAATTGCTGAAGCTTGGCAAAATTGGGGGTGGCAAAATTCACGATCGAAAAATGAAATAAATAAGATTAGCCTTGGCTACAAAAAACTATTTAATCAGATTCTCCCATCTGAGGTAAAAAAATTAACTGATGTTCCATATTGGGAGAGTTCTCCTAAACTTGGAAGAGGGGATAAAAATCATCATCTTGAAGGAGATGTGCACTATTGGGGAGTTTGGCATGATTCTCAACCATTCTCAACATTCGAAAAAAAAGTTCCTCGTTTTATGAGTGAGTTTGGTTTTCAATCTTTTCCTGAACTATCTACTATTAAAAAATTTAGTAGCGAAAAAGACTGGCTTTTAGATTCAAAAGTTATGCTTTCTCATCAGAAACATCCAAGAGGAAATTCTCTAATTCAAGAATATATGAATAGAGAATATAATCAGCCTACCGATTTTCATAAATTTATATATGCTAGTCAAATTTTACAAGCAGAAGGAATGAGAATAGGTCTGGAAGCACACAGAAGGTCTCAACCATATTGTATGGGAACACTCTATTGGCAATTAAATGATTGTTGGCCTGTAGCCTCCTGGAGTAGTATTGATTATTATGGGAACTGGAAAGCTCTTCACTATGTTGCTAGAGATGTATTTTCACCAATTGCTCTTTCAATTTCTAAAAACAATACTGAAAATTATTCTATTTGGATCATGTCTAACAAAAAACAGCAAATAACAGATACTTTATTTATTAATAGTTATAACTTAAATGGAGTAAAAACTAAAGAAACTAAAAAAATAAATGTTAATCTAAAAAAATTTGGAAGTCATAAAATAATTAATAATTATCAAAATAATAGACAAAATGAATTCATAATTGCCCATTTAAAAAAACAAAAAATTTCTACTAAAACAATATTTACATCAAAAGTGAAGGATATAAAATTTCTTAAACCAACATACAATATAGATTGGTCAAAGAATCAAATAACAATCTCAGTGGATAAACCAGCATTTCAAGTTTACTTTGAACTACAAGGAATAAAATTTGAATCTAACTATTTGACATTATTACCAAATTTTGAATACACTATTAACTTTACAGGAAATTTATCTAATAGAGAAAATTTGTTAATTTGGTCTCTTTATGATTTAAATAAATAACTATGTCAGATCGAAGAAGTTTTATTAAAAAAACATCAATTGGAGCTCTAGGTGCAATCATTACACCAAAAATAGCTTCCTCTAAAATACAAAAACAAAATCTTTACTCTCAAAAGGGATTACCAATAATTATTTCTACTTGGCAACATGGATTAGCTGCAAATGCTGAAGCATATAAATTAATCAACAAAGGTTTTCATGCAATTGATGCCGTTGAGGCTGCTGTATGCGTGGCAGAAGCAGATCCAGAATGTACAAGTGTTGGATATGGCGGCTGGCCAGATAGAGATGGAAATGTCACTTTAGATGCATGTATTATGGATCACACTGGTAACTGTGGTTCCGTAAGTTTTCTTCAGAATATCAAACATCCTATTTCTGTAGCAAGAAAAGTAATGGATAAAACTCCTCATGTAATGCTTTCTGGTGAAGGCGCTTTACAATTTGCATTAAAAAACGGATTTCATAAAGAAGATTTACTTACAAATAAAGCGAGAGAGAAGTGGGAAGAGTGGTTAAAAGACTCTAAATATAAGCCAATAATAAATGTTGAGAATCATGATACAATTGGTCTGCTTGCTATTGATCAAAAAAATAATATTTCTGGAGCATGTACAACATCAGGTCTTGCATGGAAAATGCATGGGAGGGTTGGAGATTCTCCAATTATTGGAGCTGGTATGTTTGTTGATAATGAAATTGGCGGATGTTGTGCCACAGGGGTTGGGGAAGCTGTTATGAAAACACTTGGATCATTTTTAATAGTAGAGCTCATGAGGCAAGGAGCAAGTCCTCAAGAGGCGTGCGAAGAAGGTATCTCTAGAATTGTAAAAAACCAAAATTATAAAGACATGCAAATTGGCTACCTAGCAATAAACAAAAAAGGGGAGCATGGCGCTTACGCTGTTCAAAAAGGTTTTAATTATGCACTATATCAAAATAGTCAAAATAAAATGATTGACTCATCATCTTTTATTAAATGATCAGATTACTCATTCTAATTTTATTTTTCTTTAGTTCATGTTTAAATGAAAAAAAAAAGGGTGATAACTTAACTATTATTCCAAAACCTCAGAAGATGATATTAGAATCTGGGGTATTTAGTTTAAATAATAATACCGGAATTAAGTTTGATAGTTTGTTTATTAATGAACTAAACTTTTTAAAAAATATAATCTCATTAGATTTAACAGGAAGTAAAAACTATATCGTATTAAAGCAGAATATTTTTCTAGAAGATGAAGAATATTATTTAAATATTTCAAAAAATACAATTACCATTGAAGCTTCAAATGGAAAGGGGTGCATGCACGCGATACAAAGTCTAAGGCAATTATTTCCAATCAACTATAAAAAAAATACTGAAAATTTAGAAATTCAATGTTTAGAAATTCATGATTTTCCAAGGTTTAAATGGAGAGGGATGCTACTTGACTGCTGTAGACATTTTATGGATAAAGATTTTATAAAACGCTATATAGATTTACTCGCATTTCATAAAATGAATATTCTTCATTTACATTTAACAGAGGACCAAGGATGGAGAATAGCTATAGAAAAGTACCCTAAGCTAACCGATATAGGAGCATGGAGAATAAATAAAAATGGAGAAAAATATGGTGGATTTTATTCTAAAGATGATTTAATAGAAATCATCGAATATGCAAAAAAACAACATATTGAGATTATACCTGAAATTGAGCTTCCTGGTCATTCTGTAGCTGCTATAGCCTCATATCCATATCTTTCATGTACAGGAGACTCCTTAGAAGTTGAGAATGATTGGGGTGTCTTTAAGGATATTTACTGTGCAGGTAATGATAGTGTGTATACTTTTCTTGAAAATGTTCTTACTGAAGTTATGGAAATCTTCCCATCCCAATATATTCATATTGGAGGAGATGAAGCGCCTAAATACAGGTGGAGAGAATGTATTAAATGCCAGAAAAGGATAAGAGATGAAAAACTAAAAGATGAGCATGAATTACAATCTTATTTTATCAAAAGAATTGAAAAATTTATCTCAAAAAATGGAAAAAGAATAATTGGATGGGATGAAATAATTGAGGGTGGAATAGCCCCTTCCGCTACAATTCAATCTTGGAGAGGAATAGACGGTGGAATATTAGCGGCTCAAAAAAATCACGATGTAATTATGTCACCTACATCACATTGCTATTTTGATTATGATTTACAGGCAATTAATCTAGAAAAAGTCTATTCTTTTGAACCAATACCAAAAGGTTTGACAGAAAAAGAAAGTAAACATATAATTGGTGGAGAATGCAATATGTGGAGTGAACATGCTCCTCAAGAATCTATTGATTCAAAAGTATTTCCACGGATATTAGCTATGGCTGAAGTTCTCTGGAGTGAAAATAATAAAGATTTTAAAGATTTTCAAAGTAGAGTTAGAAACCACTATCCTAAGTTAGATTTATTTGGAGTAAAATATGGATATGAGAAAACTCCTATTGATTATGATATTAAAATAATTAACAATAATTTTCGCGTAGAAATATTTAAATCTTATAAAAAGATGGATTTAAAATATAAAATTGATGATAATAACTGGCAAAAGTATACAAGACCAATTATAATAAATAAGAGTGCAATAATAAATGTAAAAGAAGTAAATTCTATTAGAGATAATCCAGCTTCAAAAGAAATCAAATTAAATAAGCACCTAGCACTAGGAAAAAAGATAAATTATTTAACTGCATATGATAAAAATTATCCAGCCAATGGAAACAATAGTCTATCTAATGGAATATTTGGGGATTTATCCAACTTTAGAGATGGTCAGTGGCAAGGATTTTTTGCGAAGGATGTTGAAGTAATTATAGACTTAGAGGAAGAACTTGAGTTCTCAGAAATCAAAACTTCATTCTTTCAGTATAACTTATCTTGGATTATAATACCAAAGAAAATTGAAATAATGATTTCTAGTAATGGAAAAGATTTTATTATATATGATCAAAAAAACTTTAATTCAAATCCGATGCAAGAAGGAAAGTTTAAAAAAGAGTTTAAATTCAATAAAAAACAAAGTGCAAGATTTATTAAATTAATTGCAAAAAACTTTGGAAAATTACCAGAAAAACATCCAGCAGCAGGATCAGATTGCTGGATATTTATTGACGAAATAATAATAAAATGAAAAAATTAAATTTACTAATTTTAATAGCTATTATCACTTGTGCATGTGATAATATTAAAAAAGAACCCATAGATTATGTAAATACTTTTATAGGTACAGGCGGTCATGGACATACCTACCCTGGGGCTACACTTCCATTTGGAATGATGCAACTAAGTCCAGACACTAGACTTGAAGGCTGGGACGGATGTGGAGGTTATCATTTTTCTGACTCTATTATTTATGGTTTCTCACACACACACTTAAGCGGAACCGGAATATCAGATTATGGAGACATTCTATTAATGCCTACAAGTGGAAAAATAAAGTTAACTAATGGAGTCAAAGAATCTAAAAACTCAAATAAAAATACAATTAATCAATTAGGCTATAGTTCAAAATTTTCACACTTAAATGAAACATCTAGCCCAGGCTATTACCAAGTATTATTACAGGATTACAATATTAATGTTGAGTTGACAACAGCTCTTAGAAGTGGAATACATAAGTATACATTTAACTCAAATGATTCAGCAAATATTATTTTAGATCTACAACATAGAGACAAACTATTAAAATATAAGATAAATATTATTGATAGTTTAACAATCTCAGGTTTTAGATTTTCTAGCGAGTGGGCAAGAGATCAAAGAATTCATTTTATAATAAAATTTTCTCAACCTTTCAAAAAATTTATTCTTAATGATGATAAAAATATTTTAGGACTTAGCTTTGGAAAAATAGACCAACCATTAATAACAAAAATTGCTATCTCAGCTGTAGATAGTATAGGAGCTTTAGAAAATTTACAAGAAATAAGCGACTTAAGTTTTGTTGAGTGTAAAGATAATGCGCAAAAGACTTGGAATAATCAACTAAAAAAGGTAGAAATTACTACACAGTCAGACGAAAAAAAGGAAATATTCTATTCAGCTCTTTATCATTCATTTCTTGCTCCAAATACTTATAACGATATAAACGGCAATTATCTCGGAATGGATTTTAAAAAACATAATTCTTCAGATAAACATTATACAGTATTTTCTTTGTGGGATACCTTTAGAGCAACTCACCCACTATTTACAATTTTAGAAACTGAAAGGACAAATCAATTTATAAGAACACTTCTAAGGCAATATAAAGATGGAGGAAAGCTGCCAATCTGGGAGTTAGCCGCAAATTATACAGATTGCATGATCGGTTATCATGCAATTCCAGTAATAGTAGATGCATATATGAAAGGAATTAGAGATTATGATGTAAAGCTAGCACTTGAAGCAATGGTGAAATCAGCAGAAAGTAATACTCATGGCCTAAAAGCATATAAAGAAAATGGATATATTAAAGCAAGCGATGAACCTGAATCAGTTTCAAAAAATTTAGAATATGCATATGACGATTGGTGTATTGCAATAATGGCGGATTCTCTTGGAGAAGAGAAGATCGCGAAAAGATTCTATGAGAGAGCACAATACTATAAAAACTTATATGATCCAAAAACTGGTTTTTTTAGAGGTAAAAATGAATACTCATGGTTTGGACCATTTAAACCAGAAGAGGTTAACTTTAATTACACTGAAGCAAATGCATGGCAATATTCACTTTTTGTACCTCAAGATATTACAGGGCATATTATTTTAAAAGGTGGCAATAAGTTGTATGAAAAACATCTTGATAGAATGTTTGAAGCTGAAAGTACAACTTCAGGAAGACATCAGCCAGATGTTACTGGCTTAATTGGCCAATATGCTCACGGAAATGAACCTAGTCATCATATGGCTTATTTATATAACTATATAGGAAAAGCTTCAAAAACTCAAAAATATGCTGCAAAAATAATGAATGAACAATATTCTAATCTTCCCGATGGATTATCTGGAAATGAAGATTGTGGTCAAATGTCATCATGGTATGTTTTGAGTAGTTTAGGTTTTTACCCTGTCACTCCAGGTCTTGATTATTATACAATTGGAACTCCATTTTTTAATAACGCAATAATTAATTTAGAGAATGGGAATAAATTTGAAATAACTGCTTTAAATCTAAGTGATAATAATATTTACATTCAAAGCGCCTCATTAAACGGAGAAGCATTTAACTCAAGCTATTTAAATCATAAATCTATTATAGATGGAGGGAAAATAATATTTGAAATGGGCAATAATCCAAGTGATTGGGGCGAAAATGAAATACCTATTTCTAAAATAGAAAAAAATATTATTGTTCCTGTGCCATTTTTTATTGCTGAGAGTCAAACTTTTGCTAAAGATATTTCAATTTCTCTTTCAACAGTTGATAGTGCAAAAATATTCTTCTCAATCAACGAATCTAAGTTTAAAGAATATATTGATCCAATTCTTTTACAAAAAGATGCAGAAATTCATGCTTATTCCTTTAAAAATAATAAAAAGAGTAAAAACGTTTCAAGTAAATATTTTAAAATTGACAATAGCAAAAGCATCACAATTAATAGTAATTATGCTAATCAATATGCAGCTGCAGGTAATAAAACGTTAATTGATCAACTAAGAGGAGGTTCAAATTATCGAACAGGAAATTGGCAGGGATATAGAGAAAATTTAGAACTTGTAGTTGATCTAAATAAAATTAAAGAAATTAAATCTATATCTTTGGGATGTCATCAAGATATTCGATCATGGATTTTTTATCCAAAGACTGTTAAATATTGGACTTCTACAGATGGTGAGAAATATAATTATTTGGGTGAAATAAAAAGTATTTTTCCTGATACAATAGAAGGTAGTTTTCAAGAAGAGTTTCATCTAGAATTTAAAAAAAATACTGCAAGATATATAAAGATATCAGCAGAAAACTATGGAACATGTCCAGAATGGCATCTTGGTGCTGGAGGAAAAACATGGTTATTTGTTGATGAATTAACAATTAAATAAAAAAAATGAGCGATAATAAAAATTATAAACAAGCACTACTTACTTTAGTTACAGTATTCTTTTTTTGGGGTTTTATAGCGGCAAGTAATGGTGTTTTCATTCCTTTTTGTAAGACCTATTTTAGTCTGGATCAATTTCAAAGCCAATTAATTGATTTTGCATTTTACGGAGCTTATTATATTGGAGCTTTAATGCTTTTTATATTTTCTAGTGTTAGGAATACTGATATCATGAACTCTTGGGGATTTAAAAGTAGTATAGTTAAAGGGTTAATGCTGTCTGCAGTTGGTGCAGGCGCTATGGTTTTAGCAGTAAATGGAGCTAGCCCTGGAGATTCTTCTGCTTTTACATATATTTTAGGAGCTCTTTTTATCGTTGGGCTTGGCTTTTCTCTACAACAAACAGCTGCCAACCCATTTGCTATTTCACTAGGGGAACCATCAAAAGGATCACATAGATTAAATTTAGCAGGGGGAGTTAATTCTTTCGGTACAGCTATTGGACCAATTGTTGTCTCTTTAGCATTATTCGGAACAGCTGCAAGTGCAGAAATTGATTTAGTAAAAGAAATTTCTGAAAAAAATATAACTCTTACAGTTGTCCAATATTTATATATAGCTGTTGGTATATTATTTATTGCAGCAGCAGCACTATTTCATTTCTCAAAGAAACTTCCTGAAGGAAAAGAAGACTCAAGCTTTCTTGGTGCTTCAAAAGCTATGACATCACTTATCTCAATTACAATACTATTGATTTTAATTTTCTATCAAGTATTTAATCAGTACGTTGGTCTAGAAGATGGTCAATCTTTAAGTGAAGCATCTGATTCAATGATACTAAATCTATCACTGCTAGGACTATTTGTTGTTGTTGGGGGATTGTTATTTTCTAACTTTTTAGCAAAGAAAAAGTCTGAGGGTTGGGGTGCTATGCAATACCCACAACTTGTACTTGGGATGTTAGCAATTTTTACATATGTTGGAGTAGAAGTTTCTATTCAAAGTAATCTTGGTGAGCTATTAAAAACTACAGCTTTTGGAGCATTAAACGATACTGAAATTGCTCCATATATATCCATGTATTGGGGAGGGCTTATGATTGGAAGATGGACAGGAGCAATTACTGTTTTTAATCCATCTGTTTCTTTAAAAAAATGGCTTTATATATTGGTGCCATATATAGCTTTTGGGGTTGTTTTATCTGTTAATGCTATTTCTGGCTTTGAAGTGAAACATCTTTTTGCTTTTGCAATTTGTGTTGCAATACAAATTGGAGGATTTTTTATTGGCAAAGACAAGCCAGCACTAACACTAAAAACATTTGGTCTTTTAGGAGTTCTAGCAATGCTTGTTGGATTATTTACAACAGGAACAGTTGCAATTTTCGCATTTCTAAGTGGAGGATTATTTTGCTCTATAATGTGGCCTTCTATATTTTCATTAAGTATAAAAGGATTGGGAAAATATACTTCTCAAGGCTCTGCTTTTTTAGTTATGATGATTCTTGGAGGAGCAATTATACCTCCAATTCAAGGAAAACTTGCTGATATCATCGGTATACATGAATCTTATTGGGTAACAGTATTTTGCTTTCTTTACCTAATGTATTTTGCACAGAAAGTTGAAAAAATATTTAAAAAGGCATAAATATTTACTACCAATTTATGTAATGAATAAGTTTACTGGATAATAATATTTTTCTGAACTTTACCAATTGGAGTTACAACATTGACAGAGTATAATCCACTAGAAAGTTTTGAAGTGTTCACTTTTACTGTTTTTTTATTATTGACATCATTACTTAAAACAATATTGCCTAAATTATCTATTATTTGATATGATGATATAGTTGTAGCATCAACATAAATATTTAATTGATCAATACATGGATTTGGATAAGTAACAAAACCTAGATTTAACAACTCTTGATTTGATGAAGGAATACAAGCAGAAGGATCATACGACATATTAGAAAAGTCAATAAAGCATACGTAGTTCATACTATCAACAAACGGATTTCTATTATTTTGAATAGAATCGATAAAGTCATTTCTTGCAATTTCCCAATTATCTGGAGGATCTTGAAAATGCCAGTTTTTCAAAATCATTTGATCTTGATAGCTAGGTAAAGCCCAACTATTTCCATTAATTGAGTTATAACAAATTGCCTCATACATAATAGCTCTTGCGGCATCACCTTTATGTTCATCTCTTGGTTCAAAAACAACTTGACCGTTATTATTGGTTCCAGATTTACAACCTAAAAAAGAAGATGTCACATTAGTAACTTCACCTAAAGGATTATTACTACGTAGAATATTTGCAGAATTTAAATTAGATGGGAAAAGATGATGAAAGTCACTATATTCAGGAAGATTTTGTGCAGGATTAGTTGGCATCCAGCTATGACAATAAGTATGCTCACGGCTATAGCCAGTTGCAGAAAAATCAAAAGGTTCATTATAAATCTTATTTTCACCACTATATACGCAAGTAACAACTCTTCTGTCTAATGTTGTATCTCTAGATTCAAAAAAAGCAATCATGAGATCATCATAATAACTATAGTATTGAGTTTGATGAGGATTAGTTAAAGCATGTAAATCATTCATAAAAGAAGAAGATGAAGTACTTAAATTACTGTAGAAGCTAGATGATAGCATTGAATTAGGTGTAGTAATATTTGCAGATAACGGAGTATTTATAAGATAATTTCTAAAATTACTTGGGCCATTATAACTAAAAACAGCAAAATAATAATCTGTACCTGCTACAATATTATTAGGGGTTACAGTTGTTACGTTACTACTGTAGACTACTTGAGCATCTCCAATAATATCACCTCTTTGATAGATAGTTCCATCTAAAGGAAATGCAGTAGGTGCTGAACCTTTTTTTCTTAAAACGAGATATCCATCAACTGAATCAGTAGCATTAAATGAAGTATTAAAAGTAAATGTTTTAAGATTTGTGAAAACAAAATTTGAAGCTTGCTGAATTGGCTCTGAGGCTAAATTTCCTCCAATTCCATATAAATTTATAATATAATTAGGCTCATCAAGATCATTACTGGCAATATTTAAAACTGCTATTCTTGTGCCAGAAGATGAAGGAGTAAAGTTTAATATTAAGCTATCTGAATCATTAGCAATAACATTTGCTGGAAAAGAAACCACAGAAAAATCAGATGAATTTACTCCAGAAATTGTAGCAGAAGTAATATTCAGTGTATCTAAAGTGCCAAGATTTTCAATAAGGAATGTTGCAGAGTTAAGCGTAGATACTGGCGAGTTAGTAATATAAGTGCTTCCTGAAACCAAAGGGTTTCCTGACTGCATTACATTAATTTCCTGAATTGGAGTAGCCGCTCCAATATCAATACTTACATCATCTAATCCAATATTACCAGAAACTTTATTTGTATATATAAATCGAATAAATCGAGTTGAAGATTGTGGAACATCTGTAAACATTGTATAGCTTGCATTTGGAGGTGAATTATGCGTATTTAAAGTTGACCAAACATTTCCAAAATCTGATTCTTCTACAGTAAAAGTTCCACCAGAAAAACCATTTCCTGTAAGATAATAAGTTAAATCCCCAGGGTTACTATTAATATTAATAATTAAATAATCACCCGTACCATCAAATTTCATAGCCGGAGGTGTATTTCCTGAGGCAGTATAAAAATTAGTTCCTGATTCAGTCCAGCCAGCAGGAAGATTAACATTGGAGAAACTCCACGCGGAAGGTAAGGTAGCTTGTGAATAGACAGACATTGTTGAAAAGGCGAGTAAGGCTACAAATATTATTTTTTTCATTTATTTTATTTTTTTTATTAAAATCTTAGTCTTAATGACAAACTCATTCTCCTTCCTAAGCCAAAAAAGACACTAGCAGATTTAGCATCAAAATCATAGCTTGGATTTGTCGCATATCCATCATTATTATTTGCATCTGATATATATATCTTGTCAAGTAAATTAAGTACGCTCAATTTAATATCTAAATTATGATTATTGGAAAGTTTAAATTTATACCCACAGTGCAAATCTATTAATTGGTATGCAGGAATAACCCAGCTTTCTCTGCCTGAATTTTCACCATTTAATGTTGATGCATCAAAATCAGAATAGTAGTCTGAAAAATACGTCCCTCTTAATTTGATATATGAATTAAAAGTTGGTTCGTACCTTAAACTTAATCCATATTGTGTCTGTGCAGCATCTCCAACATGAACACCATTTGCATTATAGACAAGGGTGTCGAAATCAGTATTGCCTAGCTCATAAGAAGGCGAATTATTAGAATTATCTAATATGATTGCCTCTCCACCAGAAGTCCAGGTCCAATCACCTAAGGAAAGCAATCCTTCAACTCCTATTTTCTTATTAATTTTATAAGAACAATCCAACTCTATTCCTTTGTGCAAAGCATTCATAGGTACAACATCAGAATATCTTATGCCTCCAATAGTTTTCGAAATATTTGCAGGTTTGTTTTCCCAAATTGTATAATATGCATTTAAGTTTGAAGAAAAGAATGAAGACCTAAATGAATACCCCCCTTCAATTGCCTTAACATTTTCATTTCTAATATACTCTTGTAAAGTATTATTATTAGTATAGATATTACTAAATCTTGGTGCTTTTGAAATATATCCTGTATTGAAAAACACATTATTATATTCATCTAGATTAAGGTTTGCGCCAGTTTTTATGGTATACCCTCTAATCCATTTCCAATTAGTTGTAGCAAATTGTGCTTCAGAGGAGTTAAATGTATAATTATTACCATTGTAAGTTAACGTATCTGTATTTCCTAAAGCCTCTAGGATTGTAGTGTCAGATAAAATCAAATCTTTTTTACGAAAATAATCAATACGTTTATACGCTGAATTAGAGCCTGAAATATTTAAAAATGCACTTAACATTCCATTACTATACTCTGCTTGAGAAAATAGACCACTCCATTTTACAATACCATCATTATGATAATCAATGATATCGCCTACTCTTTTAACTGATGAAGATTGATTTTGATTATCAGTTGAAATAGTATAGTCTGCCCCAAGTAGGTCGTACACCTCACTATAGTGCTGACCTTTATAGTATCTTAGATCAACACCCCCTGAAATGGATACCTCTTCATTTAAGAGATAATTTAAAGTAGATAAACCACCATACCAAAAATGATTATTTATTGAAGACTTTAAATAGCTACCTGTTTTATACTCTGTATCAGAAAATTCACTATCAATAATTGGGCCAAAAGGACCTGCCCCTACATTTGCATTATATGTAGTTTGTAAATCAACTTGCCCATCAACTTGTCCAATATTTTCAGTTCTTGTACCACCTCCATTTCCTAAAGAAGAATAAAGAATATTCGAAATATAAAAATTATCATTAATAGTCCAAAAATCTCTTAATGAAAATTGTGGTTTATGATAATAATTCATTCTTGTATTGAGAACTTCTTTAGCATGAACAGTATCTCCATTGGCATCTAGAGTCCATCTATCTAAATTACCCCAATACTTGTTATAGCTAGAACCTCTATTTACAATTCTATTAGAGAAATCAGAACTATCTCCTAATGAACGAGCAAGAGTAGTATCGTAAGTCGCTATATCACTTTTATATGCTCTCTGACCATGCTTTTGAGGAGCTCCCATTACTGAAAAGCTTAAAACATGATTACCTAATTCTTTCTGAATTTTAGCATAATAGAAAAAACCCTCACTCCAGGTTTCATCAACATAGCCATTACCATTCTTATAAGAACTGGCTAAAGTATATCCCCATCCGTTATTTAATTTTCCAGAATTATAGCCTAAAGAAGTCCTTAACTTACCAAATGAACCTATAGATTGCTTAATAGTTCCTCCTTTTTTATTTCCAGTTCCCTTAGTTAAAATATTCATTGTACCACCAACTGAAGGAATAGCAATTTTTGAAGCCCCTAAACCTCTTTGAATTTGTATATTAGAAGTTACAGCATCCAGACCAAACCAATTGGACCAGTATACCCAACCATTTTCCATATCATTAACTGGTATCCCGTCAATCATTACAGCTACATTTCGCTGATTAAATCCTCTAATTGTAATTCTAGCATCACCATCTCCCCCTCCAGTTTGTGTTGCATAAACTCCAGGAGTTGAATTAAGTATCATGGGGATATCCTGCGAAGCTAATTCCTCACTAATTTTTTTCATGGGAATTGTTGAAAAAGCTACAGGAGTTTCTCGATCTATAGCAATATCAGCAACAACTTGTACTTCATTTAACAAAGTTGTCTTTAATTTGAAATCTAGGATTTGTAATTCCTTAGTAACTAATATTATTTTACTTATTGCCTTATATCCCACATAAGAAACTTCTATTTTTCTCTCTCCTTGAGGAATTAAAAAAGAGTAATTACCATCGTAATCTGTGGCTGTCCCCATTCCCTTACCATATATTATTGTTGCACCAATTAAAGGCTCGCCATTGCTAGCATCAGATATTTTACCAGTTAAAGTTGTTTGAGCTTTTAGAACAAAACCAGAACTAAAAACTAATAATATAAAAAAATATTTTTTCATATTTATTTTTAAAAAAATACTAATCCAACATTAGCATTATAAAATTAAATTATTTACTGAATAATTATCTTATTTTCAATCACTCCTCCATTATTTAGATGAATTAGTGTGATATAAGTACCAATTGAAAATTTCTCAGTATTAATTTTCTTGGAATTTGTTGTTAAGACTTTTTTCCCTGAAATATCAAAAATTTCAATATTTTTAACATTAGAATTAGCAACAATCATAATATCTTCTCCAATATTAGCTGGATTGGGATATATCGCATAAGAAACCTCCTTGAAGTCATTAATATCAACAGAGCCGTCTATACAATCACAAGTATGAGAGCCTAAATTATTCCATGAACCAACAACTAATGAATCCCATTCAAGACTAGGGTTAAATAAGTCAAGCCCATCATTATCACCAAATAAAACAGTTCTCTTTCTAACTAAAGTATGTTGAGCAGTCCACCAAGCGCCCATTTGAAAACCTGATGTAGCATCATCAGTCCAAGCTCCAGATGAGGGCTGTTCACCAACTCTTCCAATAACATCAATAATACTTGCATCTTTTGATAATACTATAGCGTCGTCACCATTCATATGCATTGGGGATGGATATGGTCCTGCATGCATATCTCCTAAAATATAAAGAGCTGGATCACAATATCCAAATTGACCTGATGTATCAGTATCACCATTTGTTAAAACAAAAGCATCTCCTGAAGCAAGCATACCAGACAAAGAGGTAACTCCTCCTCCAGAACTATTAGTAGAACCATTAGAATAACGCTCTACTTTATAAATACTTAAGTCAATAGTTGATAATGTTGGGTTGTATATTTCTATAGCTTTATCTTGTCCATATCCTTCAACATATTCTGAAAAAAACAATTCTGAACAATCTTGTGCTATCAAATAAGAAATAGAACAAAGCATGCTAAAGAGTAGTAAATATTTTTTCATAATTTATTTTTTTATTTATTGCTAATTTACAAAAAGAATAGAATTGCAAATAGAATAAAATACATGATTATTATCAATTAAATAATATTGTTAATAATATTATATTTGATGATACATAAATTATAGAATAATGAAAATAACATCACTTCAACAATATAATGATCAAGTAAGGAAAGCAAAAGATTCTCCAGAGGAATTTTGGAGTGAAAAAGCAAATAATTTTAAATGGCATAAAAAATGGGATAAAGTTTTAGAATGGGACTTTACGAAACCAGAAGTAAAATGGTTTCAAGGCGGAAAACTTAATATTACTGAAAACTGTTTAGATAGACATCTTGAAAAGAAATCAAATCAAATAGCAATAAAATGGGTGCCTAATAACCCAAATGAAGTAGGAGTTGATCTTACATATTTACAGCTTCATGAAAAAGTTTGTAGATTTTCAAATGTGTTAGTGAATAATGGAGTCAAAAAAGGTGATAGGATTTGCTTATACATGCCAATGGTACCTGAACTTACAATTGCTGTACTTGCCTGCGCAAGAATTGGTGCTATTCACTCTGTTGTATTTGCAGGATTTTCTGCTAAGTCATTATCAGACAGAATAAATGATGCAGACTGTAAAATACTAATTACTTCCGATGGAGGATTTAGAGGTGAAAAGATTACGCCTCTAAAGGATATTTCTGATGAGGCAATGAAAACAACGCCTACAATTAAATTATGTATTGTTTTAAAAAGAACTAATTCAAGTATTAAAATGCAAAAGGATAGAGACATTTGGTGGCATGATGAAATAGATAAAGTTTCATTATCTAATAATGCTGAAAAAATGGATTCTGAAGACGCTCTGTTTATTCTTTACACCTCTGGCTCTACTGGAACACCAAAGGGAATTGTTCATACAACTGGAGGGTATATGATCTATGCAGAATATTCTTTCAGAAATGTTTTTCAATATAATGAAGGAGATATGTATTGGTGTACTGCAGATATTGGATGGATTACTGGCCATTCTTATATAATTTATGGACCATTACTTGCTGGAGCTACATCTTTAATGTTTGAAGGAGTTCCTACATATCCTGATGCAGGAAGATTTTGGAGAATAGTAGAAGAAAATAAAGTAAATATTTTTTATACAGCGCCTACGGCTATTAGAGCTCTCGAGGCTCATGGTTTAGAGTATGTGAAGAAATACAATTTATCTTCACTAAAAGTACTTGGAACAGTTGGAGAGCCAATTAATGAAGATGCATGGAACTGGTATGATAAAGAAATTGGAAATAACAAATGTCCAATAGTTGATACCTGGTGGCAAACCGAAACTGGAGGGATTATGATATCAAATTTGGCAGGAGTGACAGATGCTAAAGCAACATTTGCAACACTTCCATTACCCGGAATACAGGCGTGTATATTAGATGATGAAGGGAAGGAAATTCAAGAAAAAAATAAGTCTGGAAAATTATGTGTTAAATACCCTTGGCCATCAATGGCAAGAACTATTTGGGGGGATCACAAAAGATTTAGAGAAACTTATTTCTCAGCTTTTAAGGGATATTATTTTAGTGGAGATGGGTGTTTTATTAATGAAAAAGGATTGTTCAGAATTACTGGTAGAGTTGATGATGTAATTATTGTATCAGGACATAATTTAGGTACTGCTGAGATTGAAAGCGCGATAGATGAACATGAAAATGTTTGTGAAAGTGCAATAGTAGGTTTCCCACACAATATTAAAGGAAATGGAGTTTATGCATATGTAATTTGCCATCAAAAACCTGAAAATAAAAAAAAATTAAGTGAAGAAATTAATAAATTAATTACTCTACATGTAGGGCCAATAGCAAAAGTTGATAAAATTCAATTTGTTGATGGTTTACCAAAAACTAGATCTGGTAAAATTATGAGACGTATTTTAAGAAAAATTGCAAGTGATGATATTAACAACTTAGGAGATACAAGTACGTTATTAGATCCTTTTGTTGTACAAAGTATAATAGCGGGCAAACAAAAGGATTAATAATATAGTTTAGTAAATTTGTAAAATAAATTAGAAAATGTCCAAAAACTTAGTCATAATACCGACATACAACGAGAAAGAAAATATAGAGAGAATAATTCTCAAAGTTTTTTCTCTTGAAAATGATTTTCATATTTTAATAGTAGATGATGGCTCTCCAGATGGAACAGCAGATATTGTAAAAAACTTACAAAAAAATTATTCTAAAAAACTATTTATTGAAAAGAGATCAGGAAAATTAGGTCTTGGCACTGCATATATTCACGGATTTAGATGGGCTCTACAAAAAAAATATGAATTTATATTTGAAATGGATGCTGATTTCTCTCATAACCCCGAAGATCTTTTAAGACTTCTTAACCAATGTGAAAATTTAGGCTCTGATGTAGCAATTGGATCAAGGTATGTAAATGGAGTAAACATAGTAAATTGGCCAATGAGTAGACTTCTGATGTCCTACTTTGCTTCTAAATATGTAAAAATGATAACTGGCATGCCGATTCATGACTCGACAGCTGGATTTAAATGCTACAGTAGAAAGGTATTAGAAAAAATCAATCTTGATAAAATTCAATTTGTAGGATACGCCTTTCAAATAGAAATGAAATTTACTAGCTGGATGTTGGGGTTTAAAGTTTTTGAGGTGCCAGTTATTTTTACAGATAGACAAGAAGGTAATTCAAAAATGAGTAGTGGGATATTCTTTGAGGCTTTTGTTGGGGTAATACAGATGAAAATAAACAGTTTTTTCACCAGCTGGAAATAATAATTATCATAAAATGAGTTTTTTAATAAAGAATGCAACAATAGTTAATGAGGGAAAAACTTTTTTATCAGATATTTATTTAGAAAATGGCTTAATAAAAGAGATATCTCATGAGATAAATATAGTTGCAGACAAAGTATTAGATGCAACTGGCTTACACTTACTGCCAGGAATAATAGATGATCAAGTACATTTTAGAGAGCCCGGACTAACTCATAAAGCTGATATTTCATCAGAAAGTAGGGCTGCAATCAGCGGTGGGGTCACATCATTTATGGAAATGCCCAATACCAAACCACAAACTTTAACACAAAAATTATTAGAAGAGAAATTTAAAATTGGTGATGAAAAATCTTTAGCTAATTTCACGTTTTTTATGGGTGTTTCTAATAATAATCTAGAGGAAGTTTTAAAAACAGACACAAAAAATGTAGGTGCTATTAAAATATTTATGGGATCATCCACAGGAGATATGCTTGTTGACGATAAAAAAATTCTTAATGAGATTTTTAAAAAAACAAAATGTTTAATTGCCGTGCATTGTGAGGATGAAACAATTATTGAAAACAACACTAAAAAAGCAATAAGTAAATTTGGAGATAATATTCCTATAAATCAGCACCCTATTATTAGAAGTGAAGAAGCTTGTTATAAATCATCAAGCTATGCAGTTGAATTGGCAAAAAAATACGGAACCAGACTTCATGTTTTCCATTTATCTACAGCAAAAGAACTTTCTTTATTCAGTAATAAAAAAGATATTAAAGACAAAAAAATAACTTCTGAGGTTTGTGTTCATCATCTTTACTTTGATTCAAGTAGTTATGATTCAAAAGGAACACTTATAAAGTGGAATCCCGCAATCAAAACAACAAATGACAGGGAAAATCTATTTAAAGCATTAATAGATGATAGAATAGACGTAATAGCTACGGATCATGCTCCTCATACAATAGAAGAAAAACAAAACAAATATCTTAACGCTCCATCAGGAGGACCACTTGTTCAACATGGGCTAAACATTATGCTAAAATTTGTTGAAAATAAAAAAATTACTATTGAAAAAATTGTAGAAAAAATGTGTCACAACCCTGCTATATGTTTTAAAATTAGTAATAGAGGTTTTATAAGAGAGAATTACTTTGCTGATTTAGTACTTGTAGATATTGCAAAAAAGATAATTGTTAAAAAAGAAGACCTTCATTACAAATGCAAATGGTCTCCCCTTGAAGGAGAATCTCTACAAGGAGAAATTAAACATACATTTGTAAATGGAAACCTTGTTTATTCAAATGGCATTTTTGATAGCACAAAAAAAGGAATGAGATTAGCATTTAATAGATAAAAAAAAAGCACCCAAATGGATACTTTTTTTAATTTGTAGAAATTTAGCTAGTCTTAGTCATTAACTTCCTCTGTAGCATCTTCTGTTGCTTCTGTTTCTTCAGAAACTGCACAGCACGAATGATCTCCTAAACACTTACCTCCTTCAGTTTTACAACCTAAGTCAGCAACAATTGCCTCTGGAGCAGCATTAGCCGGAACTGCTTCTGCAGGAGCTTCTTCTGTTCCTCCACCACATGCGATAAAGACACAGATAAGTGATAAATAAAATAAATTTTTCATAGTTTTTTTTTTGTTTTAAAATTCAAATATAGCATATATATTAGCAATATTGATAAGTTAAGACATTTATTTACAAGATATTATACATGTTAAATCGATTTATTATAAATTTGTAAGATGAATTATTTATATATATTTTACATACTTATTTTTCTTTTTGGATGCCAAACAGAACAATCTAAAAATGATAAAATTATTATTGGGAAACAAAACTTTACTCATATAATTAAAGCAATTCATTTAGCAGAAGCTAAATATGAAATTAATAAAAACAAAAATATTGATGCAGCAAAAAATCTTTTAAAGATTGAATATGATTCTATATTTAAAAGCTATAGTGTCGAAGTAAATGACTTTGAGAGATCAATAAAGCATTATAGCACTAAAACAAATGAATTAGATGAAATTTATGAAAATGTTTTAGAAGAATTAATTAAAGATAAAAACAAACTACCCTAAATCTTTTAGATAAAGATCACAGTACTTTGTAATTGTCTCATCAATAGGCTTAAAATTATAATTAAGTGTTTTTTCTACCTTTTCTGCACTGAACCTACTTTCTCTCATCCCACTTTCAGCAGTTTCTTTTGTAATTAATGATTTTTTCTGAAGAATCAAAGATCTAAACTTTTCAATTCGCCAACCAATCTCTTTTAAAAATGGTGTTACACGGATATTTGGTCTTTTCATATCAAATTTATCTGCAATTAAATTAAAAACAGCTTCATACGAAGTATTTACACCATTTAATATAAACCTCTCGTTTTTAACTTTTAGAAATAGTAATTTAACAACAATATTTGCAACATCATCTACATCAACAAAGCCTGTTTTTCCAGGAGGAAAAAATCTTAAGCCATTATAGATAGAGTGAAAAATTCTAGAGCTTCCTTTTTCCCAATCACCTGGTCCTAAAATAACAGAAGGGTTGACAATAATTACATCTAACCCTTCATTACTTGCTCTCCAAACTTCTTGCTCTGCCATGTATTTACTTATAGAGTAATTACTTTCAATATTGGATATTTTAAAATTACAATTTTCATCTACAATATCATATGTTGAATTTCTTCCCAAAGTAGCAATTGAACTAATATATAAACATTTTTCAATTTTAAAGTCAATAGATATATTCATAATATTTGCAGTTCCATTAATATTAACATCTACTAATCTATCCTTATCTTCTGGATGAAAAGACACAAGTGCTGCAGCATGTATCACATAATTACATTTTGAAATACATTTTTCAAGAATAGGTATATTATTCAAATCACCCTTTTCCCAACAAATATTATGAAATAAATGTATAGCATTGTATTGTGTAAAAACTCTTCTGCAAACTTCAAGACTGCTAGAATCTCTTCTTAGGGCTAAAACCTTTTTTCCTTGCTGAGAAAGTCTTAGCAAAATATGTGAACCAACTAGTCCTGTTCCTCCTGTTAAAAAAATCATAATGGTAAAGATACATATATCTAAGGATGAATTTATTTTTATTTTCTATATATAAAGAGAAATAATATTACTTACTTTGAAAAAAAAGAATTAATGAATTTTGTAAAAGAATTACAATGGAGAGGCATGATTCATGATATAATGCCTGGAACAGAAGAACAATTTGAAAAAGAATTAACTTCTGCATATATTGGTTTTGATCCAACAGCAGATTCATTACATATTGGTAGTTTAGTTCAAATCATGATACTTGTTCACCTGCAAAGATCTGGACATAAACCATATGCTCTTGTTGGAGGAGCAACAGGTATGGTTGGGGATCCTTCTGGCAAATCAAAAGAAAGAAATCTGCTTGACAAAAAGACACTTGATCATAATTTAAACTGTGTTAAAAATCAACTTAAAAAATTTCTTAATTTTGACTGTGGAGCAAACTCAGCTGAAGTAGTAAATAATTTTGATTGGTTTAAAGATCTTAATTTTTTAGATTTCATTAGGGATATTGGTAAACATATTTCGATTAATTACATGATAGCTAAAGACTCCGTTAAATCTCGACTTGAAACAGGCTTAAGTTTTACTGAGTTTACATACCAACTGGTACAAGGATATGACTTTTATTGGCTTTGGAAAAACAAAAACTGTAAAGTACAGCTTGGTGGCTCAGACCAATGGGGAAATATAGTTACTGGAACAGAATTAATAAGAAGAAAAGATGGGGGGCATGCTTTTGCAGTAACAACTCCATTGATAAAGAAAGCAGACGGAGGTAAATTTGGAAAAACAGAAGAGGGGAACATTTGGCTAGATAAAACAAAAACATCATGCTACAAATTTTACCAATTTTGGCTAAATTCATCAGATGAAGATGCAAAAAAATATATTAAGATTTTTACGCTTCAAAATGAGAAAGAAATTACATCTCTAATAAAAGAACATGATACAGCTCCCAATATTAGGCTACTACAAAAATCCTTAGCTGAAGATATTACAAAAAGAGTTCATGGCTCAAAAGACTTAGACATGGCAATTAAAGCTTCTACTATTTTATTTGGGAAATCTACTAGCGATGACCTAATGTCTTTAGATGAAGACACATTTCTATCAGTTTTCAAAGGAGTTCCTTCATTTTCTATATCAAAAAGAAATTTATCTGACGATATTTTAGATTTCTTAGCTGTTAAAACTTCAGTTTTTCAAAGTAAAGGGGAAGCCAGAAGAATGATCAATTCTAACGCTGTAAGTATTAATAAAGATAAAATATCAGCAGATTTTAAATTATCAGACTCAATCTTAATTAATGAAAAATATATATTGATTCAGAAAGGTAAAAAAAATTACTTTTTAATTATTGTTGAGTAGCTTGGTTTAACGCCTCAAAGAATTCATTAGGTTTTTTGGTTCCAAAAAGAATTTTCGTTCCATTTTTTAGAAATATCTCAACTCCTTTGTTTCCACTAACATTATAAGCAGTTCCAGAAAAACCATATCTAATCCCCCATCCTCCATAATCTTTCAAAGGTGAATAAATTAGTTCATTATACTTCTCAATTTCTTCTGATTTTATCTCATAAACTCTAAGGTGAAATGGATAAAACTGGTACTTAAGGCCTTCATCCGAAATCTCAACTCTTAACTCAGTAAAATAAATTAATATCATTGGTAATAACATCATAGATATAACTATAAAATTAGTTGCATCTAACTTAAAGCTCTCATTATTAATAAGAATTGATACAGGAATAATTGCTGAAAGAGAAAGAATAGCCCACAACCATTTTTGATCAAACTTTTGATTCTCTTTAAAAAAAAGTTTGATCATTTCAGTAATTTTTTAGCTTCAGCCACAATAGATGTAGGCAATTGACATGATCTATTTTCACAAATATAAATCATTGTCTCCCCTTCAATAAATTTTCCTTTTAGCAATTTTAAAGAGCTTTCATATATAGATCCAACAAATAATTTATTTGGAGAATACCTCTTATTAATTTCTAGAATTTTCTTTTTTGCTTCTTGTCCAACAACAGCAACTTCATAAAAAGGATATATTTCTTTAAGCATTAAGCTAGAATAATTTGCATAAGAAGAAATATATTTCTCCATTTCAGGCTTAATATTATTAGCTATAGTTAATGCCATTTGCTTATATTCATTATTATACAACAAACACCCTAAATCATATAATGCATTAGCCATTACAGAATTAGATGATGGAATAACATTATCATTAACTTCCATCTTTCTTGCAACTAACTTAGGGTCAATAGAGGAGGTGAAATAGAACATCTTGGTGTTTTTGTCATAAAAATTATTTAATGAATATTGTATAATTTTGTTAGTATAGTTTAGCCACTTTTCATCTAAAGTAGCTTCATAAAGCTTAATAAATGCCTGAGCAACTAAAGCATAATCTTCCAAAAAGCCATTAATTGTTGACTTATTCTGTTTGTAAGAATGCCATAGCTTACCACTTTCAGACAACTGCTTATTAATTAAAAAATTAGCATTTTGAATAGCGAGATCTAGATGATGGTCCTCTCCAAATGACATATATGCATCAACATATGCAGACAGCATTAATCCATTCCATGAAGTTAAAGACTTATCATCCAGACCAGGTCTTATTCTCTTATTACGCGAAATATTTAATTTTTCTTTCCATAAAATAATTTTATCATCTAGTTGCTTTATAGTGATATCATATTTTTTAGCAATTTCCTCTTTAGATTTTTTTCTAAGTAAAATATAATTAGCATGCTCCCAAAACCCAATTTTATTAATATTATAGTAATCACTTATAATATCTATATCATCTTTAATAATAGCCTGTATTTCAGATTTAGTCCATACATAAAATTTTCCCTCAACGCCTTCACTATCAGCATCAAGAGCAGAGTAAAAAGCTCCTTCATCTGACATTAGTTCTTTCTCAATAAAATCTAATGTCTCAAAAACAATATCTTTATATAAAGTGTCTTTAAACTTGAGAAATGCATTTGAATATAAGCTAACCAATTGAGCATTATCATATAACATCTTTTCAAAATGAGGAACTTTCCAGAAATTATCAACTGAATATCGAGAAAATCCACCTCTAATTTGATCATATATGCCTCCATAAGCCATTTTGTCTAATGTTATTTTGACATGATCTAAAATCTCCTGACTTTTAGATAAATGACCATATTTCAACAGAAAAGAATATGCGTTTGGCATAGGGAATTTTGGAGATCCCTTACTACCCCCTTCATTATTATCAAGTTGGAAATACCATTTATCAACCATCTTTTTTAAATCAGAAGAATAAAATTCAATTTTATTCTCATTTAGAATTATATTCTCAACTTCGTTAATTCCTTTATTTAATCGTTCACAAAACTCCACAACTCTTGATGGCTCATTTAGATAAATATTAGAAATTTCTTGAATTTTTTTGAGCCAATCATTTTTCCTAAAATACGTTCCTCCCCAAAAAGGGCTACCGTCTGGCAAAGCAATACAATTAAGCGGCCAACCTCCTCTTTGATTCATAAGCTGTACCGCGGCCATATAAATTTGATCAATATCTGGCCGTTCTTCTCGATCAACTTTTATGCATATAAAATTATCATTCATAACTTTAGCTATAGCTACATCTTCAAAACTCTCATGCTCCATCACATGACACCAGTGACATGCAGAATACCCAATACTTATTAATAACAGCTTGTTTGTTTTTTTTGCTAATTGTAATGTCTGTTCATTCCAAGGGTACCAATTAACAGGATTGTGAGCATGTTGTAATAGATAAGGACTTGTTTCATTTATTAATGCATTTGTATATTTATGTTTAGAAATCATCTGTAAATTTTTATCATCTTGACTATTACAACTAATTGAGCTCAAACATATTATGAGCAGAAATAAGTTTCTCAATTTAGAATTATTTAGAATTAAACATTCTTGTAAAGTTTAAAAAGAAATGAGGAATAGTTTCAATTCCTTTCAAATAGTTAAAAATCCCATAATGCTCATTAGGTGAATGAATTGCATCGCTATCAAGACCAAAACCTAAAAGAATAGATTTAACATTCAATTCTTTTTCAAATAAAGCAACAATTGGGATACTTCCACCCGCTTTTACTGGAACTGGTATTTTTCCAAAAGTTGTGTGCATGGCGTCGCTAGCTGCTTTATATGAGATAATATCTGTAGGGGAGACATAAGGCTCACCACCATGATGAGGTGTTACCTTAACCTGCACACTCTTTGGAGCAATGTTTTTAAAATATTCTGTAAACAGTTTTGTTATCTCTGCATCAGATTGATTTGGAACTAAACGCATAGAAATTTTTGCAAATGCTTTTGATGGAATAACCGTTTTGGCTCCTTCTCCTGTATAACCACCCCAGATTCCATTAACATCTAAAGTAGGCCTTATCCCTGTTCTTTCCATAGTAGAATAACCGTCCTCACCGTGAATATCAGATAAATCTAAAGCTTCTTTATACTGATTTAATGAAAATGGAGCTCGAGCAATCTCCTCCCTTTCCTTGCTTGAAAGTTCAATAACATTATCATAAAAACCAGGAATAGAGATATGATTTTTTTCATCTTTCATACTAGAGATCATTTCACATAATATATTTATTGGATTAGCCACAGCTCCGCCATATAAACCAGAATGTAAATCTCTATTTGGCCCTGTCACTTCTACTTCTATATAACTTAAACCTTTTAAGCCTGTTGTAATTGAGGGTGTATCATTAGAGAGTATACCAGTATCAGAAATTAAGATAGTATCACATTTAAGTTTTTCTTTATTTTCAATTACAAATTCACTTAAATTTTCAGAGCCAACCTCTTCTTCTCCTTCAATCATAAATTTTATGTTACAAGGCATTGAATTATTATTCATCATTAACTCAAAAGCTTTTATATGCATAAAAAACTGCCCTTTGTCATCACAAGCTCCTCTTGCAAAAATAGCTCCTTCAGGATGTATTTCTGTTTTTTTAATTACTGGCTCAAAAGGACCGCTATGCCATAAGTCTAAAGGATCTGCAGGCTGAACATCATAATGACCATATACTAACACAGTAGGCAGTTTTTCATCTATAATCTTATCTGCATATACAATTGGATAGCCTTTTGTTTTACAAATTTCTATATTTTCTGCACCAGCCTTTGTTAGAAAATCAGCAACACTATCTGCACAATTTAACACTTCTTGTTTGTATTTAGGATCAGCACTAATAGAAGGGATTTTCAATAATTCTATAAGCTCATCAATAAATCTATCTTTATTTTCTTGGATATATGTTTTTATATATTTCATTTTCTATTTAATTAAAATTTTTCCTGACATTTCTTTTGGTTTTTCAATACCCATAATATGAAGTATTGTTGGTGCAATATCTGCTAAAACTCCATCAGATATCTGATGAGATTTCGAGTTAAGCAAGAAACACGGTACAGGATTTTTTGTATGTGCTGTATTAGGACTTCCATCTGTATTAATAGCATAATCTGCGTTGCCATGATCTGCAATTATCATAATTACATAATCATTCTTTAATGCAGAATTAATAACTTGTTCAGCGCAAGAATCTATGTGTTCAATTGCCCTACTAATTGAGCTATATACCCCAGTATGACCTACCATATCAACATTAGCGTAATTTAGACATATAAAATGGGGAGTATTGTCTTCTATTTCTTCAATAACACACTGTGTCAACTCATCAGCACTCATTTCTGGCTTTAAATCATATGTAGCAACTTTTGGAGAATCTATCATAAGCCTTTTCTCACCCTCAAAGCAGTCTTCTCTTCCTCCTGAGAAAAAATACGTTACATGAGGATATTTTTCTGTCTCTGCTATTCTTGTTTGAGTGAGATTATTTTTTGCCAGAACCTCTCCCAAAGTATTTTTTATATTTTTCTTTTCAAAAATTATATTTACATTTTTAAAGTCTGAATCATAGTTAGTCATTGTGGTGAAATGTAAATCTAGTTTTTGCATTTTAAAATCATGCATATCATTCTGACATAAAACATGAGTAATTTGTCTACATCTATCAGTCCTAAAGTTAAAACATATTACTGCGTCATTATTATTAATCTGAGCTATAGAGTTGCCTAAATCATCTACTACAACAATAGGTTTAATAAATTCATCAGTTATTCCCTTTTCATATGATTCAGAAATTAGCTTAATATAATCTTGAGATTTCACACCAATTGCATGTACCATCGCATCATACGAATACTTAATTCTTTCCCATCTTTTATCTCTATCCATAGCATAATACCTTCCACAAACAGTGGCAACTTTAGCTCCAAATAAATTCTTTTCTAATCTTTTAATAAGCTTAACAGCTGATTTAGGATCACAGTCTCTTCCATCTGTAAAAGCATGAACAAAAACATCTTTCACCCCATATTCTCGAGCTATTTCACATAATTTATAAAGATGATCTTGATGTGAATGAATACCCCCATCGGAAACAAGTCCGATTAAATGTAGTGGGACATTGTTATTTTTACTGTAGTATAAAGATTTTACTAAAGCCTCTTGATCTTTAATTAAATTAGTTTTGCATGCATTATTGATTTTTGCTAGATCTTGGTAAACAATTCTACCCGCACCAATATTTAAGTGTCCAACCTCTGAATTTCCCATTTGATTGTTTGGCAACCCAACATTTTCACTATCAGTCAATAGCTCACAATTTGGGAACCTTGAATACAAGGAGTCTATAAAAGGAGTTTTAGAATTGAATATAACATCAGATATTGATTTATCACCATGGCCCCAGCCATCTAAAATCATTAGAAGAGTCTTTTTTTTCAGCATTACAAGCAAAGATAGAAAAGTAAATCCTTTAACTAATTAGAAATAGCGTGTAAAAAATTAGAACGAATATGTCTATGTATTAAATTATCCTTACCTAATCGCTCAGGATGAAATTGTACTGCAATCATAAACGAATGAATATTAATGTCCATAACAACAGCTTCTGGCAAACCGTCATGAGATTTTGCTATTACTTTTATTCCAGGAGCAATTTTCTTTAAACCTTGATGATGCCAAGAATTTACGTTAAAGACCGTATCAATAAATGAAGTTTGAGGATTTTGAGGGAAAATCATATTTGTATATACCTGATTAGTACTAGATAATACTATGTCGTGCATTACCTCCCCATTATTCCTATGAGTAACGTCTTCACCAATTTCTGAAGGGATATCTCCGTATAATGTGCCACCATGTGCAACATTCATCATTTGCATACCTCGACACACTCCTATAAATGGAATATTATTATTTAAAGAATAATCAAATAATTTTTTTTCAATAGTATCTCTTCTAAAATCCATTTTCTCACAAAGAATAAGATTTGAACTATCATTATACATTAACGGGTTTATATCTTCTCCTCCTGTCAGCACAATTCCGTCTACAAGCAATAAAACACTATCTAAGTTCTCACATGAGTATGCGTCAATTATTATTAATTTGTCATTATAAATCCAATTAACGTAATTTTCAAATGATTTAGATAAAATAACATGTTTCTTCTCTTCCGTTTTGCATGAAATAAAAACAACAAATAATATGAGAAAAAATAATTTAGATGACATTTAATTTATTTATTGAGATTAAAATAGTGACTTTTTAATTTTATTTTCTTCTTCAGAAATAAGACTGTAAATTCCTTCCAAGGTTTTTGAAACTATGTAATCCTTAATGTCAAAATTAATCTTTTTTGTGAAAGGAATTTTATTATACTTGTTGATAAGAAAATTATACTCCTCAAGTAATTTACTCTCAAAGATTTTCTTTTCAATTAATGGATATAAACTAATATACAGCTCTTTACTTTTCTTATTAATTAAATAGTCAGTGAGTGAAGAGTTTTGATCTATATTAGTGATAGATATCTTATCAAATTTTATGGCACTAATAGACTGTATAAAAATATTAGCCGATTCTTCACATGATTGTTCAGCTACTTTATTCATTTGCTTCTCAAATCTTAACAATTTATTTTCAAGCCCTAATTTGATTAGAGTTAATTTTGTCTTAGTTAACTCTTTAGGAAAAATAATTTTAATAAGTGAATTATTATAAAAACCGCCATTAATAGAAGCTTTCAAAAAAGACTTCTTAGTAATTGATATCATAAAATTAGTAGCATGAAAAAATTCTTCACCAGATTTTTTCTTTAGTAAAGAATCTAATTTAGAAGAAGCAGTGTTTAATTCGTTAATTTGTGCAGAAAGAGAAACAGAAAAGAAAAAATATTAAAAATAAAAGGGATATTTTTTTAATCATCTAAGTTAGTTTTAATGATCTTATTATAATCAAATAATACATTTTTTGTTACTCCTTTAACATCAATTATAATTCCTTTCCCATGCATTAAATTGTACTTAAAAAATCCAGTATAAGAAGAACCATCTTTATATTTTAGAATTCCATAACCACTTCGGAGCCCAAATAAGTAACTACCAATATATATTTTACCATTTGTGCTAACATGCTTTCCTTGGCCATGCATCTTACCATTTTTAAATGAACCTATATACTTATCCCCAACAATCCATGAACTTAAATCAGAATCTCCATTTCTCCATATATACGTTCCATAACCATTTTCACAATCTCCATCTTCGCATCCAGAGTAAGCAAAAAATGGCAAAGCCATTAAAAAAAATAAGATTGAACTTTTTTTAATATCATTAAATATCATTTAGCACATTTTAAGCATTTCTTGCATAACAAAATCACTATCCCATGTCTCTTTTATTTTAGGTAAGCTCATGATTTTAGACATTAACTTTTCTTGTTCCATTCCAATAGCCCAAGCATCTGCATATGAAATATTTGAAAAAGAGACCATACTATACAATGGAAGCCATTTTTCAGGATGTAACTGAGCAAATTTTTGTTCTATTTTTTTTTGTAGTAAAAATATTGGATCTGCTGTTTTATCTCTCATAACAATAAAATTATGAAGAGATAAATCCTGAACACCATCTCCGTTAGGCTTTCTTAACTGAGAGAATTTATTTAAACTCATAAGCATATCCCCTTCATACTCCTCAATTAAATCATCTAATACTCTACAGTCTTCAAAGCTAGCGTTCATCCCTTGTCCATAAAAAGGTACCGTTGCATGTGCAGAATCACCAATAAGCACACAAAAATCTTTTACATTCCATGGAAAACACTTAAAAATTCCTAAAGAAGCTGTAGGATTATTTAAAAACTGTTCTACCAAATCGGGAATTAAAGGGGTGAAGTCTTTAAATACAGAGTTAAAAAAATTAGTTATCTCATTAGTTGTTTTTAATTCACTAAAAGAGTCTTTTCCTTCAAAAGGAGAAAAGAGTGTGCAAGTATAGCTACCATCAAGATTTGGTAGGGCAATCAACATAAAGTTACCTCGAGGCCAAATATGTAAAGCATTCTTTTCAATTTTATGAGAACCATCTAAATTTGCAGGTATCAACAACTCCTTATATCCATGCTCAATATAGTATTGAGAGTATTGAAAACGATCCTGCTTCATCATCTTAGTTCTAATAGCAGAGAAAGCACCATCAGCACCAATAATTAAATCGCAACTAACATTAGAAATTTTACCATCAATAGTGTTTTCAAATGTAAGTCGCGGATTTTCCATATCTACATCATAACATTTTTGATTAAAAAAAAGTTCCGCTCCTCTCTCTTGTGCTAAATTCATTAAAAGAACATTTAACTCGCCCCGAGGAACAGAATAAATTGCCTGATCTTTATTTCCATAAAACTGATCTGTAAGATTACCCTCTAGATCATGCATAACTCTTTTTGGCATTGCTATAGATATTTCTTTAACATTATCATCTACTCCAACTCTTTCAAGTGCAGTCCACCCTCTTACTGATAGCGCAAGATTAATTGACCTTCCTGCAATTAAAACAGTATTTCTCATATCTGCCCTTCTTTCATATAGCCTAACCTTAAAGCCTCTTTTAAGCATATATAATGCACATAATGAACCCGCTAATCCAGCACCAACTATAATTACATCTTTTTTCATACTATAATATCTCTTCTAAAATTTTATAAAAATTAAATACATCCAAATAACTATTATACAAAGGAACTGGAGCCACCCTAATCACATCAGGCTCTCTCCAGTCAGCAATGACTCCTCTTTGAGTTATCTTATCAAATAAGACTTTATCTCCTCCAGAGACTCGTATAGAAATCTGACATCCTCTTTCTTTTGGAGTAATAATAGAAATTCGATTAGATGAAATATTTTTAAGTAAAAACACTAGATAGGAAGTCATTTTCGTAGATTTTTTAATTAATGCTTCCATGCCAACTTCATCAAAGATTGATAATGAAGCTCTAATAGCGGCAAGTGAAAGAATAGGAGGATTGCTTAGCTGCCAACCTTCAGCTGATTTTATAGGATTAAACTTATCAGGCATTTTAAATCTATCCTCCTTATTATGCCCCCACCATCCGGCAAACCTATGCAATTCACTATTATGATGTTTAGAATGAACAAAAACTCCACCTATTGAACCAGGGCCAGAATTAAGATATTTATAAGAACACCAAACAGCAAAATCAACTTGCCATTCATGAAGTGATAATTCGATATTTCCAACAGCATGAGCTAAATCAAATCCTACTTTAATTCCTTTTTTGTGACAAAATCTAGTTATATTTTTAAAATCAAAAACCTGACCAGTATAATAGTTAACTCCTCCAAGCATTAGAAGTGCTATTTGATCTCCTTGATTATTAATTATTTCTTCAATATCTTCTGTTCTAATAGAACTTTCTCCCTCTCTTGGTTTTAACCTAATAAGAATATTTTCAGGATTGAGATTATGATGTTTGATATGAGACTCAACAGCATAAATATCTGATGGAAAAGCATCGTCTTCAATTACTATTTTAAAACGTTTATTATCAGGACGATAAAATGAAACTAACATTAAATGTAAATTTACAGAGAGAGTATTCATTGCAACAACTTCACTAACTCTAGCTCCAACGATTCTTGAGTAACTATCAGACAAAAACTCATGATAAGGAAGCCAAGGGTTTTTAGCATGAAAGTGACCCTCTACTCCTAAATTCTTCCAATCTTTTAATTCCTGTTCAATATATTGAGATGTATTCTTACTTTGTAAACCAAGCGAGTTTCCACATAAATAAATATGTCTTTCGCCATTTTTCTGTTTAGGAATATAAAACCTATCTTGAAATGATTTTAGAGGATCAATGGAATCCATTTGACAAGCAAAATCTTTTGAAGTGTTATATGTCATTTAACTTAAATATTATTGGACGACTTGGAGCAGCATCTGCAACAAATGCAGGTATTTGTAAATTTAAAAGATAACTGCCATCAGAAATATTATTGTCAACAAAAATCATTTCTGTGATAGTTTTATGTTTAGTATGTGGGTTATATATTTTTTTATTAGTATCCCAGAAAGTATTATGTGCAGAAAGGTTTCCATCATCAAATAACCTATCTACAGAAGGAGTGTCAACTAATAAATGTTCTACCCCTTTACTTACTATATACTGCATAGCCTCAAGGCTAAAAAAAGCAGGAGGTAATTTCATATAATCTTGAGATTTTTTGTTTTTCTTATTTGGACTAGTCCTAATTATTAATCCTTTAAGTAAGGCTGATGGTACATTTTCAAGTTTATTAAAAAGTTCTTTTTTGGTAATAACAAGATCATCACTATTGATGTCTGGCACATATGACTCATTAGTAATACTTGGAGAAACTGTGATCAAAGAGCTAGCTATCATTACATCTCTTAGTGAATTTAAAATTGATATTCTTTCTTCTGTAATATGTCCAATACATTCTGTATGAGTTCCATTGCAGTGAGGGGTTAATGTATATACTTCAAAATTACAAGGGCCACCTTTTCTTCTATCTCCAATAAATTGATCGTCAGTATAAGGCTTTGAAGTTGCAAAATCTACTCCATAGGTGTTAGGCTGATTTCCATTAAAATTTAAAGGAATTGACAAATCGTTTGAGAGTGTAAAGTCAACGTAATAATCACAAGTCCCAATAGTTAGATTAGCATTCATTAAATAAAATCTTCTTTTTTCATATTTAGCCAATCTAAAGCATTATTGGAAAGTAATTTCTCTTTTACATTATTAGGATAAGGCCTGTCATGAATTAATTTTCCCGGAGATAATTCACCAAGCGGAAATGGATAATCAGTTCCAAGTGCAACTTTATCTTCTCCGACAAGTTCAATAATATATTCTAACATTTTATCATCATGGACAAGACTATCTAACCAAAACTGTCCTAAATAATCTCTTGGGTTTACATTATTGTCTACTGCTACAAGATCTGGCCTCACATTAAATCCATGCTCAATTCTTCCAATTGTAGAAGGAAAAGAACCGCCTCCGTGAGCAAAGGCTACTCTTAATTTGGGGAATTTCTGAAATACACCACTGAAAATCATAGAGCAAATTGCTAAAGAAGTTTCCATTGGCATTCCAACAAGCCATGGCAACCAGTATTTATCCATTTTTTCTTTAGCCATCCACCACCAGGGATGAACAAAAATTGCCATATCTAAACTTTCACAAGCTTCATAAATAGGGAAAAAAGATGGATCATCTAAATTCAAATCATTAATATGTGAGCCTATTTGTATACCTTTAAAACCAATAGATTTTAATCTTTCTAATTCTTTAATAGCTAAATCTGTACTTTGCATAGGTAGGTTCCCAAGCCCAACAAATCTTTTAGGATTCTTTGAAACTGATTCAATAAGATCATCATTAATGAATTTAGAAATCTCTAAACCATCTTTTGGTTTAGTCCAATATGAAAACATTACGGGAACAGTGGATAAAACCTGTACATCAACATTATGATGATCACATTCTTTAATTCTAGCAGATGGGGACCAGCAATTCTCATCTACTTCTCTAAAAAACTGATCATTCATCATCATTTTTGCACAACAAGGTTTGTGGTGTTCAAGATTAATGAATTCTCCATATCCAAATTTTTTACTAAAATTCGGAATATTCTTAGGAAGAATATGAGTGTGGATATCAATTGTAAATATCTTCTTCATTTATAAAAACCTCTTATCAGCCTGCATTACACTATTACATTTTTTACATGTTCTTAAGTCTTCTGAATTATAAAACTCTTTAAATCTTGGCTGAAAATCTTTCTCAACATTAGTAAGTTTAAATTTGGTACTATGTATTGACTCATTACAATTTTCACAGAACCACATCAATCCATCCATCTCATTTGTTTTTCTTTTTGCCTCAATCACCAATCCAATAGAGCCTGCACTTCTTTTTGGTGAGTGTGGTACTTTGGCGGGCAGAAGAAAAATCTCTCCTTCTTTAACAGGAATATCAACAGCAATTCCATTTTCCTGAATCCCTACAACTATATCTCCTTTAATCTGATAATAAAACTCTTCAGTTTCATTATAATGATAATCTTTTCTAACATTTGGACCTCCTACTACCATGATAATAAAATCTTCTGATTCTGTATAAACACATTTATTTCCAATAGGAGGTTTTAGAAATTCTTGGTTATCATCAATCCATTTTTTAAAGTTAAAAGGTCTTCGTATTGTATTCATAATTTCTATTTATTAAATTGTTGCTATAATTTTTAATTCTATTGCAATGGGCGTAGGCAAACTTTTGATCTCAATAGTTGTTCTACATGGTTGATTTTCCTTAAAATATTCAGCATAAATTTTATTATATGTAGAGAAGTCATCCTTCATATTGGTTAAAAACACCTGAACATCAATAATATTATTCCATGATGATCCAGCATCTTCTAAAATATATCGAATATTTGTAAATACAGAATGACATTGCTTGGCAATATCATAATTTACAATTAAGCCATTATCATCTAAAGTAACTCCAGGAATATCTTTGGAGTCAGGAACTCTGGGGCCTACACCAGATAGAAACAATAAATCACCTACCTGTCTGGCGTGTGGATAAAGACCAACTGCTAGAGGTGCTCTTGAGCTATTAAATTTTTTACCATTCATATTTTATATTTTAATACATACATTTTTTGGCTCTGTAAAAAACTGTAAAGACTTAAACCCTCCTTCTCTACCAATACCAGATTGTTTCATGCCGCCAAATGGGATTCTAAGATCTCTTAAAAGCCAAGTATTTACCCAAACAACTCCAGCCTTTATTTTTGCAGCGACTCTATGTCCTCTACTAATATCATTAGTAAAAATACTTGCTGATAAACCATATTTTGTAGAATTTGCCATCATGATAACCTCTTCTTCACTTTTAAATGGTAATAAACTTAATACAGGGCCAAAAATTTCTTCTTGATTTATACTACAATCATAGCTTAAACCTTCTATAACAGTGGGCTCTAGATAATATCCTCCCTTTAAATTTCCTGCCAATATTTTTCTTTTACCTCCGCATAAAATCTTTCCACCAAGCTCTTCAGCTTCTCCTATTTTTGACAATATTTTTGTCATATGCTCATGCGACACAACAGCCCCAATATCTGTTTTATTATCGAGAGGACTCCCAACCGCTAGCTCAGATATTTTTTCAAGTAAGGCAATTTTAAATTTTTCATAAATAGTTTCCTGAACAAATAATCTTGATCCACATAGACATATTTGTCCTTGGTTAGAAAAACCGGCTTTAACAGCCATTGATACAGATTTTTCAAAATCTGCATCATCAAAAACAATATTTGGGTTTTTACCTCCTAGCTCAAGAGATAGTTTCTTAAACATAGGAGCGGTTACTTTTGCAATATGTTGACCAGTTAATGTCCCTCCAGTAAAAGAAACAATAGGTACGTCAGGGTGAGTAGTTAAATTATCACCAATCTCAGAACCTAATCCATGAACAATGTTTAAAACGCCTTTGGGCACACCTGCTTCAATACATATTTTACTTAATAAGTATGCAGTCATAGGAGTTATCTCTGAAGGTTTAGCAACCACAGTATTACCTGCCGCAAGAGCAGGAGCGATCTTCCAAGTGAGTAAATACAAAGGTAAATTCCAAGGAGAAATACAAGCACAAACACCAACTGGTTCTCTTAAAGTATAGTTTAATGCCTTGCCATCCATATCATGAGTTTCAGAAGAAAAGTGTAGTATAGCTGTTGCAAAAAACCGAAAATTTTCTGAAGCTCTTGGTATATCAACTCTTCGAGCTAAACTTTCTGTTTTACCATTATCTAAACTTTCTGCAACTACTAATGCTTCAAAATTTTCTTCAATTTTATCAGCAATACTCATAAGCACATCATGTCTGAATTTTTTTGAGCTTGTACTCCAATCATTAAAAGCTTGTTTTGCAGAATCAACTGCTGAATTAATATCTTTCTTACTGCTATTAGCAATTAACGAATAAACCTGACCACTAGAGGGGTTATAGTTGTTAATATATTTATTTGAAGATGGTGCTCGCATTTCTCCATCAATATAATTTAATATTTTTTCCATATGTTATAAGCTTGCTGTTCTACCACCATCAACAGGTAGATTTATTCCATTAATATAACTCGCTCCAACTGAACTTAGAAAAGCTACAGCATTTGCTACTTCGTGAGACTCTCCAAACCTTCTAGCTGGCACAGAGCTTTGCATTGCCTTAGAGACATCATCAATTGATTTAGATTGCTCATTAGCTTTTCTTTGAATAATTGAAGTTAGTCTATTTGTATTTGTAAAACCAGGCAGGACATTATTAACGGTTATTCCAAAAGGGCCAAGTTCAAGTGATAATGTTTTAGCCCAATTAGCTACAGCAGCTCTTATAGTATTGGATACTCCCAGACCTTGAATTGGCGCTTTAACAGAGGTAGAAATAACATTAATAATTCTACCAAAATTTTTTACTTTCATCGACTGTACAACATGTGAAACTAAAAGCTGGTTATTTATTAAATGCATTTTAAATGCATCTAGAAAAGCTTGTGGCTTGGCATCTATAATTGGTCCTCCTGCAGGGCCTCCAGTATTATTTATTAAAATATCATAAGATTGATCTAAGGCTTGAATCTTTTCTAGAAAATTATCTGCACTAAAATCAATACAAACAAAACGATGACTCTGTCCCAAAGATTTATCAAGTGATTCTAAAACATTACTTAAAACATCCTTATTTCTGGCAACTAAAGTAATATTTGCACCCTGTCTTGCTAATTCTTGTGCAGTAGCCTCTCCAATTCCCTGTGTGCTTCCACAAACAATTGCATTCTTGTTTTTTAAGCCTAAATCCATTTATTTTTTATTAGTAAAATTATATCCTAGTTCATTTTTTATACTTGATGGAAGTTCTGGAAGGTAAACTCTTGAAATCATCAGTGTTGCTATATTGGCAATATCTTCAAATAATCTATGTTGATCAACTGTTTTTTTAAGATATCCTTGACCAGAAGATCCTCCGGTACCAATTTTTTGACCAAGCATTTTCTCAACCATTTGAACATGTCTAAATCTCCAAGATGCAATCTTATGATCCATTTCCACTAACTCTCTTAAAAACCTGTATGGAAGATGAAGTATGGGCTGGTCTCGATATAAATTTATCAATAATGCTGACATAGTTGCTTTATATGATAGCTTAGTAGTACCGTCATCTATAGCCTTAAGATGGTTTTCTTTATTGAACACATTTTCAAAATATTTTCTATTTTCTTCAATCATCTTAACACGAATCGCCTTATCATTTTCATTAAGTAATAACGAGCTATTTATCTCATTAATCTCACTGCTAACCATATCCCATACTGCTTTCTGATATTTTTCAATAAAATTAAAATCTTTCATCTCCAAAAATGGTATTCTTTCAAGCCACTTTTCTACAAGATCAAATAATGAAACGTTATCCTCTATTTCAAGAATTTCCTTTTTCTTATCACCTTCAAATTGACTATGATAAGGGCATCCACCAAACTGATGACGATTATCAATTTTTAGTCCTAACATTACTTCGAGTTTTCTAAACTGATGAGATTGGAAGCCAGAGGCTGGTGAAAGATAGTTTCTGAACTCTAAAAAATCAAGAGATGTCATGGTCTCAAGAATATCTAATTGCTTAACTAATACTTCAAGGATTTTGTTAACACGACCTATTCTACCAACAATTAAACCAACATTCTCTTCGTCAATTTGCTGTTTTTTAAATAAATCCATGATTGAATTAATCTCATGAATTATTTGCTTAAACCATAATTCATATGTTTGATGTATAATAATAAACAACATCTCTTCATGAGCTTCATTATTATTTTTTGTACTCAAAGGGTTTTGAGCATCTAAAATTTTATCTAAATCAAGATAGTCAATATAATGGACTGAAGAGGTTTTGTCAGACATGAGATTTATTTAAATATTCAGTAAATATAAGAAGATATTTTACAAAAAGATTGAAGTAATTATTAAAAAAAACAAAATAGAAATAGAGGCCGATTCAACAAAAAGTGAGAAAAATAATTTATTTTTTTTCTCAGAGGTAATAAGAATTAAATAAGAGGAGTAAACAAAAGTCAAAACAAAAGACACTAGAAAAGATAATTTGAGATCGAGTTGTAGAAATTCAAAAATAGAAATACCTAAATAAACTATTAAAAATCCTATTGCAATTTTTTTTGAAGCATTATAACCAAAAACATGCGGAAAAGTTTTCATTTTAACACTGTCAAAACGATAATCTCTTAAATCAAATGGAATAGTAATTGCTAAAACAAATAAAAATCTTTTAACAAAGGCAAGCATTACACTTTGATCTATTATGACATTATTTTCAAATAGTAAAATAACAACCGAGGTAGTTGTCCATGATATCGCAATTAAAAATATTTTCAAAAAGGGTAACTCTCGAAGAAAAAAAGGATAAAAAAATACTATTAGTGACAGTATAATAATAATAAATTGAGTAATATTTTCAAACTTAATAAATAATAAAAAACTAAATATAAAAGAGATTAACAAAAGTAAAATCATTGGATTAGAAAAGTGATTAAATATTGTTGTTAATCTAAACCCTTCAATACGATTACGAGAGAAAAAACTATGAAAATTATATGAGAGAAATGTTGAGAAAAATGCAAAACAGACAATCTGAAAATTAAACTCTGAAAATATAAATTGAGAAGATAAAGTTAGCGCTGCAACGCAAATAGCCACAAAGAAATTACTAAAAACAAAAAATTTGATTTGCTTCTTCAAATTAATTATTAGAAAACAATATTAATAATTTTTTTAGCAACAATAATTACTTTTTTTATGGGGTTTCCTTCCAAATAATGAATAGTTTTACTATTAGATAAAACTATTTTTTCAATATTTTCTCTAGTTTCTTCTGCAGAAAACTGCAATTTAAATCTCATTTTTCCATTAAAAGAAATGGGATAATTTATTTCTTTCTCAACTAAATATGAAGAATCAAAATTAGGGAATTTAGCTTTTGTAATTGAATAATCATATCCTAAATGACGCCATATCTCTTCAGAAATATGTGGAGCATAAGGAGAAAGTAAAATAATAAATTGTGTGAATATTTTCTTGTCTTTACATTTTTGTTCAATTAACTCATTAAGACAAATCATTAGATTGCTAACTACAGTATTAAAAGAATATCTTTCTATATCTTCTTCAACTTTCTTAATTGTTTTATGTATTGTTTTGAATGACTCTTTCGAAGCTAAATCTTCAGACAAACTTATTAGATTGTCATCATCGTGGATGTACCGCCAAAACTTTTTTAAAAAATTATGAACGCCATTAATTCCTTTTGTACTCCAGGGCTTAAACTGCTCTAAAGGGCCTAAAAACATTTCATATATCCTTAAAGTATCTGCTCCAAATTTATCTATTAATTCATCTGGTGTTTGAGTGTTATATTTTGATTTGGACATTTTCTCAATTTCAAAACCACATTCATAAATATTGTTTTCTAATATAAATTTAGCATTGGAAAATTCTTTTCTCCATTTTTTAAATTTATCTAAATCTAAAATATCATTATTAACCATATTAATGTCTACATGTAAAGCAGTGGTTTCATAATTAGCTTTTAAACCATATGTAACAAAAGTGTTGGTGTTATTTATTCTATAAACAAAATTAGATCTACCTAGAATCATTCCTTGATTAATAAGCTTTTTAAATGGCTCGTCAAAAGAAATGAGATTTTTATCATATAAAAACTTTGTCCAAAAACGAGAATAAAGGAGATGTCCAACAGCATGCTCTGCCCCACCTATATATAAATCTACCTGTCCCCAATAATCCGACTTAGCTTTAGCCACAAATTCCTCTTTGTTGTTTGGATCCATAAAACGCAAAAAATACCAAGAAGAGCCTGCCCATCCTGGCATAACATTAGTATCCATAGCATCACCGTCATAAACACTCCAATCCTCTTTTTTTGCTCTTGCCAGAGGGGGTTCTCCATCTTTTGTGGGTAAATATTTATCAATGATTGGCAATGTAACTATTGACTCATCATCAAATATATAAGGTAATGAGTTTTTATAAAAAACAGGAAAAGGCTCTCCCCAATATCTTTGTCTTGAAAACACAGCATCTCTTAATCGAAAGTTTATTTTTTCATCACCTATTTTATTTTCTTTTACATATAAGCTTATTTTTTTTATTGCCTCATCACAACTCAAGCCATCTAAAAATTTTGAATTAGCGATGATTGCATCTCTACCTTCATAGGCAGAATTACTTATATCTTTATCTTTAAATATATTAATTATATCAATATTAAAATGATTTGCAAAAAGCCAATCTCTTTGATCCCCACATGGCACTGCCATTACAGCACCTGTTCCATAAGAAACAAGAACATAGTCAGAAATCCATATAGCAACTTTTTCGCCTGTTAACGGATGTAAAGCAAATGCTCCTGTAAACGCGCCGCTAACTTTCTTTTCAGACTGTCTTTCTCTTTCGCTTCTAAGGGAAGTTGTGTTAATATATTTCTCAACCATTACTTTTGCATCTTTGGTAGTAATTTTCTGAACAAGCTCATGCTCTGGAGCTAAAACAACAAAATTTACACCAAAAACAGTATCACCTCTTGTTGTAAACACCTTAATATCATAATCTGAATTACAAACATTAAAATTTAATATCAGTCCTTTTGATTTTCCAATCCAATTTCTTTGCATCTCCTTTAAAGAATCTGACCAATTAAGACTATTTAAATCAGAATTTAAGCGATCAGCATATGCAGTAATTCTTAAAGACCATTGCTTCATTTTTTTTTGTTCAACTGGAAAACCACCCCTTTCGGAACAACCATTCTTAACCTCATCATTAGCCAAAACAGTTCCTAGCTCAGGACACCAATTAACTATGGATTCAGATAAAAAAGCAAGTCTATAGAGTAAGAGGATTTCCTGCCTTGCTTCCATCGAGAAGCTAGCCCAATCATCTTTTGTGAAATCATTGACTTCTCCACAGAAGTAAGTACAGTTAAGATTTCCATATTCGTTAAAATAAGAAATAAGCTCATTAATATCTACTGCCTTATTTTTTTTTGTGCAATATGCAGAATTAAAAAATTGTTTAAAAATCCACTGAGTCCATTTGTAATAATTTGGATTGGACGTTTGAATCTCCCTACTCCAGTCAAATGCAAAGCCAATCTTGTCTAATTGAGCTCTATATCTTTTAGTATTAATTTCTGTTGCCTGCTCAGGGTGAATTCCTGTCTGTATAGCATACTGCTCAGTTGGCAAGCCAAATGAATCATACCCCATTGGATGAAGAACATTAAAACCTTTAAGCTTTTTATATCTGGCAAATATATCTGAAGCAATATATCCTAGCGGGTGACCAACATGAAGGCCAGAGCCGGATGGGTATGGGAACATATCAAGGACATAAAATTTTTCTTTTTCTGACAATTCATTAACCTGATTAGTTAAATTTTTAGCCCAATGATTTTGCCACTTTTTCTCTATTTCTGTAAAATTATAATCCATCAATATTTTTTAATCTATGCGACACAAATTTAATCAATACAAACTAATCTTTATAGTATTTTTATATTTTAGCCATTAGAATGAATAAAAGTAAAAACAAAAATCTTAATAGAAAAATAATTTCTTCCTCTACATCTGTTATTATAAGCTTATCTCTTGTGTTATTTGTTGTTGGACTATTATCTTTAGTGTTAATAAATGCGCAGAAACTTTCCAACTATATTAAGGAGAATGTTGGGTTCTCTATTATGATAAAAGAAAATACAAATCAATTTGAAATAAAGAAATTTAATAAATCAATTGATGCAATGCCTTTTACAAAATCAACCTCATTTATTTCCAAAGAAGTTGCAACGTCTGAATTAGAATCTGATCTTGGAGAAGAATTTGTAGATTTTTTAGGTTTCAACCCAATACTTGCTTCTATTGATGTTAAACTAAGTCCTGATTACTCAAATAATGATAGTCTTTCAGTAATTTCAAATAATCTAATTAAGAATAGTCTAGTTCACGAGATTTATTATCAAAAAAATCTTATAAGTAAAATCAATAATAATGTCAAAAAACTATCCCTTTTTTTACTGACATTTTGCATCATATTATTTTTTATTGCTTTTGCATTAATAAATAATACAATTAGACTTTCAGTGTACTCAAAAAGATTTTTAATTAAAACAATGAGACTTGTAGGAGCAAAAAACAGCTTTATTCAAAAGCCTTTTATTTTAGACGGGATATATCAAGGAATGTATAGTGCAATTTTTGCTATTTTCATGCTAATGGGTTCAATTCAATTAGTACAAACAGAGACAGCCAGCTTACTAAACATTACAGATTTAAAAATCATTGGTCTTGTTTTTATACTTATATTTATAATTGGAATAATACTTAGCAGCCTATCTACATACTTTGCAGTCAAAAAATTTATTAATGTGTCAGAAAGTGAACTTTACAACTAAAAAAAATGAAATTCGTATTCAAACAAAAAAATTATCTTCTATTAATTTTAGGCGTCCTTTTTATAGCAACCGGACTAATACTAATGATTGGCGGAGGCTCTGAAAATCAAAATGAATTCTCTTATGAAATATTTAATTTCAGAAGACTTACATTGGCTCCAATACTAATCGTTATAGGATTTGTTATAGAAATTTTCGCCATTATGTACCAACCAAAAAAATAAATTTCTGTGGAGATTCTTCACGCAATCTTATTAGGGATCATACAGGGACTTACAGAGTTCCTTCCTGTTAGTAGTAGTGGTCATTTAGAAATAATGAAAACAATACTCGGGAACAAACAAGTGGCTAGTCAAAGTCTCTTAATGACAGTTGTATTACATTTTGCTACAGCGTTAAGTACAATTGTAATTTTCAGAAATGAAATTACAGATATCTTTAAGGGTATTTTTTTTAAGAGATGTAAAGAAGATTTTCAGTTTTCTATCAAAATTATTTTATCAATGATTCCCGCAACAATTGTTGGATTAGTGTTTAGTGATGAAATGGAGAGCTTATTTAATAATCAAATTTCATTTGTTGGGCTAATGCTATTATTAACTGGTGCTATTTTATTTCTTGCTGATAAAGCAAAGACAACAAATAAAAAAGTAAATTTTATAGATGCAATTATTATAGGGTTATCTCAAGCTATCGCAATAATACCTGGAATATCAAGATCTGGCGCAACAATCTCAACAGCTGTCTTGCTTGGGGTTGATAAAGAAAAGGCTGCAAAGTTTTCATTTTTAATGGTTGTGCCATTAATAATTGGTAAAATATTAAAAGACTTATTTGACGGAGGCGATCTATTTGCTAATGCTGCTGTATTAGAGCTTTCAGCTGGTTTTTTAGCAGCATTTATAACTGGTATTTTTGCATGCAAATGGATGATTAAGATTGTGAAAAACAGCAAACTAAAGTACTTTTCAATTTATTGTTTTATCGCTGGTTTATGTGCAATAATTATCTCTAGTATATAAATGATCGAATTTGATAGTGAAATTTCATCAGAATTATTTTTAAATGGTAAAATCTTAACATTTAATAAACCAATAGGTTGGTCCTCATTTGATCTAGTAAAAAAAATCAGAAATCTATTAAAGATAAAATATAAATTTAAGAAGCTAAAAGTTGGTCATGCTGGAACATTAGACCCGCTAGCATCAGGGCTCATGATAATATGTACTGGTAAATTCACAAAGAAAATATCTCAAATTCAAGACCAAGACAAAACCTATGTGGCAGATGTATTATTTGGAGCTACAACACCATCATTTGATTTAGAAACAGAAATCGATAAAACCTATGATACCAAATCAATAACACTAAAAAAAATCCAGGATAATTTGCAAGAATTTAATGGTGAGATAGAGCAAATACCTCCAATTTATTCTGCATTAAAAGTTGATGGTGAAAGATTATACAAAAAAGCCAGAAGAGGCGAAAAAATAATTATCAAGTCAAGAAAGGTGATAATAAATTCAATAGAAATAATAGAGGCTGAATTACCAAGGATTAGACTAAAAATAAATTGTAGTAAGGGGACGTATATTAGATCAATTGCACATGATTTAGGCAAGAAACTAAATAACGGAGCGCATTTAATTTCTCTTATTAGAACAAATATTGGAGAATTTAATTTAAAATCATCTTTAAGTATCGAAGATTTTGAAAAAAAACTAAATAGCTAAAAACTATTGACATCGCCTTTGCAATGTATTATATTTGCAAATCCTAAAAATAAAATCATTATGAAATACAAATTGTCAATGTTCAACTTTGATTTACCTGAAAAGTTGGTTACAGATACACCAGCGAAAAGTAGAGATGAATCTAAACTAATGGTAGTAAACAAAGAAACTGGAGATATTGAGCATAAAAAAGTTGGCGATCTAATTGACTATTTTGAAAATGGTGATATGATATGTCTTAACAATACAAAAGTGTTTCCTGCAAGATTATACGCAAACAAAGAAAAAACTGGCGCAAAGATTGAAGTATTTTTACTTAGAGAACTAAACCAGCAAAATAGGCTTTGGGATGTCTTAGTTGATCCTGCAAGAAAAATTAGAATTGGAAATAAATTGTTTTTTGGTGAAAATGATGAGCTTATAGCTGAAGTAATTGACAATACAACTTCCAGAGGAAGAACATTAAGATTTTTATATGATGGTACTCATGAAGAATTTAAAGAAACATTAAACTCACTGGGAAGCACACCACTTCCAAGATTTATTAAAAGAGAACCAACAACCCAAGACACAGAAAGATACCAAACTATTTATGCTAAACATGAAGGAGCAGTAGCAGCACCAACTGCTGGGCTTCACTTTAGTAAAAAACAAATGCTAAAAATGCAAATCAAAGGTGTAGAATTTTCCGAAACAACATTACATGTTGGTTTAGGCACTTTTGCCCCTATAATGGTTGAAGATTTATCCAAACATAAAATGGAGTCTGAACAAATGAAAATCAATGAAGAGGCAGCATTAAAGATCAATAATGCCAAAGAGGAAAATAAAAGAATTTGTGCCGTAGGAACGACAGTCATGAGGACACTTGAGAGTAGTGTCTCAACAAAAAAAATGGTTATACCTTACGACGGCTGGACCAATCTATTTATATTTCCTCCTCATAATTTTCAAATTGCAAATTGTATGCTAACTAATTTTCATTTACCAAAATCCTCTCTAATGATGCAAGTTTCAGCTTTTGCAGGATATGATTTACTAATGAAGGCTTATAAAGAAGCTGTCAAGAAAAAATACAAATTTCATACTTACGGAGATGCTATGCTAATAATCTAAATGGATAGAACGGCTTTAATAGTAGCTGGCGGAAAAGGGTTAAGGATGCAAACTAGCACACCTAAGCAATTTCTAATCTTAAGAGATCTTCCTGTGTTAATGCATACAATAAATAAGTTCTCAGATTTCAAAAATATAATATTAGTTCTTCCAATAGATCAATTTAGTGAGTGGAGAAATTTATGTAAAAAATTTCATTTTTCTGTTCAACATACGCTTGTTCAAGGAGGTTCAAATAGATACGAATCAGTTAAACGAGGACTAGAAAATATTACTAAAAATTGTATTGTCGCAATTCATGATGGGGTGCGTCCATTAATAACAAAGTTATTAATAAATAAATTATGTCAAGAAGTAGTGTCAGGCACAGGAATTATACCTGTTATGGCAATAAAAGAATCATTACGGAAAATTGACAAACATAATAACTACTACTTAGATAGAGATTCTATAGTGTCCGTACAGACCCCTCAGTGCTTTCTTAGCAATGAAATTATTGCGGCATATTCTTCAGCAACATCCAATAAATTTTCTGATGATGCATCAGTATTTGAAAAAAATAATGGCAAAATATCTATGCTTGATGGTGAAGAGCAAAATATCAAAATTACTACTAAGCAAGATCTTGTAATTGCAGAAAACCTGCTCAGCTAAATAATTCTTTTTACTGTTGTTTCTGTTGTTATTTTCATATTAAAATCTATGTTTTGTAGCAGATTAATTCCCGGAACCTTTCCATTTTCAAAGGTCCCTAATGATGTAAAGCCTAAACAATCAGCACCATTTTTACTACCAATTTTTAATAATGAATTTAGATCAAAATCTGAATTTTCTTGAATACAAAAAAGTTCTTCTATAATTGAAAGACTTGAGTTGGAGGCAAGGCTATCTGTTCCAACACATAATTTTTCAAGGTTAAAAAAAGAATAGTCCGGAGTAGTCCCTTCAATATATATATTTGCTTTTGGGCATGTGCAATAATATACGTCCATTAGATCATCTTTACTCATAAATGTATTATGTACTAATAAATGTTTTTGGCTAGAAATATTCAACAAAACATCTTTAGATTGAGAAATGTTTTCCCAAATTGTTGTTGAAGCACCTAAGCTTAATAACCATTTAATTATTTCTCCATCTTTTGAATGAAACATTATATTCTCATCTTTGGTTTCTTGATTATGAATTGAAATAACATCGCTTGAATCATCAATTAATTCATATATAATTTTCATTAATGCAGGGGGAACACTATAAGGGGAGTGCGGAACGATAGTAGCTTTTAAATTATGAAACCTAAATTGATTTCTTATTTTAACACTATTATTGATAGTATTCTCAAACTTTTTTTCATGGACCTGAAATGTTTCAATAAAATTATAATAAGCAATATTTTTATCCTTTTTTATGAATAAAGTATCATTAGTATTACATATATCTCCAACTCCAACAATACCATTTTTAATCATCTGATTTTCAGCATCTATAATTTTATTTGCGATTATACTTTGAGAGGTTTTAGATCGGCCACTAATTTTTTTTATGAAATTAATTAATCCAAGATTTGGCGAAATACAATTAAATAAATGACTTAATTCTAAGTGACAATGTGCATTAATAAATCCTGGACATAATATACCGCTAAACTTTTCTATATCCACACCTGATAGTGTATTTTCTTCATGTATAGCAATAACCATACCGTCAAGATTAATTTGCAAAACACCATTCTTTATTGGTGGCAAATAAATAGGAAATAAATAATCAGCTTGTAAAAAACGCATTGGTCAAAAGTAAATATATCTTTGCAAAGATAATGAATACAAAAAGAGACATTAGAAATATTGATAAAGAAGAGTTGGCAGAATTCTTTAATGCTAGAAAAATTCCAAAATTTAGAGCTAAGCAGGTATCAGAGTGGCTTTGGAAAAAAAGAGCTATATCATTTGAAGAAATGACTTCACTATCAAAAGAACTTAGAAGACTTTTAAATGAACATTTTGTTATTAATGCTGTTAAAATTCATAAAGCTGAAAAAAGCATAGATGGAACAGCAAAATATAGCCTAAAGCTACATGATAATAATTTGGTCGAAGGAGTGTTAATTCCATCAAAAAAAAGATTAACCGCATGTGTATCTTCTCAAGTAGGGTGCAGTTTAGCTTGTAATTTCTGTGCAACTGGAACTTTAAAGCTTGAAAGAAACTTAAGCTACAGCGAAATATATGATCAAGTATTTATCTTAAATGAAGAAGCTCAGTTAAATTTTGGGAGATCATTAAGTAATATTGTATTTATGGGAATGGGAGAGCCATTATTAAATTACGATAATCTTTTAAAAGGAATTAACCTTATCACCACAGAAGAAGGTCTAGCAATATCAGCAAAAAGAATTACTGTCTCAACGGCTGGAATTAGTAAGATGATAACTAAACTTGCTGATGATAATGTGAAATTTCATCTAGCTATTAGCTTGCATTCAGCGCAAAACAATACTAGAGAAGAGTTGATGCCAATAAATAGAGCTATTCCTCTAGAAAAATTACAAGATTCTATTAGATATTTCCATGATAAAACAGGCTCTAGAATAACATATGAATATATCTTGTTAAATAATATTAATGATAGTATTGAAGATGCACATGAGCTTGTAAAGTTCTCAAAAATCAGTCCATGTAAAATAAATTTAATTGAATATAACACGGTTGATGATTTAGAATACACAAAATCATCAAATAAAAAAACTAATGATTTTATTAATTTTCTAGAAAGTAAAAATGTAATTGTTAACCTTAGAAAAAGTAAAGGTAAAGATATCAATGCGGCATGTGGGCAATTAGTAAACAAATTAAAATAAGTAACCCCACAAATTGCCTCTAGTAAAGTTTGTATATTAGCCTAAAATATTTCTAGTAAATCATGTCTACAATTAATAAGATAAAATCTCCAATTAAGTTAGAAATGAGCTTGTTTGAAGAGAAGTTTAAGGAATCATTAAAAACCAATGTTTCGCTTCTTGATAAAATAATGCACTATATTATAAAAAGAAAAGGCAAGCAAATGAGACCAATGTTTGTTTTTTTATGCGCAAAATCATTTGACAAAATTACTGACAGCACCTATAATGCAGCATCAATGATCGAGTTATTACATACTGCAACATTAGTTCATGATGATGTAATTGATGAGTCAAACTTTAGAAGAGGTTTTTTTTCTATAAATGCTCTTTGGAAAAACAAGATTGCAGTTCTTGTTGGTGATTTTCTTTTGTCAAGAGGGCTACTGCTTGCTGTAGAAAAAGAAGAGTTTCAATTATTAAAAATTGTAAGTCGGGCTGTAAAAGAAATGAGCGAAGGTGAGTTGTTGCAAATAGAAAAAACAAGAAGGTTAAATATTACCGAAGAAATCTATTTTGAAATAATTCGAAAGAAAACAGCAACATTGATTGCTGCTTGTTGTGAAAGCGGTGCCAGCTCAATTAATACAACTACAGATAATATTGAGTCAATGCGATTATTCGGTGAAAATGCTGGTATTGCGTTCCAAATAAAGGATGATTTATTTGACTATACACAAAGTCCAATAATTGGTAAGCCAACAGGCTTAGACATTAGAGAAAAAAAAATGACTCTTCCTCTTATATATACTTTAAATAAAGTAGATAAAAAAACCAATAAATTTATTATTAATACCATAAAAAATGACAGTAAAAATCAAATCAAAATCACTAAAATTATAAATATTGTCAAAGATGAAGGGGGGCTAATTTATGCTGAAGAAAAAATGAAAACCTATTATAAAAAGGGGAAAGAGATTTTAAATAAACTCGAGCAAAATGATGCAGTAAAATCATTACATTTACTAATGGATTATGTTGTAAATAGGAAAAAATGATACCAAAACATACAATTGATGAAATTTTTGAAACTGTCAAAATAGAGGAAGTTGTCGGAGACTTTATTACATTAAAAAAGAGAGGAGTTAATTTATTGGGGCTATGCCCATTTCACAATGAAAAAACACCTTCATTTACAGTCTCTCCAACTAAAGGTATTTATAAATGCTTTGGTTGTGGAGAAGGAGGTAATAGTGTAAGCTTCTTAATGGACAAAGAGCATTACAATTATCCTGAAGCACTAAAATACTTAGCTAAAAAATATAACATTGAGGTTGAAGAAGAAGAAATGACTTCTGAACAGACCCAAATTGCTAATGAAAAAGATAGCCTATATATTCTATCAACATTTGCAAATACTTTTTTCATAAAATCTCTTTGGGAAAAAGAAGAAGGTCAAAATATTGGACTATCATATTTTAGAGAAAGAGGTTTTAACGAGGAAATAATCAAGAAATTTGAACTTGGATATAGTCCTAAAAATCAAAGTGCTCTCTATAATGCAACTATAAAAAATTCATTTTCTAAAGAATATTTTCTTAAATCAGGATTAGGATTTAAAGTTAGTGATAAGGTAATTGTAGATAGATTCAAAGATCGAGTCATGTTCCCTATACATAGTTTTTCAGGAAGAATTTTAGGCTTTGGAGGTAGAGCTTTAAATAAAAATGCTAAAGCGAAATATCAAAACTCTCCAGAATCATCAATTTACAATAAAAGTAAAGTTCTATACGGGATCTTCTTTGCTAAAAACCAAATAAGTAAATTAGATAATTGTTATATTGTAGAAGGCTATACAGATGTAATTGCAATGCATCAAAAAGGAATAGAAAATGTTGTTTCTGCTTCTGGAACATCTCTTACAACTGAACAAGTAAAGCTTATAAGTAGATTTACAAAAAATATAACTATCTTATTTGATGGAGATTCTGCTGGCATTAAAGCTTCATTTAGAGGTGTTGATATGATCTTGAAAGAAGGTATGAATGTAAAAGTAATTCCATTTCCAGACAAGCATGATCCTGATTCATTTTCTAAAACTTTATCATCCGATGATTTTAAATTATTTCTAAAAAATAATTCTAAAGATTTCATAACATATAAAACTTCAATTCTATTTTCTGAAAGTGAAAAAGATCCAATGAAACGTGTTGAAATTATTAAAGAGATAATTGAATCAATTGCTTTAATTCCAGACTACCTTACAAGAACTGAGTACTGTAAAATATGCAGTAAAATATTAGATGTCAAAGAAAGTGTACTATTAAGAGATATTGATCAAAATAGGAAAAAAGGAAATTCTAACATTAGGAATAAAGGTGTAGAGGAAAAACCTAATAAAGAAACTATTGTATCTAAAAACAGTAAAATTATTAATTCTGAAAAAGAAATCATTAGAATTATAATAAATTACGGCAACGAGGAACTAGAATTTAATAATGAAAAAATGACTGTGGGTAAGTTTATAATTGAAGAGTTACAGGCAGATAGTATTAGTATCCAAGATAAATTATATAATTTAATGTTCAATAAATTAGAAAAAATAATTTTAGCAGATACTGAAATCAAACATAATGATTTTGTAAATCATGAAAATCATGAAATAAATAAATTAACTATAGATTTAATAAGTAATGAGCATGTTATAAGTGATAATTGGGTAAAAAGACATAAAATATATACTGGCGTTGAAAAAAACAATTTAAAGAAAACAGCTGAAAAAGCTATATTGTCCTTAAAACTTCAACATATTGAATTTAATATTGAGGCTATTCAAAACAAGATGAAATCTGGGGAAATAACAATTGATGATATTAGTCTTTTAAAAAATCTTATTGAGATAAAGAAAAAAATTGCATCAAAAATTGGTAGAGGCCTAAGCTAAAAAAAAGATTTATTTAATATCATGAAGGATAAGTTGATTAGTAACTTTTGAGTTCCAGACATTTTCAGAAAGACTATAACAAATACTCAGCTCATTAGTTTTGTTGATATAATCTATTTTATTTGCCAAACCAAAACCAATTGCTTCAATTATCAAACCCTTCCCATTATCTACAATACATTTAAGATGTGATTTGTCTTTCCCAATAGCTCTATAATCTTTAATTAAAATATCTTTTGAAACAAATTTAGGATTAGGGTTTTTAGGACCAAAAGGCTCAAACTGCTTTAAAATTCTAAAAAATTTAGCATCAATTTTTTCTAATTTAGCTTCTAAATCAATATTTAATCTTGGCATGAGCTGACTTTTCTTAATTTTTTCAGATACAACTTGTTCAAATTTGTCAATAAACTCATGTATATTTTCTTTCTTAATGGTAAGACCTGCGGCATATTTATGTCCTCCGAAATTATCACATAAATACGCACATTCATTAATTGCTGAATAAATATCAAAATCATGTACAGATCTGGCAGAACCTGTTAGTATGCCATTTTTTTCAACTAGAATAATTGTCGGTTTATAAAAGGTTTCTATAACTCTGGAAGCGACTATACCAACAACACCTTTATGCCATTTGTCAGAAAAAAGAACTGTTGATTTCTTAGAATTATCTACAAGTAATAACGCTTCCTCAGTTATTGATTTATCTAAACCTTTTCTAACACTATTGTGTTCATTTATCTTCTCAGCATAAACCGTTGCCTTACTAACATCTTTTTCCACTAATACTTCGACGGCATGCTTACCATGAAGGATTCTTCCAGCTGCATTAATTAAAGGAGCAATACCAAAAAGAATATCAGAAATTTTTATCTCTTTATCTTTCTTTGCAGAATTAATAAGCGCTTTAATACCTTCTCTAGGAGAACGATTAATTTGCTGTAAGCCGTAAAACATTAAAATACGATTTTCATCTACTATAGGGACGATATCAGCAGCAATAGAAATTGCTAATAGGTCTAAAAGAGGTGTTAGTTTATTACTATTTATATTTCTTTTTATACAGAAAGCCTGAATTAATTTAAAACCCACACCACAGCCTGAAAGTTCTTTAAACTTGTAATTACATGATAATTGTTTGGGATTAAGTATTGCCTTAGCCGCAGGTATAATTTCTCCTGGATTATGATGATCACAAATAATATAGTCAATATTTAAATCGTTAGCATATTCAATTTGCTTAACTGCTCTGATTCCACAATCTAGAGCAATTATTAAGGTAAATTCATTTTTTTTCGCAAAGTCAATTGACTTAATAGAAACCCCATAACCTTCGCTATATCTGTCAGGAATATAGTAATCTAAAAATGAAAAATATTTTGAAAAAAAATCAAACATCATAGATACTGCAGTAGTTCCATCTACATCATAATCTCCATAAATTAACACTCTCTCATTTCTTTGAATAGCTAATTCAATTCTTTCAATCGCTAAATTCATATCTTTCATATCAAAAGGATTGTGAAGTTGATTGATATTAGGTCGAAAGAAATTTTCAGCTTCTGAATAATTTGAAACACCTCTGAGCAGAAGTAATTTAGCTATATCATGTGAAACAGATAAAGAGTTTGATAAATCTACAGCTTTTTCAAAATCAATATTTGGTGTTATCCATTCCTTGCTCATTTTTTACCTGATATAATAATTACAAATTCTCCCTTTGGTTTTTTATCACTAAAATATTCAATAACTTCTATAAGTTTACCTCTCTTTGTTTCCTCATAAATTTTACTAATTTCTCTTGAGACTGAAACCTCCCTATCTCCACCAAAGTAGTCAATAAATTGAGTTAATGTCTTTATAAGTCTATGCGGAGATTCATAGAAGATCATACTTCTGGATTCATTCTTCAACAACTCTATTCTTTTTAATCTTCCTTTCTTAACTGGTAAGAAACCTTCAAATATAAATCGATCTGAAGGGAGGCCTGAATTTATTAGGGCTGGAACAAAAGCAGTTGCTCCCGGCAAACATTCTATTTCAATATCATGCCTTAAACATTCACGAATCAACAAAAAACCTGGGTCAGAAATACCAGGTGTTCCTGCGTCAGATATTAATGCAATCGCACAATCATTTTGAAGTTTATCAATAATTTTATTAAGCTGTTTGTGTTCATTAAATTGATGAAAAGAGAATAATTTTGCATCAATATTAAGATGATTTAATAATTTTTTACTAACTCTTGTATCTTCAGCTAAAATTAGCTCAACAGTATTTAGAATTTTTATTGCTCTTAGAGTAATATCATCTAAATTTCCTATTGGAGTAGGAACAATATATAATTTATTCATTTTATAAATTTATATAAAAAAAGGATAAAATTTTAGATCTGGAGAAACTCTTATTGTAGGAGCAGGAAATTTAAAATATTTAAAAATATATTTAATTTTTTTTGCCATTGGAGTATTCCATTTTTTTAATAGCTTTTGAATATTATAATCTAAACCAATATAATATTCATTTCTTCCCCCCATTTTTGTTCCTCCTTCTATATATTGAGTGTTATCTAAGCCATATCCAAAAGCTATATTTAGCCAATCAGGGATAAAATTAATATTACTAAAATGATCAAGGTCTACTGAAAGCCAGTATGTTTGGTTTGGATAATCATCATACCAAGAAAATTTAGACGGAGTTTTATCTCTTTGACTCTCCAGCTCCCAATATATATTTGAGTGTTTAAAATATGAAAACTTAAAATTTATCGCTTTTAAATCTTTTGAATAATTTTGTGCTACAGGCCAAAACGAACCAAGTGACCCCAATGCTAAATCATACTTACTAAAACCCCAATAAGGCGCATAGGCATCTTTTATCTCTATAGCTAGCTGAATTGAAGAGCCGAATATAGCACCATACCACGCAGCTTTCTTGGGTTTTAATCCTGCCCATAAAAAAGATTGAGAAAATAAATCTGACGCATAAACTCCACCTAAAAAATGAGCAGCCTTATCAACATTTAAAGCATAAACTTGGTCATTGCCGGGGTCAAAATGAAAATCAGTTGCAATATCACTCCACCATGCGTTATTAACATATAAATATGTACCCGTTAAACCCACAGCTAAAGAGCTAGAAACAAGTAAGACTTTTGATTTATTAACTCTATTAGAATCTTTTTGAGCTAAAAGTGTAGAAGGATTACTCGTAATTAAAAATGAAATGAATAACAAAAATCTTATAATCATAAAAATATATTGTACATTTTATACATTTGTTAGCAAACATAGCTAAAACATAAATGATTTATTATGAGTACATCAGAAAATAGTCAGAATAAAACTAATGGGGGCATTGAGGTAATCTGCGGCTCTATGTTTTCTGGAAAAACTAAGGAACTTATTTTCAGACTAATAAATGCTCAACAAACTGATAAAAGAGTAATTTGCTTTAAACCTGAAATTGATACAAGATATGATAAGTATAATATTGTTTCTCATGACAATAAAAAATTTGAATCACTTTCTATCAAAAAATCTAATGACATTTTAAATTTATCTAAAAACTATGATGTGATTGGGATTGATGAATTTCAGTTCTTTGATGAAGATGCTGTAAAGGTATGTAGTCATGTCGCAAATACTGGAAAGAAGATAATTATAGCTGGTCTTGATATGGATTTCCTAGGAAGACCATTTAATTTTATGCCAAGTATGATGGCTTTGAGTGAAAAAATTACAAAATTACACGCAATATGTGATGATTGTTCTTGTGAGGCAAATCATACATTTAGAAAAAACAAAAAAAAAGAATTAGTACAGATTGGTGAAAAAAGTGATTACCTTGCTCTATGTAGAACATGCTTTAATAAACGTACACAGATTAATGGGTAGTATACATGAAACGATTCTCTATGTTAGTAAAAAAGCAATCATTAATAATGTTTCTTTCTTTAGGTCTAAATTAAAAAAGTCCACAAAAATAATTGCTGTTTTAAAAGCATTTGCATATGGCAATGGGGATATTAAAATTGCTGAAATACTAGAGCTATTAAAAGTAGATGCTTTTTGGGTTGCTGATTTTGAAGAAGGAGTAAATCTTAGGAAAAGCAATATAAATACTCCAATTATAATTGCTAATCCAGGATTAAAGTCAATTAATCAAATTGTTGAATATAATTTAGAGGTAGTAATATATAACTTTAAGCTGATGCGAAAATTTGGAGAACTCAACCAAAAAATCAACATCCATTTAAAGTTTAATACGGGTATGAATCGATTTGGTTTTGACTTTTTAGATATTAATGAAATAATTTCGTGTCTAAATCTTTACCCTAGTCTTAAAGTCTGCTCTGTTTGCTCCCATCTAGCTTCGAGTGATAATAAGTTAAATGATATTTTTTCTAAAAAACAATTTATTAAATTTTCTAAAATTTGCGAATTACTTGATAAAAAAATCGGAAATGATTTTGATAAACATATTCTAAATTCGAATGGCATCATTCGCTTTCCATCTATGCAATATAATGCAGTACGAATTGGTATAGGACTATTTGGAAATATAACATCAAAAAAAACTAAAAAAGCAACTAGTTTAATTAGTGTTATTTCTCAAGTTAGAATAATAAAAAAAGGGGAATTTATTGGCTATAATCTAGAATTTATAGCCAAACAGAATGTGAGAATTGCAATAGTCCCCTTTGGATATGCTGATGGACTTGACAGAAGACTTGGAAATGGAACTGGAAAACTCTTTGTTGATAAGCAGATGTGTGAGATATTAGGTAATATTAGTATGGATTCTTGTTGCATTAATATCACTAATACAAGTGCTGAAGAAGGTGATCTAGTTGAAATATTTGGAGAAAATATCTTAGTAGAAGATATTGTTAAATTAATTGGGACAACTCCTTATGAGTTTTTATCTAAAATTAATAGAAGAATCAAAAGGATCTATATTTAAAGTTTTAATTTAACCCTTGTAAAATAGAGTCATAAAGACTAGGACTTTCTAAAACTTTTATTGCTTTCTTAATTTCATTATCATAATTAATTGAACTTTTTATACGTCCTTTTTGATAGAAATATCTGCTTGAAATTTCTCCACTTAAGATCTCTTTGATGTCTGATTTACTTCTTTGTAAATCATCTTTTTTCTCTAACAAGAATTTATCTCCTAAATTTTTCAAATCACTTTCAAGAGATGAAAAGTATTCTTCTTCTTTTGAAACATCTTTTAACTTATCAATAACCTTCTCTGTTTCAGTTTTGTATTCAAAATCCTTGTCATTTAAGAAATCTTCAAATTTCAAAAAATCACCATCATTCATCATATAATTACTATCCAGAGTTGAGTTTAAGAAATTATATTCAGATGCGAAATCAAAAAACAATCTTTCTCTTAATAATGCAATAACAATTTGACCTATCTCATCTTGTTCGATTATCATATCAGGCTTAATCCCTCCACCATCATATACAATTCTACCATTACGAGTCTTAAACTCAGTCATTAGTGAATCAGCAATTTTCCCAACACTTCCGTCCTTATTTCTATTGCTATAATCTAAGGCTTGAATACACCTGCCACTAGGGATATAGTATTTAGCTACAGTTAACTTAAGCTGAGCGTTATAACTTAATTTTTTGGTTTGCTGCACTAAACCTTTACCAAAACTTCTCTGACCAATAACAACACCCCTATCTAAATCCTGAAGAGCACCAGCAACTATTTCTGAGGCAGAAGCAGAGCCTTGATTAATAAGAACAATAATAGGCGTCTCTGTGTCAAAAGGCTCATTATTAGCTTTATAAATATTATCCCAAGATTTAATTTTTCCTTTTGTACTAACTACCTCCTCACCTTTTTCAACAAAAAGGTTAACCATACTAACTGCCTCATTTAAAAGTCCTCCAGGGTTATTTCTTAAGTCTAGAACAATACCATTTATTTTTTTATCTTTTTGTAAGTTTTGAAGTTCTCTTTTAATGTCTTTGGTACAATTACGTGTAAAACTTCTTAGTTTAAGATAGGCAATATTATCTTTTATAAATGCAGAATAAGGAACACTTTTTACAGAAATTTTTTCTCTTTTAAAAACTACATTAAAAGAATCTTGTCCTCTTCGTTCAATTAACAACTTAACTTCAGTATTAGGCTCACCTTTTAAAGCCTTACTAACCTCTTCAGTAGTTTTATCTTTTGCACTAACACCGTCGATTTTTAGAATTTTATCTCCCGCTATAAGTCCAGCTTTTTGTGCAGGAAATCCTTCATAAGGCTCACTAATAAATACATAACTATTTCTTTGGGTTATTACCGCGCCAATACCTCCGTATTGTCCAGTTGTCATAAATTTAAAGTCTTCAATCTCTGATTCAGGAATATATGTTGTGTAGGGATCTAAAGATTTTAGCATAGCATCGATACCAGTTTTCATTAACTTTCCTGGATCAGTTTCATCAACGTAATAATTATTTAATTCTCTATATAGGGTTGTGAAAACATCTAAGTTTTTTGCAATCTCAAAATAACTATCTGCAAATCCAAAGAGAGATAATGAGACAATTAAAGCTAAAAATATTTTCTTTATTTTTCTATACATATTAATTTAAGGTATTGGGTCATAACCGCTACCACCCCAAGGGTGACATTTTAAAATTCTTTTCAAAGATAACTTTAAAGATTCTAAAGTATTAAATTTTTTAAAACATTGTCGAGAATATTCTGAACATGTTGGAGAATATCTACACCTAGCTGGCAAAATAGGAGATATCATTTTTTGATATATAAAAATAATAGCTAGAAATATTTTTGCAAAAAAAAGTTTCATAATGAATCAGATAAACGAGAAATAATTTCTTTAACTTTTATTTCAATAGTATTACAAGAACTTAAATTTTTCGGCTGATAAATTAAAGCAAAATCTAACTTTTTATTTTTTAATTTAAGATTCGAGATTAATATCTTTTTATTTTTTCTAAAAGCCTCACGTATACACCTCTTAATTTTATTTCTATTAACAGCTAATGAAATTTTCTTTTTTGGAACAATTACTAGTAATCTTAAAGGTTCCTCTTTAAATAAATTATCATCTTTTATAAGCGCAATTCTAAATGGGGGTAAAAAAAAAGAATCACCATTCGAGAACAGATTTTCAGTGTCTATTTTACCACATAACTTTTCAGTTTTTTTAAAAGTTTGCATAAAAAGTAATTTAAAAAAAACTTATCTTTTTCTCTTGTTTGCTATCTTAATATACTGCTCTAATGCCATTGACATTGATGGCGCTTTTGGATTTGGAACTTCAATATCTGCTCTTAGTTTATACTCTTTAACAGAATTTACTGTTGTTGATCCAAATACAGCAATTCTTGTATCGCCTTGAACATAATTAGGAAAATTCTCTACAAGAGATTTTATTCCTGTAGGGCTAAAAAATACTAATATATCATATTTAACATCTTTTAAATCTGATAGATCTGAGCATGCTACTTTATACATTTGAGCTTTAGTAAACTCAAGACCACTTTCCTCTAAAGATTTATTTGGTCTATTTTTTAAAACATCAGAACATGGAAATATAAACTTACTTCCTTCATGTTTTTGCATAATAGGAATTAAACTTGCAAGACTCTGTTCGCCAGTAAAAATTTTTCTTTTTCTGTAAGTAATAAAGTTTTGAAGATAATGAGCAATAGCTTCAGAAACACAAAAGTATTTCAATGTCTCAGGAACTTTAATTCTTAACTTCTCACACATCCCAAAATAATGATCCATAGCATTTTTACTAGTAAAAATTACTGAATCATGATTTAAAATACTTATTCTCTGCTCTCGAAATTCAATAGTAGATATTTCATCTACGTGCATAAAAGGTCTGTAGTCAATTTTTACATTAAACTTTTTTGCAAGAATATCATAGGGTGATTTACCTTCAGGCTTTGGTTGAGAAATTAAAATTGATTTAACTTTCTTGTTTTCCATATAATATTCTTTATTCTTTTAGTAAAAAAATCCTTTTGCAACTAGTACAAAAGGAAAAATTTCTAGAACACAAAGATACAAAAATATATACAAAGGAATTAAACCAAATGAATTTGTTCCTATTTTATAAATTGAATATATTTTAAATGACAAAAAAATAAAGAATAGAATAATTAGTATATAAATAAAATATATATCAAGATTATAAGGGACGAAATAGACAAAAACTAAAAAGGGAAAAATGATAATTGCAAAAGATCTATCAGAAATAAATGAGAAAAATACTGTTAGTTTGGCTAACTCTTTCTTTAAAAAAACATTTCCCAAAAACAAAATAACTAAAAACTTGACAGTAAAATAAATAATACTGTAAAGTAAAATTTTAAAAAAATGATTAAGACTAAAAACATTCTCTTGTAAATTTATAAATAAAGAAATGTTAAGTATCATTATCATAAAAGTTATCCAACTTACTCTCTGAGTAAGGGCATTTTCTAACCTTAGATACTGACTTGCATACCTATATTGTATGGAGCCTAAAACTAACAAACTAGCATAATTCCAATAATATGCTCTTAAAATTCCAATTAGAAAAAAAGATATAGTTAGTAAAATAAAAAACCCATCTCCGCTCATTAATTCAGTTTTCACTTAAAAATAATTATTACAAAAATAACTTTTACATATTTATCATGTAAGACATATTAGATAATATTTAAAATCAATACTTTTGTAAAAAAATTATTATGAAACAAGATCTATTTCAAGCGCCTGATTACTTTCTTATGGACGAATTATTATCTGATGAACATAAGCTTATTAGGGATGCGGCTCGTGATTGGGTAAAAAGAGATATAAGTCCAATAATTGAAGAAGCATGTCAGAATGCAGTATTTCCAAAACAAATACTTCCTGGACTTGCAGATGTTGGTGCTTTTGGCCCCTATATACCAACTAAATATGGAGGAGCTGGACTAGATAATATTTCATATGGTTTAATCATGCAAGAACTAGAAAGAGGAGATAGTGGAGTTAGATCGACTGCCTCTGTGCAATCTTCTTTAGTAATGTACCCAATTTATGAATATGGAAATGAAGAGCAAAGATTAAAATATCTACCAAAATTAGCAACTGGAGAAATGATGGGGTGCTTTGGACTTACTGAACCAAATCATGGGTCAAATCCCGGGGGAATGACTACAAACATTAAAGATGTGGGGGGTCATTACATTTTAAATGGTGCAAAGATGTGGATCTCTAATTCACCATTTGCCGATGTAGCTGTTGTTTGGGCAAAAAATGAAGCCGGTAGAATTAAGGGGGTAATAGTTGAAAGAGGAATGGAAGGCTTTACAACCCCAGAAACTCATAACAAATGGAGTTTAAGAGCTTCTGCCACTGGAGAACTAGTATTTGATAATGTAAAAATACCTAAAGAAAACATTCTAGAAGGAAAGGATGGATTAGGCGCTCCTTTGGAATGTTTAGATTCTGCAAGATATGGAATAGCTTGGGGTGCTATTGGTGCAGCAATGGATTGTTATGACACTGCGTTAAGATATTCTAAAGAAAGAATTCAGTTTGGAAAACCAATCGCCGCATTTCAGCTACAACAAAAAAAACTGGCAGAAATGATTACTGAAATCACCAAAGCACAACTATTAACATGGAGATTAGGGGTTTTAAAAAATGAAGGAAGAGCAACCACGGCACAAATTTCAATGTGTAAAAGAAATAATGTTGAAATGGCGCTGAATATTACACGGGAGGCAAGACAGATTTTAGGGGCAATGGGCATAACCGGTGACTATTCAATAATGAGGCATATGATGAATTTAGAGTCTGTTATAACATACGAAGGGACACATGATATTCACCTTCTCATTACTGGTCTTGACATTACAGGTGAAAGTGCTTTTAAATAGCCTATTTCTCTTTTTCTAAGAGCTTTGCAACCTTAGTGATGTCATTATAAAACTCTTCACCGTATCTTCTAACTAAAGGATTTTTTAGAAATTTATAAACTGGCATACTCATTTCTTTACCAAGTGAACAAGCAGGTGAGCAAATGCCAATTGACTCATAATTAATAGCGTGAAAATCATTATATTCTGAGATTCTAATTGGAAATAAATGACATGAAATAGGTTTTTCAAAGTTAAAATTTTTTTCAAAATTTGCTTTTTCTATTCCACATTTTGAAATACCATCATCTAATATTACGAAAGCACATTCTTTATCATTAATAAGAGGTGTTGTAAGATCTCCATCATCATCTATAACTGAGACACCTACATCATCAATAACTTTTTGTGATGTTTTACTCAGATAAGGTCGGACAAGTGGGTAAATGTCATTAAGAATTTCAACTTCTTTTGTTTGTAAAGGAGCACCGGAATCACCTTCAACACAGCATGCACCTTTACAAGCATTTAAATCACAAATAAATTGCTTTTCAAAAACATCTTTAGAAATAATTTTATTATCAATCTGAATCATATTGTAAATTTACATAATTAAAATTGAGAATTATTACTTTTGTATAATGGCAAACTATGAAGAAATATTTAAAAAAGTTGTATCTCATTGTAAAGAATATGGATTTATTTTTCAATCTTCAGAAATATATGATGGCTTAGCTGCTGCTTATGACTATGGTCCAAATGGAGTAGAATTAAAAAATAATATAAAAGATTATTGGTGGAAATCAATGGTTAATATGAATGAAAATATTGTTGGTTTAGACTCTGCAATCTTTATGCACCCTAAAACATGGAAAGCCTCTGGACATATTGATGCATTTAATGATCCATTAATTGACAATAAAGACTCTAAAAAAAGATATCGTGCTGATGTTCTTATTGAAGATTATATATCAAAAATTGAAGCAAAAATTGAAAAAGACTGTGTAAAAGCAGCTAAACGTTTTGGAGATGAATTCAATAAAAATGAGTTTACTTCTACTAATGGAAGAGTATTGGAAAGAAAAAAACAAATTAATTCAATAAATGAAATATTAATTACTTCACTATCTTCTGGAGACCTTGAAAGGGTCAAGTCATTAATTGAAGAACTGGACATAAAATGCCCAATTTCAGGAACTAATAACTGGACAGATGTTCGTCAATTTAATCTTATGTTTAAAACGCAAGTTGGAGCCACAGCAGAAGGTGCTACTGACTTATATCTTAGACCTGAAACTGCTCAAGGAATATTTGTTAATTTTTTAAATGTCCAAAAAACCTCACGAATGAAACTCCCTTTTGGAATTGCTCAAGTGGGAAAAGCTTTTAGAAATGAAATTGTAGCAAGACAATTTATTTTTAGAATGCGAGAATTTGAACAGATGGAAATGCAATTTTTTGTACGTCCGGGCGAAGAAATAAAATGGTATAATTATTGGAGAAAAAGTAGAATAAATTGGCACAAATCTTTAGGTATTGCTGAAGAAAAATATCGTTTTCATGATCATGAAAACCTTGCTCACTATGCAAATGCTGCCACTGACATAGAGTTTAGATTTCCTTTTGGGTTTAAAGAGTTAGAAGGTATTCATTCTAGAACTGATTTTGATCTAAAAGCACACCAAGAATATTCTGGTAAAAAAATAAAATATTTTGATCCAGAAATAAATGACAGCTACGTTCCATATGTTGTAGAAACCTCTCTAGGGTTAGATAGAATGTTCCTAACAATACTAGCAGATTCTTTTAAAGAAGAAATCTTAGATAGTGGTGACACAAGAATATTCTTGAAAATTCCACACATACTAGCGCCAATAAAAGTTGCAATTCTGCCTTTAACTAAAAAAGATGGAATGCCTGAAAAAGCAAGAAAAATCATGCAATCTCTTCAGCTTAAATTTAATTGTCAATATGAAGAAAAGGACTCTATTGGTAAACGGTATAGAAGACACGATGCAATTGGAACTCCCTTCTGTATAACTATTGACCACGTTACACTTGAAGATAATACGGTTACCCTTAGAAATAGAGACACAATGATTCAAGAAAGAGTTTCACTAAATAAAATGGAAGAAATTATATCAGAAAACCTTAATATTTCTAAATATTTACAGATTAAAGCCTAATTACTTCCTTCAGAAACAACAGATATTTTATCAAAGCACGCATTAATTGGAGGAAGAACTTTCTCTACCTCTACCTTTACATTTAAAACTCTGTTAAGTAGTAACAATTTTTTCATAATTCTGTTAGCAGGACACTCAATCATACTAGAACGAATATTCATCTGTTCTTTTACTATCTCTATTACACTAACATAATCTACAGTGTCATCTAGCGTATCTGATTTTTCAACTAAGCTAGTGTCAACATTTAAGCAGATATTTATAATGAAATGTCCTCCCAAAACAGCCTCTTCAGGAAGGTGTCCATGATATGCATATAATTTAATTCCTTCAATTTTTATTAGACCCATTATTTAATATTTTTTATAGCATTTTCTATTCGTTCTATAACTTCTTGCTTACCCAAAAGAGATACAATATCAAAAAGAGAAGGCCCCATGCCAAGACCTGTGACAGAAAGTCTAAACGCTGGCAATAACCTACCCATTCCCAACTCTTTTTCTAAAAGGTATCCTTTGAATTCTTTCTCAATATTATCTGCACTAAAATCTGATAAAGACTCTAACTTATTTTTTAATTCTTCAAGTAAAGCAGGTGTTTCTTCTTTCCATTTTTTTCTAACTGTTTTTTCATCATAAGATTTAGGACGCTCAAAATAATACCTCCCCTCTTCCCACATGTCTGTTATAAAAGTTGCTCTCTCTTTCAACTGCTCACAAACTTGAGATACAAAAGAATTATCTTTTACAATTAGTTTAGATTGTAAAATTAATTGTAAATCTTGACATAACTCATCCTTAGATTTTTTACGAAGGTATTGTTGATTAAACCATCGAGTCTTATCAAAATCAAATTTAGCTCCAGCCTTTCCTACTCTCTCTAAAGAGAAATTTTCAATTAACTCATTCATCGAAAAAATTTCTTGAGTTGTACCTGGGTTCCAACCTAAAAAAGAAAGCATATTAATAAATGCATCAGCAAAATAACCACTTTCCCTATATCCTGAACTTATGTCTCCTGTTTCTGGATTTTGCCATTGGGTTGGAAAAACAGGAAAACCAAGTCTATCACCATCACGCTTACTTAATTTTCCATTTCCATCAGGCTTAAGTATTAGGGGTAAGTGAGCAAATTCTGGCATTTCTTTACTCCAACCTAAAAAATCATACAACAAAACATGAAGTGGCGCAGAAGGTAACCACTCCTCCCCTCTAATAACATGTGAGATTTTCATTAAATAGTCATCTACTACATTGGCAAGATGATATGTTGGCATTCCATCAGATTTAAAAATTACTTTATCATCCATATTATTAGTATTTACTACTACCCAACCCCTAATTAAATCATTTATCTTCACTTCTTCATTTCGAGGCATCTTAATTCTAATTACATACTTATCTCCATTCTTTATTCTTTTATTCACCTCATCTTCTGAAAGCGATATAGAATTTTTCATTGCGACTCTTGTTATTGAGTTATATTGAGGAGAGGGGATTCCTGCATTTTTCATATTCTCTCTCATTTTACTAAGCTCTTCTTGTGTGTCAAATGCATAATAAGCATGTCCATTTTGCAAAAGTTGCTCAGCATACTTTAGATAAAGTGGTTTCCTATCAGACTGTTTATATGGGCCATAGTCTCCTGGGCTTTTAATACTCTCATCAAATTTTATTCCACACCAATTTAAAGACTCCACAATATAGTCTTCTGCTCCTTTAACAAAACGAGACTGATCGGTATCTTCAATTCTAAGTATAATTTCTCCTTGATGTTTTTTTGCAAATAAATAATTATATAAGGCTGTTCTTACTCCCCCTATATGAAGAGGCCCAGTTGGGCTTGGTGCAAATCTGACTCTTACTTTAGACATTGATTAGGTTTTTAACAAAGATAATATTTATGAGTTAAAATGGTTGAATCAGTAGTATATTAAAATTGTATTTTTGCAACAATGTCTAGAAAAATTAATAATGATTTAATAATTAAACTCAGAGAGTTTATCAAAAAATATTATATCAATTTAATGATCAAAGGTGGGGTTCTGACTATATTAAATCTTTTATTATTTTTTATAGTTTTTTCCATATTAGAACACTTTTCAAATTTTGATGTAGGCTTTAGAACTTTTCTTTTTTGGTTTTATATTCTAATTAATTCAATAATATCTATAATATATTTTATCACACCTCTTTTAAAATTATTTAGAATTGGAAAGACGCTAACATATAAGCAGGCTGCTCATATTATCGGAAAACATTTTAGAGAAATAGACGATAAACTTTTAAACATACTTGAACTAAGTGAAATGAATAGTGATAGCAATGAATTAATTGGTGCTAGCATTGAAAATAAGATTAAAAATATTAAAACCATTTCTTTCTCAACTGCCATTAAATTTTCTGAAAATCTTAGGATTGCTAAATGGCTCATAGCTCCAGTATTACTAATATTAGTATTTATGATTAGTGGAAATTCTGATATATTAAGTGAAAGTTCTTCTCGGATAATAAAGCATAATACTTTTTTTGAGCCAAAGGCTCCATTTGATTACGTAATACTAAACCCTCTTGAAGTAGAACAATATGATGATTTAGAAATAAAAATTGAAATAACAGGAAATGTTATACCAGAAAAAGCATATATTTTAATTGGAAATAATAAATATGCGTTAAAGAAGTCAAAAGATAATACTCATTCATTTTTAATAAAAAATATAAAAGAAGAAAAAGCATTTAGATTAAGTGCCGGCGGGTATACATCCAGAGAGTATAAAATAAAAATAAAACTAAAACCATCAATCACAGATATAAAGACAACTATTATTTATCCTAATTACACAAAGTTAGAGAGAAAATTAGTAAATAATTTAGGGGATCTTTTGATACCTAAAGGGTCTAAAGTTATCTGGGAATTTAAATTAAAAAATACTCATAATATACAATTACAAACAAATAATAAAATAAAAAAATTTGATGTAGAAGACAAATTCAATTATGAGAGCACCTACATAAAAGACACTGAAATAAAAATAACATCTCACAACAAGTATCTAACAAGTGATACCATAATTTTTCAAATAAAAATATTAAATGACAAAAATCCAAAAATAAAAGTTGAAAGAATATATGATTCTTTATTAACAACCTACTTCTTTAAAGGAAGTATCGATGATGATTATGGATTAGAAAGGCTTGAGTTTACATCTAATATAAATATTGGAAATTCAACAACAGAGAAAAAAACCAAAATACTAATAGATAAGAATAAGGATGAAACCTTCTTCTTTAAATATGAAATTCAAGAGCTAATAGGCATAGAAAATTTGATTATTGAAAGTTATTTTAAAGTTTGGGATAATGATAAAATAAATGGTTCAAAATCTACAAAAAGTAAAACTTTTGTACATAAGTCTAAAACACAAGAGGAATTAAAAAAAGAGCTAGATAACCTAAATACTCAAATAAAATCTGGAATAAATAGCTCAATTAACCAAAGTATAGATATTAAGAAAGATATTAAAGAGATAGAAAAAAAATTAATAGATAAAAAAGTTCTAGATTGGGAAGAAAAACAAAAAATAAAAGAGCTCATAACTAAGCAGCAAAAGCTGAAAGAAAATATTAATAAAACTAAAGAAAACAATAGGCTAAAATTAAACAAATCACAGAACAAAGATTCTAAGCTATTAGAAAAGCAAAAACAACTTCAAGAACTAATGGACAAGGTCTTAGATAACGAATCTAAAAAATTAATTGAAGAATTAGAGAAACTAATAAGTGAAGACAAAAAAGAGAAAATAAAAGATTTATTAGAAAAACTAGATCAACAAAATGATAATTTAGAAAAAGAACTAGATAGAGAGTTAGAACTTTTCAAACAACTTGAGTTTGAACAAAAAACAGAAGAAATTATTGATGAAATTAGCAAACTAGAGAGATTTCAAAAAGACATAAAAGACAAAACAGACTCTATAAAATCTAAAAAGGATGATCTTCTTAAAAAACAACAAAAAGCAAAGGAGGATTTCGAAAAAATAAAAGAATCTATTAAAGATTTAAAAAAGAAGAATGATCAATTAGAAAATAAAAATGAAATTCCTGAAACAAAGGATATAGAAGAGGAGATAGAAGATCAGATTAAAGAAAGCCAAGAAAATCTTGAAAAAAATAAAAAAAATAAATCCAGTCAATCACAAAAAAATGCACTTGAAAAACTTGATCAGCTCAAGCAAAAAATGCAAAAAATGCAAGAAGGGAATTCATCTGAAACAGTAATAGAAAATGCTGAAACTCTCAGAGAGATTCTTGAGAACTTGATTAAACTGTCATTTAACCAGGAAAAATTACTTGAAAAAACTGCTCTGATAAATAAAGAAAATCCTGATTTTATTCAATTAGTAAAAAGTCAGAAAAAACTTTCAGATGACAGTAAAATTATAGAAGATTCGTTATTAGCTTTAAGCAAGAGAGCTCCACAAATTGAATCAAAAATTAATGAAGAAATAAATATTATTAAAAGTAATCTTAATAAGGCAACTAAAAGTCTAGAAGAAAGATTTATAAATAAATCGACAGAAAAACAACAGTTTATAATGACCTCGACAAATAATTTGGCATTATTGCTTTCAGAGATCCTAAAGCAAATGAATCAAGAATTAAGTGATATGCCCTCTAAGTGCAACAAACCTAAAAACTGTAATAACCCAAAAAATAGTAATAAGCCTTCAATGAATGAGTTGAAAAATGCACAGAAAAAATTAAATGATCAACTCAAAGAATCTATGAAAAAAGGTAAGCCAAAAAAAGGAGATGGAAACAAAGGTGATGATAGTAAAAAATTGATGGAAATGTCAAAAAAACAGGAAATGATTCGACTTCAATTAGAATCGATAGAAAAAGAAAACGGCTTAGATGGGGACCCAAAAATAAACAATGAGCTAAAAGAGGAAATGAAAAATAATGAATATGATATAATTAATAACCAGATCACAAAAGAAACTCTTAACCGATTAGATAAAATAATAACTAAATTCTTAGAATATGAGAATGCTGAAAAAGAACAAGAAGAAGATATGAAACGTGAATCTAATGAATGGAATTATAATTTAATAAATAATTCAAATGAGTTAAAAAAATATCAAGAAAACAAAAAAACTCAAAGAGAGTTACTAAAAACATCTCCAATTAATTTAACCCCATTCTATAAACAAGAGGTTGATAAATATTTTAAAAATATTTTAAGAATAAGTAATGATTAACTTTAATTATAAAAATAAATTTAGATTAAAAAAATCAAAAAAGATAAAGCTTTGGCTTATTGAAATATGTAAAAATGAAGGGTCTAAGTTAAATGCCCTTTCAATAGTATTTGGAGATGATAACTTTTTATTAGAATTTAATAAACAATACTTAAACCACGACACTCTCACTGATGTAATAACCTTTGATTATGGAAATACAAGTGAAATACATGGGGATATTCTTATAAGCACGGAAAGAGTTAAAGAAAATGCCAAAGATTATGGCCAGTTAATTTCTAATGAAGTAAATAGAGTAATGGCACATGGTTTACTACATTTGCTAGGCTATAAAGATAAGACTAAAAAAGAAAAAGAAATAATAAGAAATAAAGAAAACAAATATCTCAAAACTTTAAACACTTGATTATCAAAAGTTTATATGAGGTTTCACGTGAAACAATATGGAATTAGAAGAAAAATATGACGTTATAGTTGTAGGGGCGGGACATGCCGGATGTGAAGCCGCGCATTGTGCGGCAACCTTAGGATCTAAGGTCCTAATTATTTCTCAGAATCTAGAAACAATTGCAAGAATGTCATGCAACCCAGCAATGGGAGGAATAGCAAAAGGGCAGATTTTAAGAGAAATTGATGCATTGGGCGGAATGTCTGCAATTATTACAGATAAATCGACTATACAATTTAGAATGCTAAATAAGTCTAAGGGGCCTGCAATGTGGAGTCCAAGAGCACAATGTGACAGAAAACTATTTGAACGAGAATGGAGAATAGCGCTAGAAAAAAATAAAAATATTGACTTTTACCAAGACAGCGTTGAGCAAGTGCTAGTTAAGGAGAAAAAAGCCTGCGGAGTAAAAACTAAGATGGGGGTTACAATTAAAAGTTCTAGTGTTATATTATGTAATGGAACATTTCTAAATGGTTTAATTCATTTAGGCGATAAAAATTACAAAGGAGGAAGATCCGGAGAGCCAGCAGCAGAAGGTATTACCAAACAACTAATTGATCTTGGATTTACACACGGTAGAATGAAAACAGGCACCCCGCCAAGACTAGATGGAAGGACAATAGATTACTCAAAAACGGAAGAACAAAAAGGTGATGATAATATTGTGGGTTTTTCATATAATGAAAAAACAAATATTGGAGAATCTAAAAGTTGTTTTATAACATACACATCTAAAGAGGTTCATGAAATTTTAAAGGAAGGTTTTGAAAAGTCTCCAATGTTCACAGGAAGAATACAGGGTCTAGGTCCAAGATATTGTCCATCGATAGAGGATAAAATTGTAAGATTCTCAGAAAGAGAAAGACATCAATTATTTATAGAGCCTGAGGGAAGAGAAACAATAGAAGTTTATCTAAACGGATTTTCTACATCACTACCTGAAGACGTTCAATTAAAAGCGCTAAGAAAAGTAAAAGGATTAGAAAATGTAAAATTGTTTAGAGCAGGATACGCAATAGAGTATGATTACTTTCCACCAACACAATTAAAAAACTCTCTAGAAACTAAATTAATTAATAATTTATTTTTTTGTGGCCAAATAAATGGAACTACAGGATATGAAGAAGCCGCATGCCAAGGATTAATGGCAGGAATAAATGCTCATCAAAAAGTGAAAAATAAAAAGGAATTTATACTATCGAGATCTGATGCATATATAGGAGTATTGATTGATGATCTAATAATCAAAGGAACAGATGAGCCATATAGGATGTTTACATCTAGAGCAGAATACAGGCTGTTGCTCAGACAAGATAATGCTGATATAAGATTAACAGAAAAAGGATATGATTTAGGCTTAGCATCAGTTGATAGATTTAAAAAACTAAAAAAGAAAAAAAAAGAAACTAACCTTCTAATTGCATTCTTAAAGAAGCAAAATATTGAAACTGAAATAATAAATAAAGTATTAGTTGAAAAAGGAAGTGCAATAGTTAGTCAAAAGAAAAAACTTTACACATTTTTATCCAGACCACAAATAAACCATAAAGATCTGCTTGTTTCTAAAGAACTTAAATTATTTCTCAAAGATTATAATATTAGTGATGAATCAATAGAACAGGCAGAAATTGAAGTAAAATACGGCGGATACTTAAGTAAAGAAGCTGAGTCAGCAAAAAGATTAAACAAACTTGAAGGGGTAAAAATTCCTGATGATTTTAATTATACAAAATTACATTCTATATCAACAGAAGCAAAGGAAAAACTTAGTGAAATAAAACCAAATTCTATAGGTCAAGCTTCAAGAATAAGTGGAGTATCTCCTTCAGATATAAATGTTTTATTAATATATATGGGAAGATGATAAATCTGAAAAATTGCCCAAATTGCAAATCAATTGAAAATGATCAATTCCTGACCAGTAAAGATTATAGTACTTCAAAAGAAATTTTCAATATAGTAAAATGTAAAAACTGTGAATTATTATTTACGAACCCAAGGCCTAGTGAAAATGAAATAGGAAAATACTACTTAAGTAATAACTATATTTCTCATACAAATAACAATAAAGGGTTTTTTAACTTTATGTATCAAACTGTTAGAAAATATGCAATAGAATCTAAGACAAAGCTTTTACTTAAACACTCAATAATAGGACACCATTTAGATATTGGATCAGGAACGGGAGAATATCTTAATTCGTGTTCCAAAGAAGGGTATAAATGTATAGGCATTGAACCTTCAAAAATCGCAAGAGAACAAGCAGAAAATAATTTTAATCTTATGATTAAAGAAAACATAGATCTTAAACAATTTAGCAATGATACTTTTGACAGTATTAGTATGTGGCATGTGTTAGAGCATGTATATAAACTTGATGAAACAATAAAAAATCTATCTAGAATTATAAATAATAATGGAACATTAATTATTGCAGTTCCGAACTATATGAGTTTTGATGCAAAATTTTATAAAAAATACTGGGCAGCATGGGATTTACCAATTCATTTAAATCACTTCAGTCCAAAAACAATTATAAATATCTTTGAAAAAAATAATTTTAAACTTAAAAAGAAAAAAGGAATGATTTTTGATTCATTTTATGTTTCTCTTTTAAGTAATCAGTATAAAAATGGTCGCAAACAATATTTAAAAGGCTTTTTAATTGGTCTTCTATCAAATATAAGCGCATTTTTTAAAATTTCAGACTACTCAAGCATAATTTATATCTTCAAAAGAGAAAAATAAAGCCTATATATTTTATTATCTTTGTTATATAATGAAGAAACTGATATTTACCTTGCTAGCAATAGCATTAATTAAAATAACATTTGGACAGTGCCAAAGGCCTGATACAACATTTGAAAACAATGTCTACTATTATAGTGCAAATCTTAATTGGTCAAGTTCTACAAATACAAACCATTATAAAATTAGATACAAAGAAATAAGTAACTCGCAATGGCAGTATAAAAATAATATTGACTCTTCAACAACAAATAAAACGTTAACCAATCTAATAAGTCAAAGCTTATATGTCTGGCAAATTAGATCACACTGTGACACAAATAATGTATTTGTCTCATCATGGACTCCTGTGGATTCATTTTTTACAAGCACAAGCTTGTGTCCTACTCCTAATGCTCTAGCAACCAGCAACATAACACATAATACAGCACAAGCAAATTGGGATACAATAGCAACAGCACATCGGTATAAAATTCATTACAGAATATTAAATACAAACTCATGGCTAAATTTGAATTTAATAAACGGAGCAATGAATAACACAAGTATTCCAGTGCTACAACAAAACACAACTTATGAATGGCAGCTGATGGCATATCATGACTCAACACTAAACATGGGGTCATTGTGGTCTGCAAGTGAGATCTTTACAACTGGCAACTTTATATATGCACAATTTAACCCTTTAATAGTTACTAGCCTGGAGACAAATCTATGTAATTCCGCTACAGAATTTGAAATTGTAATTACACAAAATCAAAATGAACCAGACATTGCAACAAGTATAATAACTACAGATGGAGGTTTGTTTGACATTGGATCAATTTCCTTTGGAGATTCTGTTGGATACGCTAACTTTATAAGCGCTAACCAAAATATAGAAAGCACTTTAAGGGCTGGTCTGATTGTTGGACCAAACTATGCAATCATTAACTCGTACGATACTAGCAACAGCTTAATTGGTTTTTTTGCAATTGAAAACACAACAAACGGAATACGAGTATCAACTACATCTCCAAATGACGGAAATGATTATACCTCCGGATATATAAGTAATATAAATTTTACTAATTTATTCGTGAACCCAAATATAAATGGAGATTTGAACATATTGACAGAACTAAATTCAGAAAGCGGAGAAATAGTAGTAATAAATGAAACTATATATATAAACTGTGTAAACGGAATTGAGGAAAGTCAGGATAATAAAAAAGTGATACAAAAAATAAATTTTTTAGGACAAAACATAAATAAAAGAAGTCATGGCTCACAAATAAACATATACAATGACGGAAGTATACAAAAAATAATGAAAATTAAAAATTTGTGACCCAGAGAGGATTCGAACCCCTAACCATCAGAGCCGAAATCTGACATTCTATCCAGTTGAACTACTGGGCCTTTTTGACAAAGTTAAAAAACCTTCTGACAAGAACAATTTTTAAAACAAATAAGGGTTAAGATAAAACATAAAATCTATGAAACGAATAATATTAATTATTTTACTTCCAGTATTTAGCTTCTCTCAAGATGTGAGTATTGGATTTTGGAAAGATTACATGTCATACAGTAAGGCTACAAAAGTAGAAGTTGGTGACAATAAAACTTACTGCGTTACAGACGGTGCACTATACTACTTAAATCAAGAAGATCAAAGCATAAATAGGATGTCCAAAGTTTCAGGACTATCAGATGTTGGAATTAATGATGTTAAATTTAATAACTATACTAAGCAACTTATAATAGTTTATTCTAATTGTAACATTGATATTATTGAAAATGAAACTGTAATTAATATTTCAGACATTAAAAGAAAAGAAATAAGTGGGCTTAAGCAAATAAATGATATCTATTTTGATGAAAACAAAGCATATTTTTCTTGCTCATTTGGATTAGTTGTTTTAGATCTTGTAAAAAAAGAAATCAAAGACACATATAAAATAGGATTGGATGCAAACTATGTGGCAATAAATCAAATAGCAATAAACTCTGACACAATATATTGCGCAACTTCTAGGGGAGTGTATTTTGCATATAAAGAAAACCTTTTCTTATCAGATTATAATCAATGGACAAAAGAGATGAATTTTGAAAAAACAAATAATATTGATAATGAATATAAAGATATTATCATCTTTCAGGACAAATTAATAATTGCTAAAAAAAGTAATTATGACAGCCTATTTATTAAACTCAGTAGTTGGGAGAAGTACATTAATAATGGCTTTAAAAATATGACATTAAGTGCTAACTCTAAATTTCTTGCAATTACAGACAGCTCAAAAATATACACTATTAAGGAAAATGAAAGTCCTATAGCTACAGATTTATTTTTTAGTGTTAATGATTGTGCATATTCGGAAAACAATGATCTATGGATAGCCGACGAAAGTATGGGGCTAATATATATGGCTGAAAATTCACTAACAGAAATATTTTCGACAATTTCAGTTAACAGTCCAGCTTCTAATAAAACATTTAATTTATACTTTGATGAAAATCTATATGTGAACCATGGTGGGCATGTAAATTTTAGCTCTAACCAATTAAACAATGAAGGTTCATCAGTCATGGATCAATATAATAGCTGGGATAATTATGATTTTAATGAGTTAAATAAAGCTAGGGATATAGTTGGGATTGTAAGAAGTGGAAATCTTGAATATTACGCGTCATGGTATAATGGAATATCTGTAATGGAAAACGGTATTCATAAAATAAAATATGGCTATGAT
>CASIBH010000012.1 GCA_949372805.1 uncultured Flavobacteriales bacterium | reverse complement strand
CTGATTGATGATGTCACATTAAAAAATTACCAAGAAAGCCTTGATGAAAATAGCAAACAAGTAGTTATTCTAAATCCTAAAAAAATTAACAAAGGATATTATTTAGAAAGTGGTTGGGCCAGTGCTAATAATATTAACGTTCCTGATAACAATAGTGTTTGGAAACTTACTAGAAACAGAACTCTTACCCCCAGAACTCCTATAGAATTAGAATGGGACAATCAAAACGGCTTAGTTTTTACAAAAAAAATTGAGATTGATGATCAGTATTTATTCTCTATTACCGAAAGTATTAAAAACAATTCTAAGGGTACTGTAGATCTTTTTCACTACTCTCAAATAACTAGAAAAGAAAAACCACAAGTTCAAGATTTTTACATTCTGCATGAGGGTTTAGTTGGAGTGATTGATGAAACCCTTCAAGAAGAAGATTATGACGATGTTAAGGACAAGAACCAAAAATACCAAGGGACTTCAGGCTGGCTTGGTATTACAGACAAATATTGGCTCACAGCAATTGTTCCACAAAAAAAACAAGCCTTTAATGCAGAATTTATTTACGACACTGCTTACAAGGCTAATTATATTTTAACTAACCCAACATCCATTCCATCTGGGAAAACAAATTCAAGCTCTTCTCAATTTTTTATAGGAGCTAAAGAAGTAAAGACAATTGATGGATACGCAGAATCTGCGAATATCAACAAATTTGATTTAGCGATTGATTGGGGATGGTTTTACTTTTTTACAAAACCTTTATTTTTTATCATCGATTATTTATATAATTTTTCAGGTAATTTTGGATGGGCCATTGTTTTATTGACTGCTGGAATAAGAATTTTATTTTTTCCACTTGCAAACTACTCTTTTGCATCTATGGCTAAAATGAAAGCTCTACAGCCAGAAATAGCTAGAATGAAAGATTTATATAAAGACGATAAACAAAAAATTCAAACGGAAATGATGGGTCTGTATAGAAAAGAAAAAATCAATCCTGTCTCTGGTTGTTTGCCGATGCTAATTCAAATTCCATTTTTCTTCGCTATTTACAAAATGCTATTTGTCACTTTAGAAATGAGACACGCTCCATTCTTTGGTTGGATTCAAGACTTGTCAGCACCTGACCCAACTTCGTTGTTTAATTTGTTTGGTTTAATACCATGGGATCCTCCTTCATTTTTAATGATTGGTGTATGGCCTATTTTAATGGGAGTAAGTATGTGGATTCAGCAGAAGCTAAATCCTGCTCCAACCGATCCTATACAAGCTAAGATATTTGCATTCTTTCCTCTATTCTTAACGGTAATGCTAGCTTCGTTTCCTTCTGGACTGGTGGTCTATTGGACGGTTAACAACGTTCTAACTATGGCTCAGCAATATGTAATTATTAGAAAAACTACAATCAAAACAGTCTAGATGGATTTTTCTGAGTTTTGGCCCAAAGAGGCTCCTCCCCTAAAAGAAGCAACTAAGTTCATTGAAAAATATCAAAATAAGAAAATCATTCTAAAATACGGCGGTCAAGTAATGGCAACTGACCAGTTAACCAAGGCTTTTGCTCAAGATGCTGCTGTCTGTAAGAGAATTGGTATAAAGCCAATTGTTATTCATGGTGGTGGCCCTCAAATCAAAATAAAATTAAAAAATCAAAATATTGAATCTAAATTTATTTTAGGTTTAAGGGTAACAGATGAAAAGGTTATTAAAATAGTAGAAGAAGTTTTGCTTAATGAAATTAACCCAGATTTGGTAAACACTATTCAACAATATGGGGCTAAAGCTGAATCTGTAACCGTTAAAAAAAACAATATTATTCATGTTACTAAAGCTATTAATCCTGAGCTTGGATTTGTCGCTGAGCCAGAAAATATTAATATAGAACTACTTAATACTTTTATTGAAGAAGGGTTGGTTCCAGTAGTAGCGCCTATGGGAATTGATTCTAAAGGACAGATATACAATATTAATGCAGATACTGCTGCTGGAACTATAGCAAATGAAATTAATGCTGAAAGATTGCTGTTAATGACTGATGTTCCTGGTGTGAATGACAAGAATGGAAATTTAATACCAAGGCTAACTATTGCAGAGGCTGAAGAGCTAATACAAAATGAAACAATTACCGGTGGAATGATTCCTAAAATTCGAACCTGCATATCTGCTATTCAAGGAGGTGTGAAAGGGGTTGTAATTATTGATGGAAGAAAACCTCATGCTGTTTTACATGAATTGTTTTCCAGCACTGGAGCAGGAACATTAATTATTCAATGATAGAACTTAAAAATATACGCCACTGGATTTTTGATTTAGATAATACTCTTTATCCAAATACCACTAACTTGTTTGACAAGATTGATGATTTAATGTGTCAGTTCATAGAAGAAAATTTGGGCGTCTCTAAGGAAGAAGCTTTAAAAATTAAAAATACTTATTTTCATGACCACGGGACTACGCTTAATGGCTTAATGAAAAAGCACGATATTGATGCAGATAAATTTTTAGAATTTGTACACGATATTGACTATACATTGCTTAATAAAGATGAAGAGTTAGGGAGTCCAAATCGAGAAATTACCAGGAGAGAAAATTATTTTTACGAATGGTACCAGAAAACATGCTAAAAAAGTAACTGAACGTCTGGGTATAGAAAAACATTTTACTAAAATGTTTGATATTGTTGACTCAAAATTTATTCCTAAGCCGGAGGTGGAACCTTATCATTTGTTAGTTTCTACCCACAATCTAGATCCAAAAAAGAGTATTTTTTTTGAAGATATTGCTAAAAATTTATTACCTGCTCACAACTTGGGAATGAAAACAGCCTGGGTTGAAAATGATGATGACTACTGTAAAGAAGGATATGATGGAAAGCATGTTCATTATAAGGTAAAAAGTCTCATTGATTTTTTAACTGAAATAAATAAAAACATTAATTAAAATTATGGAACTAGAAAACACAATTAATCAAGCTTGGGAAGTAAGAGATACTATTTCTAAAGACTCCGACTCAAAAATTATTACCGCTATTGAACATACTATTGAATCTCTTGACCAGGGTAAAATAAGAGTTTCAGAAAAAAAAGGTGACAATTGGATTGTTCACGAATGGATTAAAAAAGCGATACTTTTAAGCTTCAGGGTTAATGAAATGGAAACTTTAAGTGGTCCCTATAGCAGCTGGTACGATAAAGCTCATTTAATAAAAGGAAAAACAGCGGGATGGAGCAAAGAAGACCACGTTAAAGCAGGATTTAGAATGGTACCAAACTCTCCTGTTAGAAAAGGATCTTTTGTTGGAAAAAATGCTGTCCTTATGCCATGCTTTATTAATATAGGCGGGTATGTAGACGAAGGCACCATGATTGATACATGGTCCACTGTTGGTTCTTGTGCTCAAATAGGAAAAAATTGTCATATCAGCGGTGGGGTTGGAATTGGTGGAGTCCTAGAGCCTCTTCAAGCCAGTCCGGTGATCATTGAAGATAACTGTTTTATTGGAGCAAGATCAGAAGTTGCAGAAGGTGTCATTGTTGGAGAAGGTTCTGTTATTTCTATGGGTGTTTATCTTGGGGCTTCTACTAAAATTTATGACCGAAAAACAAAATCAATTTCTTACGGAAAAATACCTCCATACTCAGTGGTGGTAGCCGGTAGCATGCCAAGCGACAATGATAAAGATGGTCCAAACTTATACTGCGCAGTCATCGTAAAAACTGTAGATGAAAAAACAAGAAGTAAAACTTCTGTTAATGATTTGCTAAGAGAGTAAATGGCAAAAATTATTAACGAACTTTCATTCACTAAAGAACTAATCAAAATACCAAGTGTTACACCGATTGATGCGGGAGCAATCAACCTTGTTGCAAAACGACTTAAATCTCTAGGGTTCAAATGCACAATTCTTAACTTTAAAGACAAAAATACACCCTCCATAAAAAACCTATATGCAAGACTGGGTACATCTTCTCCCAATTTTTGTTTTGCAGGACATACCGATGTAGTTCCAACAGGAAACCCAAAGTCTTGGGATGCGGGTCCATTTTCAGGAATAGTAAAAAATGGAAAAATTTATGGAAGAGGCGCTAGTGATATGAAGGGTGGAATTGCTTGCTTTATTGCTGCAGTCAGCGAATTTATAAAAGACAAAAAAAAATTTAAAGGTTCAATTAGTTTTATTATTACTGGAGACGAAGAAGGAGTAGCCATTAACGGAACCAAAAAAGTAGTGAATTATTTAAAAAAGAAAAAAGAAAAAATTGACTTTTGTATTGTCGGAGAACCTTCTAATAGAAAAGTTTTAGGACAAATGATGAAAATAGGGAGAAGAGGAAGTATTACAGCACATCTAACCCTATCAGGAATTCAAGGCCATGTTGCTTACCCTCATGAAGCATGCAACCCTTCTACTCCTTTAATAAAAATATTAGATAAATTAAAATCAACTAAATTAGATAATGGAACAAATAATTTTCAACCTTCGAATTTAGAAATTACCAAAATTGGGACTGATAGCCACGCTGACAATGTTATTCCAGCTACTTCCTCTGCAACTTTTAATATTAGATTTAATAATAAACATAATTACTCTTCTTTAAAAAAAAAGATTTCTACTATCGTTCAAACAATAGCGAAAAAATATAAGTGCAAACCTATTATTAAATTTTCAGAAACTGGAACGGCCTTTATTACAAAGCCGGGAGAGACTGTACACATGATGTCTCAAGTAATTAAAAAAATTACAAATAATAAAGCCAGTTCTATCCACTAGTGGAGGAACTTCTGATGCAAGATTTATTAAAGATATTGCTCCTTGTGTAGAATTTGGTTTAGTTGGTAACACTATGCATAAAATTAATGAATGTGTTTCCGTAAATGATTTAAAAAAATTAAAAAAAATATACTACAAAATATTAGAAACTTACTTTAAGTAAGTACAATCCACAGGCTGGAGCAAGCGCAGCACACCTAGATCTATCTTTAGAATCTAAAGCGGATTGCAAATCATATATACTCCACTTTTCCTCTCCAATAAGTTTCAACGCACCAACCATAGACCTCACTTGATGTTGCAAAAAAGATCTAGACTGAAAAGTAATAAAATTTCTTCATTACGTAAATTTCTACTTCTGTATGTTCAATAGTTCTAATAGGTGAGGAGGCTTCGCAGGAGGCTGCACGAAAAGTAGTAAAATCATGTGTCCCTTCAAAAATTTTTATTGCAGCAGAAATCAATTTCTCATTTAATGGTTTTGAGATATGCCATGCTTTATTTTTATCGATAGTTAATGGTGCAGTTCTATTGATAATTAAATATTCATAGGTTCTTAGGATGGCATTTCTTCGTGCATCAAAATTATCATCAACAATTTCTGTGCTTAAAATACTAATAAGTTCTTTTTTTAAATAATGATTGAGTGCACTGGTAATCGTATATTCATCTAAATTTGTGTTGGAATCAAAATGAATAACCTGCCCTTTTGCATGAACTCCTGTGTCCGTTCTCCCAGATCCATGAATTCTAATTTTTTCTTGCGTAATAGATTCTAAACTTTTTTCAACTGCCTCTTGAACCGAATATCCATTTGTTTGTCTTTGCCACCCCACAAAAGATGTTCCATCATATTCAACAATACACTTGTATCTTCTCATTAGTTAAGCTGTGTAGATTCTGGGATAGCAAACCCTAATAAAAATATTTTTATTGGTTGAATTTTTTTTCCAGGTCTCTGTATTTCTTCAACAGAAATTGACCCTTTTCCACAAGCTATTTGGAGATGATCATTCATAACCGTGCCTGGCTCTCCATCTCCACTTCCATAGCTAGCTTTCCAAATTTTTATTTTTTCTCCCTTATATTCAAAGCATGCTCCTGGTCTAGGATTTAAGGCATTAATTTGAGCAATAATTGCTTTGGCATCTCTGGTCCAGTCAATTGCCTCATCCTCTTTTTTAATTTTTTTGGCATAGGTTGCTGCGTTGTGATCTTGAGGAGTATATACGGCTTCTTTTTTTTCAATTAAATAAATAGCTTCTAAAATTTTATCAGCTCCTATTTCGGATAAGCTTTGCTCAACCTGTCCTGCGGTACTATTTTCATTTAATTCAATCTCCTGCTTAATTAATACTGGACCAGCGTCCAATTGTTCTTCAATCTGCATAATCGATATCCCTGTGAAAGTATCTTGCTCCATAATTGATCTTTGTATTGGGGCTGCTCCTCTCCATTTAGGTAAAATAGATGCATGTATATTTAAAAATCCATGCTCTGGAAGTTCTAAAAAATTTTTTGAAATAATTTGACCATACGCAACTACGATAGCCAAATCAAATTTTAGAGACTTAAAGTATTCCCAATCATCATCTAATTTACTAGGGGTTCTAATGTTTAAATTATTATCATCTGCAAACTCATGCACTGGACTTTTTTCAATCTTCATTCCCCTATTAGATTTTCTAGGCGGTTGTGAATACACAGCAACGATATCTATTTCACTTTCACAAATTTTTTTTAAAGCAGGTACGGCAAACTGAGGTGTACCCATGAAAACAACTTTAAGTGTCATAATTTTATTCTTGATTTTTTTGAGCTTTAGTTAATTTTTTTATAATAAAAGCTTTTTTTAATTTTGAAAGGTAGTCTATAAACAATATTCCATTGCAGTGATCTATTTCATGTTGAATACATGTTGCTAACAATCCATCTGCTTTTAAAGTTTTTTCTTTTCCACTATAATCTAAGTATTTAACATGACATGCTTCCGGTCTTTTAATATTTCCAAAATGCCCAGGAATAGAAAGGCAGCCCTCTTGTTTTGTTTCAAGAATATCTGATTTCCAAACTATTTTTGGATTAACAAAAAAAATTGGTTTTTTTAGACTAGATTCTCCTGAGATATCAATAACGATAATTCTTTTTAAAATACCCACCTGTACTGCAGCTAGACCAATTCCTGGAGCTGCATACATGGTCTCCAACATATTTTTCATTAATTTTTTTATTTCCCCGTTGACTTCTTTAACAGGTAAGGATTTTTTTCTAAGAATAGGATCTGGCTCTTTTACAATTGTAAGAATACTCATAAAAATAAGACTAAAATAGATATAAATTTACATCAAGTTCGAAAGTTTAATCAGAAACTAAGGAACTTCTGAATTTAAAAGCTGAGAATAAAGTTCCGTCATCTAAATACTCAATTTCACCGCCTACAGGCAAGCCATGTGCTAATTTCGTAACTTTTACACCCAGATCTTTAATACTATCGTTAATATAATGTGCTGTAGTTTGGCCTTCAATTGTAGCTGAAGTTGCAAGTATTACCTCTTTTATTTTGTTTTCTTTTATCCGGTTTAGCAATGAATTAATGAGAAGATCTTCAGGACTTGAATTTCCAAGAGCTGAGAGAGTTCCACCTAGAATATGGTAATGACCCTGAAATACATTCGTGCTTTCCATGGCCCACATGTCTGCAATATTTTCAACTACACATATCTGTTCATAATTCTTAGGAGAATAAGAACATTTTTTTATATCGCACTTAACTTCTTTGGACTTTATATTCCCACACAAATTACACCTAATGATTTTTGCATGAACTTTTTCCAATGATTTAGAAAGAGGCTTCATAACATTTTCTCTATTTTTTAATAAATAAAGTGCAATTCTTCTTGAAGATTTTGGTCCAAGGCCAGGCAATTTTGAAACTAAGGCTATAAGTTCATCTAGATCTGGTTCGGTTGAAAAATTCATTTAATACTAAAAGGGAAGCTTAAAGCCAGCAGGCAATTGAAGCCCTCCTGTCAATTTAGACATTTCTTCTTGAGTTTTTGATTCTACATTTTTTTTTGCATTATTGGTTGCAGCTACAATTAAATCTTCGATAACACTTTTTTCTTCTGCTAAGATTTTAGGATCGATTTGAATAGAAATCATCTCACCATTTCCATTTAAAATTACTTTTACTCCCCCACCACCAGATTCTCCTTCTACTGAAATATTTTTAAGAGACTCTTTTGCATCTGCCATTTTTTTTTGCATTTCTTGTGCTTGCTCTAACATTTTACTAAAATCCATATTATTTCTGATTCTCCTCTTGCACATCTATTAGTTCAGCATCTGGGAATGCTTCCAAAACTTTTTTATAAGCTTCTGTCTGCTTGATATCTTTTAAAATTTCTTCTTTTAATTGATTCTTTGTTTCATAAATACTAGTTTCTCCTTCTGCTTTAGACAAAGTAATCATCCATCGCTTACCAGTCCACTCATTTAGCTTTAAAGAAAGATTCTTAATAAAATCTTTTGATAAGCTTTCGTTAAAAGAAATATCAATTTTTCCTTGGTCAAATTTTACCAAACGCACGTTTCTTTCTAAATCAAATTTTAATTCGATCTCTTTATGCTTGATTAGTCAAGTCTACTAGCTCTTGAAAAGAATGTATTTCTTGAGTGCTGGAAGCTAAATTTACTGTATCAGGCTTGATTTTAGGTACTTCTTTTTTTTCTTGAATGGTGTTCTTGATTTGAGTTTTAGAAATCAACGGATCTGCTTTGAGTCCTGTAGTATTATTGTAGGTTTCTGTTTCTGTTTCTTTATCAAAATCATCCTCTTCTAATAAAAGTTGAGGATCTGGCATATTTTTTAAATGGGCCAATCGAATAAGAAGCATGCGAAAGGATAGAAAAGGATTGGGTGTAGAGTTTAGTTCTTCAATACCTTTAAGGGTGAAATGCCAAAGCATCGATACATACGTTAGATCAATCTCATCTGATATTTGTTTAATTAAAACAGATTCTGACTCGGATACACTTAGATCATTTTCTATCTTCCCAAAAGTTTTTGTTCGAGAGATTAGATAGATAATTTCCAACATGCTTTGTAAAATTAACTTAGGGTCTGCACCTATATCAAAAATATCCTCAGCTTCTCTTAATGCATCTTGTTGTGAGCCTCTTACAATAAAAGACAGTAGCTCTATCACTCTAGACTGATCTGCTAACCCTAGCATGTCTCTTACATTTTGTTCTGTTATGTCCTGGTCTTGAAGATTGAAAGTAATAATTGCCTGATCCAAGACGGATAAGGCATCGCGAACAGATCCTTCAGAAGATTTAGCAATGATCGCCAGTGCCTTATCATCTACTTTAGCTTGTTCTTTAGTAGCAATGCCTCTTAAAAAAAGCTGCATTTCCTCCATTTTAATTCTACGTAAATCAAATCTCTGACATCTAGATAAAATAGTGACAGGTATTTTTTTTACTTCAGTGGTTGCTAAAATAAATTTAAGATGAGCTGGTGGTTCTTCCAAAGTTTTCAATAGGGCATTGAAAGCTTGTTTTGATAACATGTGAACTTCATCTATGATAAACACTTTATATTTTGCACTGGCAGGCAAATACTGTGCTGACTCTAAAATTTCCCTTATGTCATCAATTCCAGTTTTGGAGGCAGCATCCATTTCCAAAATATCCATATGACTAGAATCGACAATAGCCTCGCAATGACAATATTCTTCTTTAGAACACTTCTCTTCACTTCCAAATTTTTTATTACAGTTAATTGCTTTGGCAATAATTCTAGCTGTAGTGGTTTTGCCTACGCCTCGTATACCCGTAAGCAGATAAGCATTGGGAA
>CASIBH010000011.1 GCA_949372805.1 uncultured Flavobacteriales bacterium | reverse complement strand
ATAATTATCAAAATCAGGATCCATACAGCCAGGAATAGAATTGTATAGTCATTACATCATCTAAAAGTAAATCATTGTAATAGTCACAACTTAAACCACTACTTTCACCTCTAAATCTAATTTGAGCACTTCCACTATTATCAAATCCAGTAAGTGCGTATGAATAAGTGTTCCATCCTGTAGCGTTAAGTTGTAAAACTACAATAGAATTCCATGTTGTTCCATCATAAGCTTCAACATGAAGAATGTTATTTTGTGCACACGTACTAGTTCCTAAATCACTAAAATAATCAAACTTAAGTGTTGGGTTTGATAATCCTGATACATCAACATCTTCTACCTCTAAAACAACACCAATATCTGTACTTGAGAAATCTATCCAAGTAAATTCTCCAGCTGTTCTGTTATTTCCCAAAGATGTGCTAGCGTTAAATCCAGGATTTCCAGTAAATACCCAGCCAGAACCACTTGTTTGGCTAGTTGCCCATTGATTAGGACTACAAACACCAACAGGAAGAAGTCCTGTGCTAAAAGTTTCATGAGTTGGAGCAGGAGCTCCACATGGAGCAAAAGAACAGCTTCCATCGTCTAAATCAGCAGTTATATCGTAATTTGTCGCACTTGGATCAGTACAACCAGAAGTACATGTTCCCCAACTTCCTGTATAAGGATCTCCTCCAGATAAAATAGAAGTTCCAGATTCATCTAATAAATCCCAAGAGTGTTCATAAGTAAAGCCTCCACCTCCCATAATCACTGAGTGACATGCGTCTGCAGAGGAGAAAGTTTCTGTATTAGTTGCTCCAGAACTTACAGTATAAGGCCCATAGACTGTTCCAGTTGTTGTACCAGTTGCTGTCCAGCTTGATCCATCCCAGCCATCACCATAAGAATCTGTCATATTTAAAGTGTAGCTGTTTGTACACACAGGGTACATACAAGAAGCATCATAGATCGTATTTGTTCCATCAGTACAATTAACAGCACCAAAAATCCAGTTTCCACCATCAAATGTTACTGTACCTGAAGCATCTTTATAAGCCCAAGAGTCCATATATTCCCATGGCTCTCCAGTTCCATCGTTGTCTATTTCTCCAAAAGTCTCAACAACAGCAGCGTTCATAAACAGCTCAATTGCATCATCTCCATTTTGAGATATATCAGCATTTGCTTGAAGAATATGATCAAAAGCACCCCAGCATCCGCCAAAATAATTTCCCATAACAGTAATATCTCTTGCCACCATTATATCTTCTCCTGCTAAAACAGATATTGCAGGAAAGGTATATTCTTGACCATCAGTTCCTCCACCGTTATTTGCAACACCTATTCCATAAATACTTAAGTCAGTTATATCTTGTAGCGCTCTAACATGAATAGCTTTTCCAGTAACTCCACTAAGACTAAAATCAATAATTCCTTGTAAAGATAAATCTGTTGTTGGAGGCGGTAATAAATTACATCCGTTCCAAGGAGCAGAGAATGTTACGTCTTCTGTTATTGTAACCTGTCTGTTCGTGTTACCACCTGTAGTAACAAATTCTGCACATCCTAAAGTTGGATCTAAAGATTCTTGAATAGTCCATCCATCAGCAGAAAATTTATACTCAGGAGTAGCTCCTGAAGCAATTAAATGCGTGCCCTGCCATACGTTATCACCGTCTGCATCAGACATTGGCCAGCAGTTTCCACACCAGTTATTTAAAGTACTATTTACCTCAGGGGTAGTAAAAGCATCTGTACATGTGCTCATATCTACCTCAAAAGTTACACTGTAATGAGAAGGAGGAACACTACAATCATCACAAGAGTTCCAGCATACTACTCCTAGATCTGTATCTCCGCTTACATTTAGTAATCGGTTTACATTTCCTGTTGAACCATCATTTGTACAGGCATCTCCAGAGAATAGATTTTCTTGGATTGTCCAAGTATCTGCTGAGAATTTGTACTCATAATCAGTATTTGTATTTAGTGTTATTGCTACATCCCAAACGTTATCGCCGTCAGCATCTGACATTGAAGCGCAATTTCCACACCAGTTGTTAAAAGTCCCATTAACCTCAGGAGTAGTGAACGCATCTGTAACATTTTGCATGTCTACTCTAAAAGTAACAGTAGCTGTTTGTGCCTGCACGTTAAGTGCTGAAAAGAACACTAAAAAGCTTAGTATTAGTTTAGTAAAATATTTCATATTAACTTGTTTAATTATTAAAGTTCAGAAAGGTAAGAAAAAAATCACTTAGTGAAACAAGGACACTTACTTTTTTTTCTAGAGAAAAACAACTAGATTAAATTATTTAAGAAAATAGTGTATGTTTTTTTACCTTATTTTAAACTTAAGGTTGGTGTAAAATCTTCTTATTCATACAAAGGAAATAAGAAAATTTTTTTTTGATTTAAAAGGGTGGGCAAGCACCCTTTTTAGTAATAAATTACTATTAACTAAAACACAATACTACTTACCTAGTAGAACACTAACTATTATTTTTTTTATCAATGTGTTTAATGAGCTCTATTATTTTATGTGAATAAGCCCATTCATTATCATACCAAAAAATCAATTTATAAAAGGTTTTATCAATTTGCATACTTGCTTTTTCATCAAAAATTGAAGAACGACTATCACCTAAAAAATCACTTGAAACAACATCGATATTTGAGTATCCAATAATTCCTTTATATCTATTAGATTCAGCAGCATTTTTTATTGCTTCACATATCTTTACAAATGAAACATCCTCATTAAAGTTTATACTTAAATCAACTACAGAAACATTTGCTGTAGGCACCCTAAACGACATTCCGTTAAGTTTGTTTTTGAGATTGGGTAGAATTTTGGTTACTGCTTTAGCCGCACCAGTTGAAGAAGGTATAATATTTTGCATAGCAGACCTTCCAAGTCTCCAGTTTTTTGGAGAAGCTCCATCTACAATATTTTGAGTTGCAGTTGAGGCGTGAATTGTTGTCATTTGCCCGCTTTTAACACTAAACTCTCTGTCTAGAATTTCCATAATAGGAGTTAAACAATTTGTTGTACAAGACGCGTTTGAAACAATTTTCATTTCTTTTTTATAGTCATTGTGGTTGACTCCCATAACAAACATTGGGGTCTCATCTTTTGCAGGGGCAGATAAAACTACATTCTTCACCCCCTCTTGCAAATGTTTTTTTGCAAGTTCTTGAGTTAAAAAAAGACCTGTTGATTCAACAATATATTCAGCCCCATAATTTTTCCAAGAAATATTTTCAGGGTTTTTCTCAGACACAATTGATATTTTCTTACCATCAACATATAAATGATTTTCATCAAAAGATATATCATTTTTTAATATGCCGTTTGACGAGTCATGCTTTAAGAGATAGGCTAAATAATCTGTGCTAACAAGATCATTAATTGCCACAACCTCAACATCTGTCATGTTTAAACTATTTCTTAAAACCATTCTGCCAATTCTTCCAAATCCGTTTATTCCAATTTTTACACTCATCTTTCTTGATTATTATATTTTTAACAATGCAAAGTTAGTGTATTTTATACACAACTGCCAAATTGTTATCATTTTTACAGACCTGTATTTAAAAAAAACTATTTTTGCCTGCTTAAAATTATAATATGATATTAATAGCTGACAGTGGTTCTACTAAATGTAGTTGGGCAATTTGTGATGATAGCGGAACAATAATTGATAGGTGTTCAACAATTGGATTTAACCCTTATTTTATTTCTTCTTCTGCAATTCTTAATAAGTTAGAAGCGTCAGATTTAACTGAAATTAAAGAAAGTGTAAGCAAAGTTTATTTTTATGGAGCTGGATGTTCTTCTCTAAAAATGAATAAAATAGTTGAAGATCCATTCAAAAAGTTTTTTGTTAATGCAGAAATTAATATTTTACATGATTTAGATGCAGCTTGTTATTCAATGTATGACGGAACCCCATCTATTACTGGTATTTTAGGAACTGGATCAAATTCCTGCCTGTTTGATGGAGAAAAAATTCATGAGAGCGCTCCATCCCTTGGTTACACTCTTGGAGATGAGGCTTCTGGCAACTACATAGGAAGAAAACTTATTAATCTTTATTTTAATAATAAGCTTAATAAAGATTTAAAATCAAAATACGAAGAGAAATATGAGACAGATATCTCAAAAGTAAATAGTAATGTTTATTCTGGATCTAGAGCTAATGTTTATTTAGCTAAATTTTTCCCATTTGTTTCAGATAATAAGAAAGATCCGCAAATGCAAAAGCTAATTCTTGATTGTCTAGATGAGTTTTTTGATCTTCATATTTCCTGTTTTGAAAATTATGAAAATCATAAAATTAACTTTATTGGCTCAGTAGCTTATTTTTTACAAGAAGAACTTGAAGTGATAGCAACTAAATACAATTGTAAATTAGGAATGGTTATAAAAAATCCTATCGACAAGCTTATAGAATATCACTTTAAAAAATAAAGTTTAGCTTTTATAAATCAAATTTTATTCCTTGAGCAAGAGGTAGTTTGTCTGTATAGTTAATGGTGTTAGTTTGTCTTCTCATGTATATTTTCCAAGCATCACTACCACTTTCTCTTCCGCCTCCTGTTTCTTTTTCTCCACCAAATGCTCCACCAATTTCAGCGCCACTAGTTCCAATATTTACATTAGCTATACCACAATCACTACCAGAGGCAGATAAAAATGCTTCAGCCTCTCTAAGGTTATTTGTCATAATAGCAGAGGAAAGGCCTTGTTTAACATTGTTTTGAAGCTCAATTGCCTCATCAAGATCTTTATACTTCATAACATACAATATTGGAGCAAATGTTTCATCTTGTACAATTTGATAGTGATTTTCAGCCTCAATTATTACAGGCTTAACATAGCATCCACTTTCATAACCAGAACCTTCTAACACACCTCCTTCTACTAGTACATTACCTCCTTCAGTTTTTGCTTTTTCTATTGCATTAAGATACATGCTAACTGCTTGTTTGTCTATTAAAGGGCCAACATGATTATTTTCATCTAAAGGATTTCCAATTTTGAGTTGTTTGTAAGCGCTTGCAAGTTTTTGAGTTACCTCATCATATTTTGACTCATGAATAATTAGTCTTCTTGTTGAGGTGCATCTCTGACCACATGTTCCTACGGCTCCAAATAAAGCTCCTATTATAGTGATTTCTAAATCAGCATCTGGAGAAATTATTATAGAATTGTTTCCCCCTAGCTCTAATAAAGACTTGCCAAAACGAGATGCTACTTTTTGCCCAACTATTCTTCCCATTCTTGTGGACCCCGTAGCAGAAACAAGAGGAACCCTATTGTCTGCCGTCATCAGCTCCCCAACTTTGTAGTCTCCATTAATTAGGCATGATATTCCCTCAGGCAAATCATTTTCTTTAGCAACTTCGTTCCAAATATTTTGACATGCTATTCCGCAAATTGGCGCTTTTTCTGAAGGTTTCCACACACATACATCCCCTGATATCCAGGCTAATGCCGTGTTCCAACACCAAACAGCAACAGGGAAATTAAAGGCAGAAATAATACCCACAACACCTAAAGGGTGATACTGTTCATACATTCTGTGTCCAGGCCTTTCAGAGTGCATCGTTAAGCCATGCAACTGTCTAGAAAGCCCTACTGCAAAATCACAGATATCTATCATCTCTTGTACTTCTCCAAGACCCTCTTGAAGAGATTTCCCCATCTCGTATGAAACAAGCTCACCTAAAGGCTGCTTATATTTTCTAAGTTTTTCACCATATTGCCTAACTATTTCACCCCTTAAAGGTGCAGGTTTTTTTCTCCAATCTTTAAAGGCTTTAGTAGCTTCTGACATAACTTTTTCATAATCAGATTCTGTTGTTGAAGAAACTTTACCAATTAACTTTCCATCTACAGGAGAATATGACGAGATACTCTCTCCATTTCCAAAAGAGTTTAGGCCTGTTGAAGTACCTGAATTAAGATCTTTAATTCCTAAAGATTTTAGAGCAGTATTAATGTCTAATGAATTGTTTTGTATCATGTTTTAAGCTTTATTTTTTATTTAATGTCTTTATAAATCGTCTATGTCGATTTCTTTTGTTTTTATTTCATCATCTTTTTCTTCTTCTTCTCCTTCTTCATTTAAAATCGCTAATTCTTGTTGTTTTTTATAGCGAATAAGTCCAGCTGTCATTACTATACAAGATAAGAAAATAACAAAAAGAAGCACCCCGTTAAAGTCGTGTTGATCCGTTATTTCTTTTGGAATAGCAAAGAAAAGGAGTATTGTAATCAAACCTCTTGGGGCTAAGTAAACTTGTGGAACAATATCCTTACCAGTAAAAATTAACAATGACAATATTCTAACAATATATATGATTAAAAGTATTACTCCTCCAACAAATACAGTTTTAAGATTAAACATTGATGAAAGAGAAATAGACCATCCAAAAATGATAAAAAAGAATGTCCTTATTACAAATGCAGATTCTCCAGTAATTACTTTAAATTCTGCAAGAACGCTATTTACTTTATTGTGATCAAGAAGTTTTATTAACCCACCTTTAAAGAATAGCTTATAATTATTAAGAATTACACCAAAAATTAAGATTATTATTAATGAGGATAAATGAAACATTTTTCCAATTGCATATAGCAACAAGAGAATAGAGATAAGCAAGAAAAGCTTGTTATGTCCTTTAAGCTTTTGAAAAATATAAATTAAAATATAAGATGCAATTACAGAAAAAATAATTGTAAAAATTAAGTTGCTGAAGACTTCGCCATAAATTTCTGACTTACTGTTTGGTCCTAAAAAACTCACTACGCTATAAAAGCCAATTATACCAAGTATATCTGAGAAGGTACTTTCATATATCATAAATTCCCTTTTATATTCACTTAAAGAATCGATGCTTGGAAGAATTATGGCAGAGCTTAGAATAGAAAGAGGAATGGTGTATAGTAAAGCTTCAATAATACTCATTTCAAATACATAGCACAAAAACTCTGCACTTACATATGCTGTTGCAATTAATCCAATAGTTGCAACAAGAAGAGATTTAATAATAACGCCTAATTTTTCTTTTAACAGCTCTAAGTCTAGAGCTGCTTCTAACACAATTAGTATTAGACCTACTACGCCCAGAACTTCTAATATTGGGAATAAGTTTGGCTTAGCAATTCCAGAGGCTATCAGGCTAAAATTGATTATAATTCCAGAAACAATAAGCATTAAAACAGCAGGAATACCACTTTTTTTAGCGTATATATTGTAAAAGTAAGACACTATAATAGTGGCCGAAAATATAATTATTAAAGAGTATGAACTTAATTGCTCCATTTTAAAATAACCTTAAAATATCATTTCCATTTGCAAAAACTAATAACGAAAGTAAAATAATCATTCCAAAAACTTGAGCATATTCCATGAATTTTTCTGGAGCTGGCCTCCCAATAATGATTTCATATATTAAAAACATTACATGTCCACCATCTAAAGCAGGAATAGGTAAGATATTCATAAAAGCCAGCATTAACGAAAGGAATGCTGTTAAGTTCCAAAATCTTTGCCAGTCCCATTCTGCAGGAAATAGACTTCCGATAGCCCCAAAACCACCTACTCCTTTATAAGCCCCAGAGCTTGGGCTTAAAATAAGTTTAAACTGCGCAATATAACCTCCCAGCTTGTCCATTGCTTTATTATAGCCTGCAGGAAAAGAAGCTAAAAAAGAATATGAAGAGCGCTCCATTTTATACACCTCTAAATCTTCAAGCTGATCAATTGACAAAAGAGCAGGGTAATATCCAATAGTTCCTTTAGCGCTAACGTTTGTTTGAAAAGAAAATAGCTCACCATCTCTTAGTATCCTTATAGAAACAACACTGTCTTTATATTTTTCAAGAACACCTGAGACCTGGTCATGGTATTTTATCTCCTCATTATTAATACCAATAATTTTATCTTTTATTTTTAATCCAGCTTTTTGACAATCGGATCCCTCAATAAATGAGCTTACAATTGCAGGTATTCTAGGGTAGAAAAGCATAGTTTTTTCACTGCTAATCAGTTTTTCAATAAAGTCGTTAGGAATATCTATGCGTTCTATTGCAGACTCTCTTTCAACATTTACCTCTTTAGCGGTAACCATTTTCTCAAGAATTGAACTAAATCTTTTTACTGGCTTTCCGTCAATAGAAATTATTTTATCACCTGTTTGAAATCCTATTTCATTAGAAAGACTGTCTACACACCAAAGGCCATCAACAACATTGTTGTTTGGAAGGAAGCGGTCACCATAAGAATAAAGAGTCATTGAATAAATGAAGATACCAAGTAGTAGATTTACAAATACTCCTCCAAGCATTATTATAAGCCTTTGCCACGCTGGTTTTGCTCTAAACTCCCATGGCTGTGGAGGCTTTTGCATTTGATCTTTATCCATGGATTCATCAATCATCCCTGAAATTTTCACATATCCCCCAAGAGGTAGCCAGCCAATCCCATATTCAGTGTCACCAATTTTCTTTTTTACTAAAGAAAAGTAAGGGTCAAAAAACAAGTAAAACTTTTCCACTTTAGTTTTAAAAAGTTTTGCTGGTATAAAATGACCAAGCTCATGAAGAACTACCAGTATTGATAAGCTCATAATGAGCTGAAGTGCCTTTATTAAAATTTCCATTTATAGTAATTGATTAGCTAAAATTCTTGTTTCCCTGTCTGTTGCTATTAAATCCTCTAAACTTGGATTTTTAACAAAAATAATTTTTTCCATACAATTGACAATCAAATCAGACATTTTTAAAAAACTAATTCTTTCATTTAAAAATGCTTCAACAGCCACTTCGTTGGCGGCATTTAATATACACGGGCTATTACCCCCATTTTCTAAGGCTTTGTATGCTAAATCTAAATTTTTAAATGTTTTTCTGTCTGCTTTTTCAAAAGTTAGATTTGGGTAGTTAAAAAAACTAAATCGTTCAAAGGTATTTTTAATTCTCTTAGGATATCCTAAAGCATATTGTATTGGGAGTTTCATGTCGGGAATTCCCATTTGAGCTTTTATTGATCCATCTTCAAACTGAACTGCAGAGTGGACAATAGATTGTGGGTGAACAACTACATCAATTTGATCTGTCTTTAAATCAAAAAGCCATTTTGCCTCTATAACTTCTAAACCTTTATTCATTAAACTGGCCGAGTCAATTGTTATTTTATTTCCCATAACCCAGTTTGGATGATTTAGCGCCTGTTTTTTTGTTACTGTTTGTAAAAAGTTTCGGTCTTTTCCCCTGAAAGGCCCTCCAGATGCAGTTAGAAATATTTTTTCAATAGGATTGTGATGTTCTCCTGCAAGGCATTGAAAAATTGCAGAATGTTCAGAATCAACGGGTAAAATTTTAGAACCATATTCTTTAGCAAGATCTGTTATAAGTTTTCCCGCAACAACTAAAGTCTCCTTATTTGCTAGCGCAATTGTTTTCCCTTTTTTTATGGCATTTATTGTTGGAAGTAATCCGCTATAACCAACCATAGCTGTTAATACGATGTCAGTTGAATCTGAGGTCACAATATCCTCTATTGATTTTGCTCCGCAATAAACTTTAATTCCTTTACTAGATAGTGCGTTATTTACTTCATTATATTTTTCTTCGTTTTTTATTACAACAGAGTTAGGTTTAAATAATTGCGCTTGTTTAATTAATAAATCTGCATTATTATTTGCTGTTAAGGTTTCTACAGAAAAAGCATCTCTGTTTTCAGAAATAACCTCTAAAGCCTGTGTTCCTATTGAACCGGTTGAACCAAGAATTGCAATTTTTTTCACTATTTATATATATTTAATAAGTTTATCAGCAATAGATTTATCATTTGCCAGACGAGGAACTTTATTTTGGCCCCCAAGCTTTCCAACAGAATCCATATAATCTCTAAAACCATTTTTTTTGACTAAAAATATTTCTAATTTTTTTAAAACACCTCCTTTAATTAAATCTTTATAATAGGAATTTAGGCTTTGAAGCTCTAAATCTAAAATTTCAGCAAAGTTTTCAAGGTTTTCAGGTTCTTTCTTGAACTCTATAAACCAACAATGATAAGGAAGCCCATTATTTGGATTAACCTCTGGGGCTACATGAAGCTCATTTACTTCTGCATATTCATTTTTTAATGCTTTATCAAGGCTTTTTTCAATTTCTTCAGCTATTACATGTTCACCAAAAGCAGATGTAAAATGCTTTAATCTACCAGTTACAATAATTCTGTATGGGTCTTTAGAGACAAACTTAATAGTATCGCCAATATTGTACCCCCAAAGACCAGCATTTGTATTTAAAATTATTACATAATTAACATTTAAACGGATGTCTTTAAGTGATAATCTTTCTTGATTCTCTTTATAGTAATGTTCTGCTTCAATAAATTCAAAAAATATTCCATTATCAACGCATAAAAGCATTCCTTTTTCTTTTTGTGAATCTTGGTATGCAATAAACCCTTCAGAAGCTGGGTAAAGCTCAACCCCATCAATTTCTTTTCCAATTAGTTTTTCAAATGTTTTTTTATATGGCTGATAATTAACACCTCCGTAAATAAATAAATCAAAATTTGGAAAAACATTTTTAATAAGACTTTTAGATTTTACTTGAAGCTTTTCAAAATACATCTGAACCCAAGGTGGTATCCCGCTTATTAAAGTCATATTTTGATCGTAAGTTTCCTCTACAATAGCATCTAATTTATCCTCCCATTTTTCAATGCAATTTGTTTCATAAGAAGGAAGCCTATTTGTTTTTAAGTATGATGGAATATGATGAGCTACTATTCCAGACAATCTACCGGTTAAAATATCTCCAGTTTTTGTAAGCTCTGGTGAGCCTTGTAGGAAAATCATTTTTCCATTTAAAATAGCAGTATTTTTAGTTTCGGCAATGTAAGATAGAATAGCATCTCTCGCTGAGTTTAGGTGGCACGGCATAGAGGCTTTAGTAATTGGAATATATTTTACTCCTGATGTTGTTCCAGATGTTTTGCAAAAATATATTGGTTTTCCAGGCCACAACACATTTGTTTCACCATTTTTAATTTTCTCTATATAGCTGCTTAAATCTTCATAATCTCTTACGGGGACATTTTTTTTAAAGTCATCATAGTTTTTAATTTCTGTAAAATTATGATCTAATCCAAATGTGGAGTCTTTTGCTGTTTTTAAAAGATTTTTTAATAGATTATTTTGAGTTTTAACAGCATTGTTTTTCCAAACTAAATTTTTTTGAACTATAATTCTAGCAAAATATAAACTTAGAAATGACTTGATACTCATTATTTAAAGGATATATAGTTTTCAGGGTTAAGCGGAGCCCCATTTTTCCATAGTTCAAAATGAAGATGAGGGCCCGTTGAAAGCTCTCCCGAATTCCCAATTATTGCTATGTGCTCTCCAATAGCAACATACTCCCCGACTTTTTTAAGAATAAAAGAACAGTGTTTATAAAAAGATATATAGTTGTTTGAGTGTTGAACGCCAATAACATTACCTGTTTCAGGGTTCCAGCTACTAATTATAACGGTTCCATTAAGAACACTACTGATTTTTGCGCCTTTCTTTCCAACAATGTCAACAGCATAATGTTTAGTTTCGTAGTTAAATTTATCACTTATATAACCATCTATTGGCGAGAAAAACACAAGGTTTTCACTGCTAGTTTTTTTAATATTTAAAATTGAGCTTATTTCTTCAGATTCAACTTCAATTCTCAAAAGAGAGTCAGCTTTTGATTTTGAAAAGTTAACTTCTTGCACAATTGTTGTGGCGCTATCATTTTCTGTAAAGTCAAGAGTTTCTCCCTTCATAATTGAAGAGATATTGTTTAAATATAAATCCTGAATGTTTAGTTGATTTTGAAGGGAGTCAGATTTTAACACAAGCTTAATTAAGTCATTTTGCATTTTAGAAGAAGATTTTCCAGGGATATATTCTTTAAGAGGAGAAAATATAAGTACAATAAAAGAAATAGATAGGGATATAATTATTATAAGTGTAAATAAGCTTAAAATATTAAATTTAGAAATAACAAATGAAATTTTTTCCTCAAAAGAATCCTCGCTCATAACAACAAATCTATACTTGTTTTTAAGCTTTGCGAAAAATTTAAAATCTGATTTCTTCTGTTTCATATTAGTGCAAATATCTGAAAATTATACCCATATTTGCATAAATTTCTTTATTTGAAGCGAAATAAAATTAATAAAAATATGTTTGTATACACATATGTTTAAATACTCTTTTTATAAATATAGTTTAATACTAATAGTTAGTCTTCTATTTTTTTCTTCGTGTTCAACAAAAAAGAAATCATGGGTTAGCAGGCAATATCACAATACAACTGCTCGATATAATGGTTATTTTAATGGCAACCAAAGTATTAAGAAGGGTTTAAAAAAGATAGACCAAACATTTGAAGATGACTATTCACAAATTCTTCCGATTTTTAAAACTGGAGATTTGCAAAAATCAAAGACTGCCCATTCATATATGGATAAGGCAATTCAAAAATCATCAGTTGTTATACAAAAACATTCTATTAAAATAAGAGGAGTAGAATACTGTAAATGGATTGATGATAATTATTTGTTGTTGGGAAAATCCTATTTCTATAAAGGAGACATCGAGGAGGCTTTAAGGTCCTTTTCATTTTTAAAAGAGAATTATAAAAAAAGTGAAATTAGGTTTTTAGCTGAAATATGGATGGCCAAGTGTTATATTGAAAAAAAAGATTTTGCCTCTGCTGAAAATGTTTTGATTGAACTTGAAAACAATAAAAGGTTTCCAAAAAAATATAAGTTTGATTTTAATATAGTAAGTGCTGACTCTTACATGAGGCAGAAAAATTATTCTTTAGCAACAGATCATTTACAAACGTCTATTAAACTTGTTAAAACAAAAAAACAAAAAACTAGGTTAAATTTTATTTTAGCACAGGTTTATCAAAATCAAAAAATTTATTCAAAATCTAGAAGTTATTATAAAGAGGTCCTTTCCTCTAGCCCTGAATATGTTATGACATTTAATGCCAAGATGAATCTTGCACTTTCATCCAACAAGAATAATAATGATTATAATAAAATTAGGTCAAGTTTAATAAAGATGTCAAAAGACGACAAAAATAAAGAGTATTTAGATCAAATTTTTTACACCTTAGGAAGGATGGACCAACAAAAAAATGATACTGTTTCAGCAGTTACAAATTATCTTGAGTCTACGATTAATAGTGTTGAAAATAGTCAGCAAAAAGGCCTTTCTTTCTTAGCGTTGTCAGAAATATCATTCATACAAAAAGATTTTTTGCAATCTAAAATATATTATGATAGTACCGCATTTTTCTTGTCTGAAAGCTATGAGTTCTACTCTCAGATAATCAATAGAAAAAATATTTTAACAGATTTGGTTTTTTATTTAAATACGGTTCATCTTGAGGATAGTCTTCAGTCCCTTGCATTGCTCCCAAAAGATCAATTAGACTTAGTAATTACTGAGGTTATTAATAAAGAACTTGAAAAGGAAAAAGAAAGGATTGAGCAAGAGACTGGCCGTCAGCAAAACATGATGAATAATAGCGGTAGAGGCGGAAGGAATGAACAGTTCGGTAATAACACCTCAGGTGGTAAATGGTACTTTTACAACCCTGCAACTTTAAGTTTTGGCCTCTCAGAGTTTAGAAAAAATTGGGGGAAAAGAAAATTAGAGGATAACTGGCGAAGATCAAATAAAAACTCTGAAGGCTCTTTTGAATCTGATTCAACACAAAATACAGACGCCAAAAATCAATCCTTTAACACAAAAGACCCACAGTTTTATTTAAGTCAAATACCTAGTACTTTAGAAGATTTTCAGCTTTCAAATAAAAAAATTGTTAACTCTTGTTTTCAAGCAGCTTTAATTTTTAGAGAAAACCTTAACTGTTATGAAAAAGCAAACGAAATGTTAAAAAATATTTTGACTAATAACAATGTTGATAGTAATTACCTGGCTATGACTTTGTTTTCTTTGTTTCAAAATTTAACTGAAAAAGAAAAATTTTCTCGAGCTGAAAAGTTTAAAACTCAATTAACAAATGACTTCCCAAATTCATTATATGCGAAATTGTTATATGATTCAAAATATTTACAAAAAATAACAGAAGCTAATATTATTGAGGAGAATAGATTTGATCAGGTTTTGTCCTATTTTAAAAATGAAGAATTTGACAATGTATTACTAGAAACAAAAAATATTTACACTAATGATTTTTCTGTTAAATATAAATTTCTGAGAGCTCTAAGTTTTTTAAAAAAATCTGATACACTTTCATTCTTATCTTTAGCTGACAATATTAAAAAGGACTATCCAAAAAATAAAATTTCAATTGAGATTGATGAAATTTTAAAGGTTTTAAAAGATCCAGGATTAATGAACGAGGCAAACGCTAAGGCTGAACTTGGCTCGGCTTATTTAAAATACGATAACAGTAAACATTTGCTAGCAATTGTTATGCCAAGAGAAGGTTCAGATGTTAATTATTTAAAAACTATTATATCTGATTTCCATGCTAATAATTACCCAAATGACACTTATGAAATAAGCGCTGTTCTCTTAGGCGTAGATCAGCATCTGGTTACAATTAAGTCCTTTGAAAATAAGGCTATTAGTATGAGTTATTATAGCACTATTAATGATAGTCCTAATATTATAAATGAACTTGCTAAATATGATTACAAAATTATGGCGATAGCTGTAGATAATTTTGCTGAGTTTTATAAAAACAAGGATGTTAAAGGATACAATGGGTTTTTTAATAAAACTTATTTAAAATAGTTGTTTATTTTTTATAAATTTACATTAACAAACTATAACTACAATGTTTAAAAATAATAATGAAAATATGAACAAAAGTGAACACTCAAGCGCTGTAAATATGATTGGCGCTGGAACTGTTATAACTGGAGACATTACTTCCAAAGGAGATATTAGGGTAGATGGAGCTTTAAATGGTTCAGTTAAAACAGAGGGCAAGGTTGTTTTAGGTCAAGACGGCGTTATTGAGGGGGATGTTGTTTGTAGAGATGCAGATATAGCAGGAACACTAAAGGCTAAAATTACTGTTAGCCAATTACTTACTTTAAAAGCTTCTGCAAAGCTAAACGGTGATATTATAACTAATAAGTTAGCAATTGAGCCTGGAGCAAGCTTTACAGGCTCTTGCAGTATGGGGGCTGTAATCAAAGACATAAAAAATGTCGGTCTATCAGAAAAACAAGAAAAGTCAGCTTAAAACATACGTTAGATTTTCATCTATGGCTATACAAATGGGTGTAGTTATAACTCTTGGTGCTTTTTCTGGCTCACTACTGGATAAATATTTTAACACTCTTACTCCGATTTTTACAGCAATATTATCTCTTATTGCTATATTCTTATCTTTATATTATTTTTTAAGAGGTTTTATCTCAAAGAAATGATCTTCTCTAGGTTGATTTTTTTTTTAGCTTTACTCTCTGTTAATATCTCTATTTCTTTAGCTTTTACTCTGGCGCTCCCTCTTAATAAAATTATTATTTCTCACGCTTTTATTTTTTTAATCAGCATAACTTCAGATTTAGCCTATAAGAAAATACTTAAAAATAAAAACAAAATTTTCTCATATTTTTTAGTTTTATCTATGATTAAATTTATATGTTTTCTAGTGTATATTTATTTCTTTATTTTAAGAGATAGTATTGCTCAGTTAAATCATATATTAAATTTTTTCTTTACATATTTTTCATACTTAGTTTATGATATTATTTTTTTAAGAAAAATTAACTAAATATTTTTAGTTGTTTTTGTCTTTTTTCTATCTTAGAAATAAATTATTTATTTATTTTTGCCAAGATTTAAAAAAACAGAAAAATTACATGAACAATTTTAGTTTACGATTACTAGTTTCATTTTTAATAATCTTGTTTTTTCCGCAAATTTCATTTTCTGATGACAGTTCGCAAGAGAAATCAGAGCTTTACAATCCTGTTCCGGCAATTATGCATCATATTTCTGATTCTCATGAGTGGCACCTTCTTGGTGAGGGAGATGCATCTATAACAATTCCACTACCAGTTATTTTAATAACAGATGGAAATTTAGATGTTTTTATGTCTAGCTCGTTTAACCATGGTCATACTGA
>CASIBH010000010.1 GCA_949372805.1 uncultured Flavobacteriales bacterium | reverse complement strand
TCCAAATTTTTTATCGACTACTTTGTAATTCATTAAAGTATTGCTAGATGATTTTAAATCATTAAAAATTAATAGCTTATTATCAATATAAACATCTTTTTTTAGAAGATGAAGAACCTCATTTTCAGAATTTAGTTCTGAAAACTTAACCAGAAAATTATTTTTCTTTATTTTCTTTAAGTCTTCAATAAAGAAAGGCACTAATCCGTTATCTATTTTAATAAATAAGTGTGTAGTATTTGAAGTATTAATAGATATATTTTTAAAATTGAAAATAATTAATCCACCTTTGTATCCATGAAGTTTAAAAATTGATCCAATTAAGAAACAATCTTTAAGATTCATTTATTAATCTTTTTTTGATTTTTCTTCAGCAACAGGAGCTTCTTCAGTAGCAGGAGCTTCTTCAGCAACAGGAGCTTCTTCAGACAGGAGCTTCTTCAGCAGCAGGAGCTTCTTCAGCAACAGGAGCTTCTTCAGCAGCAGGAGCTTCTTCAGCAGCAGGAGCTTCTTCAGCAACAGGAGCTTCTTCAGCAACAGGAGCTTCTTCAGCAACAGGAGCTTCTTCAGCAACAGGAGCTTCTTCAGCAGCAGGAGCTTCTTCAGCAGCAGGAGTAGTTGCAGCGTTTAATTTATCTACAATGCATTTTGCTCTTTCAGCAGTTTACTAATTTTCAGCAGCAATGCTGCTTTATCAGCACCGCATTACTGCTTTTTCTATTCCTGATTTTTCATCAGCTACTTTATTTTCTTTATACTCCATCCAAGCTGTAAATCTTTTTTCAGCCTCTTCTTCAGTAAATGCACCCTTTGCTACACCAGCCATTAAGTGTTTTTTCATCATTACTCCTTTGTAAGAAAGTATTGCTCTTACGGTATCAGAAGGTTGTGCGCCTTTAAGTAGCCAATTTACTGCTCCATCAAAATCTAAATCGATTGTTGCAGGCTTAGTGTTAGGATTATATACTCCTAATTTTTCAATAAATCTTCCGTTTCTTGGAGCTTTTTGGTCAGCTACTACTATATGGTAAATGGTTGTTTTTTTCTACCGTGTCTTTGCTAATCTAATTCTTGTTGACATTTTTAATTTAATTTGGTTAAACCATCTCTGTGATTAGTCCTCATTATTGAGGGGCTGCAAAATTACTAATCTTTTTAAATTAAACCTAATTGATGTATATGATTTACAATTTTATGATGACTCTTTCATATCTATAAAAACAGTTATTTATCTAATAAATATGATTTAATTTTGTCACCCGTTATTTTAATTTGAATTATGCTATGAGTACAAAATGTTTCAAAAAATGAAAGAAAAGGTTTATCAAAGGATGATTTTAAAAATGTTATTCTTTCTGATTATAGATTAGTGCGTGAAGTTAGAGAAGCTGCAGCACTAGGTAGAAGAGATGTGTTGTCAGGAAAAGGAAGTTTTGGAATATTTGGTGATGGAAAGGAACTTGCACAAATTGCTTTAGCTAAAGTATTTAGAAATGGAGATTTTCGAGCAGGTTACTATAGAGATCAGGCTTTAATGATGTGTCTTGGCCATGTTAACTACTAAGCAAATGTTTGCTCATCTTTATGGTAATCCTGAACTTTCTGCGGAGCCAAGTTCAGGCTCTAGACAAATGATGAATCATTTTGGTACAAGGTTATTAAATGAAGACGGAACATGGAAAAATTTAATGGAACAAAAAAATTCCACTTCTGATATGGCATGTCTTGCTTCTAATTTTCCAAGATTAGTAGGACTTGCTCAAGCTTCCAAAGTTTACAGAGATAATAAAGCACTTGCACATAAATCTAAATTTACTAATAATGGTTCTGAAATTGCTTTTGGAACAATAGGGAACTCCTCTTGTGCTGAAGGTCATTTTTTTGAGGCAGTAAATGCTATTGGAGTTTTACAAGTTCCAGCAATTATTTCTGTTTGGGATGATGGTTACGGTATTTCTGTTGGAAATGAAGTTCAAATGACAAAGTCAGATGTTTCAGAAGTATTAAAAGGATTTCAAAGAGATGAGAAGGGTGAAGGATTTGAGATTTTTAAGGTAAAAGGATGGGATTATCCTGCTCTTATTGAGACATATGAAAAGGCAGAAAAACTTGCTAGAGAAAAACATATTCCTTCTATAATTCATGTTATTGATATGACCCAGCCAACTGGACATTCAACGTCTGGTTCTCATGAAAGGTATAAATCAAAAGAAAGGTTGCAATGGGAAGAGGATTTTGATTGTTTAAAGCAATTTTCATCATGGATTATTTCTAATAAAATAGCTGAACAAAAAGAGTTAGATGAAATTATCTCAGAAGTAAAAGTATTTGTTAAAAAATCAAAGCAAGATGCCTGGAAAGAATATCAAGAGCCGTTAAAAGCTGAACTAAACGAGCTATTAGTTGTTTTAAATAATATTTCAGCTCAAGTTAATATTCCTGAGCTTGCTGGCTGGATTTCAGATCTTAAACAAGCTTCTTCTTTTGGTCTTTTTAGAAGAGATTTTTTATCAGTTGCAAGAAAAGTTTTAATTAAAATTGCAAAACAAGATATGCTTGAAAAGCAGACTTTAATTAACTTTATTAATAAAAGTAAATCAGAAAATGCAGAAAGATATAATACATTTTTATATAATGAAACAGAGTTTTCTGCTAGAAAAGTTAAAGAGGTATTGCCTGAATATGATTCTAATTCTGAGGAAGTTGATGGGAGAATTATTTTAAGAGATAACTTTGATAAGATGTTTTCAAATATTCCAGAGGCAATGATTTTTGGAGAGGATGTTGGAAAGATTGGTGGTGTTAATCAGGGAGTTGAAGGGTTACAGGAAAAATATGGCGAAGTTAGAGTTGCTGATACTGGTATAAGAGAAACTACAATTTTAGGTCAAGGTATTGGAATGTCTCTTAGAGGTTTACGTCCTATTGCTGAGATGCAATATTTAGACTATTTACTTTATGCTTTTCAAACTATGGCTGATGATATTGCATCATTACATTACAGAACTCATGGAGGACAAATTTCACCTGTAATAATTAGAACTAGAGGGCATAGGCTTGAAGGGATCTGGCATTCTGGATCTCCAATGGGGATGGTTATTCATGGAACTAGAGGAGTAAATTTATGTGTTCCTAGAGATATGCAAAAAGCAGCTGGTTTTTATAATACCTTAATGGCAGCAAACGAGCCTGCAATGGTTATAGAGTGCTTGAATGGTTATAGAGTAAAGGAAAAACTGCCTTCAAATATGGGAGAATTTAGAACTCCTCTTGGAATTCCAGAAATTACAAAAGAGGGTAATGATGTAACATTAGTTACTTATGGTTCAACATGGAGAATTGTCTCTGAAGCTGCAAAACAATTAGAAGATTTAGGTATTAGTGCTGAAGTAATTGATGTTCAAACTTTAGTCCCATTAGATATTAATAAAACGATGGTAAATAGTGTCATTAAAACTAATAGATTGTTAGTTATTGATGAGGATGTACCTGGTGGAGCAAGTTCATATATTTTACAAAATATTGTTGAGGATCAAAAAGGATTCTTTCATCTTGATAGTGAACCACAAACATTAGCTGCAAAAGCACACAGACCTGCATATGGTAAAGATGGAGATTATTTTAGTAAACCTTCTGTTGAAGATGTTGTTGAAAAGGTTTATAAAATGATGAATGATGTTGACCCAAGTAAATTTCCAAATTTATATTAATTATGAAAAAAATAACAGAGTCTGACTCAAACCACCATTCTTTGGAGGAAATGACAACAGATGAGTTATTGTTAAATATAAATAAAGAAGATAATTCTGTACCAAATATCATTAAAGGTCATATTACTAAAATTGGTCATTTAGTAAATAAGATTTTTACTAAATTAGAATCTGGAGGACGTCTCTTTTATCTTGGTGCAGGAACCTCTGGACGATTAGGTATTCTTGATGCATCAGAATGTCCTCCTACATTCGGTGTAAGTCATGATTTAGTGATAGGATTAATTGCTGGAGGAGATAATGCAATAAGAAAGGCAGTTGAATTTGCTGAAGATGATAGTCTACTTGGATGGAATGATTTAATTTCACATAATGTTAATGATAAAGATATTGTTATAGGAATTGCTGCTTCTGGTACAACTCCATATGTTATTGGAGCCTTGAAAGAATGTCAAAAAAATAATATTATTACTGGATGTATTGTTTGTAACAAAAACTCTCCATTAAGTTTGGTTTCTGATTATCCTCTAGAGATAGTTGTTGGTCCTGAATTTGTTACTGGAAGCACAAGGATGAAATCTGGAACTGCTCAGAAATTAGTTTTGAATATGATTTCAACATCAGTAATGATAAAACTTGGTCATGTTCGTGGCAATAAAATGGTAGATATGCAGCTCTCTAATGAAAAATTAGTTGATAGAGGGGTTAGAATGATTATAAAATCACACAATATTTCTTATGCTAAAGCCAAAGAATTATTAATAGAATATGGATCTGTTAGAAGTGTATTACAATTTATTAATGAGTGAAATAGATAAAAATAAAATTATAAAAGGAGCAATGTGGCTTTCTTTAACAGCTCTTGTCATTGCATTAGATGCCTCAATGTTATTTATTGGTTTTAATAACATGCGAAAGGATAGTTATACTGTTATTATAATAGCTATTACTTTATTGCCAGTACTTTTCTTCTGTGCTTATAAGGGATTGAAAAATGTTTTAGATGCTATTTTTTCATAGCCATTGTCATTTCTCTTTTTCCAGTTGGTCCTGGAAGACTAATAATTTTGAATCCAACTTTTTGTAATCTTCTTTTTATTATTCCTTTAGCACAATATGTAACAAGAAATCCACCGCATTTTAGAAAATCAAACATCTTATTTAATATTTCTTCTGACCACATTTCAGCTTGTTTTTCAGGAGAGAAAGCATCAAAATAAATTATATCAAATTTTATATTAGTTTGGTAATAAAGTACATCTTCTTTAATTTTTATTAAACTGAAATATTTAGATAATTTATTTGCTATATTCCAATTTGAATCATGTAATTCATTAAATTTTTTTTTATTTAAACCTAATTCCTTGGCATAGTTTAGCTTGTTTGATAGGTCTTTATTTATTGGAAATTTTTCTAAAGAATAATAATTACAAAATATTTTTTCTTTTTCAAGGTAATTTTGACTTAAAAAAGCATTTAGCCCTGTGCCAAAACCAATTTCCAATAAATCAATATTTTTTTCATTAATTTTTTCTAGACCATTTTTAATAAAAACATGAATCGATTCACTAATAGCACCATGTTTGGAATGATAGTTTTCATTTATTTCTTTTGAGAATATTGAATGAGATCCATCATTTGTGAAAATTAGATGATCCAATTATTTAATTTTGAGTTTATTAATTGTCGCAATTGTTCCTAGACAAAATTGTTGGTGACAAGAAATACAATTATTTATCATATTATTATAATTCTTAGTTGTTATTTTATTGTTCAGAAAATTTGAAACAGAATAATTATATGTTGCAGCAAAATTAGAATATGTATTTGTTGATTTTAAATTTTCATCTGATGGTTGAGCAGTGTTTAATTTAAATCTTTCCTTAACTAATTGTTTAAAATAGTCATTGTTAATTTTTGCATTAGGATCAAAATATTCCTTCTCTATTTCATCTTTTATAATAGAAGTATTTACTTGTAATTCTCTCATAATTAGAGCAAGTTCACTATCACCATTTGGGTTTAATGGTTTTGTTTTTTTTTCTATTTTTTCTGTACAGCTAAAAGTAAAACAAATTAGAGTTAAAAAAATAATTTTTTTTCTAAACATTATTTAATTAAAACAGCTGTGGCTTCAGAGATACTATACGTAATTTTTGGCTCTACTATTGCATCAATTTCTTCTTGAGTTGCATTAGCATCCTCTTTTAAATGTTTTAGCCATTCTATTGAAAGAGTGTCCACTTTTGCCACTCCTTGTACTATAGCAGTATCTCCAGCACATTCCATAGGGACAAAAAAACTATAGTCCTTGAATCTCACTAACATTTCAATATTTGAATCTAATTCTAAATACATCCAACAACCTTTTTTTTGACATACAGATATTATTGGCGCCTCAACTCTTACTATTGCTGAATCTCTTTTTGATAAAATATTTATCAACTCTGTGCCAGATATTTTCCCTTTTTCATTAATTGTTGAATCGCCAAAAATTTGAATTTCATTTACCTCTAAGTTTGAATTTTTTGGATTGTTGGAACAACTATAAATTAAGAATAGTGTAGCAATTAAGATTAGATTTTTCATGTTTAAGTTTTTATCAAAAGTATTTTAAAATTTTGTTTAAATAAAGTATTTATCTTATTAAATGATTTAATTCGTATCTTTGTGGTACATAAATTTATTTATTTTGATTAATGTAACTTCTTTAAAAAATTCTCGATTACAAAGTACTGATTTTAATAATCTTCCATTTGGAATGGTTTTTTCTGACCATATGCTGATATGTAATTTTAAAAATAATTCATGGGGTCCTATTCAAATTAAAGAATATGGAGATATATCTATAAGTCCTGCTGCACAAGTTTTTCATTATGGTCAGTCAGTTTTTGAGGGAATGAAAGCTTTTAAAGACTCTACTAATAATATTTTATTTTTTAGAAGAGATGAGAATTTTAAAAGAATTAATCAATCTGCAAAAAGAATGGCTATTCCAGAAATTTCATCTGAGATATTTTATGATGGATTAAATACTTTGTTAAAGCTTGATTCAGAATGGTGTAAATCAGATCCAGGTTTTTCAATTTATATTAGACCATTTATTTTTGCTTCTGAGCCATGTATTAAAGCTTCTTCTTCAAATGAATATACTTTTATGATTATTCTTTCTCCAACCAAGACATATTATAGTGACCCTATCCATCTTTTAATTGAACAAGAATATTCTAGATCTGCTAGTGGTGGGGTTGGTTTTGCTAAAGCAGCTGGGAATTACGGAGCCTCATTCTTCCCAACTAATTTAGCTAAGAAAAAAGGTTTTACTCAGGTTATTTGGACTGACTCAAAAAATCATACCAATATTGAAGAGTCAGGAACAATGAATATTTGGTTTGTTATTGATAACATTCTAGTTACCCCAAAGTTATCTGATACTATTCTTGGTGGCATTACAAGGGATTCAATCATTAAAATTGCTATAGATTTAGGTTTAACTGTTGAAGAAAGAGATATTAGCGTAGATGAAATTTTAGATTCAAGTAATATTGGTACTCTTAGCGAAGCTTTTGGTACGGGCACTGCTGTTTCAGTATTACCTATATCATCTATTACTTTTAAGAAAGATAAAATTGAATTTAATAATTTAGAATCTATTGCACTTAAACTTAAAGAGCGACTATTGTCTATTCAAAAGGGAGTAGATTTAAATAATTATGGCTGGATAGATAAACTTAACATAAATTAATTTGATTTAAAAATCATCTTGTAGTGCATTATGCCTACTTCGTCAAATATATCTCCGATTTTTTCAAAACCAATTTTTTCATAAAACCCTACTACTTGTACTTGGGCATGTAAATATTTAATTGAAGTATTTTTTTCTAGATCTTTAAGCATTTCTTTTAAAATTTCATGACCAAATCCGCTACCTCTGTATTTTTTTAAAACAGCAAAACGTTCCATTTTAATCCCTTTTTCAGTTTTTCTATATCTTGCAGTTGCTAAATGTTGATTATCTTTTAAGAGTAAAAAGTGTGTAGATTGTTCTTCATTTTCATACTCATCTTTCGGGTCACAATTTTGTTCTTCAACAAAAACTTTTTTTCTTATTTCAAAACATTTTTGAATGTTTTGAATATCTGAAAATAGCACTTTAAGTATTTTGGTCATATTAGTTTAATGATTTCAAATTTATGTAAATTTGTGAAAAAATTAACAAAAATGAAAAATCTATTTATTCCTTTATTATTTATTACTGCTCTTTTAATTAGTAGTTTCACAACTCCTCATACTAATGACGTTAAAGTTAATACTGAAAATTCTAAACTTATTTGGACAGGCAGTAAGCCTACAGGATCACATACTGGAACAATTGATATAGTGTCTGGTTTTTTAACATTTGATCACGGAAATTTTGTTGGTGGTAATTTTGCAATTGATATGAATACTATTTTATGCACAGATATTGAATCTGAGAGTAAAAATAATTATTTTGTTAGTCATCTTAAAGATGAAGATTTTTTTAATGTTGAGAAATTTTCAGATGCTGATTTAAAAATAACTAAAGTCTTTAAAATTGATCAAAGAAATTATAGTGTTCTTGCTGATTTAACTATTAAAGGTATTACAAAGCCTATTGCTTTTGATGCTGAGGTTACAGGAAACGGTAATTCCTTTGTTGCTAAATCAAAATTTAAAATTGATAGAACTAAGTGGGGAATTGAGTATAAATCTGGCAATATCTTTAAAAATCTTGGAGACAAAATTATCTATGATGATATTGAGTTTGATGTGTTTTTAATATCTAATAAATAGTTATTTACTTTATCAGCAAGTATTTCTGCTGACTTTGGATATTCTCTAAACCATAATTCTGGTTCAATTAATTCTAGCTCGTTTAGTGCTAACTTATTTTCGTTGTCATAGATAATATCAACTCTTGCATATAAAGTTCTTTCTGGGCATTTTTCAATGCATCTTTGAGCAAATTTTATCTCTTCATTTGATGGTTTGTAATTCTCAACTGTTCCTCCATGATCATCTTGAACTCTGAAGTCTCCTTTTTTTGCTTTTTTCTTTACAGAGTGAGTATGTTCCCCACCAATCATTATTAGAGAAATTTCTCCTTCCTCAACTATATTAGTCATATAGTTTTGAAAAATCATATCTTTTTTTTCTAATAATTTTTTAAAAATAATTTCAAAATCATTTAATTTATTTTTTTCTATTTTATATGTGTGTCTTGCAGCTCCTGAAATATTTGGTTTTAAGATTGCTGTTGTAAATTTATTTTCATTAAATAGATTTCTTAAATTTATTTTATCTCCTTTTTTTATAAATATCGACTCAGGTATATTAATACCTTTATCATATAACTCTTTAAGATATATCTTATTAATGTTCCAATCAATTAATTTTGAAGAATTAATGAATAAAAGATGCTTTTTGTTTTTTTCTTTCCAATCAAAAAACTCATCGAATTTGTCAAAATAGTCCCATGTTGATCTAAATATTGCAGATTTAGTTTTTTTCCAATTGAACTTCTTGCAGTTCCAATCTTTCTTACACACCTTTAAACCTTTACTTGTAAGAGCATCTAATAAAAGTTGATCTTCTTTTAAAACTTGATTTATATACCAATTTTTCTTTTCTGGTTTTTCGTATCTATAATCTGTTAACAAGACAACATCAAACATTTATGGAATATATCTTTTAATACTACAGCCAACTGCTTTTGTTTCGCTTATAGTAATTTCAGATCCTGATGCAAGTTGTTTTATTGCATCTTTTAGATAAAATTTTTCAACTTTTTTAATGTCTTTATAATTATCATCAATCGCTCCTTTAAAAACAAGAGTATTTTTATTGTTAAACAAGAAAATATGAGGAGTTGTTTTTGCTCCAAATAAGTTTGCTAATTTACTTTTTTCATCTAAAAGGTAAGGGAATTGATAGTCCATTTTCTTAGCATGTTTTTGCATATTTTCAAATGAGTCATCTCCTTTTCTTTTTTTGTAATTTGAATTAATATAAACCAACCCAATATTACTTTCTTCAACTATTTGCTCTATTAATTTATACCTGTCTTCCCACATAACTACAAAAGGACATGTATTGCATGTGAAAATTACTAATAAACCATTGTCGCCTACTTGAGAGTTTATTGTCATCCATTCCTTATTAACTGATTCTAATTCAAAATCAATTTCAGGTATTTTATCACTAATGGAAATTGTTTCAAAGCTCGAATTTTTATTTTTTGATTTTTCTGTGTTTTGTGCGAAAATTAAAAATGGTAAGCACATTATTAATGTTGTTATTTTTTTCATTTTTTTATTTTAAGATTATTGTTTTTTTAATTTTATTATCGTCACTTTTTCTAAATATCATTTGATTTTTTTTATTACTAACATTCTTATTTCTTCCAAGTATATCAGTAAATTTATAAATGTTTTTATTATTAGCTTTCTCTTCTATACCAACAAAATTAATTGGTACTAGCTGAATATCATAATTAGAGGTGGAATTATTTAGAATTGATACATTAATAGTTTTGTTATGATAGCCATTTTTGCTAAACTTAATTTGATAATTTCCTTGATATATATATCTGTGATAATTACCTATTGGTAAACTTGAAAAAATTTGTGAACTATCAACATCATGATTTATAACCTCAACAAATGCTTTTAATGGTTGTCCTGTTATACTATCAGTCACTATTCCTCTTAACCCATATAATGATTGTTGTATGAAATTATAAAATGATGAAAAATTTGCATTCCAATAATATGGTAAGCTATTTGGGTTAGGTGTTTTGCTATTAGAAAGTTCAAGTGTAAACTCTCTTGAATGATTAAAGTAATTTGAATAATCTTGTCGTCCACCATCCACTTCATACCAATCAAACCCATTTGTGATACCATTATCAAAATCTGTGAAATAATTTTGATTCCCATTTAATTGACAAGTATCGGAATATTCATTACATACATGTTCCCACCAATTTAAATCTGCTGGAATATTTGACCATGTATCCCATGGATAATTAGCAACAACTGAGCCTGTATGCAAGTTTGATGCCAAATTAAAATTAACTGTATCAGCTAGACCCATAAAAATCATCGTTTCAGGCTGCCATGAGTTACCATCTGGGTGCAATCCATCTTGTGGATCTGGATAGTTTCTGTTAAGATCAATATTATTTGCATTTGATCTGGTGGCACCAAAAACAGTATTATTTCCCCCAGCAAATGTTCCATCAGGATTAGCAAGGGGATTAATCCATATGTCAATATTATCAACAAGATTTGTTACATAATTATTTGTTGAATAATTATTTAAAATATCATCAATTAATCTTAGCATTAGAACATAGCCTGTTAGTTCATCTCCATGCATAGATGAGGTGTAGAGGAAAGATGGCTCATTTTCCTTCGTTCCAACATTATTAGAAATTTGAACAATTAGAATTTCCCGTCCAGAGTTTAATATTCCAAGTCTATGTAGCTTACAGATATTTGGGAAAGAATCTGCGAAATTTTCCATCATATCAACATATTCTGAATAAGTAGGGTAGTAGTCCCAATTTGATGATTTTGTCTGTTTGTAGGTTTGGTTATGATTAATAATATTATACTTAATATCTAAATTCAGGAACTCAGCAAATTCTTTTTTATTCGCATATGCAAATGCACTATCTTTTTTGATTTTGTGATCAAGTGAAATGATCTTTGATAGTTTATTAAGCTGATTTCTATTTTTGTATTTAAAAGAAAAATAAATTTCTCCTTTTTCTTTAAAAAGAGTATTTATATCCTGAGAGAAAATAAATGAAGGAAGAAGACATAAGAAAAGGATAATTCTCATGTTAGAATTTAGAAAGTACATCTTTAACAGCATCTTTATGTATTGTAAATGACATCATTTTTAGTTTTATGTAATCTTCATGGTAAAAGTAATAGCCAGGAAATGTTCCATTTCTTGCTCCACTACCACTATCCTTTATAAGAAACCACCATCCTTTTGGATCTTTTTTATATCCAATTAAATGTATTGCATGATCATCTGTAGTGGTTCCATTAGAGAATCTAAATTGTCTTGCATTTTCATCTATATACTCTGATGGAATATCATATGATGGAACCATAGCTACATCATTTTTTGCTGAATAACCACTTTCTGATACATCTCCACCAATTGCAATTGAAAATCCATTCTCAATGGATAATTTTATTATTTTCATAAATGTATTTAAAGGAACATTATGATATTCACTACTTCTCCACCAATTATCTGGCACTTTGTACTCAGTTTTTTCCCAATAATTTTTTTCCATTAAAGACATAAAATCAACATAATCTTCAGGATTTAATTTAGTTACTTTATTTAAAAATGTGATTGGAGTATATGTTTTACCATCATATTTAAATTCTTTAGGAGGAACACCCATATAGTGATTTAATATAGATTTAACATTACTCAAAATGGCTTGCTCATCCCAGAAATTATTTTCCTTACAATTGCTCATATATTTTTGAATCTCAGAAAACATTTTTTCATGATTATAATATGGTTGATCAGAAGGTTTTCCTTCGTATGCCTCAAATGGCACAATACCATACATCTTCATCATTCTTTGAACTGCATTGCTTTCTGAACCTTCACTTAAATATGAATCACCTCTTTTTCTAATAAATCTTCTTACTTTTTCAATGTACTCATAATAAACTGGAAAAAGTTCAGATAGGTTTATTGAATTTTTTGTTAATCTTAATATTTCACTTTCATAAAAAGATGTTGTTGAGAAGCACCAACATGTTCCAGTATTTCCTTGAGAAATTGGATCTGCAGATTCCACAATTGTAAACTCATTAAGATTTTTTGGTATTTTATCGTTATCTATAAGAAGCTTGAAAGATTTTTTCTGTTCTTTTTTTACTTTATTAAAGTCATTAGATTCTTTTAGAATGTTATTGTAGAAATCATTTGAAGAGTTTTCAAAATTCCCTTTGTCTTGAGCACTTAGCGTATTACTAAAAACTATTACTAATAAAATTATCTTTTTCATTTTTTTATTTTATTTACATATTTCTTCTATACTGTCCTCCAACTTCAAATAAAGCAGCACTTATATCTCCAAGCGAACATATTTTTGAAGCTTCCATTAATATCTCAAAAATATTTTCATTATTAATTGAAACCTTTTGAACCTTTTCAAGAATTTCTTTAGATTCTTTTAAATTTCCTTTTTGTAACTCATTTAGCATAGAAATTTGGTATTCTTTTTCTTTTTTTGTTGCCCTTATTACTTCATTTGGAATTATTGTAGGGGAGCCTTTTTTATTAAGAAAAGTATTTACTCCAATAATTGGATATTCTCCCGTGTGTTTTAAAGTTTCATAGTACAAAGATTCTTCTTGAATTTTACTTCTTTGATACATCGTTTCCATAGCACCTAATACTCCTCCTCTATCAGTAATTCTATCAAATTCTAAAAGTACAGCCTCCTCCACTAAATCAGTTAATTCTTCAATGATAAATGATCCCTGTAAAGGGTTTTCATTTTTTGTTAGTCCTAACTCTTTATTAATAATTAGTTGTATTGCCATTGCTCTTCTAACAGATTCTTCTGTGGGAGTTGTAATAGCTTCATCGTAAGCATTTGTGTGTAGTGAATTACAATTGTCATATATGGCATAGAGGGCTTGAAGAGTTGTTCTAATATCATTAAAATCTATCTCTTGAGCATGTAGAGATCTTCCCGATGTTTGAATATGGTATTTTAACATTTGCGCACGTTTGTTTGCTCCATATTTACTTTTCATTGCTTTAGCCCAAATTCTTCTTGCAACTCTACCTATTACAGCATATTCTGGATCTACACCGTTGCTGAAGAAAAAAGATAGATTTGGACCAAATTCATTAATATCCATTCCTCTACTTAAATAATACTCAACATATGTAAATCCATTTGAAAGTGTGAACGCTAGCTGAGATATTGGATTTGCTCCAGCTTCAGCAATATGGTATCCTGAAATTGAAACAGAATAGAAATTTCTAATGTTCTTATTTATAAAATATTCTTGAACATCACCCATCATTCTAAGAGCAAATTCTGTACTAAAAATACATGTATTTTGTGCTTGATCTTCTTTTAAAATATCTGCTTGTACTGTTCCTCTAACTTTAGAAAGTGTATTTATTGAAATTTGATTATAAATATCTTGTGGAAGTACTTTGTCGCCAGTAATTCCTAAAAGAAATAACCCTAGTTTATTATTTCCCTCTGGAATTTCTCCTTGGTATTCGGGTCTTTTAATTCCTTTTGAAGCATAAATATCTTTAATCTTTTTTTCAACTTCTACTTCAAGCTTATTATCAAAGATATATTTTTCACATTCTTGATCAATTGCTGCATTCATAAAATATGCAAGGAGCATTGGTGCTGGACCATTTATTGTCATACTAACTGAAGTCATTGAATCAGTAAGTTCAAAACCTGAGTACAATTTCTTCATATCATCAAGACAACAAATAGAAACCCCAGCATTTCCAATTTTTCCGTATATATCTGGTCTAAAATCTGGATTATTACCATAGAGAGTTACTGAATCAAATGCTGTAGATAATCTTTTTGCTGGCATGCCTAAACTCACATAGTGAAATCTTCTATTTGTTCTTTCTGGGCCCCCTTCTCCAGCAAACATTCTAGTTGGATCTTCTCCTTCTCTTTTAAAAGGGAATAGCCCAGCAGTAAATGGAAATGATCCTGGAACATTTTCCTGTAATTGCCAGTTTAAAATATCTCCCCAAGATTCATATTTAGGAAGTGTTATTTTAGGTATTTGGTTATGAGATAATGAAGTGGTATGAGTTTGGATAGAAATTTCTTTATTTCTTACTTTATATTTAAAAACTTCTTTTTTATATTTTTCTTTAAGTGTTGTCCATTCATCTAACAGGATTTTGTTTTTCGGATCTAATTCTAATAATAATTCATTAAACTTTTTCTCTAATTCCTCTTGAAGTTTTTTTGATCCACTATCAATAATAATTTTTTTAGTCTTATCAATAGCATATAATTTACTAGCAATATTCTTTTGTTCATTCACCCAAATATCATAATTTCTGTTACTGTCAGCTATTTCAGATAAATATCTTACTCTCTTTGGAGGAATTACAAATATCTTTTCAGACATTTGGTCTGTTATTTTAAATGATGATTTAAAGTTTCCTTTATTTTTTGAAGAGAATTTTTCAATAATAGCTAGATATAAAGTATTAATTCCTGGGTCATTAAATTGAGAAGCAATACTTCCATAAACAGGCATGTTTTTAACATCTTCATCAAATCTTAGATTATTCCTCTGATATTGTTTTTGGACATCTCTTAAAGCGTCAAGGCTACCGTTTTTATCAAATTTATTTATTGCAATTAGATCTGCAAAATCTAACATATCAATTTTTTCTAATTGTGTTGCAGCCCCATACTCAGGAGTCATCACATACATTGATATATCTGAGTGTTCAATAATTTCTGTATCAGACTGACCAATTCCAGATGTCTCTAATATTATTAGGTCATATTCAGCAGCTTTTAAAATATCTAAAGCGTCATTAACATGAGCTGATAAAGCAAGATTAGCCTGTCTAGTAGCTAAAGATCTCATATAAACTCTATTTGATTTAATAGAATTCATTCTTATTCTATCACCAAGTAAAGCTCCGCCAGTTTTTCTTTTGGATGGGTCTACAGAGATTATAGCAATTTTTTTATCTGTAAAGTCAAAAATGAACCTTCTAACAACTTCATCAACTAAAGAAGATTTTCCTGCTCCACCTGTTCCTGTAATTCCTAAAACAGGAGTAGAGGATTTTTCTGCACTCTCTTTTATTTTTTTTAAAATATCTATGTGTTTTTCAGGAAAATTTTCTGCACAAGAAATTAATCGAGCAATCGTATTTGTTTTTTTTTCTTTTAAATTGTTTAAAATTACATCAGCTGATTTTTTTGAATCTATAGAATCAATAATTATATTATCTCCAAGAGGGAAATCAGATTTCTTAACAAGATCATTAATCATTCCTTGAAGTCCCATTTTTCTACCATCATCTGGATGATAGATTCTTGTTATTCCATACTCATGTAATTCTTTAATTTCTGATGGTAATATTGTCCCTCCTCCTCCAGCAAATATTTTAATATGTTCAGCGTTTTTTTCTTTTAAAAGGTCAAACATATATTTAAGATATTCAAGATGTCCTCCTTGATAAGAGGTCATAGCAATTGAATTAGCATCCTCTTCAATTGCACAATCCACAACTTCTTCAACACTTCTATCATGTCCTAAATGAATTACTTC
>CASIBH010000009.1 GCA_949372805.1 uncultured Flavobacteriales bacterium | reverse complement strand
GTAACTGTTGGAACTACATGGGGTGGTGACAATTGGGGAATCGTTTTAAGTAGTGATGTAAACTACACAACTAACGACGGAACTAATGGAACACTTAATGCTAACGTTTACGAAGCATATGCTTCAACTGATCTTTTCGGTTTCGCAACTATGAACATTGGTCGTCAAGCATTATCTTATGGTTCAGGTGTTTTTGTTGGAACTAACGATTGGGCAGCACAAAGAAATACTACAGATGGTATGACTTTTGCAATTGACAATGACTTAGTAGGTTTAGACTTAGGTTTAAATTCACAAAGTAACGAAGATGGAACTTCATCATTAGACAACATGTGGTTAAACGCATCTAAGTCTCAAGGTGACTGGAGTGCTAACTTACTATATTTATCTTTAGCAAATGATGGAGCTGATGCAAATACTGCAATGGGTCTTGACTTTACTTACTCAGCAATGGGTGGTGCTTTAGATTTAAATGTTTCTTACAACACAACTTCATTTGATGGTGTCGATGGTGACATGATGGATGTTTCAGGTACTTACACTGTAAATGATGACATGTCATTAACTGCAGGTATGGCTTCAGTTGGTGAAGATGGATTCACTTACTTAGCTTCAGGTAACATGACTGGTGACTGGATGTCTCATGGTAATCTTGGTCAATTAGCAGCTAACGAAGAAAACTTATATGTTGGTGGTTCATACAACATGGGAGATTTCTCTTTATCAGCTACAATGAGTACTGTAACTAACACTGAAGATGAAAACTACGAAAGATCAGCTACTGATATTTCTGTAGGTTATTCATTAACTGATAATGCTTCATTATCATACAGAATGGTTACTGACAACAATGGTGGTGATACTGATACACAATACAACTGGTTAACTTTAACTGTTACTCCGTAATTAGTTAAAAAATAAACTTAGAAAAGAGCTGCCTAGTGCAGCTCTTTTTTTTTGCTTTAATCTAGCAATTAACAATTTCATGTTAAGAAAAGTTGTTTTTTATTATATAAAATATAAATAGCTTCACTATCTTGCGACCAATATTAATATTAAATTTAAATAAGATGAAAAAAGTATTATTTACAGCAGCTCTAGCAATGACTACGTTATTTGCTTCAGCTCAATTTATGGTAGTTACTACAGTTACAGAAGCAGGAGATGATGCAGATGGATTCTCAGCTGAACAAATTACTGACAAAATAGGTTTAGGTTACATGGTAAATGAAAATTTTACAGCTGGGGTACAAAAAGGAGCAGAAGATGCTGCTGGTGATGCAACATGGGATCTTTTTGTAAGATATAACTTTGGTGAAGGAATGTGGGCAACTGTACAAATGCCAACTGAAGAAGCTACAGATAACATGACTGTAGGTGTAGGATATTCTTTTAACGTATGGAATGCACTATACTTAGAGCCAAGTTACACAATGCCAGTTAATGAAGATGATGCAGGTGATAGAGAAGGGAAATTAAACTTTGGCCTTGCTTACAGATTCTAATAAACTTGTTAAAAATTTAAAAAACCACCTTTTAGGTGGTTTTTTTTTGTTTTATAATTTAGTAAATAATTCTTTTACTTTTTGAACTACATTATCCAGTCCATTTATATTTGACCCTCCAGCTGTTGCAATATAATCTTGTCCTCCTCCTCCGCCAGAAATTTCCTTTGAAAGAATATTTATTAAATCTTTTGCATTATATCCTTTAGAAATTAGATCTGAAGTAATTAGAAGAGTAATTAGAACTTTAGAGTCAAAGATCGAAGAAAGTAATAACACCAAATTATTTTCCTTTTTAAAACTCTGGGCAAAGGTCTTTAAATCTTGAGCATTTGAATCCATCTTCTTGTAGACAAAATTAATAGAGCCAATTGTTTCGGAATTTGATAGCATTTCATCCATTAAAGATTTAAAATAATAACCTTTATAAAGTTCTATCTCCTTAGAATTGTTTTTATTTTCTAAAATCAAACTCTCAACAGAAGCAATAATATTTTTGTTTTTCAAAATTATCTCTAACTTATCATGCAACTCTTCTTTTTCTTTTAAAGCATCTAAAGCAGCCCTTCCGGTACAAGCTTCTATTCTACGAATTCCTGAAGCAGTAGAACTTTCAGAGTTTATTTTAAACAAGCCTATCTCTGATGTACCAGAGACATGTGTTCCCCCACACAACTCTTTAGAAGAGTTAAACTCTACAAGTCTAACACTATCTCCATATTTTTCCCCAAATAGCATAAGAGCCCCCATTTCTTTAGCTTGAGATAATGAAAGGTTATCGTAAAGCTTTAATTGTATATTTTCTTGAATTTTCTTATTTACATCAACTTCAACTTTCTTTAATTCTTCAGTTGTAATTTTAGAAAAGTGAGAAAAGTCAAATCTTAAATATGTATCACTTACTAGCGAGCCCTTTTGCTCAACATGCTCACCAAGTACTCGCCTAAGAGAGTCATGTAGCAAATGAGTAGTAGTATGATTTTTAGATATATCTGCTCTTCTAGTTACATCTACTATAGCTTTTACAGATTGAGGTAAATTATCAAAGAATTCTTCACAAATAATATATTTAATATCATTTTCTTTTTTTGTATCTAGAACTTTTAAGGTCAAATTATTACCTATTAATACTCCAGTATCTCCAATTTGACCACCTGATTCAGCATAAAATGGAGAATCTTCTAAGACGATATGAAAAAATTCTTTATTCTTCTTATGTACTTTTCTATATCTACTAATTTTAGTATTTAATTCTAAAAAATTATAACCATTAAACTCTTCTTGACATTTATTAACCATTACCCAATCTCCAATATCCGAATTCGAAGAGATTTTAGATCTTTCTTTTTGATTTTGCATTTCTTGAGCAAATTCTTCACTATTAAAAGATAATGAGTTCTCACTTAAAATAAGAGCTGTCAAATCTTTAGGAAAACCATATGTATCGTATAGCTCAAAGACTATTGCGCCAGAAACTGATGTTGTATTCTGAGAAATAATCTCATCAATTCTTTTTAGACCTTTGGATAGAGTTCTTAAAAAAGACTGCTCCTCCTGCAGAAGAACGTTAGTAATTAATTTACTGTTAATAGATAGTTCTTTATACTGACCTCCCATTGAAGATTCTAAAATAGGTACTAGTTTATATATAAATGGTTCTTTAAGGTTTAAGAAAGTATATCCATAACGAATGGCTCTTCTTAAAATTCTACGAATTACATATCCAGCTTTAACATTAGAGGGGATTTGTCCATCAGCGATTGAAAAAGATACAGCTCTAAGGTGATCAGCAATAACTCTCATAGCTATGTCACTATCAACATTAGCTCCGTATTGAATTCCAGAAATTTTAGCAATCTCTTGTATTAGAGGTTGGAAAATATCAGTATCATAATTTGATTTTTTTCCTTGCATAATCATAGTTAATCTTTCAAAACCCATTCCTGTATCAACATGTTGAGTAGGTAGATCAGCTAAAGTTCCATCTTTAAGTCTTTTATATTGCATAAAAACAAGATTCCAAATTTCTATAACTTCTGGATGGTCTTTATTAACTAGAGATAGGCCAGCAACTTCTTTGCGTTGCTTATCATCTCTATTGTCATAATGAATTTCAGAGCAAGGACCACATGGGCCTATCTCACCCATTTCCCAAAAATTATCTTTCTTATTACCATTTATAATGTTTTCCTCTGGAAGAAATTTTCTCCAAAAAGAAAAAGCATCATTATCTCTACTAATTCCATCTAACTTATCCCCCTCAAAAACTGTAACATAAATCCTGCTTTTATCTAATGCACAAACATCTACTAAAAACATCCATGATAATTCAATTGCATTCTTTTTAAAGTAATCTCCAAAAGACCAGCTTCCTAACATCTCAAAAAAAGTATGATGATATGTATCATGACCAACCTCATTTAAGTCATTATGTTTACCAGAAACTCTTAAACATTTTTGTGAATTAGCAATTCTTAAATCTGCAGGTTTTTTATCACCTAAAAAAATATTTTTAAATTGATTCATGCCCGCATTTACAAACATCAATGTAGGGTCATCTTTAATTACTAAAGATGATGAATCAACAATAGAATGTTTTTTATTCTTGAAAAACTCTAAAAATAATTTTCTGATGTCTTGAGATTTCATAATAATTTATAAATCATTCATTAGTAAAGATTGTAAATCAAATCCTTTAAATAGATTATCTACTGTAATATTACTAAATTTGTATTAATAATTAGTTATGGCTAAAATAAAATATTATTACGATACAAAGACCTTAAGCTACAAGCGAATTAAGCTTAGTAAGATAGAAAAAACTAAAAGACTGAGTTATTTTATTTTTTCAAGCACTCTAATTGGTTTAATAATGATTGTAACTTTTTTTCAGTTTTTTGACAGTCCAAAAGAAAAAAGATTAATAAATGAGATTAATCATCTAGTAAATCAATATGAAGTTCTAGATAATAAAATGTCTAAAATCGAAGTAGTTCTTGATGATATTCAAAAAAGAGATGACAATATATATAGAACTATTTTTGAAGCAGACCCAATACCAACTTCAATAAGAAAACAAGGTTTTGGTGGGATAAATAGATACAAAGAATTAGAAGGTTTTTCAAATTCTAAAATTATTATCGAAACATCTTCAAAAATTGATCAACTTACCAAACAACTTTATTTACAGTCAAAATCTTTTGATGAAATTATTGATTTAACAAAAGATAAGCTATCAATGCTTGCTTCTATTCCTGCAATTCAGCCAGTTTCTAATAAAAATCTTAAACGAATGGCGAGTGGATATGGGTATAGAATTCATCCAATTTATAAAACAAGGAAACTTCATACTGGAATGGATTTTTCAGCCAAAATAGGAACAGAAATTTATGCCACAGGAAATGGAAAAATCAGCAAAGTAAGAAGGAGTAAAAAAGGATATGGAAATTATGTGGAAATAAATCATGGGTATGGCTATAAAACACTTTATGCACACATGTCTAAATCAATTGTTAAAAAAGGACAAAAAGTTAAAAGAGGAGAGGTAATTGGATATGTTGGGAATACAGGAACATCAGTTGCTCCTCATCTTCATTACGAAGTTCATAAGAATGGGAAAAAAATTGATCCAGTTAACTTTTATTATAACGATTTATCCACAGAAGAATACTCTAAAATGTTAGAAATCTCATCACAAAACAATCAATCATTTGATTAAATGAATTTAGAATCTAACCCCCAAAAACTGTTTTATAAGATTGGTGAAATAGCTAAAGAGTTTAATGTGAATGTAAGTTTAATTCGATTTTGGGAAAAAGAATTTGATATTCTTAAGCCTAAAAAAAATAAAAAAGGGAATAGATTATTTACAAAAAAAGATCTAGAAAATTTAAAAATCATTTATCATCTACTAAAGGAAAGAGGTTTTACAATAGAAGGTGCTAAAAAGAAATTAAGAGAGAATAAGGAAGACACAACAGACAATCTTCGCATCATAAATCACTTACAAGAAATCAGAACTTTCTTAGTCAAATTAAGAGAAGAACTTTAGTATGGAAGAAAATAAAAAAGAAATTTTTTTATTTAAACTATCCAAAGAAATTAAAAAAACTAAACTTCAAATTATAAAATACTCAGAATTATGCAAACCAATTGCACCAGAAAATTCGATTGGAAGAATTAGTAGAATGGATGCAATAAATAATAAAAGTGTTGTTGAGGCAGCTCTAAGAGAATCAAAACAAAAATTACTAGATCTAGAAAAAATTATAAACAAAAGTAATAATAAAGATTTTGGAATGTGTATCATCTGTAAACTAGAAATACCATATGGTCGATTAATGATAAGACCTAATAGCCAAAAATGTGTTAATTGTGCAACTTAATCTGATATGAAACTAATACAAATAATAATTAGATATCTTAAATATTTAATACAAGCTAAGGGAAAATATAATCTTCACTCCCCATTCCTATATAAAATCGTATCACAAGTTATTTTAGCAAATAACACAAAAGATGAGAGAGAAATTTCAAGGCTAAGAGCTCAACTAAATAAAAATAATAATGCTATAACTATTAATGATTTTGGAGCTGGAAGTGTTATTAATGAGTCCAAGCAACGTAAGATTAAAGATATAGCTAAAAACTCAGCGAAAAACTCTAAATTTGGAATGCTTCTTTATAGAATAGTTAGTTATTTTAAGCCAAAAACAATAATTGAAATAGGCACTTCTCTTGGTATTAGCACTTCTTATATTGCAAAAGCAAATTCAAATTCTAAAATTTATACTCTTGAAGGCTGTGGGGAAACTATAAAAATTGCTGAGCAAAATTTTGCTCATCTTGGTCTAAGAAATATTGAAATTATTGAAGGAGATTTTAAAAATACTTTAGAAAAAACTATTTCTAAAATTCCAAAAATTGATTTAGCCTTTATTGATGGAAATCATAATAAAGATGCCACCATTAAATATTTTAATTTATTGATAGAGAATATGAATGAAAATGCAATTCTTATCTTTGATGATATACACTGGTCAAATGATATGGAAAAGGCATGGGAAGAGATTAAAGAATCTACAAAAGTTACGCTTACGATTGATCTATTTTTTGTTGGCTTAGTTTTTATAGACAAAAAATTAAGTAAAGAAAATTATATAATACGATTTTAACAATGAAAATTTATACAAAACAAGGCGATAAAGGAAAAACACAACTATTAGGAGGGACAATAGTTGATAAAGATCATGAAAGAATAGAATGCTATGGATCAATAGATGAGTTAAACGCATACATTGGACATATATTTGATCACAAAGTCCCAACGCAAACAAAAGATATTCTTAAAATTATTCAAAATAAATTATTTGATATGGGTAGTAATATTGCTTTTGATAAAAAAAATAAAAAGATAATTCTTCCAGTCATATCAGAAAAAGATATAACTCTGCTAGAAGAAGAGATTGATAACATGGAAAAAAACCTTCCAGCCCTTTCAAATTTTATTCTTCCATCTGGAAATAAAATAGCTTCACTTACTCATATTGCTAGAACAGTTTGCAGAAGAACAGAAAGAAGACTTGTACAACTAATTGACCTTTCTAAATCAGAGAATATTCATTTAAAATATCTTAACAGACTTTCAGATTTTCTATTTGTACTCTCAAGATTTATTATTATAATTAATGATGACAAAGAAATAATCTGGGAAAAAAACCTCTAAAAGACAGTATAATTGAGGAAAAAATTTATTTTTGCAAAAAAAACCTCATGTACTGGACTTTAGAATTAGCATCAAAGCTAGAAGACGCACCTTGGCCTGCTACAAAAGATGAATTGATTGATTTTGCCATAAGATCAGGAGCCCCAATGGAAGTTGTTGAAAATCTACAAGAGCTCACTGAAGATGAGCCTGGTATGCAGTGGGAAACAATTGAAGACATATGGCCCGATTATCCTACAAAAGATGACTTCTTCTTTAATGAAGATGAATATTAAAACAAGCTATATAATTCATTCTTTTACTTTGGCTTTTCTACTTTAAAAACTACATTTGTTTACATAAAAAAAGGTAATGGGAGGAATATTTGATTTTGCAACTAAATTTTTTGGCACAAAGTATGATAAGGACTTAAAACTTATCACCCCAATTGTAGAAAAAATTAAGTTAGAAGAAGAAAAAATATCATTACTTTCAAATGATGACCTTAGAAAAAAAACAATATTATTAAAAGATCAAATTCATTCTCATATTAATTCTGAGAGAGAAGAAATTGATGGTTTAAAAATAAAAGCTGAAGATACAGAAACATCATTTCAGCAAAAAGAAAATTATTACTCTGAAATTGATAATCTTGAAAAAGAGATTATTGATAAAATTGAAGAGGTCTTAAAACAAATACTTCCACAAGCTTTTGCAGTAATGAAAGAAACTGCTAAAAGATTTACAGATAACTCAACTATTGAAGTTACAGCTAATGATTTTGACAGAGATTTGGCTGCCTCCAAAGATTTTATTAGTATTAATGGTGAGAAAGCTACATATAAAAACAAATGGCAAGCAGCAGGTAATGAGATGCAGTGGAATATGGTTCACTACGACGTACAATTAATTGGTGGAATAGTTTTACATGAGGGTAAAATTGCTGAAATGCAAACAGGGGAGGGAAAAACATTAGTTGCTACACTTCCAGTTTTTTTAAATGCCTTAACAGGACTTGGGGTACATTTAGTAACAGTTAACAATTACTTAGCCAAAAGAGATTGTGAATGGATGGGGCCACTATTCCAATTTCACGGTCTTAGCATTGATTGTATTGATAATCATCAACCAAACTCGGACGAAAGAAGAAAAGCGTACTTAGCTGATATAACATATGGAACAAATAATGAGTTTGGGTTTGATTACCTTAGAGACAATATGGCTAAAAGACCTGATGACTTAGTTCAAAGGAAACTACATTATTCTATTGTTGATGAAGTTGACTCTGTACTTATAGATGATGCACGAACACCCTTAATTATCTCAGGACCAACACCAAAAGGAGATATTCATGAATATAATGAATTAAAACACAAGGTAAGTCAATTGGCAATAGCACAAAAAAAATATGTTACCACTGTTCTTTCTGATGCTAAAAAACTTCTTGGCGAAGATGATAAAGAAAATGGGGGGTTTAACTTATTAAGAGCGTTTAGAGGTTTGCCAAAAAATAAAGCTCTTATTAAATTCTTAAGTGAAGAAGGTATTAGAGCACAATTACAGAAAACTGAGAATTTCTATATGCAAGATCAGAATAAGGAAATGCATTTAATAGATGAAGAATTATTTTTTGTAATAGATGAAAAAACAAATACAATTGAATTAACAGAAAAAGGTCTTAACCTTATGACAACATCAATTGACGATAAAGATTTCTTTGTCCTTCCTGATGTTGGGCAAGAAATTGCAGATATTGAGAAGTCAAGTAAAAATGATAATGACAAATCAATTGACAAGGAAATATTACTAAGAGATTTTTCAATCAAAGGTGAAAGAATTCATACAGTCAATCAACTATTAAAAGCATATACTTTATTTGAAATTGATGTTGAATATGTTGTCATGGATAACAAGGTGAAAATTGTTGATGAGCAGACTGGAAGGATAATGGAAGGAAGAAGATATTCTGATGGCCTTCATCAAGCAATTGAGGCAAAAGAAAATGTCAAAATTGAGGATGCTACACAAACCTATGCAACCGTTACTTTACAGAATTATTTTAGAATGTATAATAAAATATCTGGAATGACTGGAACAGCTGAAACGGAAGCGGGAGAATTTTGGGAAATTTATAAATTAGATGTTGTTTCAATTCCTACAAATAGACCAATTCAAAGAGATGATAAAAATGATCTAGTTTATAAAACAAATAGAGAAAAATATAATGCCATCATTGAGGATGTAATTAAACTTAGTGAAGAAGGAAGACCTATATTAGTTGGAACTACCTCTGTAGAGATATCTGAACTCCTCAGTACAATTTTACGTAAAAGAGGAGTTAAACATAATGTTTTAAATGCAAAACTTCATCAAAGAGAAGCAGATATTGTTGCTGAAGCAGGAAATGAAAGTATTGTAACTATAGCAACAAATATGGCTGGTAGAGGAACAGATATTAAGCTTTCAGAAAAAGTTAAGCAAAATGGTGGTTTAGCAATTATAGGAACTGAAAGACATGATTCAAGAAGAGTTGACAGACAGCTAAGAGGGAGGGCTGGAAGACAAGGGGATCCTGGTTCATCACAATTTTATGTTTCATTAGAAGACAACCTGATGAGATTATTTGGCTCTGAAAGAATAGCCAAACTAATGGATAGAATGGGACTTGAAGAAGGAGAGGTTATCCAGCACTCAATGGTTAGTAAATCTATTGAAAGAGCACAGAAAAAGGTTGAAGAAAACAATTTTGGTATTCGTAAAAGACTTCTTGAGTATGATGATGTTATGAATCAGCAAAGAGAAGTGATTTATAAAAAAAGAAGACATGCTCTTTATGGAGATAGAATTTCTTTAGATATTTCAAATAGTATTTTTGATACATGTGAAACTATTGCATTTGAAAATCAAGAAAAGAAAGATTTTGAAGCTTATAAATTAGCTTTACTTAGAACATTAACAATTGAGTCTCCGGTGAATAAAGAAGACTTTTTAGAACTTGAAAAAAATGAGCTTGCTGAAATTACATTTGAGAAGTGCTACAGTAATTATAAATTAAAAACTTCTTCTATAGCGAAGCAAACATTTCCTGTAATTAAAGATGTCTTTGAGAAACAATCTGCTACATATAAAAACATTGTAATTCCATTTACTGATGGTTTAAAAACACTTCAAGTGGTCACTAATCTAAAAGAATCCTTTGAATCACAAGGCGCAAATATTGCAGAATCAATAGAAAAAAGTGTTACGCTAGCAATTATTGATAATATCTGGAAAGAACATCTAAGAGAAATGGATGATCTAAAACAATCTGTTCAAAATGCAGTATATGAGCAAAAAGACCCGCTTCTAATCTATAAATTTGAATCTTTTAATCTTTTCAAAGAATTAATTTATAAGGTAAATAAAGAAATTGTAACCTTTCTGTTAAAAGCTGGACTACCTAATAACACACATAACATTCAAGAAGAGCAAAGTAGTAATAATGAAGATTTAAAGACTAGTAGACCAGATAACAATATAAGTTCAGGAAATTCAAATTCTCAAAAATCAAATAAAGTTCAGCCAGTTAGAGTAGAACAAAAAACTAATAGAAACGATCCTTGTCCGTGCGGTAGTGGAAAGAAATTCAAAAAGTGTCACGGAAAATAACTACTATTTTAAATATCTAAAATCGTGTTTATCTTTAATATCTTGTAGCAAATTATATATTAAAGTAATTACATTATTGACATCACTCTTATGTACACTTTCTACAGTTGTATGCATATATCTTAAAGGTAAGGAGATTAACGCAGAAGCAACTCCGCCAGTTGAAAAGGCAAAGGCATCAGTATCAGTTCCAGTTGCTCTAGAGGCAGCTCCTCTTTGGAAAGGAATTTTATTTTTCTCTGCTGAATTTATTATAAGTTCTAATAAATTATTCTGAACGGCAGGACCATAAAACAAGACAGGACCTTCACCACATTTAGTATCACCTTGTTTAATTTTATTAATCATTGGCGTATGAGTATCATGACATACATCAGTTACAATTGCAACATCTGGCTTAATTGTTTCAACAATCATTTGCGCACCTCTTAAACCCACTTCTTCTTGAACAGCATTAGTAATGTAAAGGCCAAAAGGAAGTGTTACATTGTTTTCTTTTAATAGTCTAGCAACCTCTGCAATCATAAAGCCACCAACTCTATTATCAAGAGCTCTTCCAACATAAAACTTATCATTCAGAACCATAAACTCATCTTCATATGTAACTACACAACCAACATGAATACCTAGGGCTTCTATTTCTTTCTTATCAGAACAACCACAATCTAGAAAAATATTATCCAGTTTTGGAACTTTCTCATCTGCAGCTGTTCGAGTATGTATAGCTGGCCATCCAAATACAGCCTTAACAACACCTTTCTTAGTGTGAATATTAACACGTTTAGATGGAGCAATCTGATGATCTGACCCTCCATTTCTTCTTAAATAAATAAAACCATCTTTTGTAATATAATGCACAAACCAAGAAATCTCATCAGCGTGAGCCTCAATAACAACTTTATATTCTGCTTTAGGATTAATCACACCAACAACTGTACCATAGGTGTCAACAAAATGTTCATCAATGTATGGAGTTATATAATCAAGCCATAATTTTTGACCCTCACTTTCAAAACCTGTTGGGGAGGGGTTATTTATATATTTTTCTAAAAAATCTTCTGATTTTTTTGTTATAACTTCCGTATATTTTTTTACTTTATTTTTTGTCATTTTCTTTATTTATTAAATGAACCTAAACCTCTAGATAACCAGTCCTGAAAGAGAGGAACTGATCCATAATCCTGATAATTAGCGGGTTCATTAAGTTGATTTTCATTGTGATCTAAGAGAACATAATATGGTTGGGAATTTGTTCCAAAAGTATTAGCTTGAAAAACCATCCACTTATCTCCTGTTGTTTTAACTTTTTTCTTTTTTCCTGCCATTGTTGTAACATATTGTTCATTAGATGGTAGGTCAATTCTCTCATCAACATATAAAGAAACTAGCACAACATCATTCATCAATACATTTTTAACATCTGGATAAGACCAAACTTGTTCTTCCATTTTCCTACAATTAACACAAGCGTGTCCAGTAAAATCGACCATAAGAGGTTTGTTAATTTTCTTAGCATATTGCAAGCCTTCTTGATAATCATGAAAGACCATTAAGCCTTGAGGACCTACATGCTGTCCACTTACTGAATGAGAAGGAACACTTGCTTTAGAAGAAGAGCCTATACCAGATGGGGATTCACTGTACTGCATAGGAGGTGGGAAAGCATTTATAATTTTTAAAGGGGCACCCCACATGCCCGGTATCATATATATAGTTAATGTACCAGCTAAAAAAGCCATAGACAATCTACCAACCGATAAATATTTAAGTTCAGAATCATGAGCAAATTTTAGAAATCCAAGTAAGTACATCGTTAATAAAGCAAAAATTACAATCCATATAGCTATAAACAATTCTCTTTCTAAAAGATGAGTTTGTAATACAAGGTCAGCATTTGATAAAAATTTAAAAGCTAAAGCTATTTCAAGAAAACCAAGTGTTACTTTAACTGAATTTAGCCATCCTCCAGACTGCGGAAGAGAATTTAACCACCCTGGAAAAGCCGCAAATAATGCGAAAGGTAGAGCAATAGCTAAAGAAAAGCCAAGCATTCCAATTATAGGCCCCATATAGCCGCCAGTAGCAGCCTCAACAAGTAAAGTTCCAACTATAGGCCCTGTACATGAAAATGAAACTAAAGCTAGAGTAAAAGCCATAAAGAAAATACCGATTAGTCCGCCACGATCAGAGGCCTTATCAGTACTGTTTACCCAAGATGAAGGAAGTTGAATTTCAAATGCACCAAGAAAAGAAGCCCCAAAAATAATCAGAAGCAGAAAGAAACCTATATTAAAATATACATTAGTTGCCATATTATTTAAAGCATCGGCACCAAAAATAGAGGATACGCCAACTCCAAGGGCAACATAAATGACAATAATTGAGATTCCATAAATAATTGCATTAAAAATTCCCTTAGATTTAGTTTTAGATTGCTTAGTGAAAAATGAAACAGTCATAGGGATCATAGGAAAAACACAAGGAGTTAAAAGAGCTGCAAAACCACTTAAAAAAGCAATTAAAAATAATCTCCACATACTATAGCTACTTGATTGTTTTGAACCATCAACCTCAAAAGAAAATTCAACAGCCTCGGGGGGGAGACATTGTCCAGCATCACAAGTCATAAAATAAACATCACCACTTATTGAAAAGTCTACTTCTGAATTAATCTGGACGATTTGTGTAAAAACTGCTTCTTTCTTAAAATATGAAAGAACGACATCAAAATTTGGATCAAACTCAGTGATTGCATCGCCTTCCTTTACATTATCTTTTAAAGTAAACGACTGTGATTCAATAAATGTGAATTCAGTAGAAACAGGACCTTCGCCAGCGAATTGAGAATATACATACCAACCACTATCTATTTTAGCTTTAAAAGTTAATTCAATTTCATTTTCAGAAATTTTACTTTGTGAAAAATCCCATGTAACAGGATTAAAAATTTGAGCATTTGACAAAAACCCTAAACATAAAAATGATAATAAAATTATTTTTTTCATAATTTATTTATTTAAAATTGTATTAACTACTTTGTGTAATTCAGATGCATTTTGACTGCCAATAAGATATTTCAACCCATCTCTATCAACTAGCTCAATAGCTTCATTTCCTCTAGTATAAAATCTAACAATACCTTTTCTATGAAGATTATACACAGATCGGTTAAGAATGTACTTACTATAATTCACTTTCTTACATGACTCAATTGATTGAAGATCAATCTTAACTTTTCTAGAAGTCCAAATACCATCTAATATCAAACTACCATTAATAACCTTAGTTTCAAAGTGTAGAACAAATAATAATAGAATGGATATTAAGATAATACAAATCCCAATAAAAAAATAAATATCTCCATTTGTTCCAACACTAGTGCTAAAGTAAAAGGCAAAAAAACAAAATATACCAATAACTAACCTACGAGAAAGAGAATTTTTATTTAATCCCAAATATTGCTTTTCATGAAATGTACTAGCTAACATATTCTTAATTTAAAAGATTTGCAATATACATCTTTTTAGTATTATCAGTTAACTTATATCTATCGTCAATACGATAGCCAATTACCCAAATAATATTATTATTGGAACACAATAACCAAACATTATCTTTATCGTAAAGTGATAATTTTTCGTCAATAAAAAAATTACTTAACTTTTTTTTATTTTTCATCCCAAGAGGATAAAATGAATCGCCATTTTGCCATTTTCTAATATTAAGTGGGAAAATAATTTTATCAAAATCTAAGAAAGCTTGTTTAGAGTTTTTTATAAAAGCAATTTTTGAAGAAACAAGAAATTTTAATTTTACTGGATTAAAAATTTCTTTTACATTTTGATCAATTTTATAAGTAACGTTATTAAGATTATAATGTTCAATTATATAAATATACCCTCTATCAACGAGGAGTTTAAAATTATCACTTAAAAATACTTTACCACTTTCTTTAGCTTTAATTGCCAAGTATATACTATCAAAATCTTTAAACCCGTATTGATGGAACAATTCATACACATAGACCATCGGAAATTTTTTAAATAATATATCTGAAAGTTTTATTTTAAAACCATTTTTAACTTTTGATTTTAAATGATCAAGATCTTCACCAACAACGTGAGAATGCATTTGGTAAAATTCATCTAGAATTTTAATTTGATTCAAAATAGTTTTCTTAAATGAGGGATTTATATCTGACAGTAATGGGAAAATCTTATTTCTAAAATTATTTCTTACATAATCACTACTTAAATTTGACGAATCTTCTCTAAAATAGATATTATTTAAATTAACATAATTATGAATATCATTTCTACTTACAGACAAGATGGGTCTAACAATTTTATTAATCTTCTTTCTTATTCCGGACAAGCCTTTTGGGCCAGAACCACGAAGTAGATTGATAAAAAATGTTTCAACATCATCATCAGAATTATGAGCAATAACAATATAGTTACAGTTAGAAGAAGATCTTATCTCTTCAAAGTACTCATACCTTAAATCTCTGGCAGCCATTTGAGTTGAAATTTTTTCTTTTTTTGCAAATCTTGATGTATCAAATTTTTTTACATGAATTTTAATATTATTATTTGATGTAAATTCTTCGATAAACTTCTGATCATTATCAGACTCTGCTGCTCTTAATGAGAAGTTACAATGGATAACTTCAATTTTATAATCTAACTTCATTAAAACGTGTAAAAGAAACATGCTATCTATGCCTGCGCTAACTGCAACTAATAATTTATCATTTGAGCTAAATAAATTATTTTTACTGATATATTGTTTAATTTTATTAATCATCAAAATTAAAATTTAAAGCATTAAACATTAAACTAGCCTTGGTGAGACATTCATCATATTCTTCATTAGCAATTGATTTATTTGTAATCGCACCTCCAACAGATACTGAAAGATATTTACTTATTGAATCATATATAATACTTCTAATTATGACATTAAAATCAAAATCGCCAGCTGGATCTATATAGCCAACAGAGCCTGAAAACACACCTCTATTAAACTCTTCAAATTTTTCTATAATTTTCATAGCGCTATATTTTGGAGCTCCAGTCATTGAACCCATTGGGAAAGTTGATTTCAAAACATCACTAAAACTATACTTAGTTAGTTCAATTTCAGATGAAATTGTCGAAATCATTTGATACACTTGATTAAAGGGATAAACAGAACAAAGTTCATTAACCTTAACAGAAGATTTATTGGCAGTAATAGATAAATCATTTCTCACTAAATCAACTATCATAATATTTTCTGTTTTGTCTTTAATACTATTAGATAATTGTTCAAATAACCTCTTGTCTTCTTTTGGGTCTTGTGATCTTCTAGAAGTTCCTTTAATTGGCTGAGAAATAATTTTTTTGCCTGTTTTTTTGAGAAATCTCTCAGGACTAGCACACATAATATTAATATTTTCTAAATTTAGAAAGCAAGAGAAAGGAGATTCAGCTAAAGAATTTAGTTTTGCATAAACATCCTGAGGATGACACAATGTATTTTCTAGAAAAAACTCTTGACAATAATTCATCTCATATATATCTCCATTTTGGATATGATCCTTTATCATATTTATCTTTTTGAGATAAATATCTTTACTTTCTCTTTGTATAAGTTCATATTTAACTTCTTGGGGATTACTCAACTCAATAGCGATAACATTTTGATAGAAATTTGAAATATTTTCTTTTGAATCAAAACCTTCAATTGTAAGATTATTTCCTTTTACAATAAATACATACTTAGGAATAAAGAAAGACAGATTATGATTAGAAATATTGTTAATATTTTTTGAATATAAATTAGAGCTCTCATTTTTTAAATTATAAGATAAGTACCCAAACATCCAGTCCTTCTTTTTTAAATGAAATTCTTTTAATTTGTTAAATGAATTATGATTAGACTGTATTAAATCGATCTTATCTAGAGCTAGAATGAATGAAAAATTATTATAATTTCTTGGTTGATCTTTTGATGAAGGGTTTGAGTTTAACAAACAGGAATATTTATATTTTTTTGTTAATGAGACAAATTGATTTAGTAGTAAATCAGTATTTTTAACATTATAAATAACTTTATTTCTCATTTTTTTTAAATATATAATAGCTAATGGATAAATTTACTAATTTTGGGATTATGAAATTAAGAATATTTGTAATTTTATTTTTTCCATTCAGTTTGTTTTCTCAAGATTTTAATCAAAAAAATATCAAGTATGAAGATGATATTGACAGCTTAATAATTAAACATCAAGAAATAAATTATTTAAAAAACGGAATAGATGGATGGAGAATTCAGTTAGCATTCAAAAGTACGAAGGAAGAAATTAGAGCTAGTAGACTAGATTTTATAAACAAGTATCCAGAAATTGACACTTATTTAACTTACAGTTCCCCTTACTACAAAATAAGTGTTGGAAATTTTAGAGAAAAAATAGATGCTCTAAAATTAAAAGATAAAATTAAAAGAGAATATATTGAAGCTTATCCTGTTCCAACTATTATTCCTATTTCAGAACTACATAAATAGTACTAGTCAAGCACTCTCTGAGTTTCTACAAGCTCATACCCTTCAATAACATCTCCAACTTTTAAATCATTAAAGTTCTCAATAGACATACCACATTCAAATCCTTTTCTAACTTCGTTTACATCATCTTTAAATCTTTTTAAAGATGATAATTTACCTGTATAAACAACTACACCATCTCTAATAAGACGAACTCCATTCTTTCTAGTTAATTGACCATCTAAGACCATACAACCAGCAATTGTTCCAATTTTTGAAATTTTAAAAACATCTCTTACCTCAACATTACAAACAATTTTTTCTTGAACATCTGGAGAAAGCATTCCTTCCATTGCAAGTTTTAATTCTTCAATTGCCTTATAAATTATAGAATATAATCTTATATCTATCTCTTCGCTTTCAGCTAATTTTCTTGCTTTTAAAGATGGTCTTACTTGAAATCCAATTATTATAGCATCAGAAGCAGCTGCTAACATTACATCAGATTCAGAAATTTGACCTACTGCCTTTTGAATAATATTTACTTTAATTTCTTCAGTTGATAGTCTTTCCAAAGAATCAGATAGTGCCTCTATAGATCCATCAACATCACCTTTGACAATAACATTAATTTCTTGGAATTCACCTAGAGCAATTCTTCTACCAATTTCATCTAGTGTTAGGTGTTTTTGAGTTCTAACACTTTGTTCTCTCTGAAGTTGCATTCGCTTAGATGCTATCTTTTTAGCCTCTTGCTCTCTATCCATTACATAAAACTCATCACCAGCAGTTGGAGCTCCATCTAAACCTAATAAAACTACAGGAGTTGAAGGGCCTGCTTCTTCAATCTTTTTACCTCTTTCATCAAGTAGCGCTTTCACTTTCCCAGAATAACTTCCAGCTAACACATAATCACCAATTTTTAACGTTCCTTTTTGAACTAATATAGTAGACAAAAATCCTTTACCCTTATCAAGTGAAGCTTCAATTATTGTTCCTTGAGCATTTCTGTTAGGATTAGCCTTAAGATCTAACATCTCAGATTCAAGTAAAATCTTTTCGAGGATTTCATTAACTCCTGTTCCTTTAAGAGCTGAAATATCTTGTGATTGATATTTACCTCCCCAATCTTCAACAAGTAAATTCATTTCTGCAAGTTCACCTTTAATTTTTTCTGCATCAGCAGTTGGTCTATCTATCTTATTAATTGCAAAAATAATGGGTACTCCAGCAGCTTGTGCATGACTAATAGCCTCCTTTGTTTGAGGCATTACTCTATCATCAGCAGCTACTACAACAATTACAATATCTGTAACCTTAGCTCCTCTTGCTCTCATTGCTGTAAAAGCCTCATGACCTGGGGTATCTAAAAATGATATCTTTTTCCCATCATCAAGAGTTACTTCATAAGCACCAATATGTTGAGTAATTCCACCAGATTCTCCAGCAATTACATTAGTTTTTCTAATATAGTCCATCAATGAAGTCTTACCATGATCAACATGCCCCATAATTGTAACAATTGGAGCTCTAACTAATAAATCAGTGTCTTCATCTATTATTTCTTCAATAGACTCTTGAACATCAGCACCAACAAACTCTACTGTAGATCCAAAATCCTCTACTAACATTTGAATAGTTTCAGCATCTAATCGCTGATTCATACTAATCATAATACCAAGACTCATACATGAAGTAATAATCTCAGTAACAGGAACACTCATAAGTACAGCAAGTTCATTTGCTGTTGCAAATTCTGCAATTTTAATATTTTTATCAGAAGCCAATTTCTGAACTTGCTCCTGTTCTGACAATGCCTTGTGTGCCTCTCTTTTTTCTTTTCTGTTTCTTACAGAAGTTTTCTTTCCTCCCCCCTGTAATTTAGCTAAAGTTTCTCTAACTCTTTTTTGTGCTTCTTCAGGAGAAATTTCAACTACTTTTTTAGGTGCTGACTTTCTATTTTTATTAAATTTATTTGGCTCAACCTTTTTCTTAATAATTCTTGTTCTTTTCCTTTTATTTTCTTCCGAGTTAGAAGTAGCCTTTTTAGGAGTATCAAACTTTGATAAATCTATCTTCTCTCCAGCAGATGTTAATCCTTTAAGTTTAATGGATTTAAATTTAATTATTTCATCTTCTTTTTTGACCTCAGGTTTAGCCTCAGTAGAGGTAGTATCTTTTACTTTAATATCCTTTTTTACATCATTCTTTTTAGTTAAATCTACTTTTCCAATTACCTTGGGAGATGTTTTTTTAACCTCTTTCTCTTTTGCTAATTCCTTTTGCTTAGCTTCCTCAGCTGCTTTGGCTTTAGCTATTGCCTTCTCTTCATCTAATTTTGCTTTAGACTCTAGTAGTTCTTGATTCTTTATTATTTCTTCGGCTCTTTCTAATTCTTTTTCTTTAGCTAATAACTGTGCGGAAATCTTTGCTGCTTTTGAAGCATCAAACTCTTCAAGTAATTTCATATAAACATCATATGAAATCTTAGAGTTTGGGTTTAAACCTTCTAAACCTTGTTTTTCAAGAAAATCAAGAATCCTGTCAATCTTGACATTAAATTCTTTTACTAATTTACTTATTCTAACGCTTTTATTTTCTGTCATATTTTTTTTTTAATCCTCAAATTCAGCTTTAAATACTGCTAAAACATCATCAACAGTTTCTTTTTCTAAATCTGTTCTAGAAACAAGATCATCTGCTTCAATTGCTAAAACACTTTTAGCACTATCACACCCAATTGCTTTTAAAGCATCAAGAACCCAAGCTTCAATCTCATCGCTAAATTCATCTATATCTACATCGTCCTCAAATGAATCTTCATCTCTAAATACATCAATTTCATATCCAGTTAACTTTCCAGCTAAACCAATATTATTACCTCCTCTTCCAATAGCTAATGAAACCTGATCAGCATCCATGGTAACCTTTGCTCTACCAGTTTCTTCATTTATACTAACAGAAGTAAGTTTTGCAGGACTTAATGCTCTAGTTATTAGTAATTGTAAGTTTTCAGTGTAATTAACAACATCAATATTTTCATTTTTTAACTCTCTTACAATTCCATGAATCCTCGAGCCCTTCATTCCCACACATGCTCCCACTGGGTCAATTCTATCATCATAAGATTCAACAGAGACTTTAGCTCTTTCTCCAGGAACTCTAACAACTTTTTTAATTGTTATAATACCATCAAAAACCTCAGGAACTTCCATTTCAAATAATCTTTCAATAAATTCAGGAGCTATTCTTGAAAGAATAATATTTGCTTTATTATTTTTAACATTAACATCTTTAATTACAGCCCTAACAGATTCTCCTTTCTTAAAATAATCTTTTGGAATCTGCTCAGTTTTTGGAAGTGACATATCATTTCCTTCATCGTCTGTAAGCAAAATTTCATTTCTCCAGATTTGATACACCTCACCATGTACAATCTCACCAATTCTATCTTGGTATCTTTTAATTAAAGTATCTCTATGTTGTTCATGAATTCTAGCAATTAAATGTTGACGAATAGATAATACTTGTCTACGACCAAATTCAGATTCAAAACTTACTTGCTCAGAAAGTTCTTCTCCAATTTCATAATCATCTTCAATCTTTAAGGCGTCAGTAAGAGAAATTTGGGCAATATCATTTTCCACATCACCATCAGCAACAACTTCTCTGTTTTTCCATATCTCTAAATCTCCTTTGTCGACATTAATAATAACATTAAAATTACCAGCTTCCTCATATTTTTTATCTAAAACTGCTTTAAAAACATCCTCAAGGATATTCATCATCGTTTCTCTATCTATGTTTTTAACATCTTTAAATTCAGAGAATGATTCAATAAGATTTTCTACTTCCATTAATAGTTTATTTAAAGTTTATTTTCAATTTTGTTTCTTTTATCTGATCAATAGGAATAATTATTTCTTCAATAGCATAATCCTTTTTAGATCCTTTTTTCTTTTTTAAAACTTCTAGAATTAAATTCTCATCAAAAAATTTAATTACTCCACTTTTTCTTTTTCCGTCCTTTAATTTAATAGATACTTCTTTACCAATATTTTTTAAATACTGCTCACTAACCTTAAAAGGCTCAGACAAACCAGCAGAACAAACACTTAGCTCATAATCCTGATCATCTCTATCAAACACGCTTTCAACATGTTTTGTTACAGAAATACAATCTTCTATTAGAACTCCATCATGCTTATCAAAATGAATAGTAATAGCATTATTAGCATTCATTTTTACATCAACAAGAAACCCCCCTAATTCAGTTATCCTTTCTATTGCTACTTTAGATATATTTTCTTTTGTTAACATATTTATATTAAAGAAGGGGCTTGAGGCCCCTTCTACAAATTTTTAATACGATGCAAATATATAACCTTTTTACAAATAGTGCAAATAATTAGATGTTCTATAAGTCTAGTTTAATTTATCAGCTTTTTCTTTAGAAGCTGTAAAACTACTATTAATTTCGAAAGCTCTTAAAAACATTTCTTTGGCTTTTAGTGAATCACCTGTTGCTAACCAAAAATCACCCATAGAATCATACGCATTTGGTTCTTCTGGATGTACTGTTACATAAACATTAAAATGATTCAATGCTTCATCAAATTTATTTTGATCCATCAGAGCATAACCCATAATATTATTTAGGATACTTGATTCAGGATATCTAAACAAACCTTCTTTTAAAGTTGCTATTTTATCATCAACATCATCTGTCCAGTATCCATGCCAACCCCTTAACATAGGATCTGCACTTGCAAATAATAAAGCTTTTTCTATTTTCAATCGTATTTCTGAAGCTGATTTAGAAGCAGAAAAAATGCCTAAAGTATATTTTTCAGCTTGAGATGCCGAATCAATTTTTGAATTAATATCATTAAGTAAAGCATCTAATTCAGACCTTTTCCCGTCCATCCATAGAGCATTAATTTGACCTAAATGTGCAACTGCAAGCTTTGGATCTAAATCAACTAAGCTATCGGAAATTAATTTCGCGTCATTGGTTCTCATATTAATCATAGCATACCTCATTCTATTATACATAGACAAAGCTCCTTCGATTTTTGTCGAAGGCCATACAAAACTATTTGCAGTTCTTCTATACTGCGAGCTAGCCCAAGAATGTCTTTTAAAAATAACTTTGCCCTTTTCCTTTGAAACTAATGAATGAAAATTTCCATTATAAGTTTCAATTCCTGAAATATATGATTTTGCATTTCCATAAACACTTGCAACCGATCCAAATAATTCAATACTTTTAATTTTTGTTACAACAGAGTCTTCATAGAACCAGTCAGCAGTTACAAGCGATTTATCATTTACCCACTTAGGAGTTCCTGACCATCCTGTAGCTAGATTGTGAAGCCCTAAAGATTCATCAAAATCTGATATAAATGGCTCTATAGCTAATTCTCCGCCTACTTTTTCTGCAAAGTGTGAAACAATAAATTCTTCAGCCTCTTTCTCACTTATAGTTGTACATGCAGATGCAAAAAAAAGTAGAACTGAGAAATAAAATATCTTTTTCATATTATTTATTTTTTAAATTAATTTGTAATTATATTATTATTATTTGAAACATTAATAATTTTTATTGAAAAATAGAATAAAAAAAACCCGTACTAAACGGGTTTTTTAAAATTTATATTAAAATCTATTTACTGAAGGATAACCTTCTGAGTAATAACATTTTTATCTAACTTAAGTTTAATAAAATATAATCCTTTAGAGAATTTTGAAAAATCAAACTTGTTAGAATAAGATAATTCTATTTGATTAACCTTTTCAAAATACATTACCTCACCTAAAATATTTACAATTTTTAATTCAACACTTTGGTTATTTTTAAAAGTAAAGTCAATATTTAAAATATCATTAACTGGATTTGGATAAACTAACAGTCTAGAATCTAATATTTCATCAACTCCTGTAGTAATAGAAAAATATACTGTATCTGAAAGACAACCATTTGCATCACTAACAACACACCAGTAAGATAAAACAGATGGATCAACGGAAATTGATTGTGTTAATTCACCAGTATTCCAAAGCCAAGTGTAAGGAGATGTACTTCCTGTAATGTTATTTGCAGTTAAAGTTCCTAATGAAGAATTATAAATTATTTCAACAACAGGACCAACATTGATTGTTAGATTTAAAGTCATAACACTATCACAGCCATTTACATCAGTATATGTGTTAGTGTATGAACCAGTTGAATCATAAACAATACCATCCCATGTAAAATCATCACACGCTGTAATGTCTACTGAACCAACTGAACTATTGTTTATTGTTAAATTAAGAATCATTAAACTATCACATCCATTAGCACCTGAATATGTGTTAGTGTATGAACCAGTTGAATCATAAACAATACCATCCCATGTAAAATCATCACACGCAGTAATATCAACTGAACCTACTGAACTATTATTAATAGTTAAATTAAGAGTTATTAAACTATCACATCCATTAGTACCTGTATATATGTTAGTATATGAACCTGTTGAATCATAAACAACACCATCCCATGTAAAGTCATCACAAGCTGTAATATCTAATGAACCAGCAGAACCAGTTATTATTGTTAAATTTAAAGTCATTGAACTATCACATCCATTTTGATCCACATACATATTAGTATATGATCCTGTAGAGTCATAAACAATACCATCCCATGTGAAAGTCATCACATGCTGTAACATCTACTGATCCAATAGAGCTATTATTGATTGTTAAATCTAAAGTCAATGAACTATCACATCCATTAGAGCCAGTATAAGTATTAGTATATAATCCTGTAGAGTCATAAACAACACCAAGCCATGTATAATCATTACATGCACTTATTACTAAGACATCGTTAAAACTATTGTCGATTGTTAAATTTAAAGTCATTAAACTATCACACCCATTTACATCAGTATAAGTATTCGTGTATGAACCAGTAGAGTCATAAACAATACCATCCCATATAAATTCATCACATTCAGTTATATCCACTGAACCTGCAGAACTATTATTAATTGTTAAGTTAAGTGTAACAATACTATCACAACCTAATAAATCTGTGTAAGTATTTATATAAATACCTGTAGAATCATAAACAATACCGTCCCATGTGAAATCATCACATGCTGTAATAATAACATCTAAATATTGAGTAATACACTGACAAACAATATTGAAACTAAAGCTTTGTGTATCTACATCACCTAGTTCAGAAGTTATAGTAGATGTAAAATTAAGTGTACTTGCATTTGGATTTAAAAATACATTGTTAAATGTAACTGAAGAACTGTTTCCTGTTAAAGTAATATTATTTCCGTCTGCAGGACTAGTAGCTATTACAGAAACTCCACCAGTTAAATTATTTGAAACATCAAATGTTCCTAAAACTAATCCCGAAGTAATATCTATAGATTCAACAATAACCTGACTTGAAGATACAATTGAACTTACTAATAAATCTGTTGTAAATGAGTTTGTACCTGCAATTAAAGAAGCAAAACCAATAGTATCCCCAACACTCATTGTCGATATAGTAAATGAACCACCATCAGATGAAAAAAGAGCAGTATCCATATCAACCTCATATGGGTCTTGGCTTACTGTAATTGTTAAATCATTTAAACTATCACAATCTAAATTTAAAAGACTAACTCCAACATTTGGAGAAAAAGTAACACAATTGATATTAAACGAAAAACTCTGAGTATCAAAATCTCCAAGCTCAGAAGTTATATTAGAAGTAAAAGTTGTTAACGAATTTGAAGAATTAGTATAAATTCCATTAAAAGTAACAGATGAAGAATTTCCATTAGTTAGAGTATTTCCGTCTGCTGGACTAGTAGCAGTTACGCTAATACCTCCAGAAGATAAGTTTTCAATTAAAAATGAGCCTAAAGTCATTCCTGAAGAAATATCTATTGCTTCAATATTAGCTAAATCAGGTGATACAGTAGATAAAACATAAAGATCAGCTGTTAAAGAAATATTACCACCATAAGTCATAGTAGCTGAACCAATCATGTCAGCAATATTCATTGTAGATATACTAAAAGAACCAGCATCAGATAAAAATATTGCTGTATCCATATCCACTTCATTTGCATCTTGAGCAACGTTAATTGTTAAATCAGAAACACTATCACACAAAAGATTAGAAAGTGAAACACTTACTGTTGGAGTAAAATCAACACAAGACATCATAAAAACAGAAGTTTCAGAAGAAACACTTCCAAGTTCAGATGTTGAAGTAGCTGTAAAAGTTAAGGCTCCATTATTAGGGTTATGAAAGATATTATTAAAAGTTGCAGTTGAAGAATTACCGCTTGTTGTTGAGTTTCCATCGGCAGGGGAAGTTGCAGTAACATTAATACCAGAAAGTGTATTTTCAATATCAAAAGTCCCAATAGATAGCCCAGAAATATTATCGATAGCAGAAATTATTGCTTGATTAGATGAGACAACTGTTGCAACAACTAAATCAGTATTATATGAATTAGAACCAGCTGTCATTGTAGCTGTACCAATAACATCACCAACATTCATAGAAGAAATTGTAAATTGACCGCCATCAGAGCTAAATACTGCACTTGCAATATCAGCCTCGCCAGCATCTTGAGCTACACTTACAGTTAAATCAGCAAGACTATCGCAATTTAGATTGGATAAAGAAACACTAACAGTAGGCGAGAAATCTAAACAAGATAAGTAAAACATGAATGATTGAGAATCTGACTGTCCAAGTTCAGAATTAATTGTTGAATAAAAATTTAGGACTCCATTATTAGGATTTACAAATAAATTGTAGAATGTAGCAGTAGAGGTGTATCCACCGGTAGTTGTATTTCCATCTCCTGGACTTGTAGCAGTTACAAGAATACCACCGTTACTAGAATTTGACATTGTAAAAGAACCTAATGTACTTCCATTGCTAGCATCAATTGATAAAACAACAGTTGATAAATTAGATGTTGCTCCAACAATTAAGTCAGTTGTAACAGAACTTCCACTGTTGAAGTTTAAAGCTGCCATTCCAACAGTATCTCCAGTTAAGAGTGTTGACAAATCAAATGAACCAACATCAGAGCTGAAAATTGAGGCATCTATATCAGTCTCACCTGAGTCTTGATCAACATGAATTGATAAATCAGCTGAAAGTCCACAGTCGTTATTTGAAAGAGTAACATTTACAGTTGGAGAAAAACTTTGTGCACATATTACAGATGCAAATAGTGCAGAAATTAAAAAGGAAAATGACCTTTTTGAAAATAGAGTAGATAATTTATTCATATATATATTTTTAATAAATTGTATTTAAAATTTAATACAAGTTCACAAATCTAGATAAAATTGATGATTTGTCAAAAGAAAAATAAGGAAAGATGGTTAAAAAATTGTAAAAAAATAACTCAATGTGTTTACAAACATTGAGTTACCTTGTGAAATTTGTTGCCCGACTAGGTTTCGAACCTAGACTCTTCTGCACCAAAAACAGACGTGTTGCCAGTTACACCATCGGGCATTATAACTTAGGTTGGCAAAAATAGCAATATTGTATTTACTACAAAACATTTTCACTTATTTTAGTTTTGAAGAAAAAATGCTTGATGGATTAACATATAAATTTATTAAATTCGCATTCAAAATTATAACTAAGAATTAAAAGAATGAATACATTTAAAAAACTTAATAATATTATAGGCTGGCTAGTCTTTTCAATTGCATCATTTGTTTATTTATCTACCATTGAACCTACTGTAAGCTTTTGGGATTGTGGTGAATATATTGCAACAGCTTATAAGCTTGAAGTTGGTCACCCTCCTGGAGCTCCACTTTTTCAATTATTGGGTAGAATTTTTTCTCTTTTTGCTGAACCTGCTACTAGCCAAGTAGCAGTAGCCATAAATATTCTATCAGCATTATGTAGCTCATTTACAATTTTATTTCTTTTTTGGACAATTACATCTTTTGCAAAAAGGATTTTCGCAAAAGATGAAGATGGATTAACTAATAATAAATATGCAATACTGGCTAGCGGAGTTATTGGAGCCTTAGCATACACCTTTTCTGATTCTTTCTGGTTTTCAGCTGTTGAAGGGGAAGTTTACGCAATGTCATCTTTCTTTACAGCCATAACATTTTGGTGCATTTTAAAATGGGAGGAAGAATCTGAGGATAGAGCAACAAGATGGTTAGTTCTAATTGCATACTTAATTGGTTTATCTATTGGGGTTCACTTATTAAGTCTATTAACCATTCCTGCAATGGGAATGATTTATTACAACAAAAAATACAAATACAGTAGAGTGGGCGCAATTAAAGCTTTTATTGCATCAATGTTTGTATTGGGGCTTGTTCAAGGAGTAATAATACCTGGAGCAGTAAGCTTGATTTCAAAATTTGAGATTTTCTTTACAAATACCGTTGGCTTACCATTTAATTATGGAGCAATAATTTATTTCATTGCACTAATTAGTCTAATAGCCTTTGGGCTTGTTTATACTGCCAAAAACAACAAACCAATGCTTAACACTATAATTTTAAGCTTTATGATGCTGTTAATTGGTTATTCATCATTTGCTGTTCTTGTTGTGAGATCAAATGCAAACCCACCAATTGATGAAAATAATCCAGAAGATGCTGTAGGACTTCTTTCTTACTTAAAAAGAGAACAATATGGAAGTTGGCCAATTGTTTACGGACAATATTTTAATGCAAAACTGGATAGTAAAAAACCTTATTTAGATGGAAATCCAGTTTATGCTAAAGATGAAAAAAAGAATAAATATATTATTATTGATAAAAGAAAAAAATCTCTTCCAAACTACAGAAGTCAAGATAAAACATTTTTTCCAAGAATGTGGAGTAATACTCAGTCTAGACATGCTGCGGGATATAAAAGCTGGGCGGGACTCTCAAACAAAGATAAGACTCCCACATTTAGCCAAAACCTAAAATACTTCTTTAGCTACCAGATTGGTTGGTCATATCTGAGATATTTTATGTGGAATTTTGCAGGAAGACAAAATGACTATATGAATATGGACGGGAATTCTTTATATGGCAACTGGGAAAGTGGGATTGGATTCATTGACAATGCCAGACTGGGTACTCCAAGCGCAAGTGATGTAGATGCTCCCGATCACCTTAAAAATAATAAAGCTAAAAACCACTATTATTTTCTTCCTCTTATTTTAGGTCTGATTGGGCTTTTATTTCATTTTAAGAAAAACAATGAAGATGCCTTAGTTGTATTGCTTTTTTTCCTGTTCACTGGAGTTCTAATTATAATTTACCTAAATGTTGTTCCTTTTCAACCAAGAGAAAGAGATTATGCATATGTAGGTTCATTCTACGCCTTTTCAATTTGGATTGGACTAGGCCTATTAGCTATTTATGATTTTCTCAGACAAAAAATGAATTCAAAAGCGAGTTTGGCAATTGCGACATGTCTAGCATTTTTTATGGCCCCAGCCCTTATGGCAAGCGAGAATTGGGATGATCACGATAGATCTGGAAGATACACAGCTTTAGAGGTTGCTAAAAACTATCTAAATTCATGTGCTAAAAACTCTATTCTATTTACAAATGGTGATAATGATACATTTCCCCTTTGGTATGCTCAAGAGGTGGAAGGGATTAGAACTGACATTAAAGTTGTCAACCTATCATTATTTAACACTCCTTGGTATATTGATCAAATGAAAAGAGCCTCTTATGATGCAGCACCAATACCATCATCACTTGAAAATGAAGATTATAGAGCTGGAACAAGAGACTACACCCCTATTCAAGAAAAATTTAAGGACTTTAAAGATGTCAACCAAGTTGTTAAATTTATAAATAGCAAAAGTTCAAAAGCTAAGATAAACACTTCCGCTGGCCTAAAAAACTACTGCCCAACTAGAAAATTAAAGTTGAATGTAGATAAAGAAAAAGCAAAATTATTTGTTCCTAAAAATTTACATTCTCAAATTGTTGATGAAATGAAATGGCAAATAAAGGGTAATGGAATTTATAAAAATAAATTAATGGTTCTAGATATCTTAGCAAATTTCAACTGGGATAGACCAATTTATTTCGCAATTACAGTTGGTAAAGATAATTTTATGGGATTAGAAAAATATTTTCAATTAGAAGGATTAGCATATAGATTAGTTCCTTATTTAACAAAAAATACAGATGGTCAAACAGGAGCAGTTGCTTCAGAAATCATGTATGATAATGTTATTAATAAATTCTCTTGGGGAGGGCTAAATAATAAAGAAATATATTTTGACGAGACTAATACAAGGATGATTATGAATTACAGAAATAATTATGCAAGGCTAGCAGAAAAACTTTTACAAGAAGGGAAAAATGATCAAGCAATTGCTGTCTTAGATAAATGTGTTTTTGAATTCCCTAGAGAAGTTGTAAATCTTAGCTACTTTGCTATTCCGATAATAGACCTTTATTATAAGTTAGAAGAAAACAAAAAAGCTGATAATTTATTAAGCCTTATGCTTGATGATTACTTAACTGAGTATAATTATTTAACCAACTTTAGCTCAGGCAGCGGTTTAAAACAAAATTTAAATATTTGCGGTCAAGTTTTAGGAAGCCTTTCAAGAGTTATACAAATACATCAATTAGACAATACTGAATTTACATATTTTAGTGAGGACGAAAAGTACTTCAAAAGCAAAAATGGTGTAAATGAAGAAATTGATTATGAAAGTTATAGGATAAATACATTTATGGATGAATTTTATTCTCTTCAATAAAAAAAGTTGTTTGTAAAAACACCTAAAATATTTTTTAAATTATTTCCAAGTATTATTTGGAAAAAAAATACGGATGAAAAAAAGCTATGGTTAACATTTGATGATGGCCCGTGCTTAAAAACAACTCCACTTATTTTATCCATACTTAATGATTTAAAAATTAAAGCTACTTTCTTTCTGGTTGGACAAAATATTGAGCAATTTCCTGAACTAACTAATGAGATAATTAAAAGTGGACATATTGTAGGTAACCACACCTATTCACACAAGGATGGGTTTATTACAAATAATGCTATCTATTTTAATGATATAGAAAAAAACAATAAGATAGAAAATAAGGCAATGATCTTCAGGCCTCCATATGGAAGAATAACCTTCACTCAAATAAAATATTTGAGAAAAAAATATAAAATTATAATGTGGGATGTTTTTACCTGGGATTTTAAAAAAAACCGATCAAAAAGAATTAAAAAAAATATACTAAATAATGTCGAAAAAGGATCAATTATTGTCTTACATAATAATTCTAAAAGTTATCAGAATCTCAAAGAATCTTTAAAATCATCACTAGTTGAGCTTAAAAATTTAGGGTATAGTTTTTCAACTACTTGGTAGCAATACAAAAATAATCTAAACAATTATCAACTGAATTTTTAATAGAATAATCATTTACATCTACTGTACTAACAAGGTCGTTATTATTTACTTTTAATTTTCTTCTATTCAATCGATTCAAAAAGTCATAAGGAATTTGCAAAATCCACCGAGGTAATCTATACTGTAAATTTAAAATATCAAATCTTGTAATTCTTCTTACAGACTCCTTATTTTCATTATAATACTGTATAACTTTTTCACTACCATAAACACCATTTATCTGTATCTGATTAAAACTTGTCTCCAATATATTATGCATTTCAGTAGGATTATACTCTCTGATGTGCCAAGGATTTCTAGACAAAGACATTAATTTATTAGGGGTGGTTAAAAGAAGCTGACCTCCATTTTTTAAAACTCTATGTATTTCTTTAAGAAAGAAAACATCATTTACAATATGTTCTATTACCTGAAAAGTAACCACAAAGTCTATAGAATCAGATTCAATATTTCTTAAAGGAGGTATCTCCATTTGATGAAATTCAATATTATTATCCTTAATAATAGATTCATCAATTTTAGTATGAAATTTATCTACTGCAATATACTTAGATGACTTACTTGCAAGCTCTCTAATACCATACCCTTCTCCACAACCAATCTCAAGAACAATTCCATTAATACGCTTTGAAGCTTCTAAATAAGCAATCATGTGCCTTTGAAAAATAACATTTTCCGAAGGGTCTAAATGTGAACTTCTTTCTGCTGTTTGAATTATTGCCATTACCAATTACAAATGTAATAAAAACTAATCATCAATTTCTAGAAGAACAGGACAATGGTCAGAGTGAATAGCCTGTGAAAGTATAACAGATCGTTTAAGCTTATCTTGTAAATTATTAGATACCATAATATAGTCAATTCTCCAGCCTAGATTCTTTTCTCTTGCACGTGCCCTATAACTCCACCAGCTATAATGGTGAGGATCTTGATTAAAGAATCTAAAAACATCTGTAAAACCAGAATTCAAAAACTGTGATAACCATTCTCTTTCCTGTGGAAGAAATCCAGAAGTATTTTTATTTCTTAAGGGATTATGTATATCAATTGCTTTATGACATATGTTAAAATCTCCACAAATTATTAAGTTTGGAATTTTTAACTTTAACTTATTAATATATTCTGAAAAAATCTTTAAAAACTCTATTTTAAAGGCTTGGCGTAAATCACCACTACTTCCAGAGGGGAAGTACATACTTAAAACAGAATAATTTTTAAAATCTAGTCTAATAAACCTTCCTTCAGAATCAATTTTTGTGATACCACAATCGTATTCAACATGTATTGGTTTAATTTTACTAATTATTGCAACGCCGCTATATCCAGGCTTTGCAGCTGATTTAATATATGAACTATATCCAAACTCCTCAAAAACCTTTTTGTCAAACTGCTCTTCTTTAGCCTTAATTTCCTGAAGACAAATAATATCTGCTGAAGTACTATCTATCCATTTAGGAAGATCTTTTTTAATAGCCGCTCTAATTCCATTTATATTATATGTAAGAATTGTTGGCATATGAATTACCTTAAATTAAATTTTGATTCTGCTAAGAACAAGTCATCAATGAAAACTTTTAAAACATAGTTACCTTCAATAAGCATTTTATTTCTCTCAAAGTCAATACAAATTTCAAGATCTTTGTTAAGATAATTAATGCTATCAGTGAAAGAGTATTGAACTTGATTTATATTTACGGAATCAGTAGAATTTAAAATCTCGCCTCTAGGATTTAAATATTGGATACATAGAGATTTCTGACCAGATTTAGCAATTTGATTTGCTGAGATATTAAAACACGATCTAAGAATTTGAGTTTTCTGTGCTGATCTAGTTGGAACTTCTTTCCCGGTGCCTCTAAAGCGCAATGCTTCAACTGAAATATTAGAAACTTCTAAAACAGAACCTTTATTAACTTGATCAGAAAGCTGAATATTTTTCTTATTAAGCGTATAATTTTTCCAGTTAATATTTTTATTAACTTTTATTACACTATCTTTTTCTGAGGCTAGCCTTTCATTAATATAAAACAATGAGTCTATGTCTGCAAGATACCTCTTTGAAATTCTTTTTAAATTCTCAATCTTTATTCGAGCCTCTTTAAGATCTTTCTTATTTCTAATTAAATTTTTAATTTCAGCAATTTGATTTTGTATTAACGAATCTTTCTCAAACAATTGATTATTTAAGTCGCCATACTCCTCAAGCAACTCGTCGTGTTCATCAACAAGGTCATCAAGCTCATCTCGAATAATATTTTTCTGCTCAATAAACTGAATCTTTAAATCCATTTGTTTTTTCATACTTTCACTTTGATAGAAAAGCGAACTAATTAATAATAGAATTAGTATAAAAAGAGCAACTAAAAGCTTATTGTTCTTTATATAAGTAAAAATTGATTTAAAATATTGCATGTAAAAAGTATATAATGCTAAAATAATTATATAATATTTTAAAACTAATAATATATATTGGTAAAATAAAAAAATCTTTACATTACTGTAAAGATTTTTTTATGGTGGGCCCAGCAGGGCTTGAACCTGCGACCCCTTGATTATGAGTCAAGTGCTCTAACCAGCTGAGCTATGGGCCCCCTTTAAAAAAAGGTAGTGCAAAACTATCAAATTGTTTTACTTTTTACAACATTTGCATCATGAAAAAACTTACTCATATAATTTTTGATTTTGGGGCAGTAATTATAAATATTAATTACGATGCTACAATTCAAGCGTTTAAAATGTTAGGGATTAAAGATGCTGAAAATTTATACTCTAAAAAAATTCAAAACAAATTATTTGAGGCATTAGAAGAAGGGAAAATTTCTAATCAAAATTTTATTAATGAAATAAAAAAAATAACAGATTCTGCGTCTGAAAATCAGATTATTGAGGCCTGGAATATGATGTTAGGCACAATCCCTGATAAGAGAATACAATTATTAAAAGAACTTTCAAAAGACTATAAAATAATATTACTTTCAAATACAAATTCAATTCATATTGAAAAAATCATAGAAGATTTTGGAGAAAGAAACTGGATATTATTTAAGAAAATGTTTTACAAGTTTTACCTATCTCATGAATTAGGTATGCGAAAGCCCAATCAAGAAATATTTATAAAAGTTTTAAAAGATAATTCTATAGAGGCAGAAAATGCTTTCTTTATTGATGACAGCCCTCAACATATCAAAACAGCAAGGAAACTAAAAATTAAATGCCATCACTTAAAAAATTCAGAAGAAATTACTGATTTATTTCCTGACATAATTCAATAAGCACTCCATATGTATCTTTTGGATGAAGAAAACAAATTAACATATTGTCAGCTCCAAGCTTGGGAGTGTCATTTAATAATCTAATACCCAAAGAAGAAATCCTTTTCATTTCAATAATAATATCATCTACCCTAATTGCAAAATGATGCAATGAACTACTTTGATTATTAATATATTTATTAATAGTATGCTCTGGATCATTTGAAGAAATAAGTTCTATCTTAGAATCTCCAAGCTTAAAAAAAGATGTTGATACATCTTCAGATTTAACATATTCTTTTTTATATGAACTTGTCTTAAGTATTGTTTCAAAAAGCTGATTAGCTTTATTTATATCTTTAACAACTACACCAATATGATCAATTTTATTCATATAAATTTAATACCAGAATGATGTTCTTTCCTTTTGATTATATGAAATCAACTTAAAAGTCAAAGTTAATTCATGAGAACCATAATTATAGCGGACTATTTCTCCATTTAATTGCTGCCCATAACTATATCCAAAACATATATTATTAGCTTTAAATCCTATTCCTGAAGAAATTAAACCGTTATTAGATAATCCAACAGATAGCCAATTATCTTCTAAAAAAATAATTCTTGAAGAAAGTCTAACAACATTACTTTGCTTTTCAGCAGATGAAATTTGTAAATAAGGCTCTATCTCCCAATCATTATTAATTATTTTTCCCCGGTAAGATCCTGTTAAATAAAAATGTCTTATCTCAATATTCTCCCCAAAACTATTACTAACAGATTGATTCAGTGAATTTGTAAAAACTTCCCCATTAAATGATGACTGCAGTATGTTAAGAGCAGAAAAGCCTAAAGAGAAATTCTTGTTATACAGATAAAAACCTGTAGAAAAATCAGCAAGTATTTCATTATGAGCGTTAAAATTAAATGCAGGATCATTCATTTCAGGTAAATCTTCCCTGTTAAAATTAAGTGAGTAAAACATAAACTTAGGCCCTAATCCAAAAGAAAGATATGTATTGTTAGAATTTAAAGGTATATGATAAGCATAGTTAAGCTGTAAATTTAATTGTCTAGACGGGTAACTATTTTCAACATTAATAAAACCACCTATTGCAGTATTGTATTTAATTGCTTGATGATAACTTATAGATGTAGAAAAAGGAGCATCATCAAATCCAGCCCATTGCTGTCTAGTTTGTATTATCAAAGGATTATAAGTCTTGCTTCCAGAAATAGCGGGGTTATAAATAACATCATTAACAAAGAATTGATCAAATATAATTTGTTGTTGAGCATTAGAATAAAATACAGATAAAATAAATAATATTGCTAAGAAATATCTAATCATCTCACTATTGTTAATGAACCTTTAAAAACTTCATTTTCATTATCTAATTGAATAATAAAATAATAGGTTCCAGAAGGCAAAATATTATTCTTACTATCAACACCTTTAAAACCATTGTCAAAAGAATTTGTATAATTTCTACGTCTAAACACCTGAGTTCCATTTTTGGAATAAATTTCAATTAAAGCATTTGGATAAATATGAATATTTTCAATTAACCAAAAATCATTAATACCATCATTATTAGGAGAAAATACTTTTTTTGGGTTTAAACAAATTTTAGGATTATAACTAATAGTAAAATTATCTTTTTCGATACAACCATTATCATCAATAATCTCAACAAAATAATCTCCAGGAGATAAATTTTCTATTCTAGAGAAAGGATGTTCTGATTTTAGAATAGTAGTAGTATCATTATTCCACATATAAATGAAAGGAGAGACTCCATTTGAAACGTAAACTCGTGCGCTTCCATTCAGATCATCCTTACATATAACATTATTTGTCGACATAAAAGCTTCCATCTTTTCAACAGGATTAATTTCAAAAATATGTTGAGATAAACAGCCATTAAGATCTGTAATGTCTAAAGTTAAAGAAGATGGAGTGTTTGACGGTACATTATATAAACTTCTTGATGTATCTCCAGTAGACCATAGATTTGTATATGGTGGAGTGCCACCAAAAACACTGACTGTAATATCAGCACTATCTCCAATATCACATAAATTTAAAACATTAAAATCAACATTTACCTCAATTGTTTCTAAAACAATAATGGAATCTAAAATATTACATCCTGAACTATTATTTGATATCTGTAAAAAATATTTTCCCGCAAAAAGAGAGGAAAGATTGGCAGATGAACTAGAAAAATTATTTGGTCCGTTCCATGAAATATCACTACTATTTTCTTGCAATGTTATATCGATAGTTCCAGTATTCTCACTATTACAGTTAACATGCTGTAAATTATTAAGAGTATACTGACATTGAGCAGAAGCAATTTGAAAGTTGAAAAAGAATAAGATTAGAACTAAAAATTTATTCATTAAATAATTTTTTACTAAAATATAAAAAAATGCCCGTCTAACAACGGGCATTTTGAGGTATCGAGCGGATTCGAACCGCTGTAGATGGTGTTGCAGACCACTGCCTAACCGCTCGGCCACGATACCTAAATACTATGCAAAAATATACATTAAGCGGTATAAAACAAGAACACTCATAATTTATTTCTATTTAAATTATTCATAGTGTAGTCAATACCAATTGTACAAAAAGATTTAATCGCTTCAGTAGCACTGCTGATTAAAGAATTTAAGTCTTTTTCTTGCTCACTTGACCAGTTTCCAAGAACATAGTCAGCCTGACGACCTTTTTCAAAATCACTTCCAACTCCTATACGTAATCTTGGATAATTGTTACTTGACAAAATTTGATTAATATCTTTTAATCCATTGTGACCTCCATCAGAACCTTTAGGTCTTAATCTAATAGCACCATAAGTTAACGCAATATCATCAGTAACGACAAGCAGATTATTTAAATTTAACTTCTCTTTTGTCATCCAATATTGAACCGCTTTACCACTTAGATTCATAAAAGTATTAGGCTTAAGTAGAATTAATTTTCTAGATTTAAATGAAATATCTAAACGGCTACCGTATTTACATGATTCAAAACTAATATCATCATTCAAGAATCCATCAAGAACCTTAAAACCTACATTATGTCGAGTATTCTCATACTCTAATCCAGGGTTACCTAATCCGACGATTAAGTATTTCATAATTTAAGAATCTTTATTTTCTTTAGTTTTTTCATCTGAGCCAGCTTCAGGGTTTTCTCCGTCTTCTCCTTCTTCAGGTACTGCCCCTTCTGCTTCAACTTCATCTTCAACAGCATTTCTTGCAGTTTTAACTCCAACTACAACAGAATTATCAGCAGCTAAAAAATCATATAGTTCAGATCTTAGGTCTTTAATATAGACAAACATACCAATTTTCAAGTCAGTAATATCAATGTTAATTGCATCAGGTAAATTACCTGGAAGTGCTCTTGTAATAATTGATTTTCTTCTTTGAAGTAAGTTACCTCCATTTTTAACACCTATTGATTGACCATCTAATTTAACAGGAATATTGACAGTAATTTCTTTGTCATCAAAAACTTGTAAAAAGTCTATATGTAAGATTTTGTCGGTTACAGGATGGAATTGAATGTCCTGCATAATTGCAGAAAATTTAGAGCCATCAATATCTAATTCGACAAGAAATACATCGGAAGTATATACAAGTTTTCTAAAATCATTTTCATGAGCATAGAAACTCACCTGCTTTTCTCCCCCGTAAAGCACACATGGAACTTTACCCTGATTTCTTAACGCTTTAGAATCTGATTTACCTACTTTTTCTCTTGTTTTTGCGCTAATTGCTAGTGATTTCATTATTTAAATTTAATTTAGTTATTTATCTTATAAAGTATTCAGAGATTGATTTATTTTCTAAAACTGATTTAATAGAATTAGAAAAAATTTCCGCAATACTAATTTCTTTTATTTTATTTCCTGAATGATTTTTAGGAATTGTATCGGTAACCGCTATTTCAAGAAGAGCAGAATCTTCAATTCTTTGATATGCAGGGCCAGAAAAAACTCCATGAGTACATACAGCTCTAACACTATTAGCCCCCATAGAGATCATCAAGTCAGCTGCTTTAGATAATGTACCTGCTGTATCAACCATATCGTCGACAAGAACAATATCTCTCCCATTGACATCTCCAATAGCTAACATCTTACCAATCTCATTTGGCTTCTCCCTGTGCTTGTAACAAATAACTACTTCAGCATTTAAAAAACGTGCATAGGTATTAGCTCTATTTGAACCGCCCATATCAGGTGAAGCAATAGTTAAATTTGGAAGTTTCAGGGATTGGATATAAGGGATGAAGAGCCTTGATGAATACAAATGATCAACTGGAACATCAAAAAAACCTTGAATTTGATCAGCATGTAAGTCCATTGTCATTACTCTGTCTACTCCAGCAGAGGACAATAAATTGGCAATTAATTTAGCTCCTATTGGAACTCTTGGTTTACCCTTTTTATCTTGTCGAGCATAGCCAAAATAGGGAATGACAGCATTTATTTTATAAGCTGATGCTCTACGAGCAGCATCTATCATCAAAAGTAACTCCATTAAATTTTCGGCAGGAGGCATAGTGGATTGAACAATAAATATATCAGCACCTCTAATTGATTCATCAAAAGACGGCTCAAACTCACCATCACTGAATTCAATAAGAGTATTACTACCTAAATCAACATTTAAATGATGACAGATTTGTTGTGCAATTTTTCTAGAAGCTCTAGCAGCAAATATTTTAAATGGTCTCTTCATTTTTTCCTAAAAAGGGACGCAAATATAACAACTTTATATCTAATATCTTTAAGTTTTTAAAAATTCAATATTTTAAGAAATAGTTCTCTTAAATTTTTACTTTTGTATTGTAAAATTTGAGATGCCCAGATGGCGGAATTGGTAGACGCGTTGGTCTCAAACACCAATGGGGTTAAACCCGTGCCGGTTCGATCCCGGCTCTGGGCACAATTATATAAATCATGAAAAAAATTAGCAATAGATTTGATGCAGCATATTTAAGACTAGCAGTGGAATGGTCAAAGCTTTCTTATTGCAAAAGAAGAAAAGTGGGAGCCATCATTGTTAAAGACAGAATGATCATATCAGATGGATATAATGGCACACCTAGTGGTTTTGATAATTGCTGCGAAGATAAAAATAATGAAACAAATTGGTTTGTCTTACATGCAGAAGCTAATGCAATTTTAAAAACAGCTGGATCAAATCATAACTGTAAAGATTCAACATTGTACCTAACAATGTCACCATGCAGAGAGTGTAGCAAACTAATTCATCAATCTGGCATAAAAAGAGTGGTTTACTTAAATAAGTATAAAGACACAACGGGTATAGAATTTTTAAAAAGAGCTCAGGTTGAAACAACACACTTTGACAAAAAAAAATTAAATTGATTACAACGAATTTTAAACCAATACTTTACTCTCTATTAGTTGTAGTTGGAATATTAATAGGTAATTCGAGAAATAATAATTCAGAAAAAGTTAATGAAGGATCTAAAATTAATAGAATTCTCAAATTGATTGATGAGCATTATGTAGATACTCTAGATGAAAAGTTTGAAGAAAAAATGATTAACTTAATAATCAAGGATCTTGACCCTCACACCACTTACATTCCAAAGAAAGAATATAAGAATGTTAATGAAAATATGTCTGGAGAGTTTAGTGGCATTGGAATTGAGTTTAACATAATAAACGATACAATTGTTGTAGTTTCTCCCATTTCAAATGGTCCTTCTGAAAAACTTGGTATAATCTCTGGGGATAAAATTATTAAAATAGATGGTGAAAATTTTGCAGGAATAGGATTAGAAAATGATGATGTAATCAAAAATCTAAGAGGTAAGCAAGACACGTATGTTAATGTTTATATTCAAAGAAATAACATTAAAGAATTAATAGAATTTAAAATTAAAAGAGAGCAAATTCCAATTTATAGCATAGATGCTTCTATAATGTTGGACAAAATCAATGGTTATATTAAAATTAATAGATTTTCAGCAACAACAATTAAAGAATTTGATGAAGCAATTAAAAAACTTAAGGCGTTGAAAGTTGAAAATCTGATTTTAGATCTTAGAGATAATCCCGGTGGATATTTACATGCAGCAGCCTCAATTAGCGACGAATTTTTAAAAAAAGGAGAATTAATAGTATTTACTGAAGGTAGAAATAGAGATAGGAATGAAATATTTGCTTCGTCAAATGGTAAATTAGAAGATATTAAAGTTATTATTTTAATAAACGAAGGATCAGCATCAGCATCAGAAATTATTGCTGGTGCAATTCAGGATAATGACAGAGGTGAAATAGTTGGTAGAAGATCGTTTGGCAAGGGACTAGTTCAGGAAGAAATAAAGTTAGATGACGGAACTGCTATAAGATTAACAACACAAAGATATTACACACCATCAGGAAGGTGTATTCAAAAAGAATATGGTGAGAGCAATAAAGATTACTATATGGAACAATACCTTAGAAGTGACTCTGCTAAAGTTGATACAATACAATTTTTAACAAAAAATGGAAGGATAGTTTATGCAGGAGGAGGAATTACTCCTGATTATATAATACAAAGAGATACATCATTAAACTATAGAAATATTAATTATCTTTTTTCAAAAGGGTGGATTTCTGAATTTTGCATAAAATATGCTGAAAATAATAGATCAAGATTAAAAAATACATCAGGTACTAACTTTAATTTTAATTCTGAAGAAAAAGAATTAATAATAAAAGGTTTTTTAAGTTTTTTAAAGAAAAATGAAAAAGAAATAATTCTAAAGAATAGTGAGATAAAATATTTGTCAACAGAATTACAAGCAAGAATTTCTAGGGGAATATACGGCAAAGAGTATTACTACAAAATTAAGCATACTAAAGACAAATATATACTAAAAGCGATAGAGTTATTGAACAATTAATGTATTGATAATCAAATAATAAAGGTAAATTTCATATATTTGCTTAACAAATAAATAATATTAAGTTAAGATAAAGATGAAAAAACAATACATCTATTCAATATTAGGGTTTATTTTAGGGTTTTTAATTACAATCTTATTTGTCAAATATATGGGTTACAGCAACATGGGTAATGAAATTCAAGATCTGCTTAAGGGATGTCTTCCTCTTGCAATGTTTTTATCATTTATTGGGTTTATTGTTGGCAATATTCAAGAGGAGGGGTAAACTAACTCAAAGATTTAATGTAATCTAATAGGGAACCATTATTTTCAAAATCTGCTACATTATTTTCCATTTCAATAATAAAAGAAATCAATTGAGTTGATTTGATTTTTAAGTTCTTAAACTCAGCTTCATTTTTAATATTAGATAAAAAATCTAAAACCTTAGGAAGAAGTAATGGGAATATCTTTTCTTTAAAATTCTTTACATCAAGCTGTAAATTTAAATTGGAAAATAAGATAATTAAAGAATCAACCTTACCAAAATAAATTGTTTTAGAAATCAAATGATATTTTATAATAATATGAGAGAATAATGTCGATTGATTTTTCTTATAATATTGTTTATAATAAACTTTTGGTATATACTTTTTTTTAATAAATGTAGTTTGACTAATTAACAACTGACGCTCATGGGCAAGTTTATCTAATTCAACATTAATTAATTTTAAAGCATTGATGAGTTTATTTCTTTTTGAAATTAATGAGTTAAAACCAATATTATTTAATTTACTTTTCTCTAAAGTCTCTATATAAGAGTGCGGTAAAAACTTTTCAAAATAATTTTCTATATTTTTATTTTTCAATTATTATATTAATTTATATATTTTAAACAAAAATATATTATATATATTAAAAATCAAACAAATTTTATTAAATTAGCTTTAAATTTAAAAAAAAAGATGGAAAAACTAGCTAAAAATATTGCCAAATGGCATCATGAAAGAAATTTAATTAAAGGCGCAACAGATAAAGATCAGTTTTGTAAGTTAATCCAGGAAGCTGGCGAATTAAGTGATAATATCTGCAAAGGAAAAGATATTGCTGATGACATTGGTGACATGATTGTAGTGCTAATAAATATAGCAGAACGTAATGGTCTTACTTTAGAAGATTGCATGCAAAGAGCATGGGAAGACATTAAAGATAGAAAAGGAAAGATGATTGATGGAATATTTATAAAAGAAGGAGATTTGTAAAAAAAATAGCCACAATATGTGGCTATTTTTTAAAATGAATAATTTTATTAATTATTTAACAAATAAATAACCTTTCATCATACCAGCATGCCCTGGGTAACTACAGAAAAATTCATAATTTCCTTTTGCAGGGGCTTTAAACTCCAAAGTAATTGTTTCTCCAGGAAGAGCAAGACCAGATGCAGCTATTAAATCAGGCGAAGACGGAATGAATTCATTATCAGGACCAGCTTCATTAGCTAAAAGCGCAAGATCCTTTCTCTTTCCAAAATTTACAAATAAAATATTGTGTATCATAGCCTGATCAACACCTTCATTTTTTAAGATAATTCTGACCCACGAACCCTCTTTTACATTTAAATTCTTTTCACTATACATCATATCCTGCATCGTATTTCCAACAGCACTTATAGTGAACTCCTCCCAATTTTTAGTAGTTTCTTCAACTACGGCATCTGCAATAACTTCTTTTGGAGCATCTGAGCCGCAACTTGAAAAAAATAAAGAGCTTAAAGCTACAATTACTAATTGACTGAATGTTTTCATTTTTTAATTTATTTTTGTTAGTATTAAATTTTCTGCAAATTTATATTTCAAATCTGTAGAAAATCTGTAGATTTTATTTTATATAAGTTTTTTATTAAAAAATTATATATTGATTTAAAATTGTAAATTTGAATAAAAATAGTTATGAAATTTTCTGATAATATCAACAATATTTTTTCTTTAGTTTTTTCTGAGAAGAATATTAAGAATACTGAAAAATACATTCTTTATATAGCATCATTAGGCTTTATACTGCACCTAATTCTTATTCTTCTTAATTATTATAATATAATTGAAATTAGCTTTGGGGATAGTAATCTTCTTACAAATCCAATTTCTGCACTTTACACTCCATTTTCTTTTATACTAATTTATGAAGCATTTTTATTAGTCTATTATATACCAAGATCATTTTCAACTGCGATAAGTAAACAGTATGAAATAATGTCACTTATTATTATTCGAAAAATATTTAAGGACATTCCATTAGTAGATTTAAATGCAAATTGGCTAACAACTAGCAATAACCTTCAGCTGATCTACGATTTGCTAGGAATTCTAATTGTCTTTTTTCTAATATATCTATTTAAAAAAATACGAAAGAAATCACCTAAGAAATTTAACTCAAAAAAATTAGATCTTTTTATTGCTTCAAAAAAAATAATTAGCTTATTGCTTACTCCGATACTAATAATAGTATGTTGTTTAAGTTTTTACAGCTGGCTAATAGGAATTGGAGATGAAACTGCAATTAGCGAAAATATTAATTATCTTTTTTTCACTGACTTTTTTACATTACTAATTCTAGCAGATGTTTTCATACTACTTTTATCATTTCAATATACTGAGAGATATTGTCAAATTATCAGAAATACTGGATTTATTATTTCTACTATCTTATTGAGACTTTCTTTTTCTACAAATGGTCTATCAAGTATTTTGCTGATAATTTCTGGGATAATATTTGGCCTTCTAATTCTTTATATCTACAATTTAATTGCTGAAGAAGATTTAGGTTAATTCAAAGAAAACTAATTACAAAATTTTTAATTCTGAATGTAAAATCTCAAAACGTGCAAATAAATCTTCGCTATACCAATTTCTTTTTTTAGTTTTTCTAACAATTTCAGAATGCGCCCCTTTATCATAAGCAAATTTTTTAACGCTCTCTAGATTATCCCAAACACTAAAGGTTGCCTGCTGAATAAATGGCCACTCACCTATACCCTTACACCACTCTACTCCTTTAGCATTCTTTATTGCTTGAGAGGCTTTAGGGACAGAATTCCAAAACTCAAATAATCTGGCTTTATTTATCTTAGCTCTAGTAATGATACCAATTTTATTTTTTTCATTTAAACTTCTATCATTTGCAACAAAAGGAGTAACACCATCCCATTTACCATGACACTTTATTGTTTTTAAAAAAAAATCTTGTCTTGAAAATGCTTTTTGAGATATTACTTTTGAATGATCACTATTATTAATAAAATTGAGAGCATCTGATTCGTGCTTCCAAACGCATATAATAGAATATGTAGAAAAATCAGGAAAAAGACTAAAACCATCTCCAGCTCCTGTTCCTAAAAGCTTAAAAAATAAAACTCCAGGACTATTTTTTATTACATCATAAGCAAGTCTCATTTGTGTGAAAGCCCAATATTTATTTTTTTTGTACTTAAAAAAGGAAATTGTTGTCATACAAAATATTTTTAATTATTTTTTGTGAAATTAAGCATCTTTTAAAAAAGATAGTCGCAAATAAATGAAAGAGATTTTGTAAATTTGAAAAAAAATTAAAATGAAAAATTTATCTCAATTCATTAGTGTATACTATCCAATAATAATAGCTTTTATTGCAATGATGTACTCAATAGCTCTTGGTATTACTGGTGATTTTGAATCTGCGCAATATTCTGCTCATTGGCCAGGTACGATTCTTTTGTTTGCAATTGCAATTAGACAAAGAAGAAATAATTTCTTTAACAAAAACAAATAATTATGCTTTCTCTTTCAATGTTTATTATTGGGGCCATTATATTTACCCTTTATATAATTGGTCTAATTTATATGATAAATTGG
>CASIBH010000008.1 GCA_949372805.1 uncultured Flavobacteriales bacterium | reverse complement strand
ATTTACTATTATTGGTTTTTTACTCTTATTTTTTGGAATTTTAGGTGCTTTTATTCCTTTTATTCCAGGCCCTCCTGTCTCTTTTTTAGGTATTTTATTAATTAGTTATTTACATGATTTTACTTTTATAAATTTTGATAATTTATTTTACTTTGCGGTAGTTGCTGGCCTTATTACGTTTTTAGATTATTGGCTTCAAGTATATTCAGTAAAGATTTTCGGAGGTGGTAAATTTTCTTTGATTGGTGTTATTATTGGTATTCTTTTTGGTTTATTTATTTTACCTCCATTTGGAGTTATTATATGTCCTTTTGTTGGAGCATATTTAGGCGCTTTATATGAGTCAGATTTTAATTTATTCTCATCTTTTAGGATTGCTTTTGGAGCTTTAATTGGCTTTATGGGAGGTGTAGTGATCAAAATTTCATATTCTATATTTGCTCTTTGCACAGCTTTAAGTTATCTAATTACAGTCTAATGATTAGAATTGGAGCTCTTTCATATCTTAATACTATTCCTTTTATTTATGGTTTAAAAAAATATAACCTTATTTCAGAGGATAATATAGTTTATAATTTTCCTTCTAATTCTGCAAAAAGTCTTATTAATAATGATGTTGATGTTGCTCTTATTCCATCAGTAGCTTTAAGATTTCTTAAGAACTACTCAATTATCTCTAATTTTTGCATTGGTTCAGAAAAAGAAGTTGATAGTGTGTGTGTTTACTCTGATGTTAATATAAATGATGTTAAGGAAATCATTTTAGATTATCAATCGAATACATCTGTTGAGTTACTTAAAATAATTATTAAAGATTACTGGAAGATTTCTCCTAAGTTAATAAATAGCAAAGAAGGGTACGAATCAAATATTAAAGGTTCTACAGCGGCATTAGTTATTGGAGATAGAGCTTTTGCTCTAAATGGTAAATATAAGTACACATATGATTTAGCTAGTTTATGGTATCAAATGACAAGCCTTCCTTTTGTTTTTGCATGTTGGGTCACTACAGTTAAATTATCTGATGATTTTATACTCAATTTTAATAGTGCTCTTGAGTATGGAGTGAGAAATATAGATTTAGCTATTAAAGAAGAAGGTATGGAATGTGTATCTAAAGATCCTGGTGATTATTTAAACAATAAAATATCTTATAATTTTGACTCCAGAAAAAAAGAGTCATTAAAACTATTTTTAGAAAAGATTATTTAACTATTTTTTTAAAAATAAGATTTTCAATTTTATCTTCTAGCTTTTTTAATTCTTTTGGAGCACCAATATAATCTATTATTTTTTTATTTTTTATTTGTATGTAAGTTGTAGGTAAATCAGTTATTTTTTCTGAGTATTCATCTTCCATTAAATAGAAATTAATTTTTTTAGCAAATGACAAGATTTTTTTTATTTCTCTTTCAGTAATACTTAATGATCTTTCTCCTATAACTTCAACATTTCTTTTTCCAATGTAATTTGCTTCTCCATTACGAAAAATAACGATTTCATATTCTGGGCAATTACCAAAGCAGGGTGTTTTTTGAAGGTAGATAATTTGTTCTAAATTAGAACTAACTGTTGTTGGAAATTGAGTGGTGCATGCAAAAGAATAACTTATTAAAATAATAAGAAAGTACTTCATTTATTTTTTTCTCGTTCGCATTTGTTCTTCTTGTTTTCTTTGCATGTCTTCTAGCTTCTTTTGAAACTTAGATTTCTTTTTTGGTTTCTTTTTGTTTTCTTCAAGTTGTGCTAATATCGCATCCTCATTTACAAGTCTTTTCATAAAATACATCTGACTAAATGTAAACATATTAGCAAGAAAATAATAGTAACTTAATCCTGCAGCATAATTATTAAAAAAACCTAAAAACATTACTGGCATTAAATACATCATCCATTTCATTTGAGCCATTTGTCCTGTAGCCATTTGACTATTCATTTTTGTATATAAAAGAGTCGAAACTGTCATCAGTAATGTAAAGAGACTTACATGATCTCCATAAAAAGGAATTTCAAAGCCTAGATTATATATGGAATCATAAGCAGATAAATCATCTGCCCAGAGAAAGCTTTCTTGTCTAAGCTCAATAGATGCTGGGAAAAACCTAAACATAGCGATTAGTATCGGGAATTGAAATAACATCGGTAAACAGCCCCCCATAGGGTTCACGCCAGCCTTTCTATATAAGCTCATAGTTTCTTGTTGAACCTTCATAGGGTCTTTTGACTTGTTTTTTTCACTCAGCTTGTCTATTTCAGGCTTTAAAACTTTCATTTTAGCTTGAGATAAATACGCTTTGTAAGTAAATGGAGATAGAACAAGTTTAATAATTAAGGTTAAGAGAAGAATAATAATCCCATAACTCTTAATATAATTACTTAGAAAATCAAAAATATTAATAATAACATATTTGTTGACCCATCCAAATATTCCCCACCCTAAAGGAACTAACTCTTCAAAACCTTTTCCATATGCAAGAAGTGTTTTATAATGATTTGGGCCAAAGAAAAACTGGAAGCTCAATGTTTCATTTTGGCTATGGCTAAATGGAAGTTCAAATTTGGCAGAAAGATCTTTAATATAATCAGAGTTTTCATTTTTTACACTTTTCAAAAAAGTAGGCTTATCAAATCCATTTTTAGAAATTAGTATAGAGCTAAAGAATTGTTGTTTAAAGGCAACCCAGGAAATTTTGGAGTTTATTTCATCTTCATCTGTTTTTGTAAAACTTAGGTAGTCTACTTCTTTATCTGCAAGATATTGGTACTGAATTCCAGTATACATGTCTTGATTGCTTTTACTCTTTTCAGTTTGAGGCGTTTTCATCTGCCAGTCAAGATTCATATAGTTTAGTGAGCTGGGGATAATTTCATTCATTCCAACTAAATTTATATCAAAATCTAAAAGATATTCATTGCCAAGATTGTAGATAAAATCAACATAGTTTCTAGATGTAATTTCAAGACGCATTGTTATTTTTTTGCTACTACTCTCAATTACTTTGAAAAAAAGTTCATTTGAATTTATGCTAATTCCTGTAGAGAAATTTAAGTTGAAATTTGATGAATCAGAATTAAATATTTCTAATTCTCTATTGTCATATGTCGAGAATTTCTTTCCTCCGCTACCTTCTTTAATAATTACTGAATTAATTCTTCCACCTTTATTAGAGATTGATATTTTAAGTTTTTCGTTTTCAAGAAAGTAGTTATTAATGTCTCCACTTACACTATTAGATAATGAACCATATTTTAACTTATTCTCTTTATCATTTGAAGCCAAATTATTTTCGTTATTACTACTAATTACATTTTGGTTAATTTTAATATCAGGCTTAACTTCATTCTTAACAATATTGTTAGAAGCTTCTTGTTCAACTGGTTCTGGGAAGAAAAAAAAGTTGAAGACAATTAATATAATTGCCATTAATACAAAACCAGTTAGAGAGTTTTTGTCGTAATTTTTCATTAATTTTTATTCTTTAAGCAAGCACCAACAAATGATGAAAATAGAGGGTTAGGTTTTAAAACGGTACTACTATATTCTGGGTGAAATTGCACACCTACAAACCATTGATGTGAGTCTATTTCAATAATCTCTACAAGATCATTTTCGTTATTTTTCCCAGTTGCAGACATTCCAGAATCTTGAAATTGATTTAAAAAGTTATTATTAAATTCATATCTATGTCTATGTCTTTCATTTATTTCTTGTGATTTATAAGCTTCAAGAGCTTTACTATCCCTAGCTAAATTACAAGTATATGATCCAAGTCGCATTGTCCCACCTTTATCTGTAACATTCTTTTGATTAGTCATTATATCAATTACAGGAAAAGGGGTGGTATTATTCATTTCGGTAGAATTTGCATTTTCTAAGCCTAAAACATTTCTAGCATATTCAATGACAGCACATTGCATTCCCAAACATATTCCTAAAAAAGGAATATTATTTTCTCGGACATATTTTATTGCTCTAATTTTCCCTTCTATTCCTCTATCTCCAAAGCCAGGAGCAACTAACAACCCATTAATATTTGAAAGTTTTTCTTCAATCGATCCTGATTGTAAATCTTCAGCATTTATCCATTTTATATTAACAACACAATTATTTTCAGTACCTGAGTGGATAAATGATTCTATTATAGACTTATACGAATCTTTTAGTTTGATATACTTTCCAACTAAAGCTATCGATACAGATTGTTTTGGATTGTTTAATTTGAAAAGAAATTCTTTCCATTTTTTAAGATCTACATTAGAAGTGTCTTCAATCTTAAGTTTTCTCAAAACTACTTTATCAAGGTTTTCTTCTTGCATTAAAAGTGGTACTTCATAAATAGTATCTGCATCAATAGATTCAATTACAGCTTCTTTTTCAACATTACAAAATAAAGCGATCTTACTTTTAATTTGTTCATTTAGTTTATGCTCTGTTCTACAGACTAAAATATCTGGCTGAATTCCTGATTCAAGTAGTGTTTTAACTGAATGTTGTGTAGGCTTGGTTTTTAATTCTCCAGCGGCAGAAAGATAAGGGACAAGTGTAAGGTGTATATACATTGCACTTTTTTCAAGTTCCCATTTTAATTGACGAACTGCTTCTATGTACGGAAGTGATTCAATATCTCCAACAGTGCCACCAATTTCAGTGATAACAAAGTCAAAGTTATTAGTGTCTCCAAGTAATTTTATTCTTCTTTTAATTTCATCAGTAATGTGAGGTATTATTTGAACCGTTTTCCCAAGATAGTCCCCTTTTCTCTCTTTATTTATTACTGTTTGGTAAATGCTTCCTGTTGTTACATTATTTGCTTGTGAAGTTGAGTTGCCTAAAAAACGTTCATAATGTCCTAGATCAAGGTCTGTTTCTGCGCCATCATTTGTCACATAACACTCACCATGCTCATATGGATTCATTGTTCCAGGATCTATATTGATATAGGGGTCTAGTTTTTGAATTGTTACAGAATATCCTCGTGCAGTTAAAAGTTTTCCAAGTGAAGCAGCGATAATTCCTTTTCCTAAAGATGATGTCACACCTCCAGTTACAAATATATATTTAGTAGGAATTTTTTGCACGATTATTTTTTAGACAAAAATACTATTTAGAATTAATTAATACCAAATAGTATATTTAATTGTTCACATAATTTTAACAATTCTTTAGAAGGTCAGCGAAGCTCCTAAGCTAGGCATAAGAGGAAGCTGATTAACTCTTTCATATTTCACTCTATTAAAATAAAATATATTTTCTCTGTTATAAACATTTGTTACTGATGCAGTAATATCGAGTGTAGTATTTTTACTTAATTCAGTTGTTTTAGATATTGAAAAATCTAGTCTATGATAATATGGTAATCTTCCTGAATTTAATTCAGCATACTCAATCCCTAGAGAACCATTGTCTGAAGTGTAGTCAGTATTTATGCCATCTGAAAAAGTTAGATTTTCATAAAATCCTTGAGTTTGTGTAAATGGAAATCCAGAGCCAAAATTCCATCTTCCATCAATTTTCCAATCATTATTTGAGCCAAATTTATATGATGACACTAAATTTATATTATGCCTTCTGTCAAAATGAGGTGAATATTCTTTAATGCCATCATTTCTTGTTATAAATCCAAGAGAATAAACCATCCAAAGATATATTTTTTGACCATTAAATTTTACTAGTGCATCCACGCCTTTGGCTAGCCCACTTTCAATTATAAAGCTTGGGTCGTCATTACTAGTCATGTTTCTGTTAATATTTGTTAATTGAGTAAAATCTTTTATGTAGCCCTCTAATTGAAAGTCTACAAATCTATTTATATCGTACTCAAATCCCACGATTAGGTGTCTTGCTTTCTGAAACTTATCTTGATAAGGAGTTCCATCTGATTGAAGTGGAATTTCTTCAGGGGAGGAAATTATTCCAGAAAATAGATTTACCACATCTCTATCTGAAGAAGTACTTAAAATATTTTGTGAATATAGTCCTGATGCTAACTTTAGTCTAAGCCTTTCATTTGCAATAAACTTAACTCCAAGTCTAGGCTCAGGAGAAACCCCAAGTGTATATTTTTGAACTCTAAAGCCTGGTTCAATTATTAATCTGTTTTTATTATACTGATAATTAACATATGCTGAGAATTCAGATGTATTTTCATTTTGTGTTATTGGAGAATTCACTGAATTAAAGGTTAGAAAGTTTGTTTCAAACCCATGAATATCAAATCCATATTTTATTTTACCTCTTGGATTAAAGTATGTGAAATCAAATCCCATATTAAATCCTGTTATACCACTTTCTCTTATTGGAGATGCTTCTTCATTAAGAGAAATGTTATATGATGAATATGCAAAATTTCCTTCTATTAACACTGGTGATCCACCAGGAATAAGTATAAATTCACTTCCTATACCATTTGAACTCCATTTAAGTTCTGAAATATTTTCATAATCAACTCTATCTTGAAAGTTAAAACCAAAAAAATTAAATTTACTTCCGTTGTCCCCATGAAGCGATAGTTTTCCATAAAGATCCGTAAAGCTATATGGAAGACCTTTATCGTCAAAAAACAGAACAGGTTCTTTATAAAATAAATCTGAACTTTTATCTAAATATGAAGTTTTTCCAGAAAACACAAATGATGATTTTTCATTTCCCCCAATTGGACCTTCAAACAATAATTTTGACCCAAAAGTATTTGCGGCAAATTTACCACCTAATCTTTTTTTATTTCCATCCTTAGTTTTTATGTCCATTATTGAAGAAACTCTTCCGCCGTACTCAGCATTAAATCCGCCAGTATAAACATCTGTATTTCTTATAATATCTGTATCAAAAACTGAAAATAAACCAATGGAATGGAATGGACTATAAATTATCATTCCATCAAGTAATACTTTGTTTTGTACAGGCGATCCACCTCTAATATATAATTGTCCCCCTTGATCACCAGTAAAGACTACTCCTGGAATGATTTGTATATATTGAGCAAGGTCAGGCTCTCCCCCAATGGTAGGGACCATTTCTAATTCTTTTTTTGTAATTTTAATGGCAGCTGCATTAACTTCTGTTCTCATGGCTTCTCTAGCAGCAGAGATTCTAACTTCACCTAGTTTTATGCTTGATTCCGCAATTTCTAGGTTCTGATTTAAAATTTGATTAGCTGCAAGATTAATAGCGATATTGGTTGTGTCGTAACCTAAGTAAGTAACAATTAGATTGTATGACCCAGCAGTGACTCTAGTAATATTATACATTCCATTAACATCTGTAGGTGCTCCAATTGTTGTGCCTTTTAAGAAAACGTTACAAAACATGATTGGCTCCCCACTTGACTTGTCGTATACAAAACCTCTAATAGACCCCGTCTGACCAAAGATATTTGAGGAAAATAGTAAGGCAGTAACAATAAATAATATCTGGCGCATATTTTTTTAAAAAGTTGACAAATATACTAATTTATATACTTGGCTTCATAAGCTTAATGTAGTTTGTTGCTAGGTATGAAGTATTTTAAAAATTAATTCAATTAGTAAAGATTGATGAGAAGTGTTTTTGTTGTTAACGCCTTTCATTCGAAGCTCATATTCTTTTATGTAAGTAAAAATAAACTGTAATTGATCTACTGAGTAATTATTGGAAGCCAATTCATATTGATCTAAAAAATATGGGTTAACTTTTAGTGATGCAGCTATTTCAGATCTTGATTTAGATCTAATTTGTTTGTAAATAAGAACTTTCTGAAAAAAAGAAAAAAGAGAATTAATAGTTAAAATTAGAGGATGTGTTTTACTATTTAGATTAAAGTATTTTATTATCCTATTTGATTGGATAATATTTTTTTTACCTAAAGCATTTTGTAACTCAAACACATTATAATCTTTGCTGATTCCAATATTTTGTTCTATTAATTTTGTATCAATACCACCATTACAATTAATAATTAATTTATCAAGTTCATTTGATATTTTAGATAAGTCATTTCCGAGGTGCTGGCTAAGTATAGCTGAAGACTTATTATCAATTTTAATGTTTTTTTCTGCACAATAAGAGTTAATCCACGAGGGTATTTTATCATCATAAAGTTTGTTGCTTTCAAATATTTTTGCACTTGTTTTTAGTGTTTTGAAAATACTTTTTCTTTTATCTATTTTTTTGTTTTTGAAACATACGATCAAAATTGTTGATGGTGTAGGAAACTTGAGATAGTTTTCTAAAAGTTCAATTTTATATAGATGTTGAGCTTCTTTTACTAAAACAACTCTATAATCTGCTCCAAATGGATATTGTTTTGCTTCAGAGATAATTTGATCACAATCTGTATCTTTTCCATAAAGTGTTACGAAATTAAAATCTTTTTCTTCTTTACTTAAAATATTGTGTGAAATAAAATCTGCTATTTTATCAATATAGTAACTCTCTTCACCATGAAGTAAATAAATTTTATCGTATTTTTTATTTTTTAATGATGTTATTATGTCTAAATATTTCACGTAAATTTGTTAAATGGTGTTAGAAAAACTAAATTTTCCAGAATTTGAATTCAAAAATAAATTAGTTAATGGAAGTATGCAAATTTTTGATTGTGTAAGAAAAAGTTATTTTGTCTTAACTCCAGAGGAGTGGGTAAGGCAACATGTCATTCATTACCTTAATAACTATAAGAATTATCCTTTAGCATTAATGCAAGTAGAAAAGCTTATAAAGTATAATAATTTGAATACTAGAGCAGATTTAATTATTCGTGACCGTAATTTTAATGCTACTATATTAGTTGAATGTAAAGCTCCTAGTGTGAAAATTAATAAAAATGCTTTTGATCAAATTGCTAAATATAATTTTAGTTTACAAGCAAAATATTTGTTCGTTACCAACGGAATTACACATTATTGTTGTTCTATTAATTATTTAAACGGAGATATTGAGTATTTAAAAGATATTCCAAAGAACAATAAAATAAATAGTTAAAGATATTTCTGTAAAAGCTTAACTCCTTTTTTTTGATTCAAAAACTAAAAATTAAGAACATAGTTTTTGTAGTGGAGGAGTAAACTTTGTTAAATTTATTCCTTTAACAGATTCAGTGTACTCTTCCATAGTCGGAGTTCGACCCAAAATTGCTGAAAGAACAACTACTGGAGTTGAAGCGAGTAATGACTCACCTTTCTTTCTGTCAGAATCGGCCACTACTCTTCCTTTAAATAACCTTGTTGATGTAGCCATAACTGTATCACCTTTTGCAGCTTTTTCTTGGTTTCCCATACATAAGTTGCATCCAGGTCTTTCTAAATACATCATGTTTTCATATTCTGTTCTGGCAGAGTTTTTAGGAGCAGTATCATTGAATTCAAATCCTGAATATTTTTGTAGAACATCCCAATCACCTTCTAATTTTAATTCATCAATAATATTATAAGTAGGCGCTGCAACTATAAGTGGTGCATTAAACTCAATTTTCCCATTATTTTTTTCTAAATTTCTTAGCATTTGAGAAAGAATTTTTAAATCTCCTTTGTGAACCATGCAAGAGCCAACAAAACCAAGGTCAATTTTTTTATTACCTTCATAAAATGAGAGCGGTCTAATGGTATCATGAGTATATCTTTTTGAAACATCGTCATTATTCACATCTGGATCAGCAATCATAGGCTGAGAAATAATATCTAAATCAACCTCAAACTCTGCAAAATATTTTGCATTGGAATCTGGAGTTAATGGTGGGTTTTCTCCAGTAGTAATTTCTAAGATTCTATTATCAGCTCTGTCAATTAATCCTTGTAAAACTTGATTAGCATTATCCATTCCCTTTGAGATCATAATATTAATCCTACTTTTTGCAACTTCTAATGATTCAATTAATGTTTTGTCTTCAGATATGCATATCGATGCTTTTGCTTTCATTTCTGCGGTCCAATCAGTGAATGTAAAAGCTTTATCAGCAATTAATGTACCAATATGAACCTCAATTATTCTTCCTTGAAAAACATTTTCACCGTTAAATTTTTCAAGCATTTGAGATTGAGTCGCATGAACAACATCACGAAAATCCATTCCTTCAATCATATTTCCTTTAAAAGTTACTTTAACAGATTCCGGAATTGGCATTGAAGCTTCTCCAGTAGCTAATGCAAGAGCAACTGTTCCGGAGTCTGCACCAAATGCAACTCCTTTAGACATTCTTGTATGTGAGTCTCCACCAATAATTATTGCCCAATCATCAACTGTTAAATCATTCAATACCTTATGAATAACATCTGTCATAGCGTGATATTCTCCATTTGGATCACGTGCTGTAATTAGTCCAAAGTCATTCATAAATGTCATAAGTTTAGGAATGTTTTCTTGAGCTTTATTATCCCAGACAGATGCTGTGTGACAGCCAGATTGATATGCTCCATCCAATATTGGGGAAATTGTTGTTGCCGCCATAGACTCTAGTTCTTGAGAAGTCATAAGACCTGTAGTATCCTGAGATCCAACAATATTTACTCGAACTCGAACATCAGAGCCCGCGTGTAATACTTTACTCGGGTTTTTACCTACTGCGTTTTTATTAAATATCTTTTCAACTGCTGTTAAACCTTGATTAGTATGTGAAATTTCTTTCGAAGGAGCGTAAACTAATGGAATGTCTAATTGTAAAGTTTTTGCAGCAAAGGTTTGAAGTTTTTTCCCAAATACAATTGCATATGACCCCCCTGCTTTCATGAACTCCATTTTTTGCGGAGTAAATGCTGAGGATATGTCTGACAGTTCTTGATCCCCATTATATAATTTTTTCTTTTTTGTATTAATAGTTAATACAGTGCCAGTTTTAACAGAGAAAACCTCTTTTAGAATAGGGTCTCCATCTTTATTTTTCACGGTATTTCCATTTATATCTTTTTGCTTAACCCAATTTTTTAGATTAAGTCCAATGCCTCCAGTTACATCTACTGTTGTTAAAAATATTGGCGAAATCCCATTAGTTCCTGCTACCACAGGCGCAATATTAATAAATGGAACAAACGGACTAGCTTGTTTTCCAATCCACAAGGCAACATTATTAACTCCAGACATTCTAGATGAGCCAACACCCATTGTTCCTTTTTCGGCAATTAACATAACTATTTTGTCAGAATGTTTTTCTTTTAGTTTTAGTAGTGCGTTTTGTTGACTTATATTGTGTTCAAACATACATTTCCCGTGTAATTGCCTGTCTGATCTGGAGTGAGCATCACCACCTGGGGAAAGTAGATCAGTTGAAATATCACCTATGCCTGCTATAAATGTTACTACCTTAATTTCCTCATCTATTTCTGGAAGTTTTGTGAAGAACTCTGCTTTTAAATAACTTTCTATGATTTCTTTTGCAATTAGATTACCTTTATTAAAGGCTTTTTCTAAACGGTCCATATCAGATTCATAAAGAAAAACTTGTGTTTTAAGAACTTTGGCAGCCTTATGTGCTAATAATGAATCTGTCCCTAATCCTAAATCAAGTAATACTTCAATAGATGGCCCCCCTTTCATGTGTGATAATAACTCAAAAGCAAAATCTTCTGAAATCTCATTAACAAGTATATTAGATAAGATTATTTCTTTCAAAAACTTTGCTTTTACAAAAGCTGCACTTGTTGTGCCAGGAGTTACATTGTAAATAAAAAAATTAATTGATTCTTCTCTATGTTTGTTTTTAAGATCCTTAATTTGTAAAATTATTTCCCTTAATAATTCTGCATCCTCAATTGGTTTAGGTTGAAGTTTCTGATCTTTACGAGCATTAATTTCTGCAAGATATTCCTCATATTTTTTCATAGTCGAAGTTTTTTTATTAATAGATTTTTATTCAATTTTTGATTTCATAAAAATTTTATTTTCCCTTTACAGGAATTCTATTAAAACGTTCATTGCAAATATACGATTTTTAATGATTTTTATTTGTATTTCAAGAGAGTGACATTAGGTTTTAAAATTTCACAAATAAAAAAACCGAATATTAATATTCGGTTTTTTAAAAGTTTAAATAAATAATTTTTATGCAGCAACTACACTAAAAGGAACTGTAACTTTAACAGATCTATGAAGTCTTACTTCTGCTTCATAATTTCCAAGCTCTTTAATTGTTGTTAGTTTTACAAATCTCTTATCAATTTTGTGTCCTAGCTCAGCAAGTGCATCAGTAAATTGAGCTGAAGTAATAGATCCAAATAATTTTGTTCCTCCTTCAGCAACTTTTGCTTTGATTTTTATATCAAGAGTTGGAAGAGCTTCAACCGTACTATTAAGTTCAGCAATTAATTTTGAATCTTTTTGTTCTTGTTGTCTTAAATTTTCATTAAGAACTTTTACTGCTGACTCAGTTGCAAGAATTGCTTTGCCTGCTGGAATAAGAAAATTTCTTCCAAAGCCATTCTTAACATTTACAATTTCATTTTTGAAACCTAGTTTCTCAATATTTTCTAATAAAATAATTTCCATTTCTTTTTATTTTAAGTTATCTCCAACATAAGGAAGTAATGCTAATTGTCTACATCTTTTAACAGCAACTGCAAGTCTTCTCTGAAATTTCATAGAGTTTCCAGTAATTCTTCTTGGAAGAATTTTCCCTTGCTCATTTAAAAACCTCATTAAAAAATCTGGATCTTTATAGTCTATGTACTTGATGCCCATTTTGGTGAAACGGCAGTACTTATTTCTTTTTCTTTTCTCAATATCAACTGGAGATAGATATCTAATTTCTGTATTATTGCTCATAGTTATTCGGCTTTTGTATTAGTACTTAACTTCTTCTTTCTTCTTTCAGCATACTCTAGTGCAAACTTATCTAGACGAACTGTTTGCCATCTAATAACTTTTTCATCACGCTGAAATTCAACTTCAAAGTTCCCTATAACATCTCCTTCTGCTTGAAATTCAAGTAAGTAATAAAATCCAGTTTTCTTTTTCTGAATTGTATACTTAAGTTTTTTAAGTCCCCAGTTTTCCTCATGGGTAATTTTTGCTTTTTTATCTTTTAGATAATCAACAAATTTTTTTACTGTTTCCCTTACCTGATCATCAGATAAGACGGGATTCATTATGAAAACAGTTTCGTAATTATTCATTTGATTTATTTTTCTTAATATTTATTTTCTTTTCCTTAATCGGGCGGCAAATTTAGAAAAACTATAGTTAATTACCAAAATAAGATGTCCTTATTAATTTGTACTGTTTTTTTGTCTTTTAATTTAAGATAAATGTTAGTTTTGTAATTATCTTTTTATGATATAAATATGAGTAATTTTTTAGTATCTGCAAGAAAATATAGGCCTCAAACTTTTGAAAGAGTTTTAGGGCAAGATGCTATTACTTCAACATTAAAAACCTCAATTAGAAATAATCAATTAGCACAGTCCTTTTTGTTTTGCGGCCCTCGAGGAGTAGGTAAAACTTCTCTAGCACGAATTTTAGCTAAAACAATAAATTGTGATAATCTTTCTGCCAATCAAGATTCATGTGATAAATGTGTTTCATGCACATCATTTAATGAAAATAATTCTTTTAACATACATGAGCTTGATGCGGCCTCAAATAATTCAGTTGATGACATTAGAAAATTAGTTGATCAAGTAAGATTTGCTCCTCAAGTTGGAGAGTACAATATATATATAATTGATGAGGTTCATATGCTTTCAGCCCAAGCTTTCAACGCTTTTTTAAAAACTCTTGAAGAGCCTCCAAAGCATGCTAAATTTATTTTAGCTACTACAGAAAAGCATAAAATAATTCCAACGATTCTATCAAGATGCCAGATTTTTGATTTTAAAAAATCTTCAATTGATGATATTATAAAGAATCTTAAATATGTAGCTTCAAAAGAATCAATTGATTTTGAAGATTCGGTACTTCATTTAATTGCGGAAAAATCTGATGGTGCTCTTAGAGATTCCTTGTCTTTATTTGACCGTTTAGTTACTTCATCTGATGGTAAGCTAATTTATACTGAAGTAATAAAACATCTCAATATTTTAGATTATGATTATTATTTCAAAGTTACTGCTAGTTTATTTGAAAATAATATTAGTCAATTATTTTTAATATTTAATGAAATTTTAAATAATGGCTTTGATGGTCAGCATTTTATTAATGGTCTTGCTTCTCACTTAAGAAACCTTTTACTTTGTCAAGATAGTATTACAGCTGAAATCCTTGAAAAGTCTGATGATTTAAAATCGAGATATTTAGATCAAACTAATAAAACATCTTCATCTTATTTAGTTAAAGCTTTAAAACTTTGCAATGAATGTGATATCCAGTACAACCTAAGCAATAACAAAAGATTATTAGTTGAAATTTGTTTAATGCAAATTTCTTCGATTGGATATAGTGCTGAATTAAAAAAAAAATCTAAAAATTTTGTAGTATCAAAAGCAAATGACTCTAAAGCTCCAATAATATCTGAAGCTATAATTTCAAAAGTTCAAAATACTAAAACTGTAAAAGATGAAAGATTTACTGCTACTAAAGTTAACAAGACATTTAATGATGATGTTATTATAGAAAAAAAGAATGTTAACGTTGAAATCACTAATTCTATTGATCTTGAAAATAAAATTAATGATGAAGTAGAACTTAAAGAAAAAGTACAAGATTTAGCTGAGATAAAAAATTCACAAGATTTTATTGCTACTAAAGAAAGTAAAACTATATCTATTTCTAATTTACTTTTTCAAAAAAAAGAGAAAATAAAAGAGGATGATATTATATCTAATTTAAATTTAAAAGAATTTACCCAATCGGATTTAACATTTCATTGGAAAGAAATGATAAATATTCTTAAAAAGAATGGTAAATCTAATTTAGCAATTACTCTAGGGATATATGATCCTGTCCTTCTTGACGATTTTTTAATTAAAGTTCCATTAAGTAATTCATCTCAAATTGAATTAGTCTATCACGAAAAACAAATGATTTTAAAAATTTTAAGAGAAAGGCTTGGTAATGATAAATTAGATTTAAATACTGTAGTTGTTGAATCTGAGAAAAGAGATGTTGCCTATACAAACAAAGATAAATTTAATAAAATGCTGGAGAAAAACCCAGAGCTACAAGTTTTAAGAGAGCAGTTGGGTCTTGATCCAGAATATTAATCTTAATATAATCAAATGAACAATAAAACAATTTTAACTGTAGTACTTATAATAATTGCTGCTATACTTTTAACTTTAAATGCAAAAAAACAAAATAAAATGATTGAGAATAACTATGAATATGTTGATAATGATCCTTTAAATGCTAGAGTATATACTTTAGATAATGGATTAAAGGTATACTTGTCATATTATGATGATGCCCCTAGAATTCAAACAAATATTGCAGTAAGAGCAGGAAGTAAAAATGATCCTTCAGATGCAACAGGTTTAGCTCATTATTTAGAGCACATGCTATTCAAAGGAACAGATAAGTATGGTTCGCTTGATTATGAAAAAGAAAAGGTTTTACTTGATCAAATAGAGGGCCTTTATGAAGAGTATAGAGAAATTTCAATGGAAGATATAGTAAATCGTGAAAGAATTTGGTCTTTAATAGATTCTACTTCCGGTGAGGCAGCAAAATTGTGTATAGCTAATGAATATGATAAAATGTTAAGCGGAATAGGAGCTAAAGGAACCAATGCCTATACTTCAAATGAAAGAACAGTTTATATTAATGATATCCCTTCTAATCAAATAGAAAAATGGTTGAAAATTGAATCAGAAAGATTTAGAATGCCTGTTTTTAGATTATTCCACACTGAGTTAGAGGCAGTTTATGAAGAGAAAAATAAATCTTTAGATAATGATGGTTCTAAAATGTTTGAAGCATTAATGTCCTCACTTTTTCCAACACATCAATATGGAACCCAAACTACTATTGGAACGATTGACCACTTGAAGAACCCGTCACTAAAAGAAATTAGAAAATATTTTAACAAATATTATGTGCCCAATAATATGGCACTATGTTTATCTGGAGATTTTGATTACGATGACGTCATTAATATGGTGAATAAATATTTTGGAAATTTTGAAAGAAAGCAAGATCCTGTTTTTGAAGTTATAAAAGAAGAGCCAATTACCTCCCCAAAAACTACAGAAGTTTTTGGTCCAGAGGCAGAACGTGTTTATTTAGGTTTTAGATTTGATGGAGCTAGCTCTTCAGATGCAAATATGATAACAATGGTGGATATGCTTTTGAGTAATACTTCGGCTGGTCTAATAGATATAAATTTAAATCAAGCTCAAAAGCTTAGTGGAGGAGGTTGTTTTCCATATATTTTAAATGATTATTCTTTGCATGCTTTTTATGGTACTTCTCTTAATGATCAAAAGCTTGAAGATGTAAAAGATCTTTTACTTTCCCAAATTAATGAAATAAAAAAAGGTAATTTTTCTGACTGGATTCTAGAGGCTATTATCTCTGACCTTAAGCTTGATCAAATCAAAAAATATGAATCAAATAATGGAAGAGCTGAAGAGTTTGTTGATGCCTTTATATTAAATATGAGTTGGGAACAACATCAAAATGAGTTAAATGAACTTGCAAAGATTACAAAGGAAAATTTAATAAGCTTTGTAAATGAAAAATATAATGATAATTATGTCGTAGTTTATAAGAGATTAGGAGATGATCCAAATGCTGTGAATGTTGTTAAACCTAAGATTACACCAGTTTCAGTAAATAGAGATGCTAAGTCTGAATTTTTAAGCTCTACACTTAATCTTATGTCTAGAAATATTCTCTCTCAGGATGTAAAAATGATTGAGCCAAAATTTATTGATTTTTCAAAAGATTTAGAAATTGATGAAATGAATTCATTACCTATTTTATATAAGAGAAATAATGAAAACGAAAGATTTCAAATTAGTTATGTAATTGCAATAGGAACTAATAGTGACAAAAAATTAAAATTAGCAACTGATTATCTTCAATATTTAGGAACGAAAAATTTATCTGCTAGTCAGAAAGCAGAAGATTTTTATAAGCTAGGTTGTAATTTATCAGTTAATACAACCTCTAAAGAAACTAAAATTACCTTAACTGGTTTGTCAAATAATTTTGAAAAATCTATTAATTTGTTAGAAGATATTTTAGCTAATTCTATTGCTGATGAAGAAGCTTTAATTAGTCTAAAAACTGCTTATCAAAAACAGAAGGAAGATGCTAAATTAAATAGACAGATTATTTTATTTAGCGCCATGAGTAGTTACGCGAAATATGGAAATAATTCATCTTTTACTAATACTATTAATGATAAAGAACTAGAGTTGATTACTTCAGCAGATCTTCTTAACATTATACATAGTTTAACTAAATTTAAGCACAAGGTGTTGTATTATGGTCCTGATAATATTTCTGATGTTAAGAAGCTAATGCTTGAGGTTCATAATACTACGGAGTTAATTGAAATTATACAAAAAGATCTTAACGTAGAAAAAGAAATGGATTCAAGTAAAGTTTATGTTATTGATTATGATATGAAGCAAGCTGAAGTTATAATGTTTACTAAGGGAGAGAAGTTAAACAATGATGAGTATTCAATAATTAAGTTTCATAATGAATATTTTGGAGGTGGTATGAGCTCAATAGTATTTCAAGATATGAGAGAGTCAAAAGCTTTAGCATATTCTGTCTACAGTACTTTTACAATTCCAAAAAAATCAAGTGATTCTCATTACGGATTTTCTTATGTTGGGACTCAGGCTGACAAGCTTGGTGAGGCAATGCAAGGGATGCAAGCTCTTTTGGAAGAAATGCCTCAAGCCAACTCTAATATGGAAACAGCTAGAGAGGGTATATTACAAAAAATAAGAACTGAGAGAATAACTAAAAATAAGGTTTTAGATTATTATGAAACTTTTAATAAAATGGGTGTTAATTACGATAAACGAATTGATTTGTTTAATGATGTAGTTGATTTTACTATGGAAGATCTTACAAATTTTCATGATACTCATGTTAAAAATGATAATTATACATACATGGTTTTAGGAAGTTCCAATGAAATTGATCTAAAATTGCTTGAGAAATATGGAGAAGTTACTATTCTTAAGCTTGAAGATATTTTTGGATATTAATTTTAAAGAAAAAATATTAAAAATGATGAGTGAAAAAGTATCAAAAATAATTTACACTAAAACTGATGAGGCGCCAATGTTGGCAACCTTTTCACTACTTCCAATTATAAATGCCTTTGTTTTAAAAGCTAATGTTAAGATTGAATCAAAAGATATTTCATTGGCATCAAGGGTATTAGGAGCATTTCCAGAGTTTTTAGAAAAAGATCAAATTGTAAATGATGCTCTTGCAGAATTAGGTGAAATTGTTAAGCTGCCAGAAGCAAATGTTATAAAGCTTCCAAACATATCTGCCTCTGTTCCACAACTAATTGCAACTATTTCTGAGCTTCAAGCTCAAGGTTTTAAGGTTCCTTCGTATTGTGATACTCCTTCTAATGATCAAGAAAGAGAAATACATTCAAGATACAATAAAATAAAAGGTTCTGCTGTTAATCCCGTTCTAAGAGAAGGTAATTCTGATAGAAGAGCTCCTCAGGCAGTTAAAAATTATGCAAAAGTAAATCCTCATTTAATGGGTGAGTGGGATTCAAGCTCAAAAACACATGTAGCAACTATGACGAGTGGAGATTTTCATCATAATGAAAAATCTGTGTGTATTGATCATTCTACTAATGTTAAAATTCAACATTTTGCAAATGATGGCAAAGTGACTAATCTACGGGATAATATTCACTTACTTGAAAAAGAGATTATTGATGCTTCTATAATGAGTAAGAAAAAATTAATTTCATTTTTAGAAAAAGAAATTAAAGAGGCAAAAGATACAGGTATTTTACTTTCGTTACATATGAAGGCAACAATGATGAAGGTTTCAGATCCTATTATTTTTGGTCATGTAGTGTCAATCTTTTTTTCTGATTTAGTTTTAAAGCATAAAGATATTTTATCTGAAATGGGAGTAGATTTTAAAAATGGTTTTGGAGATTTAGTTGAAAAAATTAATTCTTTACCAAACGATAAAAAATCTGAAATCCAATCTGATATTAATAAAGCTTTTAAAGATAATGCCAATCTTGCTATGGTTAACTCTGAAAAAGGAATTACAAATTTACATGTTCCCTCTGATGTGATTATTGATGCGTCATTACCTGCAATGATTAGGACTTCTGGTCAAATGTGGAACAGAGATAATAAAACTGAAGATACAAAAGCAATTATTCCTGATAGTTCTTACGCAAGTGTATATTCTGCTACAATTGATTTTTGCAAAAAATATGGTGCATTTGATCCTACTACAATGGGTACTGTTCCAAATGTTGGGCTAATGGCTCAAAAGGCTGAAGAGTATGGTTCTCACGATAAAACATTTGAAATTCAATGTGAAGGATTGGTTAAAGTTATTGATTCAAATGAAAATATTTTAATTCAACATTCTGTTGAAGAAGGTGATATTTGGAGAATGTGTCAAACAAAAGATCTTCCAATTCAAGATTGGGTTAAATTAGCAGTAAATCGAGCCAAAGCTACAAATTGGCCAGCTATTTTTTGGTTAAATGAAAATCGAGCACATGACTTCCAGATAATAAAAAAGGTGAATAAGTATCTTAAGGGTCATGAAACGAAAGATTTGGATATCCAAATTTTATCTCCTTATGAAGCAACTTTATTTACCTTAGATAGGGTGCGTAATGGAGAGAATACTATTTCAGTAACTGGTAACGTACTAAGAGATTATCTAACTGATCTATTTCCAATTTTAGAATTAGGAACTTCTGCTAAAATGTTATCTATTGTCCCTCTTATGAACGGAGGAGGACTATTTGAAACAGGCGCAGGAGGGTCTGCACCAAAGCATATTCAGCAATTTATTAGTGAAGGACATCTAAGATGGGATTCATTAGGTGAATTTATGGCTATTGTTGTTTCTTTAGAGCACCTAGCAGAAGTTAACAATAATCTAAAAGCAAAAATTTTAGCTAGCACTTTAGATATTGCAATAGAGAATTTGTTAAAAAGAGGGAAGTCTCCTAAAAGAAAAGTCGGAGAATTAGATAATAGAGGGTCACATTTTTATTTAGCTATGTATTGGGCGGATGAGCTAGCAGCTCAAGAAAAAGACCTTGATTTTAAATATATTTTTAATAATGTTGCTGTAAAAATGAAAGATAATGAAAAGCAGATTTTAGATGAATTAAATAATAGTCAAGGAGTATCTAATGATATTAAGGGTTATTACAACCCAAGTACAGATATTGTCTTTTCTTTAATGCGCCCAAGTAAAACGTTTAATGAAATTATTGATAATTTGTAGATTAATTTTATTTAAAGAAATTATCATTAAAATTAATTAAATAAAGTTTTTTTGTAGCTCTTGTGCATGCTGTATAAAGCCATCTTAGATAGTTTTTATCAAGCATTTCTTTGGTAAAATAACCTAAGTCTATAAATACTTGGTCCCATTGTCCCCCTTGAGATTTATGACATGTTATTGAATATGCAAATTTTATTTGTAGCGCATTAAAATATTTATTCTCTTTAATTTTTTGATTTATTTTTTTTTCGCCCTTATAGTCTAGACTAACCTCTTTATAAAGTTTTTGGTATTCATTATACGTTAATGAAGCAGTCTCAGAATCTAATGTATTAATTAATAGAATGGTTTCAAGCTCTGGTTCTTTTGGATAGTCAAGAAGTTTTATGCTTGCTTTTGCAAATTTAAATCCATATCGATCAATAATTTCATTAATTCTAGTTACTTCAACAATATCTCCGTTTGCTAAAAAACCAGCCTCACTTTCTTCTTTAAGCCAGAAATAATTATTTCTAACAATCATTATTATATCCCCTGATGATATAGTATCTTCTTGCCATCTAATTTCACTTCTAATTCTCGCATTATATTGGTTTGCTCTTTTGTTTGATCTGCAAATTACTGTAGTGTTCTCAACACCAGACTGATTGTATGCGCTTTCTATATGATCTTGTAAATCTTCTCCTGTATTAATTCTAATCACTTCATTATTAGTAATAAATTTTGGAAATACATAAGATTTATTTAGAATTAAATTTCTAATTTGAGTAGCATTATCAAGAATTAATGAATCTTTATTTTGTCTAACTACATTTTTTAATTCACGACATATAATATGTTTATTATAATTGAGTTCTAATTTTTCTTCATCCAGAGCAGGGCTTATATCTAAATGTATTGGTGGTAATTGTGCTGTATCTCCAATTAGTATTAGCTTACAGTCCATACCAACATATATGTATTCAATTAAATCTTTTAATAAAGATCTATTTCCAAGGCTATTGTCTGTGTCTTCAGGAATCATTGAGGCTTCATCAACAATAAAGATTGTATTTGTATGATTGTTTTCTTTTAGAGTAATAAATGTATTCCCGCTCTTATTTGTTTTTATCCAATATATTTTTTTGTGTATAGTAGATGCTTTTTTATTTGAATATTTTGATAGAACCTTAGCTGCCCTTCCAGTTGGGGCTAGAAGAACAGATCTTTTACCAATACTTGGAAGTGATTTTACTAAAGAAGAAATTAATGTTGTTTTTCCAGTTCCAGCATACCCTTTTAAAACAAATATATTTTTATTTCCAAGAGTTAGAATAAATTCATCTAAGTCTAAAAATATTTTAGATTGTTCAGAGGTGGGTTTGTGAGGGAAATTAAGTTGAAGTTTTTTAAGTAGAGTTGATTCTTTAGTCATCTAAATAATATTAACCTCGGGAGTTATTTCAATATCAAATTTTTCTTTGATAGAATTTTTAATTTTAATGGATAAATCTAATATATTTTCCCCAGTTGCTTCTCCATAATTTACTAGAACAAGAGCTTGGTTTTTATGAACTCCTGCTGAACCTTCAGTGTGCCCTTTCCATCCTGCTTGTTCTATTAGCCATCCTGCAGCAACTTTTATGTCACCACTTGGCATAGGGTAGCCAACAATATTAGGATGTATTTTTTTTAATATCACAAATTTTTGATTTTTTATAATAGGGTTTTTGAAGAAACTTCCGCTGTTGCCAAGTTTCTTTGGATCTGGTAGTTTTTGATTCCTGATGCTAATCACTGCTTGAAAAATTGATTTTAGGCTAGGTTCCATTTTTAATTTATTCAACTCCTCATTAATGGCTCCGTAATTTGAATTGTTTGCATGCTCTTTATTTAAGCAAAAAACAACTTTGGTAATAATAAATTTATTTTTGAATTTATTTTTAAAAATTGAATCACGATATTTAAAATTACATTTTTTATTTGCTAAAATTTTCTCTCTTTGTGTTACAATATCAAAATAGTAAACCTTTGTAATGGTGTTTTTAACCTCCATTCCGTATGCCCCAATGTTTTGAATTGGTGTTGCCCCAACAGAGCCAGGAATAAGAGCAAGATTCTCTATTCCAGAAAGATTATTAGTAACGCTCCATTTTACGAAATCATGCCAGTTTTCTCCAGCTCCAACTTCTATAGTAACATGTTTTTTTGATTCGCTTTTAATAGTAATCCCCTTAATTTCATTTTTGATAATTAGTCCATCGAAATCTTTGGTAAAAAGAATGTTTGACCCTCCTCCAAGAATTATAGTTTTTTCTTTTAGAGTCTTATTATATTCTAAAATATTTTGTAACTCGTTAATTGATGAGAACTTATAAAAATATTTTGTTTTGACAGATATGTTAAACGAGTTGAGATTCTTTAAATCAAAATTCTTTTGTAGTTCCATTATAATTCTTCGATGCTAATTTCCTGAAGATTTTTATTGTTACATTTTATTATTCTAGATTTATTATTTTTAATAATTTCATAGTCATGTGTAGCAATTAAAATAGTAGTTCCAGTAATATTTATTTCTTTTAATAAATCAATTATTTTTTGAGATATGTATGGGTCAAGATTTCCTGTTGGTTCATCTGCCAGAATAATTTCAGGGTTATTTAATATTGCTCTTGCAATTGCAGCTCTTTGTTGTTCTCCACCTGAGAGTTGATAAGGCATTTTTTCTTTTACATCGATCAATTGAACTTTTTTTAGAACTTCATCTATTCTAAGATCAATATTTTTTTTGTTTTTCCAGCCAGTTGATTTTAAAACAAATTCAAGATTTTTTGCAATATTCCTATCAGAAAGAAGTTGAAAATCTTGAAATACAATTCCAATTTTTCTTCTAAGCATTGGAATTTCTTTTTTTGTGATGTAATTTAGATCATACTCAATAATATTTATATTTCCTGCACTAACTTTTATTTCAGCATAAAGTGATTTAACAAGGCTAGTTTTTCCGCTGCCAGTATCACCAATTAGATATATAAATTCTCCTTTTTTAATAGATAGATTTATATTGTCTAAGACATTGTGTTCTAGATGATCAATACTTACGCCTTCTAATTTTATTATTTGATTACTCATTGTTTGGGTATAAATTTATGAATCTTTCCGTAAGGAATTTGATTAATTAAATTTGTTAGTTCATCATTAAAATCAAGAAGGTTGTTTTTTTCAATTCCTTTTTTGATTTGACTAAGGCGAAAATAGGCTCTTAATGTATAGTCTTCGTCCCTTATTTGAACAAAATCTGGGATAGGTTTAGCTCCTTTTACTTTTATAACATAAAACATATCTGCAAATTAAAAAATATATTACAAAAACTAGTGCCAGAGTTGAGTAGAATTGTTAAAAAGTTATGTTGAAAACTTGAAATTATACTCTTATGTTTATTGTGCTTATTATCTACTTTTATTAATAATAAATAAAGAATGATAAAGTCAAGAATAATTTTACTTTTATTTTTTTTCAACTTTCAGTTGTTATATTCTCAAAATTCTTTTTTTGAAAAAGGTTTAGAATTATTTGATGATGAGCAATTCATATTAGCACAATCATATTTTGAAAAGATTAACACTGATCAAGCTCTTTTTTATAATGCAGAATGCTCTAAAATATTATTTCTAAATGATGCAGAGTTTTTATATGAAAAGCTGATTCTTGATTTTCCTGAATCTATTTTAAATCATAATGCTAATATTGCCCTTGCAGAAATTAATTTTAGAAATAAAAAATATTTAAAGTCTATTAGTTACTATTCTAATGAGCTCAGTGGTTTAAGTGACTCCCAAATTTTCAACCTTGCTTACTCTTATTTTGCATCAGATTCTTTATCTAAGTCAAAATTATTTTTTAAAAAATTATTAAACGGTTCTAGTTCTTGTGTTCCAGCTGCACGTTATTATTACGCACACATAGCATATCAAAATAAAGATTTTAGTTCTTCTTTAGAATGGTTTCTTAAATTAGATGGGAAAACAAAGTTTTCTGATATAATACCATATTATATTGCACAGATATATTATCAAAAAAAAGAGTATCAGAAATTAATCTTATTTCTTGAGTCTAAAGTTGATAATATTGTTCCTTCAAGAATTGCAGAGGTTAATAGATTATTGGCTGAATCATTTTATCATTTAAAGAATTATGAGAGTGCAATAAAATATTTTAATCTTTACTTTTCAAATAATAATTCGTTTGCAAAGCAAGATTACTACATGCTAGCTTTTTCTTACTTCAAGAGTTTAGATCATGCTAATGCAGTTAAGTTTTTTGAGAAATCTCTTGGGCAAAACGATACATTAGATCAAATATCTTCTTATTATTTAGGAGTATCTTATTTAAATATTAATAATAAAAAATATTCATTAAATGCTTTTAAAAAATCATCACAATTTAATGTCAATTCTAATTTAAGGGATGATGCTATGTTTAATTATGCTAAATTATCATATGAGCTTGATCTTCCCTATAGCAATACTTTAGAAATATTTAAAAAATTTATCAATGAATCTGATTCAAATCAGAAAATAGATACTGTTCAAACTCTAATGGCAAATGTGCTTAGGGGGACAAGTAATTATTTGCAAGCTTATAATGGCTTGAAGGCTCTTGGAAGTCTTAACAATGAGCAGAAAACAATAATGCAAGAGTTATCATATTTTTTAGCTATAAATGAATTTAATAATTCAAATTACAAAAATGCAATTGACTATTTTAAGCAGTCAAATCAGTTTCAAATTAATTTAGATATTTATTATTTATCTAATTTTTGGATGGCAGATGCTTATTATATGCTTGACAATTTTGAAAAAGCAAAAAGTATTTACAAAAAAATAGGCTATAGCGATAAGTTATCTTCTTATATTAGTAGTGCTAAGTATAATCTTGCATATTGTTATTTTCAAACTAAGGAATTTAAAGATGCAAATTCTCTTTTCAGAAGTTTTATTAAAGATAATAAAGATTCAACTATGCAAAACGATGCTCTTCTTAGAATTGCCGATGGTTTTTATATGCAAAATGAATTTTTATTGTCCCAAAAATATTATGAAAAATCAGTTAAATTAAATTTGTTTGATTTAGATTACGCGTTATATAACCGTTCATTATGCTTATCTTTAATTAACCAAAAATCTAAAAAATTAAGGATGCTTAAACGGTTGGTTCAAGAGTTCCCTCATTCTCCTTATTATGATAACGCATTATTTGATTTAGCAAATCATTTTAAAAATAATAATGATTTTAAGCTTGCTATTTCATACTACGATAGTGTTTTGTTAAACTCAAAAGATTTGAATCTTAGAGCAGAATCTCATCTAGGGCGTGGCATTATTAATTTTAATAATAACAAAACAGATTTAGCAATAGATGACTACACATTCGTTATAGAAAATTTTTCTAAAACAAAGTACTTTAAGCAGGCATTGCTTGGAATTCAGTCAATTTATGTTGCAAATGCTCAAGTAGATCAATATGTTAATCTCATAAATTCACTTCCTAATTTTAATGTTAAAAAATCAGAAATTGATTCATTATCTTATAATGCAGCTTTTATTAAGTTTTCAGAAGGAGAATATGTTTATGCTCGCGATAATTTTCTCAAGTATTTAAATGATTTCTCTAAAAGTCAAAACTCTAATGTTGATTATAATGGTGTTTTTGTAAATCAAGCTTATTACTTTTTAGCAGAAAGTTATAGAAGACTTTTAGATTCTTCAAATGCCTTTTTATATTATGAAAATATTATTAAAAGTAATTCAAAAGAATATTTAGAAGACGCATTAGTGTTTTCTGCACGCTATAAATATAGATTGAAAGAGTATTCCTCTTCAAACTTGTTCTATTTAGCCTTAGAAAGCGTTGCCTCCACAAATAGTTTAAGACGAGAGGCTGTTATAAGACTAATGTATGGTTTTAATTTTTTAAAAAATCAGAGTGCTTTTATTTACGCTCAAAAGGTATTGAATTTAGATAAAAATGATAATTGGCTAATCTCTACAGCTAATACAATAATTGCTAGAGAAGAATTTGTTAGAGGAAATTATTTAAAAGTAAGGGTAAATTACAAAATTGTTTTAGATGTTAATTTAGGTAGTGAGGCTGCTGAAGCTAAGTATATGCTTTCTTATCTTACTTTTTTGGATGATGATTTAGAATTAGCTGAAAAGATGATTTTTGAATTAGCTGAGAATTATTCCAATGATTATTTTATTGCTAAAGCTTTTATTTTGTTATCTGACATTTATATTTTGAAAAATGATTTTTTCCAAGCTAAAGCAACTTTGGAGAGTGTTATTGAAAATCATAATGGAATAGAGCTTAAATTATTAGCGCAAAAAAAGAGGGAGAAAATTTTAGAGAAAGAGCTTATTTTAAATTCAGTTGTTGATGACAAAATAAGTGAATTCCTAGACCTAAATTTAGACTATGAAGTGATTTTTGAAGATGAATTAGAAAATGAAGAATATTAAATAATATGAAAAAAATACTTTTTACTCTATGTTTTTTTGCGTTTTTTAATCCAATATTTGCTCAAGATCTTAATACAACAGAAATAATAGTTATAGAAGGATTTAAGCCTGAAATTCCTGATGCTGTTAAAATTAATAAACAAGCTTCGTTTAGCGATACTACAAAAATTGATAAATCTCAAAATTACTCTTATATTAACACTTTGTTTTATTCTCCATATTTAATAAGAGAAATTAATCCTGCAAAAATTAAGCATGATAGAGCTAAAGATTTTTTAAATTACAAGATAGATTTACGCATAGGGACATTATCTCAAAGTAATGGACAATTTTCATTTAATCAAAAACATTCAAAATCTATTTTCTACGGTTTGTCATTAACTCATAATCAAAATAGTTATAAAGCCTTTGCCCTGTCTAGCCCAATTACATCGAGTAATCACAAGATTGAGAATACTAATCAAAGTGTTTATGGTTTTTTAAAGTTTTTTAAGCCTAATAATGTTATTTCTATTAACATGACTTATGATAGAGATGTTTCAATATTTAATTTTAAGAATGAATTTAGGTATTCTAAGATATCTTTTAATGCGTTTTCAAAAAGGCCATTTTCTAATGGCTTTAAACACAATACTTCCTTTTATATCTCTGACTTAAATGAAATGTCTGAAAATCATATTCATTTCAGAAGTTTATTAGAAAGAAAAAATACTGATAATCTTATTAGATGTTTTCTAGGTTTTAATAATTATTTAAATTATTCTAGAGATGAGATTGCTTTTGGAAGGAGAAGTTTGGATGTGAAGGAATTCATATTTTATCCTTCAACGAGAATTGATAAGTATGGTTTTAAAATTGATTTAGGTCTTAATCTAGAGTATCAAGATGACACTCTAGATACTGAGATTTCTATTTTTCCGCACATTCAATTTTCAAAAGAACTAGTAAATGATTTTGTCTTTTTACAATTTGGTTTGAGAGATTGTAATAAAAGAAATTCTTTGCGCACATTAAGTGAAGACAATCAATTTATCCATTCATTTGGAACTAATCAGCAGATTTCTGATGATGGTATTTTTAGTCAGGAATTGAAAAAAACTTTTTCTAAAGAGGTTTATTTTTTAATGAAAAATCATTTATCCAAAAATCAATATATTGTTTTGAATACTTCATTTTCAAAGATTAATAATATTTTATATTTTAAAAGACAAAATATTTCTTCTATTCAAAGATTTATTGCCCAATATAAAGATGTAAATCAGCTGTATGCATCATTACATTATTTCAATGAAATTGGAAGTGTTATTGCTCTTGATTTTGAAGTAAATTACTTTAATTATTTTGATGAGCATCTTCCTTATTACCCTAAATTTATTTCTTCATTATCAATTCCCATTTCTTTAAGAGATAAGTTAAAAATATCACCAAATATTAGCTTTATGTCTGGTAGAAGTACGCTAACAGAGACAAATTTATTAATTTATCCATCTGAAATATTTGTTGAGCTTGAAGATTACCTTGACTTCGATTTAATCTTAAGCTATAATTATTCAAAAAAATTATCATTTAATTTTGATTTAAATAATATAACAGGACAAAAAAATGAACTTTTTCATGGTTATTTTGATTATGGATTTAATGTCTTATTTGGGTTGAAATATTCTTTCTAAAAGTTATCAACTTTTGTTGAAAAATCTAAGTGCTTTTCATCGTTAATTTTCATATTTAAAAGAATGTATAATTGTATATTTGTTATAACATACAATTAAAAATATATGAGTGATAAATTAGAAGAAGGGCAGGATTACGGAGCAAGTAATATTCAAGTATTAGAAGGTTTAGAGGCTGTTAGGAAAAGACCTGCTATGTATATTGGTGATGTTGGGCAAAAAGGACTACATCATTTAGTTTATGAAGTTGTAGATAACTCAATTGATGAGGCTCTAGCTGGTCATTGTTCTCATATTGAGGTGTTTATAAATGAAAACAATTCAATTACTGTTACGGATAATGGTAGAGGTATTCCAACCGATATTCATGAGCAAGAGCAGAGGTCTGCACTCGAGGTAGTTATGACAGTCTTACACGCAGGTGGTAAGTTTGATAAAGGTTCTTATAAAGTTTCGGGTGGCTTGCATGGAGTTGGAGTTTCATGTGTAAATGCTCTTTCAACTGACTTAAGGGTTGAGGTTCATAGAGGTGGTAAAGTATTTGAACAAGAATATAAAATTGGAGTTCCTCAGTATGATGTTAGAGAAATTGGTACATCTGATAAGACTGGTACAGAGGTGACTTTTATGCCTGATAATACAATATTTGTAGAATCTGTATATCATTATGATATTGTAGCTGCTAGATTAAGAGAATTATCTTTTTTAAATAAAGGTATTCATTTAAAGATTACAGATTTAAGAAGGAAAGATGATGAAGGAAATCATGTCTGTGAAGATTTTCATTCTGAAGTTGGATTAAAAGAGTTTGTTCAGTTTTTAGATAGCACTAGAGATTCAATTTTAGATTCTGTAATTTATTTTGATGGTGAAAAAAATGAGGTTCCTGTTGAGGTTGCGATGGTTTATAATAACTCTTATACAGAAAATGTTCATTCATATGTAAATAATATAAATACTCATGAAGGGGGAACACATTTGGCTGGTTTTAGAAGAGCTCTGACCAGAACCTTAAAAAAATATGCAGACGAATCAGGTTTATTAAAGAAAGTAAAATTTGAAATTAGTGGTGATGACTTTAGAGAAGGCTTAACAGCTGTGATTTCTGTAAAAGTAATGGAGCCTCAATTTGAAGGGCAAACAAAAACTAAGCTGGGTAATAAAGAAGTTACTGGTGCTGTAGATAAAGCGGTAGGAGAGATGCTAAATAATTATTTAGAGGAAAACCCTAAACAAGCTCAAACTATTGTACAAAAAGTCATTTTAGCAGCTACTGCAAGAAATGCAGCTAGAAAAGCTAGAGAGCTTGTTCAAAGAAAAAATGTCTTATCAGGATCAGGTTTGCCAGGAAAGCTTTCAGACTGTTCTGAAAGAGACCCTGCTAAATCTGAAATTTATCTTGTTGAGGGAGATTCTGCAGGAGGTACTGCAAAGCAGGGTAGGGACAGGCATTTTCAAGCAATTCTACCGCTTAGAGGTAAGATTTTGAATGTAGAGAAAGCAATGCAGCACAAGGTGTTTGAAAATGAAGAAATAAAAAACATGTACAAAGCTTTGGGTGTTTCTGTGGGAACTGAAGAGGATGAAAGAGCTTTAAACATAGAGAAATTAAGATACCACAAAGTAGTTGTTATGACTGATGCTGATATTGACGGAAGTCATATTGCAACATTACTTTTAACATTCTTTTTTAGATATTTAAAACCATTGATTGAAAATGGATATATTTATATTGCAACTCCACCACTCTATTTACTAAAAAGAGGTAAAGATCACAGGTACTGTTGGGATGATAAAGAAAGAGATGAGTTGATTATTGATATGAAAGCAGGAAAGGATGTAAATGTTGCTATTCAGAGATATAAGGGGCTTGGAGAAATGAATGCTATTCAGCTATGGGATACAACAATGAATCCTGATTTTAGAACTCTTAAGCGAGTAACTATTGATAGTGCTGCAGAAGCAGATAGAGTTTTTTCTATGCTCATGGGGGATGATGTTCCGCCAAGAAGAGCGTTTATTGAAGCTAATGCTAAGTATGCTAATATTGATGCCTAAAAAAATAGATTAACTAATTAGTTGGTTAATTATTATTAATAAAAATTATATATAAAAATGAAAGTTACAGTTGTTGGAGCGGGAGCCGTAGGAGCTAGTTGTGCAGAATATATTGCAATGAAAAATTTTGCCTCAGATATTGTTCTTGTTGATATTAAAGAAAATTTTGCTGAAGGAAAGGCAATGGATTTGATGCAAACAGCATCATTAAATAGTTTTGATACAAGAATAACTGGAAGTACAAATGATTATTCGAAAACTTCTAATAGTGATATTGCCGTTATCACAAGTGGAATCCCTAGAAAACCTGGAATGACTAGAGAGGAATTAATAGGTATTAATGCTGGAATTGTAAAATCAGTATCTCAACAGTTAATACAGCAATCTCCTAATATTATTTTAATAATTGTTAGTAACCCAATGGATACCATGACGTATTTAACTCACAAGGTTACAGGGCTTCCGAAAAATAGAATTATTGGTATGGGAGGTGCTCTCGATAGTGCAAGATTCAAATATAGATTAAGCGAGGCTTTAGAATGTCCAATTTCAGATGTTGATGGCATGGTAATAGGTGGTCATTCAGATAAAGGAATGATTCCCCTAATAAGAATTGCAACAAGAAATAGTATTAGAGTAACTGAATTAATTTCAGAAGAAAGACTAGAAAAAGTACTCAATGACACAAAGGTTGGAGGGGCTACTCTTACTGGCATGCTAGGAACTTCTGCTTGGTATGCTCCCGGCGCTGCTGTTTCTTCACTTGTTCAAGCAATTGCTTGTGATCAGAAAAAAATGTTTCCTTGTTCAACAATGTTAGATGGTGAATATGGTTTAAACGATATATGTATCGGTGTACCTGTAATTCTTGGTAAAAACGGTATTGAAAAAATTGTTGAGGTTGATCTTTCGGAAAGTGAATTGTCAAATTTAAAAGCGTCAGCTGAAGCTGTAACAAAAACAAATAATTTACTTACAGATTTAAATTAATAAAAAACAGATATCTAATTTGCTAGTTTAATAAAACTTGTTAATTTTGCAATCCAAATTTTAATATCATGAGAAAAGGAATACACCCAGAAAATTATAGACTTTGTGTTTTTAAAGACCTGTCTACTGACTTTGCAATTTTAACTAAGTCTTGCGCTGAATCTAAAGAAACTGTTAAATGGGAAGACGGAAATGAGTATCCATTAATCAAGATGGAAATATCTTCTGATTCACATCCTTTCTATACTGGAAAATCTAAAATGATTGATACTGCTGGACGTATTGATAAATTTAAAAACAAATACAACAAATTAAAAAAGTAAATTTTACTTTGTTCTAAGTAATATAAACCTCATGCGATTGTATGAGGTTTTTTTATTTAAATTTGTTTAAAATAATTTTATGAATATAGTTTTATTTGATTCAAACCAAAAGAAATATTTCCCTCTTAGTTTTACACGGCCAATTTCAGGTTTCAGATATGGTATTCTTACTATAAAAGAAAAATGGGCATATTATTATAATGATATTTCAGTTAAGACTGAAGATTATTTGCAGAATAAATTTCATCTTAATATATCCAATGATAATTTATGGATTGATTCACAGGTTTTACCCAGTGATGATTTAATTATTGAATTAAATAATTTAAGAGATGGAGAAGGTTTAATTTATAATGATTTTGTAATTGCATTTAGAAATAGCGATTTTAATTTAGAAAAAATTCATTTTATAAAATCAAACACTAATATCTCGTCTTTAGAAAAAAATGTTGATCTCTTTTATAAGATGAATAATCAAATAAAAAATGATTTTGAATTACTGACTAAAGAAAAGAAATCTGCAAAACTTGATGATTCAAATACTTTGATAGGTAATAATATTTTTATTGAAAAAGGAGCTAAAATCTCATGTTGTATTCTTAATTCAAAAACAGGCCCCATTTATATTGGTAAAAACTCTGAAATCATGGAAGGTTCTATTATTAGAGGTCCATTTAGTCTCGGAGATAACTCTGTTGTTAAAATGGGAGCTAAAATTTATGGCCCTACTTCTATTGGACCTCATTGTAAAGTTGGAGGAGAAATTAATAATTCAGTTTTTTTTGGTTTTTCATCCAAAGCTCATGATGGTTTTTTAGGAAATTCAATAATTGGAGAGTGGTGTAATTTAGGTGCAGATTCAAATAATTCTAATCTTAAAAATAACTATGAAGATGTAAAGTTGTGGTCATATGAAAATGAAAGTTTTGAATCAACTAAGCTTCAGTTTTGTGGCTTAATTATGGGAGATCACTCAAAATGTGGTATTAATACTATGTTTAATACAGGAACAATTGTTGGAGTAGGTGTGAATATATTCGGAGCAGGATTTCCTAGAAATTTCATTCCTTCTTTTAGTTGGGGAGGAGCTATAGGATTTTCTATTCATAATAAAAATAAATTTTTTGAAACTGCTAAAAAGGTTTTTAAAAGGAGATCACTAATGTTAGATAATACAGAACAAAATCTATTAGACAACGTTTATAGTATGACAAAACGTTATCGTAATGAAAAATAACTGCCATTAAGTCTTTCCTGAAGCATTGGCATAGAAGTTGTATTTACCTTTTGTAGAAATAAGAAAATATGAATAAAAAATTTGCTTTCAATAATATTATGTTGTCAGATGTCATAAATGAGGACACTGAGTTCTTTCCGTTAATGAGTGATGAGGATGAAAAAAAAATTGATAATGAAAAGAATCCTGAAATATTACCTATTCTTCCATTAAAGAATACTGTTTTATTTCCCGGAGTAATCATTCCTATAACTATAGCTAGAGAGAAATCTATTCAGTTAATTAAGGATGCTGAAAAGGCAAATAAATTAATTGGTGTATTATCTCAAAAAGACTCAAGTGTTGAAAGTCCTACTAAAAGCGATTTAAATTCTATTGGTACAGTAGCTCAAATATTAAAAATGCTTAAAATGCCCGATGGAAACATAACGGCAGTTATTCAAGGTAGAAAACGTTTTGAAATTAATGAAGTTGTTCAAGAAGCTCCTTATTTCAAAGCTAAAGTTAATGATTATTCAGAAAAAAAATCATCCAATAAAGATTTTGATGCTATTGTTTCATCAATAAAAGATTTAGCTCTAAGAATCATAGAAGAATCTCCTACAATTCCATCCGAGGCCTCTATTGCAATTAAAAACATTAAAAGTTCCTCTTTTGTTATCAATTTTGTTTCCTCAAATATGAACATAAGTTTAAAAGAAAAACAATCTCTTTTAGAAGAACTTGATATTGACAAAAGATCTACTCGCGTTCTAGAGCTTTTGACTAAAGAATTGCAAATGTTGGAGATGAAAAATGAGATTCAATCTAAAGTTAGAACGGATTTAGATCAGCAGCAAAGAGAGTATTTTCTTAATCAACAGATGAAAGCAATTCAAGAAGAATTAGGAGGGTCAGGCTCAGCTAAAGAAATTGAAGAGATGAGAAACCAAGCTTCAAAAAAGAAATGGTCTTCAAAAATTAAAGAGGCATTTAGTAAAGAGTTAAAGAAGTTAGAGAGGATGAATCCTTCTATGTCAGACTATGGTGTTCAAAGAAATTTCATTGAGCTTATATTAGAGCTGCCATGGGATGATTATACTAAAGATAATTTTGATCTCAAAAAAGCAAATGAAGTTTTAAATAGAGATCATTTTGGATTAGAAGAAGTTAAAAAAAGAATTATAGAACATTTAGCTGTTTTAAAATTAAAAGGAGATATGAAATCTCCAATCTTATGTTTATATGGTCCTCCTGGGGTTGGTAAAACTTCTCTTGGTAAGTCAATTGCAGAAGCTTTAGGTAGAAAATACGAAAGAGTATCGCTTGGAGGCTTAAGAGATGAATCTGAGATTAGAGGGCATAGAAGAACGTATATTGGAGCAATGCCCGGAAGAATTATTAAGGCTATAAAAAAAGCAGAATCATCAAATCCTGTTTTTGTTCTTGATGAAATTGATAAAGTTACAAGAGATAGTCATGGAGATCCATCATCTGCATTATTAGAAGTGTTAGATCCAGAGCAAAATGAGCAATTCCATGATAATTATTTAGAGCTGGACTATGATTTGTCTAAAGTTTTATTTGTTGCTACAGCAAATTCTTTATCTAGTATTCAGCCTGCTTTAAGGGACAGAATGGAGATAATAGAAATTACTGGCTATACAGTTGAAGAAAAAGTAAAGATTGCCCAAAAACATCTTTTGCCCAAACAATTACTAAGTCATGGTCTTAAAGATAAGCATCTAATTATTTCTGAAAAAGTTTTAGAGAAAATTGTTGATCAATATACACGAGAATCTGGAGTGAGAGGATTAGAGAAAATGATTAGTAAAATGATTAGGTATGCTGCAAAATCTATTGCTATGGAGCAAGATTATGAAATAACTGTAACCAATGAAATTGTTGAGGTAGTATTAGGTCCTCCAAAATTTGATAGAGATAGCTTTTTAGATAATTCGATCACTGGAGTTGTTACTGGACTTGCCTGGACAAGCGTTGGTGGGGATATACTTTTTATTGAAAGTAGTTTGAGTAAAGGAAAAGGTGTTTTAACAATCACTGGAAATATTGGTAAAATAATGAAGGAATCTGCCATTATTGCCTTAGAATATTTAAAGTCTCATGCAGCTGATTATAATATTGATGCTAAGATTTTTGAAGAAATGAATGTTCATATTCATGTTCCTGAAGGTGCCACTCCTAAGGATGGTCCTTCTGCTGGAATAACAATGTTTACTTCATTAGTTTCTGTTTTTTCTGGCAAAAAAGTTAAATCTAAAGTTGCAATGACTGGAGAAATTACTTTAAGAGGAAAAGTATTGCCAGTTGGAGGGGTAAAGGAAAAGATTTTGGCTGCAAAACGATCAGGAATTAATGAGATAATTCTTTCTTCTCAAAATAAAAAAGATATTATGATGATAGATGATGATTATTTAAAAGGATTAACGTTTCATTATGTTGAAAATATGATCGATGTTACAGATATTGCAATAATTAATTAAATTTCAGTAATGAAAATAAACATATTATTAATAATATTTTTTTTTCCATTATATCTCTTTTCTCAATCTAATAGTGCATACCAATTTGTAAATTTAGAATTATCTCCAAGATCTTTAGCAATGGGGGGGAGTCTAATTTCTATTTTTGATAATGATATTAGCTTAGCTACTGTTGTACCTTCTTTGATAAATGCAAATAATGATAATGATCTTTCATTAAATTATGTTGATTATTTTTCTGATATTAGTTTAGTCTCTTTCCAATATTCTAAGAAGATTAAAGATTTTGCTTCAATTTTAATAGGAATTAGTTCCATAGATTATGGGGTATTTCAACAGACTAACTCTATTGGAATCGAATCAGGAGAATTCTCTGCAAGTGATCAAGTGTTCACACTTGGAATTGGTAAAAAAATAAATGAGAAAATTACTTTTGGTGTTAGTCTTAATCTCCTTAATTCTAAATACGAAAACTATCAATCTTCGGCTTTTACTTCAAATATATCTACAACATATTTAAATAGTAAAGGAGATTTTTCTGCAACCTTGCTGGCAAAAAATATTGGTTCTAAAATAAGTGCATATACCACAATTGATGAAATAATTCCATTTGAATTACAATTTGGTGTTTCTAAATTACTTAAACATTTGCCTTTTAGATATTCTTTAGTTTTTCATAATTTACAGAAATACGATATTTCAAATGATTATTCTTTGTTAACACAAACAGATATAGAAACTGGTTTACTGATTCAAAAAGAAGAACCCTTTGCCAAGAAGATTTTAAGACATTTTATTTTAGGAGGTGAATTAAGTTTGTTTAAACAAATATTTGTTCTTAGAGGTGGGCTTAATTTTCAGAAAAGATTTAATATGTCATTACCATCATTCTCTACTGCTAATGGTTTTTCTTTTGGTGTCGGATTAAATTTGTCAAAGTTCAAATTTAATTTTAGTAGGTCTTCTTATCATGTTTCTGGAAACTTTAATAGTTTTAGTATTTGTACAAATCTTAGTACTTTTGGCTTATAAAAATGAATACAAAAATTAATATAGCTATAGATGGACATTCTTCTTGTGGGAAAAGTTCAATTGCTAAATTTATTTCAAAAAAATTTGAAATGATTTATGTCGACTCTGGAGCAATGTATAGGGCGGTTACTTATTATTGTCTTAAAAATATGATTATTATAAATAATAAAATTGATCTTGATCTATTAAGAAAGCATATTCATAAAATAGATATTGTATTTAGATATAATAAAGTTCATAAAAAAATAGAAACATTTTTGAATGAAGAAAATGTAGAATTATTTATAAGAAGTTTTGAAGTCTCTCAAAATGTAAGTAAAATTAGTCAAATTAAGGAGGTAAGAGATAAGCTGATAAATATTCAGCAAAATATTATTAAGAATAAAAATGTTGTGATGGATGGCAGAGATATTGGCACTAAAGTAATGCCTAACGCTGAGATTAAATTATTTATTACAGCAGATATTAATATTAGGGCTCAAAGAAGATTTGACGAAGTAAAAGATACTGATTCTGAGCTAACTTTTGATCAGGTGCTAAATAATTTAAGAGAAAGAGATTTTGATGATGAAAACCGTGAATTAAATCCTTTAATAAAAGCTAGTGACTGTATCTTATTTAACAATACATCTGTTACCGAAGAACAGCAGTATCATTTTATTTCTGATTTAATTAAAACAAAAAAAAATATTTTATGCAAGTAGTAATTGATAAAAAATCAGGTTTTTGTTTTGGAGTTGTATATGCTATTCAAATGGCTGAAGATATTCTCTCTGTTGAAGATTCACTATATTGTTTGGGTGATATTGTTCATAATGATAAGGAAGTTGATAGGCTTAATGATATGGGTTTGCACATTATTGATCACGAAAAATTTAAAACATTAAAAGACTGTAAAGTTCTAATAAGAGCGCATGGTGAACCACCTGCAACATATAAATTAGCTCTAAAAAATAATATTCAATTGTTAGATGCTTCTTGTCCTGTAGTTTTAAAATTACAACATCAGATAAAAGAAGGCCATAAAGATATTAAGGATATTGAAGGTCAAATTGTTATTTACGGAAAGGATGGGCATGCAGAAGTTACGGGTCTTGTAGGTCAAACTAAAGGAGAGGCTATTATTGTTTATTCTGATGAGGATTTAAATAAAATTAATTTTAAAAAACCTATTTATTTATATTCTCAGACTACAAAAAGTCCTCAGGCTTTTGCTGATATAGTAGCAAAAATAAAATTAAGAATTGTTGATGCCGGAAGTGAAGAAGAAATTAAGTTTATTGTTCATGATACCTTATGTAGTCAAGTCTCTAGAAAAGAACCACATCTTAAAAATTTCTCTATGGAGAATGATGTAGTGATTTTTGTTAGTGGCACTAAAAGTTCTAATGGTAAGATGCTTTATTCTACTTGCAAAAAAGAGAATCCAAATACATATTTTATTTCAGATGTTGATGAGCTTAATGAGAGTTGGTTTAATGATGCAATTAAAGTTGGTGTTTGTGGAGCTACTTCTACACCTAGATGGTTGATGGAAAAAGTAGCTTTACAAATTGAAAATTACTAGAAAAGAAATAATTCAAAATAGTTTTAAAAAATAATGTATATTTGCGCCCCATTTATACAATGTTTAACAGGCTAATAAAATGGAATTAAATTAAATAATAATCTCTTTAAAAAACATGAGAGCCTGTGCTTTAAGGATACAAAAGAAAAACCCTAATGTCAAAGAAAGAATCTACTGACAAAAAATCAGATGCTGAAAACAAAGAAAAAATTGTTCAATCTGAAACTCCAGTAAAAAAACCAAGAAAAAGAAAAGTTAAAGAGTCAGAAAAAAAACCTGATGTTAAAGATACTGCTCCAGTTTTAGCTGAAGAGGTTTCTGTTAATATCGAAGAGGTGAATTTAGAGTCAGATTTAACTGAAGTTACAGATATAGCTCATGCTGAAGATGAAGTTTTCGATTGGGACAAGCTAGCTAATAGTGATAACTATAGCGATGAAGAAAGATCAGAATTAAAAAATACATATTCATTGACCCTTCCAAAGGTTGAGGATAAACAAGTTATTGATGGTACAGTTGTAACAATAACAGAAAGAGAAGTTATCGTTGATATTAATTTTAAATCTGATGGTGTTATCTCTAGTTCAGAATTTAAATATAATGAGGAACTTGCAGTAGGTGATTCAGTAGAGGTTTTAGTTGAGCAGCAAGAGGATAAAAAAGGACAACTTGTTCTATCTCATAGAAGAGCAAGAGTATTAAGAGCTTGGGAAAAAGTGAATGTTGCGTTAGAAACTGGAGAAGTTGTTAATGGTCAAATAAGAAGTAGAACAAAAGGAGGTATGATTGTTGATGTTTTTGGAATTGAATGTTTCTTGCCTGGTTCTCAGATTGATGTTAAGCCAATTAGAGATTATGATGATTATGTTGGTAAAAAAATGGAGTTTAAAGTTGTAAAGGTAAATGAATCTTTTAGAAATGTAGTTGTTTCTCACAAGGCATTAATTGAAGCTGATTTAGCGATCCAAACTAAAGAAATAATGTCTAAGCTTGAAAAAGGTCAAGTCATAGAAGGGACAGTTAAAAATATTACTTCATATGGAGTTTTTGTTGACCTAGGAGGGATTGATGGTTTAATTCATATTACAGACTTATCTTGGGGAAGAGTTTCTCATCCAGAAGAGATTGTAAAACTTGATGAAACAATAAATGTTGTTATTTTAGATTTTGATGAAGGTAAAAGTAGAATACAACTTGGGCTAAAACAACTTGGTTCTCATCCATGGCATGATCTTGATGAAAACCTTTCCGTTGGAGATGTCGTAAAAGGAAAAGTTGTAGTAGTAGCTGATTATGGTGTATTTGTAGAACTACAGGCTGGTGTTGAAGCTCTACTTCACGTCTCTGAAATGTCATGGTCAACTCATTTAAGAAGTGCAAATGATTTCTTCAGTAAAGGAGATAGTGTTGAAGCTAAAGTTTTAACCTTGGATAGAGAACAAAGAAAAATGTCATTAGGTAAAAAACAAATGCTTCCAGACCCATGGGAGAAAATTGAAGAAAAATTCCCAATTTCATCTGAACTTAAAGTGAAAGTAAGAAATTTCACAAATTTTGGAATATTTGTTGAGTTAGAAGAAGGTGTTGATGGTCTTGTTCATATTTCTGATCTATCATGGACTAAGAAAATTAAGCACCCCGCTGAATTTACATCTGTTGACTCTATGCTTGATGTTGTAGTTTTAGATATAGATCAAAAGAACAGAAAGATTAGTTTAGGACATAAGCAATTAGAATCTAACCCCTGGGATCTTCATGCAGATAAGTATTTAGTTGGTGAACAATTTCAAGGTGTTTTAAAAGAGATGTATGACAAAGGAGCTTTAATTGATTTGAATGGTGAAGTTGAAGCCTTTGCTCCTAAAAGACATTTAGAAAAAGAAGATGGTTCTTCCGTTAATTTAAATGATACTGTTAGTTTTAAAGTTTTAGAGTTTTCTAAAGAGAACAAGAAAATTTTAGTTTCTCATACTGCAACTTTTAAGGATGATATGATTAGTGAAAAGAAAAAATCAGTATCTAATACTAAGAAAGCTATGAAGAAAATTCAGGATAATCAACATCAATCGACCTTAGGTGATTTGGATAGCTTATCTGCTTTAAAGGATGATTTGGAGAAAGGTGAATAATTAATTTAAAAACCCCGTTTATCGGGGTTTTTTTTTAAATATATTTGTAATATTAATGAATGAACAAAGAGAAATATTAAACAGCACTCAACTTGAAATAATCATTAAAAGATTATCTCAAGAACTAATTGAATCTCACCAAGATTTTTCTAATTCTGTAATTGTTTCTCTTCAGCCAAGAGGTAAGTATTTAGCTAAAAGAATAATCTCTTGCCTCTCTGAAAATTTTAATATTAATTCTATTGATTCTGGGGATTTAGATATTTCGTTTTACAGAGATGATTTATTAACTAAAAAATCTCCTATTATTACTGAAAAAATTAATATGGATATTACAGTAGACAATAAGAGAGTCATTCTTATTGATGATGTCCTTTTTACAGCTCGTTCTGTTAGAGCAGCAATGGATGCTGTCATGCCTTTTGGTAGGCCTAAATCTATTGAGTTACTTGTTTTAATTGATAGAAGGTTGAGTCGGCATATACCAATTCAACCAAATTATGTTGGTAAAATTGTTGATGCTATTGATTCAGAAAGAGTTGTTGTTGATTGGTTGAAAAATAGTGTATTAATTTTAAAAGATAAAAATGAATAATCTTTCGGTTGATCATATGCTTGGAATAAAATATCTTAATAAAAACGATATTGATCTTATTTTTCAAACTGCAGATAATTTTAAAAAAATTATAAATCAGCCTATTAAAAAAGTTCCTTCTTTAAGAGATGTAACTATAGCTAATTTATTTTTTGAAAATTCAACACGTACTAAATTATCTTTTGAATTAGCTGAGAAAAGACTATCCGCAGACGTCATTAATTTTTCTTCCGCATCTTCATCTGTTAAAAAAGGTGAGACTCTATTAGATACTGTCAATAATATTTTAGCAATGAAAGTAGATATTATTGTAATGAGGCACCCTAACCCCGGTGCTTCTGTGTTTCTTTCTAGAAATATAAGTGCTAAAATTGTTAATGCTGGAGACGGAACACATGAGCATCCAACTCAGGCATTATTAGATAGTTTTTCTATTAGGGAAAAATATGGTGAGGTAGCCGGTAAGAAAATAGTGATAATTGGTGATATTCTTCATTCTAGAGTTGCCCTTTCAAATATATATTGTCTCAAAAAATTAGGAGCTGAGGTTGGAGTTTGTGGTCCCTCTACTCTTATGCCTAAATACTTAGACTCTTTAGGAGTTAATCACTTCTCTTCATTAAATGCAGCGTTAAAATGGTGTGATGTCGCTAATGTTTTAAGAATTCAACTTGAGAGACAAGATGTGCAATTATTACCCTCTCTTAGAGAATATTCTAATGTCTACGGGATCAATAAAAAAGTTTTAGATAGTTTGGATAAGCAAATTACAATTATGCATCCTGGCCCTATTAATAGAGGAGTAGAGCTAACATCAGATGTTGCCGATTCAGAACATTCTATTATTTTAAATCAAGTTGAAAATGGTGTAGCAATCAGAATGGCTGTTTTATATTTATTATCAATTAAGAAGAATTAAAAATGTCAAATACTTTAGTTTTTACGCTTTCAGATAAAAATAATTTTTCTAATATTTCCGCATCTAGTGAGATTAAAAATTATATAGCTGATCTGTCAGGAGTTGGTCTTGAGACTATTAATTTAGTTCAAAATAATTTTGTTAAGTTTGGTGCACTTGTAAAAAAAGGTAATGGCTCTTTTCTTATAGTCAGTGATATAAATTTTGATGAAAACTTAAATATTGTTCCAACTTTACAAGAAGCTTATGATTTTATTGACATGGAAGAAATGGAAAGACAACTAAATTAAAAAAAAATAAAAAAATGAAAAATTTAATATTAATCATAATCTTATCACTTAGCTCTGTTTACTCATATTCTCAGTGCATTCCTGATCAAACATATACTTCACCTGGACTATACCCTGACCAAAATACAGGGCTCCCTTCTGCATTTATTGGTCAGCCTTACTCTGCTATTATAACAGCTCTAACGCCACTAGACACTGTTGTTGATATAAGTGGATTATCTCTTAATGTTACAATTGCAAATATTGATTTAACTGGTGTTATAGGTCTCCCAAATAATTTTACTTATGACTGTCAACCTCCAAATTGTTCTTTTCCTGGTGGAGCATATTCTTGTGCTGAGATTTCTTCAACTATTGATCCTACTTCTGCTGACTTAGGAGTATATCCATTAATTCTAACTACTTCTACACTCGCTATAAATGTTCCTTTATTAGGGACTTATACTCAACTAGACACTGTTGACTATTTTTATATTGAAATTATTGCACCTACTTCTACAAGTTTTGGATCATTTAATGATGAAACTTTTGAATTTAAGAATATATATCCAAATCCTGTAAAAGCTGAATGTAATTTATATTTTATTTCCGGTAAAAGTGATGTTCTTAATCTGATTATTTATAATACATTAGGTGAAATTGTTTCAACATCAAAAATTAATGCTAACAGAGGAGTTAATTCTTCAGTTTTGAATGTAGATAATTACATAAATGGTATTTATACTATTATTTTAAAATCTGATTATAAGACAATTTCAACAAGAATGGTTGTTGTTAATTAATGTCTTTCAAATTAACAATTTTAGGTAGTAATTCTGCTGTTCCTTTAGTAGAGCGCAATCCTACTTCACAACTTCTAAATGTAAATGAGAGGTTTTTTTTAATTGATTGTGGAGAAAATACACAAGTACAATTAAGAAAATATGGATTAAGCTTTCAAAGAATCCATCATATTTTTATTAGTCATTTACATGGTGATCATTACTTTGGGTTAATAGGTTTGATCACCAGTATGCATTTACTTGGAAGAAAAAAAGAGTTACATATTTATGCTCACGAGCAGCTAAAAGAAATTATAAATATTCAACTCTCTGCATCAAATACTGATCTTAGCTTTCCACTTTTTTTTCATAATCTTTCTACTAATTCTGAAAATATTTTATTTGAGGATGATTTAATAACAATTTCAAATTTTTTACTTGACCATACTTTAAATTGCTCTGGTTTTATTTTTAAAGAAAAGAAATATAAAAGAAGACTAGATAGAAAAAAAATTGAACAATATAATATTCATTATAACTTTTTCACTTCTTTAATGAAAGGTAATGACTATAAACATGAAGATATTAAGATAAAAAATTCTGAATTAACAAAAGATCCTAAATATTTTCATTCTTATGCCTTTTGTTCAGACACAAGATTTTTTAAAGATATTATTTCCAAAGTAAGAAATGTTGATGTTTTATATCATGAGACTACATTTGCGAAAGATGTTTTGGGAAGAGCTGTAGAGACAGGACATTCTACAACACATCAAGCAGCTCAAATTGCTAAAAGTGCAAAAGTTAAAATCCTCATTACTGGTCATTATTCTCAAAGATACTTAGACCTTAATATTCTATTAGAGGAAACGCAAGATGTTTTTCAAAACTCAATGCTTTCATATTCCGGAATGACTTTCGATTTTAATACTATTTACAAATAAGATAATATTTAGGTATATTTGTTATATATATAAGCATTATGAAAAAATTTTTTCAATTCCTTCTTTTATCTCTTTTAAGTATTAATACCATTAATGCTCAAGTTAATCAATTTGATATTCTTGGCATTAATTGTTTTAATGACACTGGATATATTGCTTTAGAATTACAATCTCCTTCGATTGCTTATGAGTGGGAATTACAAAGCTTTACAGACTCTCTTTGGTACCCAATTGATACTAGTCAGTATTTAATAAATCTAACTTCTGACACTCTAATTACAACAATTTGCGGGAGATATAGAGTATCTGTCTTTAACGCTAGTCCTTTTTATTTTCAGCAACAAATTTTCATTATTCCCTGCCCTGTATCTATTGGATTAGGACAAGATAATATCCAATGTTATGGAGATTCTTCTGCAGTGTTATATGCACCTACATATGGCGGAGTAATGTTCGACCCTGATTCTAGTTTTAATCTATTAGATTCTTTAAGTGGAGACGAATTCTATACTTATCAATGGTTTACAGCTGATAGTATAAATGGTTATAATGAAATCTTACTTAATGATACCTTGCCTTTTATTTCTGGGATTTCAGCAGGTTTTTATAAATCTGTTGTTACAGATGCTCTAGGTTGTACAGATACACTTCATTATTTTTCTCTTAATAATCCAGTTCAATTAACTTTTGATTCTATTAATAGTTCAAATATTTCATGCGTTGGGTCAAGTGATGGGGCTATTTATTTTTCTTCGTTTGGCGGTAAGAAAATTACTGATAGTCTGAAGTATATATATTATTTAACTTATAATTCTGATACAGTTGCTTTTAATGATGTTAATGGCTCTTCGTCAAATTTGATAATTAATCAAAGTGGAGCAACTATGCAGTCACTATCTTCAGTATCTGTTGAGATTTCTAATCTATTTCCTGGTCAGTATAACTTAAGTGTAATTGATTCTTTTGGTTGCAGCGTTCAGATAGATGTAATTATTGCTGAGCCAAGTACATATTTTGCATACTCTTCAACTACTACTCCTTTACTTTGTTTGTCTGATAGTGTGTGGATTAAGATAGATAGTGTTAATGGTGGTAATAATAATCATAATTTTTATTGGTTAGATTCTCAAGACAGTTTAGATTCTCTTTATGTTAGAGCTGGAGAATATGATATTGTTATTCATGATACAATTTTTGGATGCTTTGACACTCTATCAGCAATCTTTGAACCTGTTTTTGAGATGAATGTTAGCGCAACTATTCAAGATGCTTTTTGTTTTGGAGATTCAACTGGCTCTATTAATATTGACTCAGTTTACGGTGGAAATGCACCATATTCTATTGAATGGGGAGGAGTTGATAATAATAATCTATTTGCGGGAACATATATTATTGAAATCATTGACTCAATTGGTTGTCAGCAATTTGAATATTTTCAAGTTGGTCAAAATTCTCAATTGAATGTAAATATTAGTATTTATAATCCTAGTTGTTTTGGATTAAATAATGGAAGTATTGCTGTAGAGCCATATGGAGCAACTTTTCCATACAATATACAGTGGCAAAATGGTACAGGTAGTGTCGATTCCTTATATGGATTGTCAGATGGAGATTATTATCTTCAGATTACTGATAATTATGGTTGTTTAATTAATGATACTATCTCAGTTGATCAGCCTTCTGAATTAGAAATGAGCTTTACAAATTATTCGAATCCTTTAGCTTGCTATGGGCAGTTAACATCTATTGATGCTATTGTTTCAGGAGGAACAGGACCATTTAATATTTCATGGAGTAATAATAGTAACACATTACAAAATATTTTAGCTGCTGGATTTTGGTCTTGTGATATTACAGACAATAATGGATGTTATATAAGCGATGATATATTAATTACTGAACCAAATCTATTTTTCATTTCTGATTCTAGCTTTGTAAATCCTAAGTGTGATGTTGGAGGTAACGCTAGTGTTTCTACTATTGGTGGTACAAGTCCTATCCAATACCTTTGGAGTAATGGTGAAACAACTGCAAGTATTTCTGGCATTACTACAGATGTATGCTGGGTAATTGCAACAGATTCTTGTGGAAATCAAGACTCAGTTGGTTTTAACCTTATTCCTTATGAATTAATTACAAATGTTGATTACATAGATTCAAGCCATATTTCAAGTGTAAGTGTATCAAGTTTGTCCACAGCAAATAATTTTACATTTGAATGGATTGATGATTTTGGCAACATTGTTTCAACTGATTCAACTGTAGTAAATCTTTGTCCTGGGACATATATTATTAAAACAACTGATGTAATAAATGGTTGTGAAGAGTTTGATACTTTATATATTGACTTTAATATAACAGAAGGTATTTTTGATATTGAAACTACTACAGTATTTGCAGATTCTTCTCTTTGGGGTTTTCCTCCATATTCATTCCTATGGGATAATGGAGATATCACACAACACTCAAATATTTGCCCGGGAGAGCATTGGGTTGAAGTAACTGACAATGATGGATGTATGATTAGAGAAGATTTTATTATTGATAATATTTCAGTATTACTAGACCCTTCTACAATAATTGAATGTAATTTAGAGAATTTAGATGTTGAGTTAACTATCTCACCAAGTGGAGGGACAGATCCTTACACATTTATTTGGTCTAATGGTGGAACAGATAGTGTCACTAATCTTTCACTAGCTCCAGGGCCTCTAAGTGTGCAAGTAATGGACAATAATGCTTGTGTATTAGATACTTTGTTTACAATCACTGCTATGACGGCTGAATGTGTTCCTAATGTATTTACTCCTAATAATGATCAGGTTAATGATACTTGGGATTTAGAGCAGGCATTTATTTATGCTGATTCTGAAATTAATGTGTACAGTAGATTTGGAAAAAAGATTTTTAGCTCAGTTGGATATGCAGTGCCTTGGGATGGTAATAATAAAAATGGTAAGCCTGTTTCTGATGGAGCTTATTTCTACCATATTGAGCTTGGTCATGGATTTAACCCTATAAAAGGAGCAGTTACAATTCTGAGATAGCTATTTTAATTTCTTTTGAGTTAATGTCTATCCATTTTATTTCTTTGTCTTTTCTAAACCATGTCATCTGTCTTTTGGCTAATCTTCTTGTATTTTGTTTGATTTCTTCAATAGCTTTTTTAAATGTTATTTTATTATCTAAAAAATCAAATATTTCTCTGTATCCAACAGTTTGTAATGGGTTTTTATGTTTTAAATGCTTTAAGCTTTTAACTTCTTCTAATAAACCATCTGCAATCATTAAATCCACTCTATTATTTATTCTTTTATATAGATTCTCTCTTTCAATTGAGATTCCTACTTTAATTATTTCAAAATTTCTTTTAGTTTTTGTTTTTTTATAAAATGATTGAATTTCTTTTCCTGTAAATTCAAAGACCTCTAAATATCTAATTAATCTTTGTGGATTATTTTTATCAATTTTTTCTAGTATATTTTTATTTATATCTATAGCTTTTTTTTGAAGCCACTCAAGCCCTTTACAATTATATTCGTCAACTAGTTTTTGTCTAATAAGTTTTGGAACTTGAGGTATGGCATCAATTCCATTACATATTGCATTTATATATAAGCCTGAACCACCTACCATAATAGCATATTCACTTTGTTTAAAAATTTCTTCTAAGGCTAATAAAGCACCAGTTTCAAATAAACCTGCATTATATTCTTCATTTATACTAATGTGATGTATGAAATGGTGTTGGATTTCTTTCAGCTGATTTTTAGTTGGTATTGCTGTTCCAATCGACATCTCTTTAAAAAACTGTCTCGAGTCACATGAAATAATTTCTGTTTTTTTATTTTTTGCAATTTCAACTGCAAGTGATGTTTTTCCACTTGCAGTTGGACCAAGAACAATAATTAACTTTTTTGTTTTAGTATTCATTATACTCATCAAATGAATCTTCCTCGGAAAATTCATTTTCTTCTTGATTATCATTATCAAATGTTATTTCTGGAGCTTGTGTTGGCATTTCTCCTGATTTAAAAATACATTTTGGTTTTGTTATAATTTGTGATGAGATCTCTTTTAATTCAACTAAGAATCTCCACATTTTCATATAATCATAAATATAAATTAACCTATCATCTTTTTGCATCAATAATTCCTTTATATGAACTTGCTCCATAGATTCTTTTGTATTTTCATCAATTGGAATTAGTGGAATCTCTTTTAATAAATCAAATTCATCATTTGTTAAATGAAATGATGCAAGCTCTTTATCATTAAGGTTACAAGATTGAGTAATTATATTATGAAGTTCCATAAGATTATCTTCTCCAGAGATCTCAATTTCTCTAGTTACATCTTCTTTTGATTCAAGATAAATTCTTATATGATACTTCATTTGACAATCTCAATATTTAATTCTTTTGCTTTAATTTTTAAAAATTCTATAGCATCAGTTTTTTCATTTTTAACAATTCCATCTAAAATTGCTTCTTTGATGGCATGCTTTAGTAAGCCTATTTGTTTTCCTGATGAAACTACAAACATTTCCATTATTTCATTACCATCTACTGGAGGTTGAAAGTTTCTTACTCGATCTTTTTCTTCAACTTCAAGAAGTTTCTTTCTGACAAGCTGAAAGTTTGAAAGGTATTTTTTGACTTTATTAGGATTTTTTGATGTTATATCTGCATCACATAGTGTCATTAAATCTTCAATGTCATTACCAGCGTCAAATAATAAGCGTCTTATTGCTGAATCAGTTACAACTTCTTGAGCCAGAACAATTGGTCTTAAATGAAGAGATACTAATTTTTTAACATACTGCATTTTATGATTTAAAGGAAGTTTTAATTTTTTAAAAATCTTTGGCGTCATTTTACTGCCTATAAATTCATGTGCATGAAAAGTCCATCCTACAATTTTTTCATATTTTTTCGTTTGAGGTTTTGCTATATCATGTAATATAGCAGCCCATCTTAACCATAAATCTGAGGTTTTTAATGATATATTATCTAGCACTTCTAAGGTGTGATAAAAGTTATCTTTGTGAGCATGGTTATTTATTATTTCTACACCCTGTAAATAAGTGAATTCAATAAAAAATTCATGCAATAATTTAGTATTAAATAATATTTTAAAGCCTTGAGATGGCACTTCAGATAAAATAATTTTATTTAATTCATCAGTAATTCTTTCCTGCGAGATTATTGAAAGTCTTTTTGCATTTCTTGAAATTGCATTGAGAGTTTTTTCTGATATTATGAAATTTAGTTCGCTTGCAAACCTTACTGCTCTCATCATTCTTAGTGGGTCATCAGAGAATGTTATATCAGGGTCTAATGGTGTTTTTATAATTTTTCTCTCTAAGTCTTTTATTCCGTCAAATGGATCTATAAAGTTGCCATATTGGTGTTTGTTTAATTGAATGGACATAGCGTTAATCGTAAAATCTCTTCTATTTTGATCGTCATCCAAGCTTCCATCTTCTACTAATGGTTTTCTTGAATCATCTCTGTATGATTCTTTTCTTGCACCAACAAACTCATAGTTTTCACCATTAAAATTTACCATTGCTGTTCCAAAGTTTTTAAAGAATTTAAATTCAGCTCCTTTTAATTCTTTAGCAACATTTTTTGCTAATTCAATACCGCTTCCGATACAAACAAAATCAATATCAGTAACTTTTCTTTTTCTGTCTAAAAGCATATCACGAACCCATCCTCCCACAACATATGAAGAGATATTTAATTTATCTGAAATCTCTCCAACTATTTTGAAAATAGGATTATTAAGGTTTTTTTGAAAATTCACAATTATCTTATATTTGTTTTAATTCCATCTCTGTTAATTTTAATTATTCTTGATGGATTAATCATTATCTCTTCTTTTCGCAAATTTACTACATAATCAACATTTTTAATTAATTCCTGATTAATCTCTGAGAATATTTTTGGATTATTATCTCCACTAATATTTGCTGATGTTGAAACTAAAGGACTTTTTAGTTTGTAAATTAACTCCTTACAAAAAGGATCTTTTACTAATCTTATTGCTGTACTTTTATCTTCGGCAGATACTTCATTAGCTATATTTATAACATCATCAAATATTACAGTAGTTGGTTTTTCATTATGCATTTCATTATATGCATTTGGTGGCACCTGATTCATTAATTTATATAGATTAGCATATTCTGCAATTAAAATAATTAATGCCTTGCTCTTAGCTCTTTTTTTTAAGTTATATATTTTTCGTATCGCCTTTTTATTATTTGCATCACAACCAATCCCCCAAATTGTATCAGTTGGATAAAGAATTATTCCTCCTTGCTTTAATATTTTAATTGTATTATTTATTTCTTCAATCATACTAAACTAATTTGTAGCAGTCTATAATATTTTTAGCAATCTTTTCATCTTTGAATTTTTGAGCATACTCAAAACCTTTTTTAATCATATTATTTCTTAATACTGTATCATTTTTTATTTTTATTACGGCCTCTTTAATTTCTTCGCTTGAAGTTGAGTTAATGTACATTGAACCTTCACCTCCAGCTTCAGAAAAACAGCCTCCTTTAGTAGTGATAACTGGAGTTTTGCTAAACAATGCCTCTAAAATTGGGATTCCAAAACCTTCAAAGATAGATGGATATATCATAATATCTGCTCTCTGATAGATGCAGGCCATTGTATCCAAATCTAAATTAGAAATAATGATAATTCTTTTCTCAAGCTTATTTTTTTTGATAAATTCTAAACATTTTTTTTTGTAGATTTTTCCATCTCCAATAACTACAAGAGTTTCATTTGTTAGAATAGTCATTGATTTAAGAAGTGTTAAAAGATTTTTTCTTTCTTCTATACTTCCAACATATAATAGGTATTTTTTTGGAAGCCGATACTTATTTATACAAGCATTAATTTCTTTAATACCTTTTTCTTTTTGGAAAGTTTTACTACACCCTTGGTAAACAACAGATATTTTATTCTTATCTATTTTGAAGTATTTAATAATATCTTTCTTTGTTTGTTCACTTACAGCTATTATTCTATTAGCTCTCTTACATGCAGATCTAAATTTTATATCATAAATTTTTCTATCAATTTTAGAGAATAAATTGGGATATCTCAGATATATAAGGTCATGTATTGTAACTATAGATTTTATATTAGTTTTTTCAATTGAAAGTGGGATTTCATGGCTTAGACCGTGATAAAGATCTATTTTATTTTGAAATAGATCTTTAACAATTGTCTTGCTCCTCCAAAGACTAATAAATATTTTTCCAAAAATTCTTTGAGGTGTTCTTATGAAAATATTTTTAGACTCTTTAATGAAACTTAGTCTGCTATTATATTTTTCTTTTGGTGTATAAAGAAAATATTGGTTACTTGTGAAATTCTCACTAAGAATTCTAATTGTATCTCGGGAGTAGTTTCCTAATCCAGTATAGTTAGAGAAAGCACGTTTTGCATCAAATCCAATTCGCATTAAACAGCAACATTATAGGTTCTTAAAGCATCATTTAATGATGTTTTCTTATCAGTGCTCTCTTTTCTTTTACCAATAATTAAAGCACACGGAACTCCGTATTCTCCAGCAGGAAATTTTTTCTGTATTGTGCCTGGAATTACAACTGACCTACTTGGAATACACCCTTTAATTTCAACAGGTATTTTATTACTAACATCAATAATTTTTGTAGAGGCTGTCAAAACAACATTCGCTCCAATTACTGCTTCCTTTTCAATTCTAATTCCCTCAACAACGATAGATCTAGATCCAATAAAAACATCATCTTCAATAATTACTGGAGATGCTTGAATAGGCTCTAGAACACCACCAATTCCAACTCCCCCTGAAAGATGTACATTCTTACCTATTTGAGCACATGATCCTACTGTAGCCCAAGTGTCTACCATTGTTCCAGCATCTACATATGCCCCAATATTTACATATGACGGCATCATTATTACTCCCTCCTGTAGAAAGGCTCCATATCTCGCTATAGCATGAGGAACAACTCTAACTTTTAGTTTTGCATAATTTGATTTTAATTTTATTTTATCATGAAACTCCAAAGGGCCTAGCTCAATAGTTTCCATTTTTTGAATAGGAAAATACATGATAATTGCTTTTTTTATCCAGTCATTTACAATCCATTTTCCATTAATTTTTTCTGCAACCCTAAGTAATCCCTTGTCTAATTTCTCAATTACCCGTCTGATCACTTCTTTAGTGTTTTCATTAGATAGCAATTCTCTTCTTTCCCAAGCTTGTTCAATTATTTTTATATTGTCAGTATTCATATTAGCAAATATATGTTATTTTAAAAATTAATTATACAGAATATCATTTTCAAAAATTATTTTTCTAATATTTTCTTTTAATATATTTACTGACATTTTTTCATGTTAATACTAAGATTGTCATAAATTTATCTTTGGCATATAAATTGCAATTTAAATAATAAAACTATAAATAATAAAAGATGATAAAAAAAGGTAATATTAATGTTCAAACGGAAAATATTTTTCCAATAATTAAGCAGTTTCTTTATTCAGATCATGAAATATTTCTGAGAGAACTAGTTTCTAATGCAGTTGATGCAACTCAAAAAATGAAAACTCTAAAGACAGTTGGAGAGTTGAATTCTGATATCACTAAATTACGTGTTGAGGTTTTATTAGATAAAGAGGCTAAAACTCTTACTATTAGAGATAACGGTATTGGAATGACTGATGAAGAATTAGATAAGTATATTAATCAAATTGCATTTTCAGGAGCTGAAGAGTTTGTAAATAAGTATAAAGATGCTGATACTAAAAATTCAATTATTGGTCATTTTGGTCTTGGTTTTTACTCTGCATTTATGGTTGCAAAAGAAGTTGAGATTATTACTAAGAGTCAATTGCCTAACAGTAAGCCTGTTAAGTGGGTATGTGATGGTTCTCCAAATTTTACAATGGAGGAGACAAAGAAAAAAACTAAGGGTACTGATATTGTATTGCATATTGCAGATGATTCAACAGAATTTTTAGAGGAAAATAGAATCTCAACTATTTTAAATAAGTACTGTAAGTTTTTACCAGTTGAAATTAAGTTTGGTACTAAGACAGATAAAATAGATGATCCTAAGGGTAAAAAAGATGATAAAGGAGAAATTATAAAGGTTGATAAGGTTTCTGATAATATTATTAATAACACAAAGCCTGCATGGACAAAAACTCCTGCTAACTTAAAGGATGAGAATTATAAGTCTTTCTACAAGGAATTATATCCAATGGAGTTTAATGATCCTTTGTTTCATATTCATTTAAATGTTGATTTCCCTTTCAATCTCACAGGAATACTTTATTTCCCTAAGTTAAAAAATAATTTAGAGGTTCAAAAGAATAAGATTAATCTATACAGTAATCAAGTTTTTATTACAGATAATGTAGAAAATATAGTTCCAGAATTTTTAACTCTTTTACATGGTGTAATTGATTCGCCAGATATTCCTTTAAATGTTTCTAGGTCTTATCTTCAGGCAGATGGAAATGTTAAGAAAATTTCTAGTCACATTACAAAGAAAGTTGCTGATAAGCTAGCGGGAATGTTTAAAAAAGATAGAAAAGATTTTGAGCAGAAATGGGATGACGTTAAGGTATTTATCGAATATGGCATGCTAACTGAGCAGAAGTTCTATGATAAAGCTAAAGATTTTTCTCTTTATAAAAATACAGCTGGTAATTACTATACATTCGCTGAATTCTCAGAAAAAGTAAAAGAATCTCAAAAAAATAAGGATGGTAAAATAATTGTATTGTACACAAATGATGCTAAAGAGCAACATAGTTTTGTTAAAACTGCTACAGACAAGGGGTACGAAGTTTTAGAACTTGGAGGCCCTTTAATTAGTCATTTAATTAGTAGACTTGAAGGAGATAATACAGATGTACAATTTGCAAGGGTTGATGCTGATATTATTGATAAGTTAATAGAAAAAGAAGAAACTGCTGTTTCAAAACTTTCTGATAAAGAGCAAGAGAAATTACAAAAAATGATTGAAGATCAGGTTAGTAAAGAGAAATTTACGGTACAAGTTCAAAACATGTCAGTATCTGACTCTCCTGTTGTAATTACACAGAGTGAATTTATGAGAAGAATGAAAGAGCAACAACAGCTTTCTGGAGGTGGGGGTATGCAAATGTTTGGAGCAATGCCTGAATCCTATAATTTAGCGATTAATTCTAATCATGAATTAATTGGTAAAGTTCTTGCTGAGAAAACAAAAAAGAAGCGAGTAGATCTTATTAATCAATTACTTGATTTAGCAATGTTATCTCAAGGAATGTTAAAAGGTGAAGATCTAACTAATTTTATTTCTAGAAGTGTTAATTTAATTAAATAGAGCTCTATTATTAATAAAAAAGGGAGGAGTGAAAATTCTTCCCTTTTTTTATTTCATATATGTTTCGTAATAACTCTTATAAGTTAGTTCTGTATCTGTCTCTATACAGAATATTTTGGCTTTTATATTTGAATTAAAACAGAGTTCTTTTTCTTTTGTAATTATTATAAAATCATCTTGTTTTAAGCTTTGTGTATTTATTGAAAGCTCTCCATAAATTATGTATAATGAATATGTTTTGCCTTCTTTAATTTCTATCTTATATTCTTTATTTTCTATTTCTATTTCATAGACTTCTACTCCTTCTGAATCTATTTGAATTGAATTTTTTCCTATTAACTCTTTTTTTCCATTTATAGATTTAAATAAGTCTTTTGTATAGTCTTGATACTTTGCAGGTTTGTTTAAGCTTTTATTTAAATCTGGATCAAACCAAATTTGAAATATAGAAGATTTATCATTTAAAGCCTCTGAGTGTGATATTCCTGAGCCTGATTTTATTACTTGGATATCTCCTTTATTTAAATTTATCCATTTTTTTAGAAGTGTGTCATAATGTTTTATACTTCCACTTAGCACAAATGATATGATTTCAAACCCTTTATGTGGATGTAACCCTATTGTGCTTTCTTTCTCCGCCTTTGCATGTGCCCAGTAAAAGATATTTGAATAAGGTTTTATTTTACCTCCCTCTTTAGGGAATCCAATAGGTTTATTTTCAATTATTTCTCCTCCATTGAACTCGCCATAAGCTTGTTCTTGCTTTTTTATTACTTCTATCATTTATATCTTTATAGTTAAAATTTCTTCAATTCTAGTTGTGTAAGCAGGAGACAGTTGTTCTTGTTTCATTTGCCATTTTCTATCAAAACCTTGTACTGCAATTCTAATTTTATCTTTTCCCATACTATTGTTGATTTTATCAAATATGGTAGATATTTTCTTGTATTTATTTCTGTTATTCAAGTTGTCAAATAAGTTTAACTGAATTTGGTTGTTAGGAATTAGGTTACCCACAATTACTCCTGCCTTTTTATAGATATATCCTTCTTTATATATACTCTTCAATCCTTTAAGAGCCTCGTGAATCATAATTTGATTATCATTTGTTGCTTGATCTAGCTGTAGTGTAATATTGCCATAATACTGCTTTTGTCTGGGATTAAAAGGGTTTGTATAAATAAATATTTTAATTACAGAGGCAGAAGATTGTTGTTTTCTAAGTTTTTCGCTACATCGAACAGCAAATGTGCTAATTGCTTGTGAAAGATGATTATAGTCTGAGGTTGGAGTTCCAAATGATCTTGATGTACAGATATTTTTTTTAATCTGTCTCTTGTTGTCTAAGTCAAAACATTTAATTCCTTTTAGTTCATGTACTATTCTAAGTCCTACTACAGATAGTTTTCTTTTTATCCAAGACTCATCCAGAGAGATCAGCTCAAATGCATTATATATGCCATAATTATTAAGTAGCTTGGCAGATCTACTCCCAATGCCCCATATTTCTCCAACATTAGTTTTCTTTAACACATCTAAAATATTTTGCTTTTCCTTAAGAATGAATACTCCAGATTTTGTGTGTTTTTTTGCAATGTGATTAGCAAGTTTAGCAAGTACTTTAGTCTCAGCAATTCCTACACAAACTGGAATTCCTGTCCATTGTATTACTTTCTTTTTAATATCAACGCCGTATTCCTTGAGATTACCGTCTTGACAATCAAGAAACGCTTCGTCTATAGAATATATTTCAATATCCTTACTATTCTTTCTAAGGATAGACATAACACGATTTGACATATCTCCGTATAAAGGAAAGTTAGTGGAGAAGATATGTACATTGTGTTTTTTAAAATCTTCTTTTCTCTTATATGCGGGTTCTCCCATTCTTATGCCTATTGCTTTTGCTTCGTTACTTCTAGCAATGATACAGCCATCATTATTTGATAGTACAACAATAGGCTGTTTTTTTAGGTCTGGTCTGAAGACACGTTCGCATGAGGCATAAAAGTTATTGCAATCAACAAGTGCAATCATCTAGCGCGGTGTATTATGTGTGTTATAATCCCCCAGACCTGAAAGTCCATTAACTCAGTAATTTTAATTGGAGAAAAGCTATCGTTTTCTGGAACTAGATATACGCTGTTGTCATTTACTGCTAAACGTTTTACAGTAAAATCCCCATCAATAACTGCGAGAACAATATCATTATGTTTTGGGGTGAGAGAGCGGTCAACAATCATTATATCTCCAGTGTTTATACCAGCCTTAGTCATTGATGATCCTTCAACTTTAACACAAAAAGTAGCTTCCTTATTTTTCACAATATAGTCCTGAAGATTTATTTCCATCTCAACAAAGTCATCTGCAGGAGATGGGAATCCAGCTGGAACCAGTGGTTCTGCAAGCTTTATATCATTTAAATTAAGTTGTTCAAAACTGTGAAAAGATAAGTCGTTGTTCATATTTTTTTTGCCTGTTTTCATGTCTATAAATTAAATGATTTATTTTATTATATATGCAATTTATTATTAGAAATAAATACTTTTTTTTAATAGAATATCCATCCTTAATTAATAATTTTGTAATAAATATTTTGAATTAATATGAAATTAGTACTCTCTGAAAGAGATCTTGATCGAGTTATTGAAATGGCATGGGAAGATAGAACGCCATTTGAAGCAATAAAATATCAGTTTCATTTATCTGAACGTGATGTTATTAGGATAATGCGTAAGGAACTAAAACGCTCTAGTTTTAACCTATGGAGAAAAAGAGTAAATAGTGGCGTAAGTAGTAAGCATGTTATGAAAAGAAATTCTGATATTAATAGATTTAAATGTAGCAGACAGACGTCAATATCAATGAATAAAATATCAAAGAGATAATGCATTTTTCTAATGAGGATATTCAGAATCTTCCAAGAATCAAAAGGCTAAATTTAATTAATTCTGTTACTGGAGTTAAACCTGCTAATTTAATTGGCACGCGTTGTAAGGAAAATACGAATTTAGCTATTATAAGTTCTGTAGTACACTTAAGTACTAACCCACCATTACTATCTTTTATGTTAAGACCAGATCATAAAGTTAGAAGACATACATATGAGAATATTAAAGCAGAAGGATTTTTTACAATAAATAGCATTTCTGATAGTTTTGTTGAAAAAGCACATTATACATCTGCCAAGTTCGATAGGGAAGTTTCAGAATTTCAACAATGTAATCTGACTGAAGAATACTTGTCAGATTTTAAGGCTCCTTTCGTAAAAGAAAGTGCTTTAAAGTTAGGTATGAGCTATGTGGAAAGTATCTTTATTGATAGTAGTAATACCGTCATGGTAGTAGCGAGGATAGAGCAGATATATATAGCCGAGCAAGCGATTAATAATGATGGGCTCGTAGATTTAGAAGTGTTAAATGCTATTGGAATTTCAGGGTTGAACTCTTACTATAAATTAAAAAAATTAGCAGACTATCCATATGCTAGAGTAGATGATGTGCCAGATTTTTTAAGCAAATAAATTACTTGATTATAAATTTTGAGCTATACTTTCCAAGCTTAAGAAAGTATATTCCGCTATTAAGCTGATTTACATTTACTCTGTGGCGTATACTTTGTTTTTTACTTTTTAACATTAGTTGCCCAAAGCTATTGACAATATCTATATCACCAAAACTATTTCCTTCAATGATAATTTCATATTGGGTTGGGTTAGGGTAAATATTTAAATTATTTCTAGGTATGAAATTTTGTGTGCTAATAAGAGAAGAGTCACTACTGAAAAAACTTAGTCCTCCTGAGTAATTTCCAATGATACAATCAATCTTTTGATCATTATTGATATCATTAATTGCTACTCTTGTTTTACTTCCTTCACTTGATAAAAGAGGTGATATTGAGTCAAATAGACCTGTTAAGTTATTATCAATATTATTAAACTTGTAAATAACACCAGTAAATGATCCGCTATAGAGCTCATAAGACCCATTATTGTCAAATAATGTTGGACTACTATAGCCAGAACTAATAATATTGCTTTCAATATCAATTCCTCCAAAATTTGTAATCACTGTGTCAAAAATAGGTGAGCTTAAGCTGCCACTATTTTGGCAATAATTAATTGTTCCGTTTTGCTCTCCAATTAAAATATCTAAGAGACCATCTCTGTTAACATCAATAATTTGTGGACTTGCAAAATAACCGACATCTATATTATTATAATTTGGTTGAGAAATAGTAAAACTTGCTGGATTTGTTCCATTATTAGTGAAATAATGAAGTTTGCCATTTGCATCACCTAAAATCATATCTTGATCATTATCATTATCTAAATCTCCAAATGAAGGGGTTAGGTTAAGAGCAGGTATGTTTAAATTAATATTTAGATTAATCTGTGATAAATTTTGCCAATCTCGATTCTCTAAAACATAGTTTGGCTTTACATTATTTCCGGTGTTTGTAAACAGTGCTAATTTAGAAGAAGGATTTCCACCCATCTGATGATAGCCATAATTACCTACAATTAAATCTTCTAATCCATCACTGTTATGATCAAAAAAAACTGGGTAGCTTCCTGCTCCCAAATCAATCATTTCTTGCTGTAAGAAGTTTTTTTGAATATAGTTTAAATCTGGATTTGTATTAGCTCCATTATTTGTGTAAAACCAGCAGCTCTCAAAGTTTTCTGAGTTATTTTCACTATTTGAAGTCACAATCAGATCTTTAATACCATCGTGACTTACATCCAAATAAAATGCTGCAGGAAAAATATCCATATTAGCAGCTAGTGTATTGTTGTTATTCGAAGGAAATAATGAGTCAACAGAAATCATATTAGCATTTAAACTATCCCCATCATTAATAAGTAAGTTAAGATTGTTAAAGCTAACATCACCTAATAAGATGTCTTTATCATTGTCATTATCAATGTCCAAGCATAAGAGAGTTGATCCAGCATGTTTTTGTTTAGAAGATGAATTTCCAATAATTGGAGGGCATTGACAGTTTTGACAATTTAAAGTGTAATTATTTAGCCCTTCATAAAAATTACCCCAGCAGCCAGTCTCTAACTGAAAGGCTACAGTGTCACAAGCTCCTGTTAACTCTATTGACATGTTTTTATGAAACTCAATAAAACCTCCAGTTATTTTAAATGTTAAAATATCTAAATCTCCATCTCCATCAATGTCGGAAATTGCAGGGATATCCACAGGGCTAACAAAAATATTAACACTTCCAACAGGGTATTGAGAAAATACTAAAGGAGTTTCTAAAGTGAAATCTAATGAGGAAGAGGAAGTGTTTTTGTATATTGAAATGCCAGAAGTAGAGTATGAGAAAATATCATTTTTACCATCACAATCATAATCAGCAAATATTACCCAATCTTTAATTTTAGGGAATTTGCTTTTAAAATTAGGTGCATAAATAAATTTATTATTCTTATTAAGAAAAGGAATTAGTTTATTTCCAGATCTATCAAATACTACTAAATCTTTTACTCCATCTAAATCTAAATCAATCTCATTAAATTGAGCAGCATTTAAGCCTCCTGCCCAAGCGTGTTTGAATGCAATATTATTTTCTGAAACTTGCAATGAGGTATCTCTAAATAAATTGTTTTGTGCAAAAAGACAATTTTGTAGTAAGATAATTAAAATTAAAAAAAGTAACTTTTGCATATTTAATATTCAACAATATTTTTCAAAGATACCATTTAGTTGCTTTAAAAGTATTTAGTTAGATTTAAATCTTACATAGATATAAGAATATAGATGCCAGTAGAATTATCATAATTAGTAGGAAAAGTTTATATTTGCCGCTCTAAAAAAATAAGACTATGCAGAATAGAAATTTTATCAAAGTAATCGCTTTTGTTTTTGCTTTAATATGTGTTTATCAATTATCCTTCACTTTAGTAGCTGATAAAGTAGAAAATGATGCAGTTAAATATGCTGAAAATTTTCCTGAGGAAGAAAGAGAAGTAAAAGAAAAACTATACTTAGATTCTATTAATTCTGAAGAAGTTTATGATATTTTAGTTGCTCAATATACTTATTCAGATTGTAAGCAAAGAGAACTTAATCTTGGACTTGACCTTAAAGGAGGGATGAATGTTACTTTGGAAGTTATGGTTGTTGATGTTCTTAAGGCGCTTGCAAATAATACAAAAGATGAAGTATTTACTAAAGCAATTAATAATGCTTTAACTGCTCAAGAAAATAGCCAAAGTGATTTTGTAACACTTTTTGGCCAAGAGTTTGAAAAATTATCTCCTGTTAATGGAATGGCTGTGTTATTTACTTCTCAGTTAAAAGATAAGGTGAGAATTAATTCTAACAACCAAGAAGTGATAGAGATTCTTAGTTTAGAAGTTGAAGATGCTATAAATAGATCATTCAATATACTAAGAAGTAGAATAGATAGATTTGGAGTAACACAGCCAAATATTCAAAGACTCGAAACTGCAGGAAGAATTTTAGTTGAGCTTCCTGGGATTAAAGACCCTGAAAGAGCAAGAAAGTTATTGCAATCAACTGCTCAGTTAGAATTTTGGGAAACCTATGAATACAGAGAATTATTCCCAACTCTTGAGCAAGTAAATAATTATCTTAAAGAAACAAATGATTTAAATGACACATTAGATGTTAATGAAGTGTTAGATGTAAAAGAAAATTTAGATGTGTTAGCTGAAGAGATTAATGAAGATATTAATAGTGAGGACAATCTTGATGATTTATTAACCGACCTAGAATCTGACTCTGCTTCTTCTGATACTTCTAACACATTATCATTTGAAGAATTTGCAGAAAATAATCCACTATACTCAGTTTTATATCCAAATGTTGATCAACAAAACCAAATTCAAGAAGGTCCGGTGGTTGGTTTCTGTGCAACAAAAGACACTGCACAATTAAATAAATATTTAAAAGACCCTTTAGTTATCAAGTTTTTCCCTGTTGATGTAAAGTTTGCTTATACTGTAAAACCTTATGATAGTGAAGGAAAGTTTGTTCAGCTTGTAGCTTTAAAAGTAACAAATAGAGATGGTATGGCTGCAATGGATGGGGGTGTTGTTACTGATGCAAACCAAAGTTTTGGTCAATATAATTCATCAGCTGAAGTTTCTATGTCTATGAATCAAGAAGGTGCAAAACAATGGAAAAGATTAACGGGTGAAAATATTGGAAGAAGTGTTGCAATTGTTTTAGATGGCTATGTATATTCTTACCCTACTGTTCAAAGTGAAATTGCTGGAGGACGATCATCAATTACTGGTAATTTCTCAGTTAACGAAGCTAAAGATTTAGCAAATATTTTAAAATCAGGAAAACTTCCTGCTCCTGCTAGAATTATAGAGGAAGCAATTGTTGGTCCTTCATTAGGTGAAGAAGCTATTAGCTCTGGATTACAATCATTTATTTTTGCTTTAATTCTTGTGTTGTTTTACATGATATTTTATTACAGTGGGGCAGGAATCGTTTCAAACGTTGCTCTACTAGCTAACATATTTTTCATTTTTGGTGTTTTATCTTCATTGGGTGCTGTTTTAACATTGCCTGGAATCGCTGGTATTATTTTAACTATTGGTATGTCTGTTGATGCGAATGTTCTGATTTATGAAAGAATCAGGGAAGAGTTGTCAAATGGAAAAGGTTTAAGATTAGCCATTACTGATGGTTATAATAGTGCATATAGTTCAATTATTGATGCAAATGTTACAACATTACTTACAGGAATAATTCTATATACATTTGGAACTGGTCCAATTAAAGGTTTTGCTACAACTCTAGTTATTGGTATTATTACTTCTCTTTTTGCTGCAATATTTATTACAAGACTAATAATTTCCTCTCGTGTTAATAAAGGAAAAGATATTTCTTTTTCAACAAAATTAACTGATGGTGCTTTTAAAAATATCAATATTGACTTTATTGGAAATAGAAAAAAATTCTATGTTATTTCTGGTTTATTAGTTGTTCTTGGTCTTGGCTCTCTACTAACAAAAGGATTGAATTATGGAGTTGATTTTGTTGGAGGAAGAACATATGTTGTTCGTTTTGATAATGATATAAATAATGAAGACCTTAGAGAAGATTTATCTGCTGTTTTTGTTGATAGTGATGGTTTAAATTATACTCCTCAAGTTAAAACTTTTGGTGATGATAATCAAGTAAAGATTACAACCTCATTCATGATTAATAATAATGATATTTCAACTGATCAAATTGTTGAAGCAAAACTTAATGAAGGTCTTGCTACTTCTGGTCTTGAATTTGAGATAATGAGTTCGCAAAAAGTTGGACCAACTATTGCAGATGATATTAAAGATGCTGCTGTGTGGTCTGTTCTTTTCTCCCTACTTGTTATTTTCTTATATATTCTATTAAGATTTAGAAAATGGCAATTTAGTTTAGGAGCTGTTTCAGCAGTTTTTCATGATGTAATTATTGTATTAGCTATATTCTCAGCTTTCTACGGTCTTCTTCCTTTTTCTTTAGAGATTGATCAGGCATTTATTGCTGCTATTCTTACAATAATTGGTTACTCCCTTAATGATACGGTTGTTGTATTTGATAGGGTTAGAGAGTATATGAATTCATACAAGAAAAAAGAAGTTATTGAAGTAATAAATGGAGCTTTAAATAGTACTCTTAGTAGAACTATTAATACATCCTTAACAACGTTTGTTGTGCTACTTATAATATTTGTATTTGGTGGAGAAGTTATTAGAGGCTTTATGTTTGCTCTAATGGTGGGTGTTATTGTAGGTACATATTCTTCATTATTTGTAGCGTCTCCTATTATGCTTGACACTCTAACTAAGAAAAAAGAAAAGTTAGCTAGAAAGTAAATTTTTATTATTTACTTTTAAAAACAAGTAGAATTTAAAAAAATCATCTTATGATATTGTTCATTGGAGGGCCTGAAGTTATTATTATTCTATTATTTGTTGTTATGTTCTTTGGTTCAAAGAAAATCCCTGAACTTGCTAGAACTTTAGGTAAAACAATAAGAGAAGTTAAAGATGCCTCTAATGAGATTAAAAAAGAAATAAGAGATAGTGCAAGTGATTTTAAAGATGATTTAGACCTAAAGTAATGCTTACTTATCTACTAATTATCTTTGGCCTTTTTCTTCTATATTTTGGTGGTGAATTATTAGTGCTTGGCTCTGTTAGTATTGCGTCAAAAGCTCGTATTTCAAAATTAGTGGTAGGTTTGACCGTAGTTTCTTTTGCTACATCTTGTCCTGAGCTTTTTGTGAGTTTTAAGGCTCTTTTATCTGGTAGTAGTGATATTGTTTTTTCTAATGTAATAGGATCTAATATTGCTAACATCTGTCTTGTTCTGTCAATTACTGCTATAATTTTTAATATAAATATTACTAAAAAAACACTCAAATTAGATTATTCTTTTTTATTAATTTCAACTTTTTTTGTTGCATTTTTTTTATTTTTTAATAATAAAATCTCTCAAATAGTTGGAATTTTTTTATTGTTTTTGTTACTTGGATTTTTAATATTCACAATTTTAAAGTCTAGAAAAGAAGAAAGTGAGTCTAAAAATGAATTGGAAGAAGCTAAAGATATTTCTGTTTTTAAAAGTGTTTTTTATTTAATTTCTGGAATACTATTACTCAAATTTGGAGCAGATTTTTTAGTGGATGGAGCAATCGATATAGCTAAAAAGTTTAATGTTTCTGAGCGGATAATAGGTGTTACTATTATTGCGATTGGAACTAGTATTCCTGAACTTGTTACTTCAATTGTAGCGGCTTTTAGAAAAGAAGTTGATTTAGCAGTTGGTAATATAATTGGATCTAATATTTTTAATCTGCTTTTAGTGTTAGGAGCAACAGCTTTACTAAGAGACATTACATTAGTAGATTCTAAAATAATTTTAGATTATGGTGTTATGATCATGGTTACTGTGTTTTTAGGGATACTTTGCGTATTAACTCCAAAATATCAATTATCTAGATACAAAGGCTTGTTCTTATTGACAATGTATTTAATATATATTACGTATTCAGTAAGCCTAATCTAGTTTTTTTGAGCTCCTTTCACAGTTTTAACAATAATTCCAGCAATTTTGTATGGGTCACCATTAGATGCAGGTCGTCTGTCTTCTAGCCATCCTTTCCACCCTTGTTCAACAGTAATGATTGGGATTCTTATTGATGCACCTCTATCAGAAATACCGTAGCTAAAATCTGTAATTGATGCAGTTTCATGTAATCCTGTAAGTCTCTGGTCATTAAATTCACCGTATACTAAAATATGTTCTTTTGTTACTGGTCTAAATGCCTCACAAATTTTCTCATAAATTTCTTGTGACCCACATGTTCTTAAAGTTGTATTAGAGAAGTTGGCGTGCATACCTGATCCATTCCAGTCTCCTTTTATTGGTTTTGGATGATATTCAATATAGTAACCATATCTTTCAGTTAATCTGTCTAAAAGATATCTTGCAATCCATATTTCGTCACCAGCTTTTTTAGCTCCTTTAGCAAATAATTGAAATTCCCATTGTCCGCTAGCAACTTCTTGATTTATGCCTTCAAAATTTAATCCTGCTTCAATACATAAGTCTGCATGTTCTTCTACAAAATCTCTTCCATGAGTATTTCTTCCACCTACTGAACAATAATACATTCCTTGTGGGCCTGGATATCCACCTACAGGAAAACCAAGAGGAAGTTGTGTTTGGGTATCCATAATAAAATATTCCTGCTCAAATCCAAACCAGAAATCATCATCATTATCATCTATTGATGCTCTTGCATTTGAACAATGTGGTGATCCATCCGCATTTAACACTTCAGTCATAACTAGAAATCCATCAATTCTGTCTGGATCTGTGTATAATGCTACAGGTTTTAATAAACAGTCAGAAGAACCTCCTTTAGCTTGTTTTGTTGAGCTTCCATCAAAAGACCAGACAGGACAATCTTCTATTTTGCCAGAGAAATTTTCAATAACCTTAGTTTTGCTTCTCATATTTTGAGTTGGTTCATAACCATCAAGCCAGATATATTCAAGTTTTGTTTTCATTCTTTTGTTTTTTTAATTTTGATGTAATTATAAACTAGTTATTATTAGCAATACAATCTATTGACTTTTTAATTTTAAAATCTTTACAAAAATTATGTTTTATTTTTGATCAAACATAAAATAATGATTTATTTTTTTTAAAATTATTAATACTTTATTAACATCATATTGTGTTTATATAAAATACTCTACTTATAAAATTAAATATTATTGCTTATTTTAGCATTAATTTTAATTGTAAAAACAATGAATATATTCTTAAGAATTTCTTTAGTACTGTGCGTCTTATTAGCTTCTAGTACAAATATTTTTGCTCAAAAGAAGAGTAAAAAAATGATTAAAGCAAATCAATTGTTTGAAGCTGAGCAGTTCACTAAAGCTGCTGAACTATATAAGAAGGTTTATCAAAAAACTAAAAATAGAGCTCTCAAATCAGAGATAATATTTAAGCAAGCTGAATGTTATAGGCTTTCAGGAAATATTAATAGAGCTGAATCATACTACAAGAGAGCAATTAAAGCAAAATACCCAGACGTAAGTGTGTATTTGTTATATGCTGACATGCTAAGAATGAATAAAGAATATGAAGAAGCTAAAATTCAATATCAGAAATTTATACAGTTAAACCCATCAGATACACGTGGAGAGAAAGGCTTGAGGTCTTGTGAGTTTGCAACTAATTGGTTAGACAATCCTACTAGATATAAAGTAGAAATAATGCCTCTTGTTAATTCAAGGTTTGGTGATTTTTCACCTTCTTTTGGAAACGAGGATTATACAGAGCTTTACTTTACATCATCTAGAACTGGAGGTCTTTCTTCTAAAGTGGATGACAGAACAGGAGAAAGTTTTACAGATATTTATTCTTCAAGAATAAATAAAAAAGGAAAATGGAGTGTTCCTATGTTGACTGCTGAGCCAATTAACACAAGCTCAAATGAGGGTTCTGTGTTTTTGAATAAAAGAGGTACAAATATGTATTTTACAAAGTGTAATGTTGAAAAAAAGAAGGCAGAAGGTTGTAGTATATTTATTTCAACTAGAAAAGGTAAGGTCTGGGGTGAGCCAAAAAAGCTCCAAATTAAAATTGATAGTTTAGGTACTGCAGGACATCCAGCCTTAAATGGTGATGAAACTGTTTTAATTTTTTCATCTGATATATCAGGTGGTTATGGGGGTAAAGATTTATGGATGGTTAAAAAAGAACAAAGAGGAAAATGGAGTTTGCCAATAAACTTAGGTCCTGCAGTTAATACAAGTGGTGATGAAATGTTTCCCTTTCTTCATAATGATGCTTCTTTGTATTTTGCTTCAAATGGTCATATTGGAATGGGAGGAATGGATATTTTTAAATCTGTTGAGGATGAAAATGGTGCTTATTCTAATATAATTAATCTGAAATCTCCAGTAAATTCATCTGGAGATGATTTTGGTATGATTATTGAGGCTTCTGGTGAAAGAGGATATCTAACATCAGATAGAGACGGAGGGAAAGGTGGAGATGATATTTATCAATTTGAACTTCCTCCTCTAGTTTTCTCTTTAAGGGGTGTAGTAACTGATTCTAAAACTGGAGCAATTATAACAAACGCTAATGTTAAGTTGTCAGGAAGTGATGGTAAAGCATATGAGACAATTACTGATAATACTGGGTCATATAATTTTAATCTTAAACCTTTGACTTCTTACGAATTACTTGTTTCTAACAACGGCTATTTAAATAAAAAATTTACTGAGACAACTGTTGGTATAGAGTTTAATAAAGTTTTTATTATTGATCCAATTCTTGACCCTGTGAAAAAAGAAATTATTCTTCCAAGAATCGAATATGATTTTGCTAAATCGAATCTTAGAGATAAATCTAAAGAAGATCTGGATATATTAGCAGAGGCGTTAAATGATAATTTAAATGTTGTTATAGAATTAAAATCTCACACCGATTTTGTTGGAGATAACAGTAGTAATTTAATATTATCTCAAAAGAGAGCAGATGCATGTATTAACTATCTTCTTTCTCTAGCAATTGATAAGGGACAACTTAAAGCTGTTGGTGCAGGAGAGACAGAGCCTTTTGTTATTGAGAAGGATAATGGTAGATTTAAGGAAGGAGATGTATTAACAAAATCTTACATTAATAAAATTAAATTCAGAAAAAATAAAAAGAAAGCTCATCAATATAATAGAAGAACATCTTTTAAAGTTTTGAGTGAAGATTACGTTTCCGAAAAAAATATTAAAAAATAATTTTTTAATAAATAGAAAAAAGCATCCTGTCTATGGATGCTTTTTTATTTAAAAAGATGACAGATAACAGATATAGTCAAAGAGGAGTTTCTGCTGACAAGGAGGATGTTCATGATGCAATTAAAAATGTAGATAAGGGTTTATTTGAAAAATCATTCTGTAAAATTGTTCCAGATTATTTAACTAATGATGAGGATTATTGTTTAGTAATGCATGCAGATGGTGCTGGAACAAAATCTTCTTTAGCTTATATGTATTGGAAAGAAACAGGGGATCTATCTGTTTGGAAAGGTATTGCACAAGATTCAATTGTTATGAATATTGATGATTTACTTTGTGTTGGTGTGATAGATAATATTATGCTTTCTTCAACAATTGGAAGAAATAAAAATGTCATCCCTGGATCTATTATATCTAAAATAATTAATGGTACTCAAGAGTTGTTAGAAGAATATAAAAATTACGGATTCAATATAATATCTACTGGTGGAGAAACTGCTGATGTTGGAGACCTTGTTAGGACAATAATTGTTGATTCTACAGTTGTTGCAAGAATGAAAAGGTCAGAAGTTATTGATAATGGTAATATTAAAAAAGGTAACGTTATTATTGGTCTATCTTCATTTGGCCAATCTTCATATGAAAATGAGTACAACGGAGGAATGGGAAGTAACGGTTTAACATCTGCACGACATGATGTTTTTTCAAAGGTACTTGCTAATAGATATCCTGAAAGTTTTGATCCAAATATTCCAAATGATTTAATTTATTCTGGCTCTAAGAGTCTTACCGATAAAATTATTGGTTCAGATCTTGATGCTGGTAAGTTAGTTTTGTCTCCTACAAGAACATATGGTCCAATAATTAAAAAAATTATTGAATTACACAAAGGAAAAATTGATGGTATGATTCATTGTAGTGGCGGGGCACAAACTAAAATCTTACATTTTATTGATAATCTTCATATCATTAAAGATAATATGTTTGACACTCCATTACTATTTGAATTAATCCAAAACGAATCAAATACTGATTGGAAAGAAATGTATAAAGTTTTTAATATGGGGCATAGAATGGAATTATATGTAAATGAAAATATTGCTAATTCAATTATAGATATATCTAATTCTTTTAATGTTGAAGCCAAAATTATTGGAAGAGTTGAAAGCCACAATTCAAAAAAATTAACCATTAAATCCAAACACGGAGAATTTATATATTAATATGTTAGATAAATTAGAAGCAATAAATGTTAGATATATAGAAGTAGAAAAATTAATTTCTTCGGCTAATGCTATGAACGATATGAAAATCTATATTCAGTTAAGCAAAGAGTATAAAGATTTAGATCCAATCATAAAAATATTTAAGATTTATAAAAATATAATGTCAAATATTTCTGAGGCCAAAGAAATTGTTTCCTCTAGTACTGATGCAGAGATGAAGGAGATGGCTAAAATGGAACTTGACGAACTTTTACCTAAAGTTAATCCTATTGAAGAGGAAATTAAAGTTTTATTAATCCCGAAAGATCCAGCTGACTCTAAAAATGCTGTAATGGAAATTAGAGCTGGTTCTGGTGGAGATGAGGCTAGTCTTTTTGCTGGGGATCTTTTTAAAATGTATAGTGCTTTTGCACAATCAAAAGGTTGGTCAACTGATTTAGTTGATATAGCAGAGGGAACTGCTGGAGGATATAAAGAGATTATTTTTAATATCTCAGGAGATGATGTTTATGGACAGTTAAAATTTGAATCCGGTGTTCATCGTGTTCAGAGAGTTCCTCAAACTGAAACACAAGGAAGAGTACATACTTCTGCAGCTTCTGTAATTGTTTTGCCTGAAGCTGAAGAGTTTGATGTTGAGTTAAAAACAAGTGATATAAGAAAAGATACATACTGCTCTTCTGGTCCTGGAGGACAATCTGTAAATACAACATATTCTGCCGTACGATTAACACATGTTCCAACTGGAGTCGTGGCTCAATGTCAAGATCAGAAATCTCAACATAAGAATTATGATAAGGCATTAAAAGTTTTAAGATCTAGAATTTATGAAATTGAATTGCAAAAGAAATTAGAAGAAGATGCTAAACACAGAAAAACTATGGTTTCTTCAGGAGATAGATCCGCAAAAATACGAACTTATAATTATCCTCAAGGAAGAGTAACTGAGCATAGAATAGGTTTGACAAAATATAATTTGCAGGCCGTTACAGGTGGTGATATTCAAGAGTTTATTGATGAATTGCAATTGGCAGAAAATGCTGAAAAGCTAAAAGAAGGAACTTCAAATGGATAGAGGTAAACTTATAGTGCAAATTAAATCTAAAAAAACCTTTCTGTGTATTGGTTTAGATAGTGATTTAAGTAAAATACCATCCCATTTGCTAAATTTAGATGATCCAATTTTTGAATTTAATAAAGCTATAATTGATGCTACAAAAGATTTATGTATTGCATATAAAATTAATACAGCATTTTATGAAAGTAATGGAATTGATGGGTGGTTATCTATGCAAAAAACTCTTGATTATATTCCTAATGATATATTTACTATTGCTGATGCAAAAAGGGGGGATATAGGTAATACTTCTAAAATGTATGCTAAAGCTTTTTTCGAAAATTTAAATTTTGATTCAATAACAGTAAATCCTTACATGGGCTCTGATTCAGTAAAACCGTTTTTAAGTTTTGATGATAAATGGGTGATTTTACTTGCTCTTACCTCAAATATTGGATCATCAGATTTTCAACATTTAAAATTTGATAATTATTCTCTTTATAAACACGTTTTAGATACATCTTCAAAATGGGGAAGTGAAAATAATTTAATGTATGTTGTTGGGGCAACCAATCCTCAATATTTAGAAGAAATCAGAAAAATTATTCCAAATCATTTTCTTTTAGTTCCTGGCATTGGTGCTCAAGGGGGAAGTTTAAAAGATGTTGTTGAAAAAGGGATGATTAAAGATTGTGGGCTAATAGTTAACTCTTCAAGGTCAATAATTTATGCTGGTTCTGGATTAGATTTTGCAGTAAAATCTAGAGAAGCAGCATTAGATGTGCAAATGCAGATGGCTACTTATATTTCTAAGTTATAAGTAAATATAATATACTAAATATCCAATTATTTCATGTATCAATTCTTCCCAATATTCTAATACTCTTGCTTTTGGAAGTAAAATATGTGAAGGGTCTATACTTCTATAGCTTAGCATATTATCTACAGGAAAAGCAGTCACCTGAACTCCTGCTCTTTTAAAACATAGTAAAGCTCTTTTCATGTGAGTTGCGCTTGTAATTAATATAACTTTTGAATCTTCTTTTATAATTTGTGCGCTGTAGAAAGCATTTTCTTTTGTATTTCTTGATTCAGACTCTATTATAATATCTTTTTTATTTACAGAATTATTAATTAAAAATTTTTGAATTGTTTCGGCTTCTTTGAAATTGCTTTTTGAAAGTCTTCCATTTCCACCACTAATTAATATCTTTTTTATAATCCCTCTGTTGTAGAGTTGAAATGTATAAATAAATCTATCTGCCTCTTTTTTGAAATTATGTTTTTGAGTGATGCTGTCAAAGTCACTAAAACCTCCAAGAACGATTCCAATATCGTACTTCTCGTCTAATATTTTAATATCTTTTGATGGTTCTTCCCAACACCTAGCAGCTTCGTTGTATATAAATTCATTTGTGAAAAATATATATAATAAGGTCGTAATTATAATGTAATATTTTCTTTTATTTTTTTTGAAAATTGAGAAAATAAGTAAGCCTAATATCCAAAAGGTTGGTTTGATTAAAAAAGCTAGTATTTTTGAAATTATAAAAAACATTTTTTAAAATTAATTAATTTGATTAAATTCTTATTATTTCTTTCCTAATTTCTTTAAATTGCACAATAAATGTTTAAAATACTTCGTAACTTTTTTGAGATTAAATTTTTCGGTGTAAGCTCATGGTGGAGTTCTAAAGTCGGAATAAAAGCTTCTTTTATTCGTCTTTTTTTTATTTACGCTGCATTTGTAAATGCTTTTACTGTGCTTATTTATTTAATAATGGTATTTATTTTAAAATTAAGAATTATGTTTAAATTTAGAAAAAGAAGATCAGTTTTTGATTTATAAACCATGGATATTCAACTAAGCCTCACTATTTTATTAATTATTATTGAACTAGTTGCTTTTGCATGGTTAATAATTGATATTCAAAAGTCTAAGAAGAAACAAGATAAAATTATTGAACTTGAATATCAGATTTTGAAAGTTGAACATCAAATTTTAAAACTTGAAAAAAATATTTTAGACATGGAAAATAATATAATAATTGAAATAGCTGATCTAAAAAATAAATTAATCAATTAATGTTTTTAGAAGAATCTAAATTTCTTGGAGTTTGTTCATGGGTAGCCTTTAAATTTGATTTAAATGTCTCAGGAATTAGATTGCTTTTTTTTATCACGTTACTTGTTGGTATAGGTTCTCCTATTTTAGTTTATTTTATATTATACTTAATTAAGCCAAAAACATCGTAGATGAAGATTTTAATTACAGGATCTAACGGTTTATTAGCTCAAAAAATAATTTCTTTAGCTATTAAAGATAAGATAGATATTATTGCAACCTCAAAGGGAATAGACAGATCTAATAATTTAAATATCAGTTATTATAGATATTTCTCTCTAGATATCACTAGTGAAGATCAAGTCCGCTTTGCAATTAATAAGTTTTCTCCTGATGTCGTTATTAATACAGCTGCTATGACTAATGTCGATTTATGTGAAGAAATGAAAGAGGAATGTGATAAAATTAATACAAATGCTGTTGGATTTTTAGCTAATGCCTGTCTAAGTATTAATGCACATTTAATCCATATCTCAACAGATTTTATTTTTGATGGAGAAAACGGTCCTTACTCTGAAGATGATTCTTCTAATCCTTTATCTTATTATGGTTTTTCGAAATTAAATTCTGAAATTTTACTGAAAAATCATAACGTTAAATCTAGTATTTTAAGAACTATTATTCTTTTTGGTGTTGGAAATAACTTAAGTAGAAATAATATTATTTTATGGGCTAAAGAATCTCTTGAAAAAGGTCAAAAATTAAGTATAATTGATGATCACTATAGAGCACCAACATTTGCTGAAGATCTTGCTGCTGCATGTCTTTTTGCAGCAAAAGAAAAAGTTTATGGAGTATTTAATGTCTCAGGAAAAGATATAATGAGTATTTACGATATGGTTGTATCTGTTGCAGAATTTTTTAATTTAAATACTAAAATGATAGAAAGAAGTCACTCCTCTAAATTAAATCAGCTGGCTAAAAGACCTATAAAAACTGGATTTGTTTTAGATAAAGCTATTAATGATTTAAATTATCGTCCACATTCTTTTTTAGAAAGTTTAGAAATAATAAAAAATCAATTAACAAATAAACAAATATGAATAAAAAAATATCATTACTTATTTTACTACTCACTTCATTTATAAATTCTAAAGCTGATTCTTTAAGTGATAAAATTGATAGTTTTTTTAAACCTTTAGTCTCTGACTATTTAGTGCCTGTGATTTTTTGGGATCCATTGAAATTTTTTGGCTTTGATATCGGAGCAGATATTCCTATTGTTGTCCTTTGGTTAGTTTTTGGAGCTCTGTTTTTTACTTTTAGAATGAAGTTTATAAATTTCCGGGGTTTTAAGCATGCTTTAAGTTTGGTTAGAGGAGATTATGATGATCCTGAAGATAAAGGTGAGGTTTCTCATTTCCAAGCTTTAACAACAGCTCTTTCGGCAACTGTCGGTTTAGGAAATATTGCTGGTGTTGCAATTGCTATTTCAGTAGGAGGTCCTGGGGCAACTTTTTGGATGATAGTTGCAGGTTTGCTTGGGATGTCATCAAAGTTTGTTGAATGTACTTTAGGTGTAAAGTATAGAAAGTTAGATGCGAATGGAGAAGTTTCAGGTGGCCCAATGTATTATTTGCGTGATGGTTTAGCTAAATATAAAATGCCAATATTTGGAAAATTTCTTGCAGTAATGTTTGCTGTGTTGTGTATTGGAGGTTCTTTTGGTGGAGGTAACATGTTTCAAGCTAACCAAGCATATGCTCAACTTTCAGGTCAATTTCCCGTTTTAGCTGGAAATGGTCCTTTATTTGGACTGATTTTAGCTTTTTTAGTTGGAGTTGTTATTATCGGAGGAATTAAAAGTATTGCTAATGTTACCGAGAAAATTGTTCCCCTTATGGCTTTACTTTATGTTGGTACTGCTCTAATTATTATTTTAATAAATATTTCAGAAGTTGGTAATGTCTTTGTTTTAATTTTTAATGGAGCTTTTGCTCCTGATGCTGCATTTGGAGGTGTTATTGGTGTCTTAATTCAGGGGTTTAGAAGAGCTGCTTTCTCAAATGAAGCTGGAGTTGGTTCTGCTGCTATTGCACATTCTGCTGCAAAAACAAAAGAGCCTGTTTCTGAGGGGATTGTTTCTTTACTGGAGCCTTTTATTGATACTGTTGTGATTTGTACTATGACTGCCTTAGTTATTATTTTTACAGGAATGTATAATGTTGAAGGTTTGGAAGGGGCTCAGATGACTTCAAAGGCTTTTGGTTCTGTTTTTTCATGGTTTCCTTATCTTCTTGTAATAGCGATATTTTTATTTGCTTTTTCAACTATGATTTCATGGTCTTATTATGGATTAAAATCATGGGAGTTTTTATTTGGTAAAAGTAAATTGTCTGAATATTCATATAAATTTATTTTTTTACTTTTTATAATTGTTGGTTCATCAGTAAAACTAGGTGCAGTGTTAGATTTTTCAGATATGATGATTTTAGCTATGGCTTTTCCAAATATTATTGGATTACTAATTCTATCTAAGGAGGTTAAAATTGATTTGAATTCTTATTTAAATAGATTAAAGAGCGGAGAAATAAAAAAATATAAATAATGATAATTTCTCAACAAATTGAAAAATCAATAAGAACTGTTTTAGATTTTCCTATTAAAGGTGTTAATTTTAAGGACATCACTTCTGTGCTTTTGGATCCAAATTTAACTAATTTGATTATTGATGAATTTGTTAACAGATTAAAAGTACTAAATATTGATGCGATTGTTGGCGTTGAGAGTAGAGGTTTTCTTTTTGGCTTTATGCTTGCTAATAGATTAAATATTCCATTTGTACCTATTAGAAAATCTGGTAAACTTCCTCTAAAAACATTAAAATATAGTTACGATTTAGAATATGGTAGTTCTGAGGTTGAAATTCATGCTGATGATATTAAAGAAAACTGGAACGTGTTAATTCATGATGACCTCTTGGCTACTGGAGGTACAGCATTAGCTGCCGCTGAGCTTGTTAACTCTAGTAATGCAAACGTTGCTGGTTTTGCTTTTGTTATATGCTTAGATTCCTTAAATGGAGATCAAAATATTTTAAAGTACTCAAAGAATATTATTTCTTTATATAATTGCTAGATTTTAAATTTGAGTTATTCTTTTTTTGGTTTTATTAAAGAAAATTTCTTTTTGTTTGTTATTCTTAAAGATATTTATACTTTTGCAGTCCTAAATTTAAAATAATATTATGTTAGTTATTCCAGTAAAAGACGGTGAAAATATAGATAGAGCTTTAAAGCGTTTTAAAAGAAAATTCCTTAAAACTGGTACACTTAAAACTGTTAGACAAAAAAAGCAGTACATTAAAAAATCTGAGAGATTGAGAGTTCAAAGACAAAAAGCAGTATACTCTGAGAATCTTTTAAATAGTATGGATTAATTTAGCCATTCAAACTCTTATTATTAAGACCTTTTATTCATACATTTACATGAATTAAAGGTCTTTTATGTTTATAAGAAAATTTATTAGATATATTGAGTCTGAAAAAAGACTTTCGCAACACACTGTGACGTCATATAAAACTGATTTAAATCAGTTTTTCTCGTATTTAAATGATTACTCATCTATTGAATCAGTTGAGGATATAAGTTTTAAGCTTATAAGAAATTGGATTACTTTTCTTTTTGAAAGTGGGTTAACTTCAAGAACAATAAATCGTAAAATTTCATCTTTAAAATCTTTCTTTAAGTTTTTAGAAATTTCTGATTTAATTAGTTTTAACCCTACTTTGAAAATTATTTCGCCTAAGAATTCAAGAAAGTTACCAAGTATTGTTGAGCAAATCGATTTAAATCAATTATTAGATAAAAAATATTTTGATGATGGATTTATTGGCGATAGAGATTTGCTTATTATTGAAGTTTTTTATTTGACTGGTATCAGGCTATCAGAGTTAATAGAAATTAAAACTCATAATTTAGATTTTAAAAATTGCTCTTTAAAAGTGCTTGGAAAGGGAAATAAAGAGCGTTTTGTTCCTCTTTCTTTTGATTTATTGTCAAAACTTGATTTATTTATTAAAAATTATAAAATTAAAGATTATTTGTTTTCAAATTTGTTAAAAAAGAAACTCTATCCCAAGAAAGTTTATCGAATAGTAAATTATTACATAAGTTTAGTTTCTAGTGTTAAAAAGAGAAGTCCTCATGTTTTAAGGCATTCATTCGCCACACATATGTTAAGCAATGGTGCTGATATTAACGCAATTAAAGAGATTCTTGGTCATTCTAGTCTAAGCGCGACACAAATTTACACGCACAATACAGTAGAAAAGTTGAAGTCTGTTTATGATCAAGCACACCCAAGAGCATGATTTTTATTTCTATTAAAATTAATGAAATGATTGTTTAAATTTTTGACATATTTTTATTACTGTTTTTTTAGATTAAAAAAATCAAAATTTTTGTTGTTTGTATTAAAAACTTTAATAAATTTGCAGCCCATTTTAGGGAGCAGTTCATTTAAATAACATTAATTTATAATAAGCCGATATAGCTCAGCTGGCTAGAGCAGCTGATTTGTAATCAGCAGGTCGTGGGTTCGAGTCCCTCTATCGGCTCTTTTTTAATGGGGGGATACTCAAGCGGTCAACGAGGGCAGACTGTAAATCTGCTGGCTACGCCTTCACAGGTTCGAATCCTGTTCCCCCCACATAAATTTGAAATGCGAGAGTAGCTCAGTTGGTAGAGCGTCAGCCTTCCAAGCTGAGGGTCGCGGGTTCGAGCCCGGTCTCTCGCTCAACTTTACTAGCCGATGTAGCTCAGGGGCAGAGCGTTTCCTTGGTAAGGAAGAGGTCACGGGTTCAATTCCCGTCATTGGCTCTAAGAGATAAGAATAAGAAGTTAGTGTAAAAGTAGGATTATAATAAATTATTAATATAAATTTAACAAAATGGCAAAAGAAAATTTTAATCGTACCAAGCCACACTTGAACATTGGTACTATTGGTCATGTTGACCATGGAAAAACTACCTTAACTGCTGCTATTACAAAGGTATTAGCTGAGATAGGATGGTGCAGAAGTTCGTGATTTCGACACGATTGATAATGCGCCAGAAGAAAAAGAAAGAGGAATTACTATTAACACATCTCATGTTGAGTATGAAACAGAAAACAGACATTACGCTCACGTAGATTGTCCAGGTCACGCCGATTACGTAAAAAACATGGTTACTGGTGCTGCTCAGATGGATGGTGCAATTTTAGTTTGTGCTGCAACTGATGGTCCTATGCCTCAAACAAGAGAACATATCTTATTAGCTAGACAAGTTGGTGTGCCTTCATTGTTGTGTTTATGAACAAAGTGATATGGTTGATGATGAAGAGTTATTAGAATTAGTTGAAATGGAATTAAGAGAATTTTATCATTTTACGATTATGATGGTGATAATACTCCATGTATTGCTGGATCTGCTTTAGGTGCATTGAATGGTGATGCTGAATGGGTTGCAAAAATTGATGAATTAATGGCTGCTGTTGATTCTTGGATTCCTGAGCCTGTTAGAGATAATGAAAAGCCTTTCTTAATGCCAATTGAAGATGTATTTACTATTACAGGTAGAGGTACTGTAGCTACTGGTAGAATTGAAACTGGTGTTGCAAATACTGGAGATACTGTTGATATTATCGGTATGGGTGCTGAAAAATTATCTTCTACTGTTACTGGTGTTGAAATGTTTAGAAAAATATTAGATAGAGGTGAAGCTGGAGATAATGTTGGTATCTTATTAAGAGGTATTGAGAAAACTGATATTAAAAGAGGAATGGTTATTTGTAAGCCAGGATCTGTTAAGCCTCATCATAAATTTGAAGCTGAGGTTTATATTTTGAAAAAAGAAGAGGGTGGTCGTCATACTCCGTTCCATAATAAATATCGTCCACAGTTTTACATCAGAACAACAGATGTAACTGGTGAGATTTTCTTGCCTAATGGAACTGAAATGGTAATGCCTGGTGATAATTTAACAATTACTGTTGAATTAATTGCTAGTGTTGCAATGAGTATAGGATTAAGATTTGCAATCCGTGAGGGTGGTAGAACTGTTGGAGCTGGACAGATTACTAAATTACTTTAGTAGTTAACATTATTAAGTTTATAGCAAAGGAAGATTGATTTGGTCTTTCCTTTGCTATTTAAACGGGTGTAGCTCAATTGGTAGAGTAGTGGTCTCCAAAACCATTGGCTGGGAGTTCGAGTCTCTCCACCCGTGCGATAAAAGAATTAAGAAAATGGCAAATAAAGGAACATATATTAAAGAGTCGTATGACGAGTTGATGAATAAAGTGAGTTGGCCAACTTGGTCAGAGTTACAAAGTAGTTCAATTGTTGTTGCAATTGCAACTGTAATTATTGCATTGATTATTTATTTAATGGATTCAGCATTTCAGTAATCTGATGAAAGTATTTTATAGTTTATTTTATAACATTATACATATAGGACAGAAGAAGTTAAAAATGAAATGGTACGTATTAAGAGTGATGGGAGGTAAAGAGAAAAAGACTGTTACTTTTATTGAGAAAGAAATTGATCGATTAAACTTCAAGATTTTGTTTCTCAAATCTTAGTTCCAACTGAAAAGGTTTATCAAATTAGAAATGGAAAAAAGTTAGTAAAGAAAGAAATTTTTTCCCTGGATATGTTTTAGTTGAAGCTAATTTGTAGGTGAAGTTCCTCACATTCTAAAAAATGTTACTAATGTTTTGGGTTTTCTCGGAGCTACTAAGGGTGGTGTTCCAGTTCCAATGAGAAAAGCTGAAATTAATAGAATCTTAGGTAAGGTTGATGAAATGGCTATTACTGATGAAGAATGTTAGTATTCCTTTTGTTGTTGGTGAAACTGTTAAAGTTATTGATGGTCCTTTTAATAGTTTTAATGCTGAGATTGAAGGTATTGATGAACAAAAGAAAAAGTTAAAATTAATGGTAAAAATCTTTGGGAGAAAAACTCCTTTAGAATTAAATTTTATGCAAGTAGAAAAAATATAAAAGAATGGCAAAAGAAATTTCAGCACTTATTAAATTACAGATTAGAGGTGGAGCTGCAAATCCTGCACCACCAGTTGGTCCTGCATTAGGAGCTAAAGGGTGTTAATATTATGGAGTTCTGTAAGCAATTTAATGCAAGAACTCAAGATAAAGCAGGGAAGATTGTTCCTGTTGTGATTACTGTATTTGCAGATAAATCTTTTGAATTTATTATTAAAACTGCTCCAGCTGCTTCACAGATTCTTAGCTGCTGCTAAAAAGAAAAGTGGATCTGGCGAGCCTAATAGAGTAAAGGTTGCTACAGTTACTTGGGATCAAGTTAAGAGCAATTGCAGAAGATAAAATGGCAGATTTAAATGCTTTTAAAATTGAATCTGCTATGATGATGGTTGCAGGTACTGCAAGAAGTATGGGAGTAACTGTTAAGGGAGATTTGCCTTCATAAATATAAAATAATTTATCTATGGGAACTAGTAAAAACAGAAAAGAAGCAATTGCGAAAAGTTGATTTAAATAAATCATTTAACTTGTTAGAAGCATCTAGTATTAGTAAAAGATAATGCAAAGTCTAAGTTTGATGAATCTGTTGATTTAGCTGTAAGATTAGGTGTTGATCCTAGGCAAGCTAATCAAATGGTAAGAGGTGTAGCTTCTTTACCTCATGGTACTGGTAAAACTTTAAAAGTTTTAGCTTTAGTTACTGCTGACAAAGAAGCGGAAGCTAAAGAAGCTGGTGCTGATTATGTTGGTTTAGATGAGTATATTGAAAAAATTAAAGGTGGTTGGACAGATGTTGATGTTATAGTTACAATGCCTGCTGTTATGGGTAAAATTGGTGCTTTAGGTAGAGTTTTAGGCCCAAGAGGACTAATGCCTAATCCTAAGTCAGGAACTGTTACTATGGATGTTGGTAAAGCTGTTTCTGATGTCAAAAAAGGTAAGATTGATTTTAAGGTTGATAAAAATGGTATAATTCATGCTTCAGTTGGTAAAGTTTCTTTTGATGCTCAAGCAAATTGCTGAAAATGCTGATGAGCTTTTGCAAACTATTATTAAATTAAAACCGTTCTGCATCTAAGGGTACTTATGTAAAAAGTATTACAATGTCTAGTACAATGGGTCTAGGTCTTCAATTGATACAAGTATTTTTTAATAAATTTAGAAAATTAAATAATGAACAAACAAGAAAAAAATCAGTTAATTGAAGTGCTTGAATAAAATGCTTGATGAAAATAAGAATTTTTATCTAGCAGATATCTCTGGATTAACTGCAGAGCAAAATAGTAGCTTAAGAAGAATGTGTTTCAAGCAAAATGTATCAATACAAGTTGTTAAAAATACTTTATTAAAGAAAGCTTTTGATAAGAACAGTGTTGATTTTGATAAATTAACTGATGTGCTAAAAGGAAACACTTCTTTAATATTTTCTGAATCTGCTAATGCCCCAGCAAAAATAATTAAGGATTTTAGAAAAAAACATGATAAACCATTTTAAAAGCTGCTCATATAGAACAAGAGTTTTATATTGGAGATGATAATTTATCTATTCTTGCTAATCTTAAATCTAAGAATGAATTGATTGCAGATATTATTTCACTTCTTACAATCTCCAGCTAAAAATGTTATTTCTTCACTTCAATCAAGTAGTCAAACTTTTCAGGGATTGTAAAAGCTTTAGCTGAAAAGAATAATAAAAAATAATGCTTCCAACATTAAATAAATAAATAATTAAATAAATAGAAAATATGGCAGATTTAAAAAAGTTCGCAGAAGATTTAGTTAACCTATCAGTAAAAGATGTAACTGAATTAGCAACTATCTTAAAAGATGAGTATGGTATTGAACCAGCAGCAGCAGCAGTTGCAGTAGCAGGCAGGACCTGCAGCAGGTGGCGGTGAAGCAGCTGAAGAGCAATCTGAGTTTGATGTTATTCTTAAAGAAGCAGGAGCATCTAAATTAAAAGTTGTTAAAGCTGTTAAAGAATTAACAGGTCTTGGTCTAAAGGATGCTAAAGATATTGTTGATAGCGCTCCTAAAGCTGTTAAGGAAGGAGTTAGCTAAAGATGAAGCTGAAGGAATCAAGAAATCTCTTGAGGAAGCTGGAGCTGTAGTTGAGCTTAAATAAGCTTAAAGTTTTATAAAAGGTTTAACTCTTATTGTTAAAATAAGAGTTAAACCATTTTTCGTTTTTTATTTATAATCATTTTTTGTAACTAAAATCTTAATGCTTTGCCAATACAAAATACACCAAAGAATAAATTTTGCATCAATTAAAAATCAAGTTAATTATCCTGATTTTTTAGATATTCAGTTAGAAGTTTTCAGTCTTTTTTTCAAACAGGAACAACTTTAGATGAAAGAAGTAATGAAGGATTATATAAAACTTTTACAGAATTATTTCCTATTACTGATTCTAGAAATAATTTTGTTTTAGAATTTATTGATTACACCATTGACCCTCCAAGATACTCAATTGAAGAATGTATTAATAGAGGTCTTAACTTTTAAAGTTCCTTTGAAGGTAAAACTTAAAGTTATACTGTACTGATCCTGATCATGAAGATTTTGAAACAATAATTCAAGATGTTTATTTCGGAAATATTCCTTTTATGACTCCAAAAGGAACATTTGTTATTAATGGAGCTGAAAGAGTTGTTGTATCTCAATTACACAGATCACCAGGTGTATTCTTTGGTCAAAGTTTTCATTCTAATGGTACAAAGCTTTATTCCGCTAGAGTAATTCCTTTTAAAGGTTCATGGATTGAATTTACTACTGATATAAATAATGTAATGTATGCTTACATTGATAGAAAAAAGAAATTACCAGTAACCACTTTATTAAGAGCTATAGGATATGAGAGTGATAGAGATATCTTAGAAATTTTTGGTTTGGCTGATGAAGTTAAAGTGTCTAAAAGTGGTTTAAAAAGAGTTGTTGGGAGAAAATTAGCAGCTCGTGTGTTAAAATCATGGGTAGATGATTTTGTTGATGAAGATACTGGTGAATTAGTTCCCATTGAAAGAAATGAAGTTATACTTGAGAGAGATACAATTTTAGAAAATAGTCATATTTTAGAAATTGTTAATTCTGGTACAGAAACAATTCTTCTTGCATAAAGAAGGAGAAATGGTTGGCGATCATGCATTAATTCATAATACTTTACAAAAAGATCCATCAAATTCAGAAGTTGAAGCTGTTCGTCATATTTACAGACAATTAAGAAGCGCTGAAGCTCCTGATGATGAAACTGCAAGAGGAATTATTGATAAATTATTTTTCTCTGATCAAAGATATAGTTTAGGCCATGTTGGTAGATTTAGAATTAATAGAAGATTAGGATTAGATGTTAGCTTAGATAAACATGTTTTAACAAATGAAGATATTGTTTCAATTATTAGTAATTTGATTAAACTAGTTAACTCTAAAGTTGATGTTGATGATATTGATCATTTAAGTAACAGAAGAGTTAGAACTGTTGGTGAGCAACTTTCTAACCAGTTTAGTGTTGGTTTAAGTAGAATGGCACGAACTATTCAGAGAAAGAATGAATGTTAGAGATAACGAGGTTTTTACTCCAATTGATTTAATTAATGCAAAGACTTTATCTGCAGTAATTAATTCATTTTTTGGAACAAGCCAATTATCTCAGTTTATGGATCAAACTAATCCATTAGCTGAAGTAACACATAAAAGAAGAGTATCTGCCTTAGGGCCTGGTGGATTAACGAGAGAAAGAGCTGGTTTTGAAGTTAGAGATGTTCACTATACTCATTATGGAAGATTATGTCCTATTGAAACACCAGAGGGACCAAATATTGGTCTTATTTCATCTCTTTGCTGTTTATGCTAAAGTAAATGATCTTGGATTTATTGAAACTCCTTACAGGAAATCTGTTGATGGAGTTGTTGATGTTAATACTGATCCAAAGTATATGACTGCTGAGCAAGAAGAAGGACACATAATTGCTCAAGCAAATTCACCTCTTAACTGACAAAGGAAGTTTTTCTAATGACAGAATAAAATCTAGAAGAGAGCATGATTATCTTGTTGCAGAGCCTAATTCTGTAACTATGATGGATGTTGCTCCAAATCAAATTGCATCTATTGCAGCATCTCTTATTCCTTTCTTAGAGCATGATGATGCCAATAGAGCATTAATGGGGTCTAATATGATGAGGCAGGCTGTTCCTCTCTTAAGAACTGATGCTCCTATTGTTGGTACAGGATTAGAACCTCATGTTGCAAAAGATTCAAGAACAATGATTAATGCAGAAGGTGAAGGTACAGTTACCTATGTTGATGCTAAGAAAATAATTATTGAATATAAGAGATCTAAAGTTGAGGATGTAACTAGTTTTGATGATAATGTTAAAACATATTATTTAACCAAGTTTCAAAAAACCAACCAAAGAACATGTATAAATATACAGCCAATTGTTAGAGCTGGAGATAAAGTTAAAAAGGGTCAAGTTCTATGTGAAGGATATGCAACTGAAAATGGTGAATTAGCAATTGGAAGAAATCTAAAAGTTGCTTTTATGCCTTGGAAGGGTTATAACTTTGAAGATGCTATTATACTTTCAGAGCGTGTAGTTAGAGAAGATCTGTTTACTTCACTTCATATTGCTGAACATGTGGTTAATGTACGGGAAACAAAAAGAGGTGCTGAAGAGTTAACAGCAGATATTCCTAATATTAGTGAAATAGCTACAAAAGATTTAGATGAAAATGGTATGGTTCGTATTGGTGCTCATGTTAAAACTGGGGACATATTGATTGGGAAAATAACTCCAAAAGGAGAATCTGATCCTACACCAGAAGAAAAGTTATTACGTGCTATTTTTGGTGAAAAAGCTGGAGATGTTAAGGATGCTTCTCTAAAAACAAAGCCTTCTAATCAAGGTGTTGTAATTGGTAAGTCATTGTTTTCTAAAACTGTTAAAGATAGGAGAGCAAAAAGTCAAGATAAAGTTGATTTAGAAAAAATTGATTCTAACTTTCATAAAGACGCAGATGCATTGAAAAATTTGTTAGCGACTAAGCTTTATAATGTTATAGGTGGAAAAGCAGCAAAAGGAGTGAAAAATATTCTTGGTGAGATAGTTGTTCCTAAGAGTACCAAGTTTACTAAAAAAATATTAATAAATATTGACTTTACTATGGTTGATCCACATAAGTGGACTTCGAGTGATGATATAAATGTTTTAGTAAATTTAATTATATCTAATTATCTTCGTAAATACAATGATGTTTTTGGAGATTACAGAAGAAAAAGATTTGCTATTTCTGTAGGTGATGAATTACCAACTGGTGTTTTAAAGCTTGCTAAAGTTCAAATTGCTCAAAAAAGAAAAGTAAAAGTTGGCGATAAGTTAGCCGGTAGACATGGTAATAAAGGAATTGTTTCTAGAGTTGTTAGAGATGAGGATATGCCTTTCTTAGAGGATGGTACTCCAGTAGATATTATCCTTAATCCATTAGGTGTTCCTTCAAGAATGAACTTAGGTCAAATTTATGAAACTATCTTAGGGTGGGCAGGGCAAAAATTGTCTAAAAAATACTTTACTCCTGTTTTTGATGGAGCAAGTATTGATCAGATTAATAGTGAAACAGATGAAGCCAACTTCCTAGATTAGGACAAACTTATCTATTTGATGGTGGGACTGGTGAGAGATTTGAACAAACTGCAACTGTTGGTATTATATATATGCTTAAGTTAGGTCACTTAATTGATGATAAGATGCATGCACGTTCTATTGGTCCCTACTCTTTAATAACTCAGCAACCACTTGGAGGTAAAGCTCAGTTTGGAGGTCAGAGGCTTGGAGAGATGGAAGTTTGGGCATTAGAAGGATATGGAGCAGCTAACATTCTTCAAGAAATGTTAACACTTAAGTCAGATGATGTAATTGGAAGAGCGCAAGCTTTTGAGGCTATTGTAAAAGGTAAAGAATTACCCCAAGCTGGTATTCCAGAATCATTTAATGTATTACTGCATGAACTAAACGGATTAGGATTAAAAATTTCATTTGAATAAAATTATGAGAAATAACAGAAATAGTAAACAAGCTCAAGATATTAATAGTATAAAAATTAGTTTATCTTCTCCTGAAGATATGCTAGAGAGATCTTCTGGTGAAGTTGTTAAACCTGAAACAATTAATTACAGAACTTATAAGCCAGAAAGTGGTGGGTTATTTTGTGAAAGAGTTTTTGGTCCTACTAAAGATTTTGAGTGTCATTGTGGTAAATATAAAAGAATAAGATACAGAGGTATTGTTTGTGATAGATGTGGTGTTGAAGTAACTGAAAAAAAGGTAAGAAGAGAAAGAGTAGGCCATATAAGCCTTGTTGTTCCTGTTGCTCATATTTGGTATTTTAGAACCCTTCCAAATAAAATAGGATATTTATTAGGTCTTCCTTCAAAAAGACTTGATATGATTATATATTATGAACGATATGTAGTTATTCAAGAAGGAAATGAAATTGCTTTAAATGCAGAAGGAGAAAATATTAAATATCTTGATTTCTTAACTGAAGAAGAATATTTAACTATTCTTGATAATCTTCCTAAAGAAAATCAATATTTATCTGATTCAGACCCAAACAAATTTATTGCTAAAATGGGTGCTGAAGCTTTACATGATTTGTTAGCAAATCTAAATTTAGATGAGCTTTCTTATGAATTACGTCATAATGCTGCAAATGAAACTTCTCAACAAAGAAAAACTGAATCTTTAAAAAGATTACAAGTTGTTGAATCTATGAGGGAATCACAAGTTCACACGGTAAATAAGCCTGAGTGGATGATTGTAAAGGTTATACCTGTAATTCCACCAGAATTAAGACCACTTGTCCCATTAGATGGAGGTAGATTTGCTACATCTGATTTAAATGATTTATATAGACGAGTAATTATAAGAAATAATAGATTAAAGAGATTAATGGAAATTAATGCTCCAGATATTATTCTACGTAATGAAAAGAGAATGTTACAAGAATCCGTGGATGCACTTTTTGATAATTCAAGAAAGTCTTCTGCTGTAAAAACAGATGGTAAAAGAGCCCTTAAATCACTTTCTGATTCATTAAAAGGAAAGCAGGGAAGATTCCGTCAAAATTTACTTGGAAAAAGAGTTGATTATTCAGCACGTTCTGTTATTGTTGTAGGACCTAGCTTAAAGTTGCATGAATGTGGTTTGCCAAAGGATATGTCAGCTGAACTATATAAGCCTTTTATCATTAGAAAGTTAATGGAAAGAGGAATTGTAAAAACTGTTAAATCAGCAAAAAGAATTATTGATAGCAGAGAACCTGTTGTTTGGGATATTCTTGAAAATGTTATGAAAGGTCACCCTGTTTTATTAAATAGGGCTCCAACACTTCACAGATTAGGAATACAAGCTTTTCAACCTAAAATGATTGAAGGAAAAGCAATACAATTACATCCACTTGCATGTGCAGCATTTAACGCAGATTTTGATGGTGATCAAATGGCAGTACATCTTCCTTTAGGAGCTGCAGCTATTTTAGAAGCTCAAGTATTAATGCTTGCTTCTCATAATATTCTTAATCCTGCTAATGGAGCTCCTATTACAGTGCCATCACAGGATATGGTTTTAGGTCTATATTACATGACTAAGAGTAAGAAGTCAATGAAAGATGACTTAGTTAAAGGAGAAGGTAAGATTTTTTATTCTTTAGAAGAGGTGAAAATAGCTTATAATGAAAATAAGGCAGATTTACATGCTATTATTAAAGTAAGAGCTAAAGGTAGAGATGGTAAGTATTCATTAGTGGATACTACTATTGGTAGAGTTCTATTTAATGAATACATTCCTGAAGAAATAGGTTTTATTGATAAACTACTAACAAAAAAGACTTTAAGAGATATTATTGGTGATGTTCTAAATATATGTGGAGTTGCTAAAACTGTACACTTTTTAGATGCAATTAAAGATATAGGATTTGAGATGGCATTTAAAGGTGGTCTTTCATTTAATTTAGGAGATGTGTTAGTTCCAGTTGAAAAAGAATCTTTAATTGAAAAAGCTAATTTACAAGTTGATGAAATTAAGTCTAACTATCAGATGGGTTTTATTACGAATAATGAAAGATACAACCAAGTAATTGATGTATGGACAACTACTAATGCTAGATTAACGGATATTGTTATGAATAATATTAGTACTGATAAACAAGGTTTTAATTCTGTTTATATGATGCTTGACTCCGGAGCTAGAGGGTCTAAAGAACAAATTAGACAACTTTCAGGAATGAGGGGTCTTATGGCAAAACCAAAAAAATCTGGTGATCATGGAGAATCAATTATTGAAAATCCTATTACTACTAATTTTAGAGAAGGTCTTTCTATTCTAGAGTACTTTATTTCCACTCACGGTGCAAGAAAAGGTCTAGCTGATACCGCGCTTAAAACTGCTGATGCGGGTTATTTAACTAGAAGACTTGTTGACGTTGCACAAGATGTAATTATTACAGAAAATGATTGTTCTACTTTAAGAGGTTTAGAGGTCTCTGCTCTTAAGAATAATGATGATATTATTGAATCTTTAAGTAATAGAATTGATGGAAGAACTAGTTTGCATGATATTCATTCATTTAAAAACAATAAATTGATTGTTGCTTCAGGTGATATTATTTCTTTAGATAACGCTAAACAAATTGAATCAGAAGGAATAGAAATTGTTGAAATTAGATCTGCTTTAACTTGTGCGACTAAAAGGGGTATCTGTAGTAAATGTTATGGTAAATCTTTATCGACAGCTCGTCTAGCTCAAGTTGGAGAGGCTGTTGGTGTTGTTGCTGCCCAATCAGTTGGTGAGCCAGGGACACAGTTAACTCTGAGAACATTTCACGTTGGAGGTACAGCATCTAGAGCTGAAGTTGATTCTAGTATCGTTGTTAAAAAGGAGGGGAGATTAGAGATTGAAGATCTTAAAACTGTTAAATTTAAGAATGAGGATGGTGAAAATATAAATGTTGTTATTAGTAGAACTGCAGAAGCAAAGATTGTTGATGATAAGAATGGATTTATTCTTTCTTCTCAGATTATTCCATATGGATCTACTATATTTATTGAATCGGGAAAGGTTAAGAAAGATGATATAGTTTGTGAGTGGGATCCTTATAATGCAGTAATTGTTTCAGATATTGATGGAAAAGTTAGATTTAATGATATTGAAGAAGGAGTTACTTGTAGAGTTGAGTCAGACGAACAAACTGGACACAAGGAAAATGTTATTATAGATAGTAGAAATAAAAAATTATCACCTTCGATTACTATTGTTGTTAAAGGTAATGAGAAAACATTTAACGTTCCTGTAGGAGCACATATTGCTGTTAAAGATGGTGATAAATTAAAAGCTGGTTCTATACTTGCTAAGATCCCAAGATCTGCTGGCTCTTCTGGTGATATTACTGGTGGTCTACCTAGAGTTACAGAGATGTTTGAAGCAAGAAACCCTTCTAACCCTGCTGTTGTTTCTGAAATTGATGGTATTGTTTCTTTAGGTAAAGTTAAAAGAGGAAACAGAGAAGTAATAATTACTTCAAAAACTGATGATGTCAAAAAGTACTTAATTAAACTTTCTAAACATATTTTAGTTCAAGAAAATGACTTTGTTAAATCAGGTTCACCTCTTTGTGATGGTGTTATTACACCATCTGATATTTTGAAGATTAAAGGTGTAACAACTGTTCAAGAGTATATAGTAAATGAGATTCAGGATGTATATAGATTACAAGGTGTAAAAATAAATGATAAACATTTTGAAGTACTTGTTAGACAAATGATGAGAAAAGTTGAAATAATTGATTCAGGAGATACTCTTTTCCTTGAAAAACAACTTGTTAATAAAGCTGAGTTTATGGATCATAATGATAATTTATATGGTAAAAAAATTATTACTGATTCTGGTGATTCGACTGAATTAAAAGCTGGTCAAATTGTTAGTGTCAGAGAATTAAGAGAAGAAAACTCTCGTATTAAGAGAAAAGATGGTAAGATTATTGAATTTAGAGATGCTATTGCTGCTGTTTCAAGTCCTGTTCTTCAGGGAATTACAAGAGCATCTTTACAAGTTGATAGTTGGATTTCAGCTGCTTCTTTCCAGCAAACTACTAAGGTTCTTAATGAAGCTGCAATTAACGCTAAAAGAGATCCATTAATTGGATTGAAAGAAAATGTTATTATTGGTAAGAGAATACCGGCAGGTACTGGATTAGTTGATGCTGCAGATACTGTTATTGGTTCTCAAATTGAGTATGATACTTTAGAAAGTCAATCTGAAACTATTGAAGTTGAAGAAATAAAGGAAAATATATAATTTAAGTTATGTCAGAAAAAAAAAAAGATGGATTAAATATTGAACTTTCTGAAGAAATTGCTGAAGGAAAATATAGTAATCTTGCTATTATAAATCATTCTCCTTCAGAATTTATATTAGACTTTATTCAGATGATGCCTGGAATTCCTAAAGCAAAAGTTAAGTCTAGGATTATATTAACTCCACAGCATGCAAAAAGGCTTATGAAAGCTCTAGCTGAAAATATTTCTAAATTTGAAAATCAAAATGGTGAAATTAAGGAAATTGACAATAAGATACCAATTAATTTTGGCGGTCCTGCTGCTCAAGCATAATGTTTTTAATCTAAAAAAGGGTATCTATAATTTTTGGCAGGAACAAATGTTTCTTTTATAGTTCTAGGAGATACCCATCTTAAGAGATTTAATATTGAACCTGCTTTATCATTTGTTCCCGAAGATCTAGATCCTCCAAATGGTTGTTGTCCAACTACAGCACCTGTAGGTTTGTCATTTATATAGAAATTACCTGCAGCATTTTCTAGTTTTTTAGTTGCTACCTCAATTGCATATCTATCTTTTGAGAAAACTGCGCCAGTTAAAGCATAGTCACTTGTACTATCAACAAGTGCTAATGTTTCTATCCAATCTTTTTCATTATAAACGTAAATAGTCATAACAGGACCAAAAATTTCCTCTGACATTGTTTTAAATTTTGGATTTGTAGTCACAATTATAGTTGGATCTATAAAATAACCTATAGATTTATTATAGTTTCCACCAACAATTATTTCAGCATCACTTTGTTGTTTAGCATAATCAATAAATGATGAAATTTTATCAAAAGCTGTTTCGCTTATAACGGCGTTGATAAAGTTTGAAGGGTCCTCAGGACTTCCAACCTTAAATGAATTTACATCTGAAATTATTTGTTTTTTTACATCTTCCCAAATATTTAAAGGTACATATGCTCTTGAAGCAGCAGAGCATTTTTGTCCCTGATATTCAAATGCTCCTCTGGATATTCCTGTAGCAACTTCTTTAGCGTTTGCTGATTCGTGAGCTATAATAAAATCTTTTCCTCCAGTTTCACCAACTATTCTTGGAAAGCTTTTGTATTTGTCAATATTATTTCCAATATTTTTCCATATCTCTTTAAAAACTTTTGTAGAGCCCGTAAAATGTAATCCGGCAAAATCTTTATGACTAAAAACAACTTCACCAATAACGGGTCCAGAAGAAGGAACCATATTAATTACTCCATCTGGTAAGCCTGCTTCTTTAAACAATTCCATAATTATCTGAGCAGAATAAACTTGAGTCGCTGCTGGTTTCCATATAATAACATTTCCCATTAATGCAGGTGCTGCACAAAGGTTAGCACAAATTGAAGTGAAGTTAAAAGGAGTTATTGCAAAAACAAATCCTTCTAAAGGTCTGTGTTCAAGTCTATTCCATATTCCAGAGTCAGATATTGGTTGTTCTGAATATATTTGAGTTACATATGCGGCATTAAACTTTAAAAAGTCAATTAATTCGCATGCAGCATCAATTTCTGCTTGATAGACATTTTTAGATTGTGCTAACATTGTAGCTGCATTTATTTTTGCTCTATATGGGCCTGCAAGCAAATCTGCTGCTTTTAAAAATATTGCAACTCTATGATTCCAATTAAGATTTGACCAGTTTTCTTTTGCAGATAAAGCACAGTCAATAGCATCTTCAATATTTTTTTTATCTGCCATACTAAATTCTCCCAATGAATGTTTGTGATCATGAGGAGGGCAGATATTTTTTTTATTATCTGTAAGAATTTCTTTGTCACCAATATAAAGTGGAATATTAACTTTAGAGTTCTTCATCTCTAAGTAAGTTTTCATTAACTCTTTTCTTTCTTCACTTCCTTTAATGTATGATTTTACTTTTTCATTAACTGGTTTTGGTACATTAAATATTCCTTTTGACATTTTGTAATTTTTAAAATTTCTACAAATTTAATTAATCTATTTCTAAAATAACTCCTTTGAACTGGTTTTAGTAAGTCCTATTAGTTTATAATATCTTTCTCCAATTTCTTTATGATATACATAAATGTAGTAATCATTTCTTGTTTGGTAGTGAGTGCCCTCAATATCACGAATACTATAAATATTTTTTAATGTATCATATGTCTCATAGTGATAATTATAGTAACCTTGTTTTAAAAGAATTGATTTTGAATATTTTTTTGAGGCATTATTATATTTTAATTTAAACTTTTCATTTAACCTTGAAGTATTAAATTTTCCAACTATATATATGTCTTGTTTTTCTAATAATTCACTTTTTAAAGAAAAAATAACTTGCAAGTACTCTGCTTCGTTAGTCGAGTTCCAAGCCTCTTGAGATTTAATGATAAAATCACCGTTTATATCAGGCTCTATTGAATAGTTGTCATAACTTTTCTTAATATCATCAAATAGTTTAACAGTTATTGTATTACTATCATTTGTAATACTCTTTATTCTTTCTGATAGATATCTAATACTTTCAGTACTAAAATTTCGATATTCATTAAGTCCAAAAAATGTGTTTTCATCATTATAATCATAGATAAGCTCATTGTTCTTAACGTAAAGAGGTTTTAAGTCTTTAATAGTAGACAAATTATTATTCTGCTTAATAACTATTTCAATATCATTGTAGGGATCTTTAATTATTAAATTAGGATGTTTAATTGTAAAATCAATTTCATGTTTTGTTTTTCTATCATTAGCTAAAGTTGCTCTTTTAACTTTACTTTCAATATGTATCTTTTTTTCAAGTACCATAAATCTTTTTGAAATTATAGTATCACCATAATTATCATATACATGAATTTTATAGTTTCCTGAAATTATTGGTTTAATGTTTTTAGAGGGAAATAAAACTGAATAATGTATATATTTTTTTAAAGTATTAAATGAGTATTCGTAGTCAATAATTTCATTTTTACTAAAGCCTTCAACAAATTCTGAAGTTAAAAGATCACTTTTTTTCCAATCAAAACTATAATGTTCTATTGAATAGAAAAATTGATTAATGTTATTGCTCAGGTTATCAAAGCTTAGTTGTAAAATATCATTTGAATTTAGGTTAATAATTGGCATACTACGTTGGTCATCTTTTTGATGTATTAAAACAGTCTGAATATTATAATTTATTTCATCTTTTGTTATTATCGTATTTTCTTTTTTTACATCTTCCATCTTTTCTTCTGAGTCTGAAGTAATAATTTTCTTTTTTGAATTACAGGAGAATAGTATAATTATTAGTAATAATGAGAGATTTTTTATAGTCATAAATTAGAATTGTTCTAAATAAGAAATATGTTGTAATGTTCTGCTTTAAAGGTATTAAATATAGAAGCAAATTTATAAATTTGCATGCGAAAAACGTATATTATTCAATGTCAAAGAACATTAAATTAAAAAAAGGACTAAATATTAATTTAGTTGGTGAGGCGGATAAAGTCTATGCTTCTGTTAAATTCAATAAGAATTTTGTCATTAAACCTACTGACTTTCATAACCTTACTCCAAAACTTGTAGTGAAAGTTGGAGATAAAGTTTCTGCTGGTTCCCCTCTCTTTTTTGATAAATATAATGATAAAGTTAATTTTTGTTCCCCAGTTAGTGGAGAGATTACTGAAATTGTCAGAGGAGCTAAGAGAAGAATACTTGAGTTGCGTATTAACTCTGACGATATTATTTCTTATAAAAAATTTGACTTTAAAAATTATGAAAACTTTTCTAGAGAACAGCTTGTTAGTGCAATGTTAGAATCTGGGTTATGGCCATTTATAAAGCAGCGACCTTATGATGTAATTGCAAACCATATAGATGTCCCTAAGGCAATTGTTATATCTGCTTTTAAATCTGCACCTTTATCAATTGATAATGACTTTGCTCTTTATGGTATGGATGATTTATTTCAAAAAGGTTTAGATATCATTTCTAAACTAACAAATGGAATTACTCATCTTAATTTGGATGGAAATACAAATTCTTCTAAAGCTTTTTCTGAAGCAAAAGGTGTTCAAATAAATAAATTTAGTGGACCTCATCCTGCTGGTAATGTTGGTGTTCAAATTCATCATTTAGATCCTATTAACAAAGGGGAATCTGTTTGGTGTGTGGAGCCACAAGATATTATTGCAATAGCTCGACTCTTTTCTGAAGGAAAATTTGATGTTTCTAGAATAATTTCTGTTTGTGGCTCACAGGTTTTAAAACCAAGATATTATCGTACAATTCTTGGTGCTTGTATTTCTAACTTTTTAGTTGATAATCTTCATGATGGTGATTATAGAGTTATTAGTGGTAATGTTTTGACTGGTGAAAAAATTAATATTGATGGGAATTTAGGCTTTTATGATACTCAAATTACTGTTATTAAAGAAGGTAATGAGCCTGAGTTTTTGGGTTGGGCATTGCCTGGTTTTAATAAGTTCTCTCTTTCTAGATCTTTCTTTTCTTGGTTAACGCCAACAAAAAAATATGATATTAGTACTAATATGAGAGGTGAAGAAAGAGCTTATGTTGTTACTGGTCAGTATGACAAAGTTTTACCTATGGATATTTTTATTCAACAGTTAATCAAGTCAATTATGATTGAAGATGTTGAAATGATGGAAAATCTTGGTATATATGAGTTGTCTCCTGAAGATGTTGCATTATGCGAGTTTGTTTGTACTTCTAAAATTGAAGTTCAATCATTAATCAGGGATGGTTTAGACTTATTAATTAAAGAAAATAGTTAAAAATGAAAATTTTTAGAAATTTATTAGATACTGTTAAACCTATTTTTGATAAAGGTGGTAAGCTCGAAAAATTATATCCTGCTTATGATGCATTTGAAACTTTTCTATTTGTTCCAGGACATGCTACTCATTCAGGAACTCATATAAAAGATTCAATTGATTTAAAGAGAACTATGGCTTTTGTTGTGTTAGCTATGCTTCCTTGTATTGTTTTTGGTATGTGGAATATTGGATATCAATATTACTCGGCTATATCAGAAGAATCAACTTTAATTGAAAATATTATATTTGGTTTTTGGAAGTTTCTTCCTCTTCTTATTGTTTCATACTCTGTGGGTTTAGCAGTTGAATTTGCATTTGCAATTTCTAGAGGGCATTCTGTTAATGAAGGTTACCTTGTTTCAGGAATGCTTATTCCATTAATAATGCCTGTTGATGTACCTCTTTGGATGTTAGCAGTTTCGGTTGTTTTTGCTGTTGTTATAGGTAAAGAAGTATTTGGTGGAACAGGCATGAATATACTAAATCCTGCTCTTACTGCTAGAGCATTTTTATTTTTTGCATATCCATCTTATATGTCTGGAGATAAAGTTTGGGTGCATGGGGCTTCTGTCGATGGATATTCCGGTGAAACAATTTTAGGTGCACTTGCTTCAAATACTAGCTCTTGGGATAGTTTACTTTGGAATGCAAGTGATGCTTTTTATGGAATAATCCCTGGTTCTGTTGGTGAGACTTCTTTTCTTGCAATTGCTATTGGAGCTTTAATTCTTATATATGCTGGTATTGGAAGTGGAAGAATAATTATTTCAACATTTATAGGTGGTTATCTAACTGCATATTTATTTAATCTATGGGGATATAATGCTTTGATGTCAACTCCAGCTCATATTCATTTACTAATTGGAGGTTTTGCTTTTGGAGCAGTTTTTATGGCAACTGACCCAGTAACTGCCTCACAAACTAACAAGGGAAAAATAATCTATGGACTTCTTGTTGGCTTCTTTGCAATACTTATTAGAATTTTTAATCCTGCATATCCTGAAGGGATGATGCTTGCTATTTTACTAATGAATGTCTTTGCTCCACTAATTGATCATTATGTTATCTCAGGAAACGTTAAAAAAAGACTATCTCGATTAAAACTAAAATCATGAATGTAAATAAGAATTCTTATACAATTGGTTTTGCTTCTATTATGGTTGTTCTTGTAGCAGCTTTATTAGCATCAGCTTCAATTTTTTTATCTCCTTTTCAAGATAGAAATATTGAGCTTGAAAAAAAACAAAATATTTTGCAGTCTGTTGGAATTGAAGTGGAGCGAAATGATTCTGAGATTGCTTATAGTAAATTTATTAAAGAAGAAATAGTTTTAGATTATAAAGGAAATGTTATAGAAGGTTCTGCATTTGATGTAGACTTAAATGTTGAATTAAAAAAAGATATTGAAAATCAAAACCTTCCATTATACGTTAGTACTCTAGAAGATAGTTCAACTGTTATATAATTCCTTTAAGAGGAATTGGTTTATGGGGTCCAATTTGGGGTTACTTAGCTCTCAAAGAAGATGTAAATACTGTCTTTGGTGCTGTTTTTGCTCACAAGAGTGAAACACCTGGACTTGGGGCAGAAATAAACCAAAGTTTCTTCCAAGATTATTTTAAGGATAAAAAAATATTTAATGACAATAACGAGTTTGTTTCTGTGACAGTTACAAAAGGTGGTGCTCCTGATGGTGACATGCATGCTGTTGATGGTATTTCTGGAGGAACTATTACTTCTGATGGTGTAACAGATATGTTGAAAGAAAGAATAACTCGTTACTTACCTTATCTTGAAGCCAACAGACCATCCCAAGAAATTTTACTTCCTATCGATTCTACTTCGGTAGTTAACTTAATATCAATGAAAAATGAGTAAGGAAACACTTTTCTCTAAGAAGAATAGATTATTATTAACTGATCCTCTTGATGATAACAATCCCGTTACTGTTCAAGTACTTGGTATATGTTCTGCTCTTGCTATTACAGTTCAGCTTAAACCAGCTGTTGTAATGGCATTATCTGTTTTATTTGTTCTTTCAGTAGCAAATGTTCTCGTATCTCTTTTGAGAAGTTTTATTCCTTCTCGAATAAGAATTATTGTTCAATTAGTTGTAATTGCTACACTTGTAATTTTAGTTGATGAAGTGCTTAAGGCTTTTGTTTATGATGTTAGTAAAGAATTATCTGTTTTTGTTGGTCTGATAATAACTAATTGCATAATCATGGGTAGGCTTGAAGCTTTTGCTCTTGCAAATACGCCATGGAAATCTTTTCTTGATGGTCTTGGAAATGCATTTGGATATGGTTGGATTTTAATTGCAGTTGCATTTTTTAGAGAATTATTAGGATCTGGTACTTTATTTGGATATCCAGTTCTGGAAAAAATTGGATTATACGAACTTGGTTATGAAAATAATGGAATGATGATTCTTCCTCCTATGGCACTTGTTACTGTTGGAGTGATTATATGGATACAAAGAATGAGAAACGAAAAATTAATTGAATCAAATTAAAAAAATATGCAAGATTTAGCTAATATTTTTATAAAATCAATTTTTATTGATAATATGGTTTTTGCATATTTTCTTGGTATGTGCTCTTATCTAGCCATTTCTAAAACTGTTAAGACTTCAGTTGGTATGGGTTTTGCTGTTATTTTTGTTGTTTCTTTAACCGTTCCTCTAAATTATATTATTGTAAATTTTGTTTTAAACGAAGGTGCTTTAGTTTGGTTACATCCTGACTTTCATGATGTTGATTTAAGTTTTTTATCTTTTATAATGTTTATTGCTGTTATTGCTTCTATGGTTCAATTAGTAGAGATGATTATTGAAAAATTTTCTCCTTCTCTTTATAGTTCTCTTGGTATTTTCCTTCCCCTTATTGCTGTAAATTGTGCTATTCTTGGGGCTTCTTTGTTTATGAAAGAAAGAGCTTATAATAGTATTGTTGAAGCTACAGTTTTTGGTTTTGGTTCTGGCGTTGGATGGTTTTTAGCTATTGTGGGAATCGCTGCAATTAGAGAGAAAATTAGGTATTCACATGTTCCTCCTGCTTTAAGGGGATTGGGAATTACATTTATAATTACAGGATTAATGGGAATTGCTTTTATGAGTTTTATGGGGATCAAATTATAATTTTATGATATTATTAAGTACATTAAAAATTGCAAGTAGTATAAGTGTTTTCTTACTACTAATACTTACACTCGTTAGTATTTTGCTTTTTGTAAAAGCAAAACTATCTCCAAGTGGAAAAATTAAGATTAAAATTAATGGAGAGAAAGAAATTGAAGTTGACGGTGGTAACACCTTGTTAACAACTCTTAGTAATGAAGGTATATTTCTTCCTTCTGCTTGTGGTGGTGGTGGAACATGTGTTCAGTGTACATGTCAAGTAAACTCTGGTGGAGGTGGAATTTTACCTACAGAAGAGCCACATTTTTCTAGAAAAAAAATTGCAGATAATTGGAGATTAGGTTGTCAAGTTAAAGTTAAAGAAGATATGGATATTACTATTCCAGAAGAAGTCTTTGGGGTTAAGGAATGGGAAGCGACTGTTGTATCTAATTTTAATGTTGCTACTTATATAAAAGAATTTATTGTTGAACTTCCTCAAGATATGGATTATATTGCTGGAGGTTATATCCAAATTAAAATTCCAGAATGTGAAGTTAAATATTCAGAAATGGATGTTACAGCTCATCCTCAAGATCATCCTGGTGAGCCAGAAAAATTTGAAAAAGTTTGGGCTGAAGGTAATTTTGCTCTTAGAAATCTCGTGATGAAAAATGATGAAGAAATTGTAAGAGCCTACTCTATGGCTTCTTACCCTGCTGAGGGCAAAAAAGTTATGTTAAATGTTCGAGTTGCTGCTCCACCTTGGGATAGAGAAAAAAATTCTTGGGCAGATATTAATCCTGGAATAGCATCATCTTATATTTTCGGTCTTAAAGCTGGCGAGAAAGTAACTATCTCTGGTCCCTATGGCGAGTTTTTTATAAATGATACAGATGCAGAAATGCTATACATTGGTGGTGGTGCTGGAATGGCTCCAATGCGTTCTCATTTGTATGAGCTTTTTAAGACACTTCAAACTGGAAGAAGAGTTACATTTTGGTATGGAGGTAGGTCTAAAGCTGAGCTTTTCTACATACACTATTTTAGAGATTTAGAAAAAGATTTTCCAAATTTTAAATTTCATTTAGTTTTGTCAGATGCTCTTCCTGAAGATAATTGGAAAGAAAAAAAGAATCTAGATGATAATGAAGGTGATGGTTTTGTAGGTTTTGTTCATCAAGTTGTTATTGATAAATTTCTTACCAATCATGAAGCCCCTGAGGATATTGAATTATATTTCTGTGGCCCTCCGCTTATGAATCAGGCAGTAATTAAAATGGCAGAAGATTGGGGTATCCCTGATGAAAATGTTCGTTTTGATGATTTCGGAGGCTAAAAATATAAATATTATTTATTTGATTTTAAAGTCATATTAGTCAATTTAATGCATTCAACTGCTTCTTTAATGTCGTGAACTCTTAGTATATTAGTTTGTTTTAATAAAGCAATTGTATTTATTATGGAAGTTCCATTAAGAGCTTCATTTGCACTAACATTTAAAAGATTATAAATCATAGATTTTCTTGATGCACCTATTAATACTGGGTATCCAAAAACTTTAAATTGTTTCAATGTTGTTAAGTATCTGATAATTATTTTGTAGAGTTTTTCCAAACCCTATTCCTGGATCTACTATTATTTTATTAAAACCTTTAGCATTTAGTACTGATATTTTTTTTTCAAAGAATATGATTATTTCTTTTATAATATTTAAATATTGAGGGTTTTTTTGCATGTCAAAAGGGTTACCTTTCATATGCATCATAATGTAAGGAACATTTAATTCAATAATAGTTTCAAACATTTTAGAATCTAATTCTCCTGCAGAGATATCATTTATCATATCTGCTCCATTTTCAACACACGCTATAGCAACTTCTGATCTAAATGTATCTACAGATATTATAAATTTTTTGTATATTTTCTAACTAGTTTAATAGCTGGAATTAATCTTTTTAATTCTTCTTGCTGACTCACTGGTTTGATCCAGGTCTTGATGAACAAGCTCCGATGTCTATTATTTTAGCCCCTTTTTTAATTTTTACTACATTGTTTTATTATATTTTCTTCAGTTAAATATTTTCCTCCATCATAAAATGAATCTGATGTAAGATTAAGTATTCCCATTACAATTGGTGTTGAAAAATCTATTGAATTACCTTTTTGTTTTATTATTTTTGACACTATAATTGCTTTATATTTAAACTTTATAAAAAATTAATCCAATATGAATACTACCATTCTTGAATATGATTCAATAATAAAAAAATGTGAGGACATTTTTGCTAATAAAATGAAAGATTATGGTAGTGCATGGAGAATATTAAGAATTAGTTCTTTAACTGATCAGATTTTTATTAAGGCTCAAAGGATTAGAAGTATCGAAAGTAAGGGTATGCAAAAGATTGATGAGGGTGTTTTTAACGAGTTTATTGGAATTGTTAATTATTCAGTAATTGGTTTAATTCAAATTGATCTAGGTGTATCTGAACAGCCTGAGGACTAAGCTATGATAAGGTTATTAATATGTTTAAAACACATGTACTAACATCAAAAGAATTAATGATTGATAAGAATCATGACTATGGTGAAGCTTGGAGAGATATGAGGGTTAGTTCTTTAACTGATCTTAATTCTGCAGAAGTTACTTGCGTGTTAAACAAATAGAGGATAATAATGGCAGTACTTTAATTTCTGAGGGCGTTGATGCTAATTATCTTAGATATGTTAAATTATGCTGTTTTTGCACTAATTAAATTAAGTAAATAAAATGAATACATTTATTATGACAGAATGTACGTTTTCTTGCCAGGATCTTAATTTCTGCTCTTTTTCTTTTATCTGCTGTTAGCTAAAGTTTACCCTACTCCACTTATATGGTATTACTAAGGTTTTTGAGGAAGGCCAACTAATACCTATGGGATTTAGACTGAAGGTTTTGCTCCTTTCTATTTCAAGAATTATTCATTGGTTTTGAATTTTTTATTGCCTTTGCTATTCTGCAGTCTCATTTTATTAAAAAGTTAATTATTCCTTCAACTATACTTTTGCTTTGACTGATTTTTAGTATTGACTTGTCTATTAGATATTTTTAGTTGGTAATGAGCGAAAATTGTGGATGTTTTGGGCAGTTAATTCCTATGACTCCTTCAGAGGCTCTTAATTAAAAATATTTTAACCTTATTAATTACTATTTTATCTTATATAGAAACGTTGATGATAGAGCAGAATAGTAATTTCCTTTTACTGTTCTCTTCGGATTTCATTATAATTAGTGTACTGATGTTTTCTTTGCTTCCTATCGCAATCGAATTCAAGTACCTCAAAGCAGATCTCTAGTCTTCTCTAGTAATTATGTTGATTCCTGAGTTTGATATTAATGATGGTCAAGAAAGTTCTTGTGCTTTCTTTGATGCTGGCTGTGAGCATTGTATGGACGCTGCAAAATCTTTAACAAGATTTATCTCGAGGAAATTGAGATTTTTCCTGAAGTTCATATCATTTTTTCTGATACTGAAGAGGGTAAGATTCCTGAATTCTTAGAATTACTCTGGTTCTAAGCTTATTCTTACCAGGTAATGGAGTTTTATAATCCTGATGATGATATTAATAGCTACCTTAGAAGTTCTTGGTTTTGAGTATGAGAACCCAGTTGTTATTTACTTTAACTAATGGTAATCAGATGCGATTTTTTGATGGGACATCATCCAACCAATGTGTATGAATCCTGAAGATTTTAAAAGATATTTTTAATTAACAAGATATCTAATTGTATTCATTATATTCTTAAAAAAGTTATTTTATTCCTCTCTAGTTATCTATGGAGTCTTAACTATTGTCTTCTTTCTTTTCCATGTCTTACCTGGCGACCCTGCCAGAATGATGTTAGATAAAAGAGAGGACTCTAAGCAGCTTGAGCTTAATTAAGGCCAAGTATGGTTTTGATAAGCCTATTTTACATCTTCAATACTTTTACTATTTAAATGATGTGTCTCCTATTATCTTTTCATGAGACTAAAAGATGTGAATTCATTTGCCTTATTTAGACTGATAAGAAATATAATCGCACTAAAATATATGATTTAATTATAAGGATTCTGCTCTTGTTGTTAAATCTCCTTATTTAAGAACGTCTTTTGTTAAAATCTAGGAGCTGCCGGTTTCTTCAGATTATATCTTCTACTTTTCCTAATACCTTTTTTCTTGGCATGTGCTTAGCAATTATTTTTGCTTTAGTTTTTGGCATTTGGTTTTTGGTGTTGTATCAGCTGCTTTATCAAAAGATTCTATTATTTGATCGGTTAGTCCTGTATTTTTCTGTCATGGGTATGGCTCTTCCTTCCTTCTTTAGTGCTATATTTGATTGCTTGGGTATTTGGGTATTTCCTTACATTCTTATACTGGCCTTAATCAATGTACTGGGAGCTTATATGAGCTTGATGATTATGGTATATCTAATTCACTTGTTTTAAAAAATCTTCTTTTACCTGCTTTTACATTAGGTATTAGACCACTTGCTGTTATAGTTCAATTATCGAGAAACTCACTTTTAGAAGTGTTGTCAATGGATTATATTAGAACTGCTCATGCAAAGGGTTTAAATAAAAAAATCGTTATTTTTAAGCATGCTTTAAGAAATTCTTTAAATCCTGTAATTACAGCAATTTCCGGTTGGTTTGCATCTCTACTTGCTGGAGCAGTTTTTGTAGAATATATTTTTGCATGGAATGGACTTGGGAAAGAAATTGTTGATGCTTTAAATAATATGGATTTACCAGTTGTTATGGGTTCAGTGTTATTTATTTCAATAATATTTATAGTTATTAATATTTTAGTTGATTTAATTTATATGTTGGTTGATCCACGTATTAAAATAGAATAAAATTATGCGAAAAGAATATCTTATTGGAAATTGGAAAATGAATTTGTTGAAAAATGAAGCATTAAACCTTGTTAAAGAAACTATTTCTGAAATAGATGAAAATGTTAAAACAAATATAGTTTTTGCAACACCTTTTATTTTTTTAAATGAAATAAGTGATATATGTAATAATCATTCTAATTTCAATGTTTCAGCTCAAGATTGTAGTTCTAATGAAAATGGTGCTTTTACTGGTGAAGTTTCATCAGCAATGATTAAGTCATCAGGTGTTTCTTATGTTATTATAGGTCACTCAGAAAGAAGAAAAAATTTTAATGAAACAAATAAAGTTTTAAATTTAAAAGTTAAACAGGCTCTGAAAAATAATTTAAATATTATTTTTTGCTGTGGAGAAAGCCTTGCGCAAAGAGAAAATGGCTCTTATTTAGATGTTATTTCTAAACAGTTATCTGATACAATTTTTAATATTGGTATTAATAATTTCTCAAATATTATTATTGCATACGAACCAATATGGGCTATTGGAACAGGAAAAACAGCTTCATCATCTCAAGCTCAACAGATGCATGCTCATATTAGATATCTAATTGCAAATAAATTTAATCTTGAAATTGCTAATAATACTTCTTTGTTATATGGTGGGAGTTGTAAGCCTTCAAACGCAAAAGAAATATTTGATCAAGTTGATATTGATGGTG
>CASIBH010000007.1 GCA_949372805.1 uncultured Flavobacteriales bacterium | reverse complement strand
AGTGTTGTTTTAGAAGCTACAAACGAAAAGACTTTAAAGATTGTTTCAGCAGAGACTTTAATCAAATTTACCCACACCAAATAATGAAGATTTTTTTATTACTTATTGTTCTTTTTATTTTTACTAGCTGTAGCAATTCAAAAGTTAGCAGCTTTGATGCGAAAGAAAAAGTGTTTAAACAAGACTCTATTAAGTATGAGCAAGGATATATAAAAACACATTAGTTAAAATATTTAAAATTATATTTCTTAAAGAAAAAGGATGTAAATCCAGTATTGATTTTAATCTATTTTTTTAAGATGGGGTGAGTAAATTGGATCTAGATTTTGAGATACTTGAAAAGAAAGAGATGCCGATTAATTTATTTCCTAAGTTTTTTTCATATTTTTTTCTTCTCTACTATGGTAAAATTGTGGAAGATTGGTGTTGTGTAGATAAAAGAAATTTTTTAGCTGTGATGTAAAGAAATATTCCATAAGCTTATTTGAAAAATTTTTTAGCTACAAATAACATGCCAAATGATTCTCCATCTTTTTTGTCCTTATTTTTATGATGTATATGATGAGCTAACTTAATTGCCTTAATATATCTATTATTAAGCTTTCTAAATATTTTAATTCTTTGATGAATAATAATTTCATGAACAATAAAGTATGCAAACCCATAAAGGCTTATTCCAATACCTATATATAACAAACTATTTGAAAAGGTTGAGCCAGCTATAATGCAGACAATTCCTGGAATAGCAAATATTAGAAAGAAATAATCATTTTTTTGCAGAACTTTGTTGTGATCAACTTGATGATGGTCTAAATGCAGGTTCCAAAGGAATCCATGCATGATGTATTTATGAGTAAACCAAGCAAATATTTCCATAAAAATAAATGTAAGAATTATAATAATAATGGATATAATATTCATTTGATCAGTTTTTTAGAATGTTTTAATTGTTGAAGTGATATAATTATTTAATTCTTTGTCTTTATTTAGAGACATACGATCATAGATAAATTTTTCATCTTCATTTATATTTTTACTATATGAAAGAATTTTAGGAATATTTTTTTGAATGCTATATCTTAAAAATCTAATTTCTAAATTTTTAGGATCATTTTTAATGGATGCTTCTAATAAATCTCTACCTATGTAAAATAAAGAGATTTTTGAAATTGGATTTAATGTGAAACGACATTTCATCATATGAAAAACTCCCAGATATGCATTTTCAATATTACTAAGCTCATTTTTATTTTCAAGAATTGTTTTTACTGAGTCACATACTTGCTCTTTTTTAAATGAATCCAAGTATGTTTGTCTAAGTGAATTTATATCTTGAGCATTAATTTGCATTAAATTAAATGTCAAAAAAAATATTATTACTATACCTCTCATATTATTGAAAGTTTTATTTTTATGTGTGCCTTTATAAGAATAATAAATTTTTGAAAATTATTAACTCGGATTCTTTTTGATAAAATTTGACTAGCTGGAATTGCTTTAATTTTTCTAAACAAAGAATAGTAGTATGAATAGGCTAAGTATACTCCTTGCTTAGCATTTTTAGGTAGTTTTTTGATGCCTTCCAGAGCAATCATAAACTCATTGTGGATATCATCCTCAATTTTTTCTTTTTCTTTATCATTAAATTTTTCAATATTTAAATCTGGAAAATAGACTCTTTTTAAGACACTATAATCTGCATTTAAATCTCTTAAGAAATTTATTTTCTGAAATGCTGATCCAAGTGTACATGCATAATCCTTAAGGTTATCATAAGGTTTTTGATCCCCATCACAAAACACTTTTAAACACATTAGTCCCACTGCCTCAGCGGAACCTTTAATATATTTTTTATAGCTTTCAGTGTCATGTTTTTTATTCTCTAAATCATGTTTCATGCTATCTAGAAAAAGTTCAATGTTTTCCCACTCTAGATTATATGTATTTACAACATTTTGGAAGCTATTAAGTATTGGGTTTAGACTTATCTTGTTATCAATAGCTTCAATAGTGTCAAGTCTGAATTTTTTCAATAATTCTTTTTTATTAAAATCATGGAAGCTGTCAACTATTTCATCAGCAAGTCTTACAAAGCCATAAATTGCATAAATATCGTTATGAATATCCTTGTCAAGCATAGATATTCCAAGAGAAAAACTAGTGCTATATTTTTTAGTAGTTAGCTTACTGCATTCTAAAGAAACTATGTCGTAAACTTCTTTCATCTTTATTTTTTAGCTAATGATTTAATTATTTCTTCTGCAACTAATTGTCCTGAAATTATAGAAGGTGGAACGCCAGGTCCAGGAACAGTTAGTTGTCCAGTGTAAAATAAGTTTTTAACTTTCTTATTTTGAATTCTTGGTTTTAAATTTGCTGTTTGCAGTAATGTATTTGCTAATCCATAGGCATTACCCTTAAATGCAAAGTAGTCTTCCTCAAAGTTTTTTATACAATAGCTTTTTTTATACTCAATATTATTAACTATTTTTTGCTGGCAATAATTCTCAAGTCTTTTAAGTGTTATTTGGAAATACTTTTCTCTTAATTCTTCAGTATCTTTCATTCCAGCAGCAATAGGAATAAGGATAAATAAATTTTCTTTTCCTTTTGGTGCTAATTTTTCTTCAGTTTTTGCTGGACAACAAGTATAAAATAATGGTCTTTTGGGCCAGACTTTTGTTTCATAAATTTCTGTTGTATGTTGTTCAATGTCTTCATCAAAAAATAAAGTATGATGCTCAAGTTTTTTAAGTTTTTTATCAACTCCAATATAAAATAGTAACGCAGAAGGAGAGAATTCTCTGCTTTCCCAATAACTTGAGCTATAATTTCTGAATTTTTGTTCAAGTAATTTAGATTCGACATGAGCATAGTCTGCCGCCCCAATAATAAAGTCAGCTTCTAATTCTTGATTAATCGTTGTTACAGAAGTTGCAAAATTTTTGGAAATATTTATTTTTTTTACTTGCTCCTTAGTGAGGAACTTTACACCATTTTTTTTGCATATTTCCACCATACTTTCAATTACTCTTGCAAACCCACCCATTGGGTAAAAGGTTCCTTGCTTAATCCCTGAGTAAGCCATTAAGCTGTAAAGAGCAGGGGCACTTTTGGCAGAGGTTCCTAAAAAAAGAACAGGAAACTCAAGTAGGCTAATTAGTTTTTCATTAGAAAAAAATCTTCGAATATGTTTTCTATATGTAGTAAGTAATTGAAGCTTATTAGCATTAAACAAAACATCTTTTCTTAAAAGTTCAGATAAAGATAGGCCAGGAGAATTATATAAAAACCTTAATCCGATACTATATTTTTTTTCAGCATCATCCATGAAGCTATTAAGTCGTTTAGCTCCGTTTTTTTCATATTTATCAAATAATAAACATATCTCTTCCCAATTAGCGGGGATTTCCATGGTACTTTCTTGGAATACAATTTTAAAGCCAGGGTCTAACTTTATTAAATCATAGAAATCTTTTGTTGTAAAATCAAAGTCTCCAAAGAAATTATCAAAAATTTCTGGCATCCAATACCAGCTTGGACCCATGTCAAAAGTATATCCAGAAGCTTTAAATTTTCTCGCCCTACCTCCTAGATCTTCATTTTTTTCAATAACAGTGACATCTACACCTGCTTTTGCAAGGTACGCTGCAGAACTTAAGCCTGCAAAACCGCTTCCTATTACTATTGCTTTTTTCAAAAAAAATATTTTTTACAAATATCAGAATTTTTAATATTAATATTTGTAATAAATCAATAAAGAATTTAATAAAAATTTAGATGTTCCAAAGAATAGGAACTAAGAGGTAAACTAAAATCGTGAGTACAAAAATTGAAATTAGATTCATCCAAAAACCTTTTTTTATCATATCATTAATGGTTAAAAGTTTAGATCCAAATACTACTGCATTAGGAGGTGTTGCTACTGGCAGCATAAATGCGCAAGAGGCAGCTACAGTTGCTCCGATAAGTAAAAAATATGGGTGAATATTTATTACTGATGAGAGTGAAACTAAAACAGGAAGTATCATTGCTGTTGTGGCCAAATTAGAGGTTATCTCTGTAAGGAAGTTAACCGAGGCAATAAGAATTAGAAGAAGTAAAATAAAAGGGAACGCCTCCAGGGAGGTTAATTGATTTCCTATCCATACTGCTAGCCCACTTGAATCAAAGCCTTTTGCAAGGGCCATTCCGCCACCAAAAAGTAACAATATTCCCCAAGGAAGTTTAGCAGTGTCTTCCCATTTCAAAATAGTGCTTTTTATATTTTTTGTAGGTAAAATAAATAATGTTACAGCACTAATTATTGCAATTATTGTATCATCAATATTCGGTATGAATTTTTTAAGCACAAAAGATTGAATAATCCATAATAATGCAGTAATAATAAATACTATTAAAACAGTTTTTTCCTCATAAGATATTTTGCCTAGTGATTTAATCTGCTTATTGATTTCATCTTTTCCTGAAGAAAATTCTTTGCTTTTAAATTTAAAGGCATACTTAGTTAAGTAAGCCCAACATATTGTTAAAAGTATAATGCTAACAGGAAGTCCAAAGGACATCCACTCTAAAAATGTAATTTCAATATTATAATTTGTTTTAATAACTCCTGCAAAAACTAAGTTTGGAGGTGTGCCAATTAATGTAGCCATCCCACCAATTGATGCGCTATATGCAATAGCTAACATGAGCGCTTTTCCAAAAGTGATATTCTCATTTTTTAGTGTTTTTGGGTTATCTTTTAATTGTGCTATAATAGCCAATGCTACTGGTAGCATCATTACCGAGGTTGCGGTATTAGAGATCCACATAGACAGAAATGCAGTTGCAATCATAAAGCCTAAAATTATATTGGATTTATTTGTTCCAACTAATCTGATAATATTTAAAGCAATTCTTTTGTGAAGATTCCATTTTTCAATTGCAATCGCTAATACGAATCCACCTATAAATAAAAATATAAACTTATGGCCAAACGCAGCTGTCGTTGTTTTTAAGTCTAAACCATCTGTTAAAGGAAATAATATTATAGGAAGTAATGCTGTAACTGAAATAGGAGCAGCCTCTGTTATCCACCAAATAGCAATCCAAATTGTTGAAGCCAAAATAGCTTTGCCCTCTTTAGAGAGTCCAATTGGGTCAGCATAAATGATTAGCAGTATAAATACTAAAGGGCCTAATACTAAACCTATATATTTTTTATTAAACATTAATATAAAATTTCTGTGGCATAAATTGCTAGAGGGCTAAGTTGATGGCCAACATTTTGTAGAGTTGAAAAATTCCAGTTAAATGAACATCCAATTTCTAGAGATTTATTTTCCGCTAAATTATAAAAATAATTTGCTCTTGTAAATCTATTTATTCCTTGAAGATCTACAATGCTATTTCTTCTTAATCCTGAAGCATTAGAGTCATTATCATTTTCTCCAATAAGAATTGTTAATTCTTTAGATAATAAGTTTGGTAAACTATTATTATCTAGAGGGCTGTCTTTAACCCCATAAGGAAAGCTAATATTTTGATCTAATGTTGTATACCATCCTGATGATATAGCAATTATTCTATTGCATTTTTCAGATTGATTAAAGATAAGGAATCTGTGTGCAAATTGACCTCCAGCTGAAAAACCTATTAAATCATAATTAAGATTTGTATTTCCAGTACTTGATCTAAATAAGTCAAATATTGGGTCAATAATTGAGGTCGTCCAATCTTCTTTGTTGTTTAGTGTTTGAGGAGTTGGATTATCTCCGTCAACATAAATATTAGCGAGATTAAAAGCATCTCCTCCAGTAAAATGTACAACATTAAACTCTGGAGAAATAATTATAAAATCTTTTTCATTAGCTTCATTAATCAACACATCTCTTGCTTGCAATGCATTTCTATCTGCTCCATGTACTATAAAAAGTATTGGAGTATTGATAGAGGATTGAGGAGGTATATGATAGAAAACTTCAACAGTTTTGTTCCCCAAATTAGAGTATTGGTCAAAAATAAATGAATTTGTCCCTGATAATATTATGTTACTATTGTTAGTGATAATTAATTCTTCATTCTTGTCACAAGAAAAGAGAATGGAGAAAATAATTAGTATAGTTAGTTTTTTCATTTATTGAATTTATTGTAAAAATATATAAAATATAACTTCTTGAAAATTATCATTTTGAAATACTATTTACAACTTTTACAATTAATTTATTGATATATTTTTTCTATTTTTAACAATTATAAATTTAAGTTGTTACTATAACTGATAACTGCTAAATTTTATATCTAAAAAAATATTTAAATATTAAATTATCATGAAAAAACACTTTTTTTCTTTACTCTTCCTTTTTTTATTTCCTTTTTTACTTGTATCTCAATCTACTAATTCTTCTTCTCTTATCCTTCAAGGGATAATGGACTTTACTCTTCCCTCTGGCGGGAACACTGGAAAAGCAATTCACTTTACAGCTTTAGATTCTATTTCAGATTTAAGTTTATATGGTGTTGGAGTAGCCAATAATGGTGGAGGTACTGATGGCGAAGAGTTTGAGTTTCCAGCTATTTCTGTTTTACCTGGAGATGAGATTTTGATTGCCAGATCTATTTCTGATATGGATGCTTATTTTGATAGTTGTTATGTTGAATTTGATCATGTAATTCAAGCATCATCCTCTATTTCTCAAAATGGTGATGATGCAATTGAATTATTTTTTAATGATACTGTTGTTGAAACTTTTGGTGACATTAATGTGGATGGAACGGGTTCTTCATGGGAATATACTGATTCATGGGCATATAAAGATTCTTCAGGCTCCGTAACTTTTTCTGGCAGTAATTGGATTTTTGGAGGGGTTGATTGTACAGATGGTTCAGTAACTTCATATTCGTCTTTATGCCCATACCCTTTATGCCCTTTACCTTCAACATCTGGATGTACAGATCCTTTTGCTCTTAATTATGACCCTAGCGCTACATTTAATGATGGATCTTGCTTGTACTCTGGATGTCTTGATCCACTTGCGCTAAATTATTGCTCCTCATGTAACGTTAGTGATAGTCTTTCATGTATTTATCCAACTTGTAATTTACTTGATTTACTAGAGGATTTTGAAAGTAATAACCTAACAAATAATGGTTGGATAACATATTCTAGCTCCCAGGCTTCCATTTCATTATCTTCTACTAGCCCTTTATCTGGATCAGTTAGTCTACAATCTAGTGGAGGCTATTCAAATTGGAGTAATTGGAATTCTCCTTATTCAGAGTCTGATGCATTCTCTTATTCTACGCACCTTTCTGAATCTATTATATGCCTAGATTTTTCTAATTCTTCAAGTACTATAAATTTAAACGCTCTTATTGATCTGAGTGGTCCCTCTTCAACTTATCCATATAGCTGGATGCGAATGAAAGTAAATGATACTGTTGTTGCAGATATTAATGGAAATACTGCCTTTACTAGATCTTATTCAAACTCTAATACTTTATCTGGTAACGTTGGCGTAATCTCCTCTCCAACTACTATTGTATATGATTTATCTAGCTATGCTGGTCAATCAAATGTTAGTATTTCATTTGAGGCTTCATGTAGAAGTTTAACAGACTTAGTGCAAATTGATGATATTAGTATTTTTAATGTTTATACATGCTCATATTTTAATGTTTCATCATCAACGACTAATCCAACATGTCCGCAATTTAGTGATGGAGTTGCATCTGTATTTGCAACAAACGACTCCCTTTATAGTGATACGTATTCTTACCTTTGGTCAGATGGGCAAACAAATGATACAGCTTTAGGTCTTTCTGCTGGCACATATTCTTGTATTGTTACAGGAAACACTTATGGATGTTCTGATACTATAACATTGACTGTCTCTGATCCTCCAACAATATCAGTTTCGGAAATAATTGTAGATGCATCATCATCATTAAGTAATGATGGCTCAGTAGATTTAACTGTTTCTGGAGGAACGCCTTGTACTGGAGCTAATTTATATTCTTTTTTATGGTCAACAGGAGATACAACTGAAGATGTTTCTGGACTTTCTGCTGGAAATATTAGTTGTGTGATAACTGATTGTAATGGATGTACTTATGCATGGAATGGAGTCATTTCGGTTAACCTTGTTAGTGGTTGTACTGATCCATTAGCATATAATTTTAATCCTAATGCAAACTATGATGATGGGTCTTGTATTTATTCAGGTTGTACTGATCCTTTGGCTTTAAATTTTGACCCTCAAGCATCTATTGAAGATAGTTCGTGTACATATCCTTCTGTACTTTCTTTACAAGGGGTTTTAGATTTAAGCGTACCCTCAGGAGGTAATGATGGTAAAGCAATTCATTTAGTTGCTTTAGATTCTATTGCTGATTTAAGTATTTATTCTATTGGAGTTGCAAATAATGGAGGTGGTACTGATGGAATTGAATACGTATTTCCTTCAATATCATTACTTCCTGGAGAAGATTTGCTTTTAGCTAGAACACCCGCAGCTGTTGAAATATATTTTGATGCTTGTTGGATTGAATTTGAGCATGTCTTAGTTGCATCTTCATCAATTTCTCAAAATGGGGATGATGCTATAGAATTATTTATGGACAGTGTTTTAGTAGAAACTTTTGGAGATGTTAATGTTGATGGTTCTGGTGAGCCATGGGAATATTTAGATTCTTGGGCGTATAAAGATACCTCAGGATTAGTTACTTTTTCTGGTGGAAACTGGATATTTGGTGGAGTTAACTGTAGTGATAATTCAACTACAACTTTCAGTTCCTCATGTCCTTACCCATTATGTCCTCCTCCTTTAAACACTGGTTGTACAGATTCAACTGCTTTAAATTATGATCCTCTCGCAACAACTGATGACGGATCTTGCCTATATCAATTAGGATGTACAGATTCAACTGCTCTAAATTATGACTCTTCTGCTATTTTAGATGATGGTTCATGTCTATATCCAGTTTCAGGATGTACTGATTCTTCTGCTACAAATTATAATTCGTTAGCAACCACAGATGATGGTTCATGTTTTTATTTTGCGGTTAATTTATCACTTCAAGGAATAATGGACTTTACTGTTCCGCAAGGAGGATCTGCTGGTAAAGCAATTCATTTAGTTGCTACAGATTCTATTGCTGATTTGAGTGTTTATGGAATTGGCGTTGCAAATAATGGGGGAGGTACTGACAGTATTGAATATATTTTTCCTGCAATATCAGTAAATCCAGGTGAAGATATTTTGTTATGTAGAGACTCTATTGCAATGTCTTTATATTTTGATGAATGCTACAGTGAGTTTGATTATATTTTGCAAGCAAATAATGAAATTGCACAAAATGGAGATGATGCAATTGAACTTTATAAAATTTTAAGTGTATCTCCTTCACCTATGTCTTACACAGTAAATTCTGGAAATTATTATTATTCCCCTTCAAATTTTAATATCAATATTGGAGATACAGTTACTTGGTTAAATGCTGGAGGATATCATAACGTAAATTTTATTAATTCTTCTATAACTGGACTTTCTTATGGAAATCCCGAGAGTTTTATTTCTTCCCCGACAAGTGGTTCATTTTTATATTCTCATGTTTTTACATTACCTGGGTCTTATACATATGATTGTTCTGTTGGAAGTCATGCTCAAAATGGTATGGTTGCTTCACTTTCTGTTCAAAATAATTTTACATATTCAAGTGTTGTTGTGGAAACATTCGGTGATATAAATTTAGATGGAACTGGAACTCCTTGGGATTATTTAGATTCATGGGCTTATAAAGATAATAGTGGTTCAGTATCTTTTTCTGGAAATAACTGGATTTTTGGTGGAGTTAACTGCAGTGATAATTCAACTACAACTTATAATTCATCATGTCCTTATCCTTTATGTCCTCCACAAACAAATACAGGATGTACTGATTCTTCTGCTACCAATTATGATCCATTGGCAACAACTGATGATGGTTCATGTACTTACACGGCATCTCCAATATTCTTTTCAGAGTATGCTGAAGGATCTTCGAATAATAAATATTTTGAAGTTTATAACCCTACAGCAGATACAGTTGACTTGTCATTATACGCATATCCTAATGTTGGAAATGCACCAAACAATCCTGGAGATTATGAATACTGGAATGAATTTGCAAGTGGAGCTGTAATTTTACCAAATGATGTTTATGTAGTAGCTCACCCATCTTCAGATCCAATAATTTTAGCTCAAGCAGATGAAACATTCACCTATTTAAGTAATGGAGATGATGGTTTTGGACTCGTTTTTGGTGATCAAACAACTTATCAAGTTATTGATTGGCTAGGAGATTGGAATGGAGATCCAGGCAATGGATGGGATGTTGCTGGTATCACGGATGCTACTAAGGACCATACTTTAGTAAGAAAATGTGATGTTAATACTGGTGATACTAGCTGGACAAATTCTGCTGGAACAGATTCATTAAATTCACAGTGGACTGTATATCCCCAAAATACTTGGACTTATTTAGGATATCACATTAATCCATGTAACAATACAGGAATTACAGGATGTACAGATTCAACGGCATTAAATTATGATTCTCTAGCAACATTAGATGATGGATCGTGTTTGTATCCTATATATGGATGTACTGATTCTACAGCTTTAAATTACAATCCATTAGCAACTGTTGACGACGGATCATGTAATTATACATCACAACCAATGGCTAATTTATTCTTTTCAGAATATGCAGAAGGTTCTTCAAATAATAAATATTTTGAGATTTACAATACTACAACAGATACTATTGACTTGTCATTTTATGCTTATCCTAATGTTTCTAATGCACCAAGTACAATTGGAGACTACGAATATTGGAATGAATTTGATGCAGGAGCTATAATTTTACCAAATGATGTTTATGTAGTAGCTCACCCATCTTCAGATCCAATAATTTTAGCTCAAGCTGACGAAACACATGGTTATTTAAGCAATGGAGATGATGGTTTTGGACTTGTTTACGGAGATCAAATATCATATCAAATTTTAGATTGGTTAGGGGATTGGAACGGAGATCCAGGTTCAGGATGGGATGTTGCTGGTGTTACAAATGCCACTAAGGATCATACTTTAGTAAGAAAATGTGATGTTACAGCTGGTGATACTAGTTGGACAAATTCTGCTGGAACTGATTCATTAAATTCACAATGGACTGTATATTCACAAAATACATGGACTTATTTAGGTTCTCATATCACTCCTTGTAATTTTGTATATGGATGTACAGATACTTTGGCATCTAATTATGATTCTTTAGCAACAATAGATGATGGCTCTTGTTGTATTGATGGGTGTATGGATGTTAATTCATTAAATTATGATTCACTTGCCACTTGTGATGATGGATCATGTATTCCATTTATCTATGGTTGTACGGATTCATTAGCATTAAACTACTATCCTGGAGCAAACACGGATGATGGTTCTTGTGTCTATTCAGGTTGTACAGATCCTAATGCTTCTAACTATGATCCAAATGCTACTATTGATGATGGCTCATGTTTATACATGAATTGTTCAAGCCCTGTTCCCTCTGGATTGTTTGTGAATTGGACAACTGATACTAAAGCTTCAGTTTCATGGGATAATATGAATGATAGTGCATGTATGGTATTTAAATACTTTATAAGATATAGGGTCGATAACTTAGATGGTACTTATGGAAGTTGGGTGACTAAGTCAGCTGGTGTTGGTAATGGTCTATGTAACTTTGGTCTTAATACTACTGAGAAGAGATTACAGTTCTTAACCGCTGCAACTACTTATCAGTTTAAGATGAAAGCTTTCTACTGTGGTGGAACGGAATCAGGATATTCTTCACCTGCAAGCTTTACTACTGGAGCAGATTGTCCTCCAATGACTAACTTAGGTGTACAAACATTTAATGGGAATCAAGCTAAAGCTACATTCACTTGGGATACTACAGGAGCTTATGTTTTCGCAAGAATTGCATTAAGAGTAGATACTGTAGGTGCAACTTGGGGAACAGCTGGTGGATTCGGTATTTACTACCCTACACTAACTGTTAATAAGTTTGGGCTAACACCTGGACAGTCATATAGGGCTCAAGGTAGAACATTCTGTGATTCAAACGTTACATCTTATAGATCTACATGGACGACGCCTGTACTATGGACACAACCTGGAACTTTAATCAGAATGGAGTCTACAAGTCAGATCAATAACTTAGATGTTTACCCTAACCCATCAAGAGATATCTTTAACATAAGATTTGTATCAGAGAAAATACAAGACTTAAGTATTAGAGTAATCAACATAATGGGAGAGTTAGTGTATGAAGAAAAAGCAAATCAATTTATTGGTGAGTATACTAAGCAAATTGATTTAGCAGATAGCTCAAAAGGAATTTATTTTATTGAAATTGTTACAAATGATGGAATTGTAAACAAAAAAATAATTTTAAACTAAACAAAAAATGCAAAAAATATATTTAATAATTATAATATTAGTATCGCCATATTTAATTTTTGGTCAAAATGATATATCTCTTAAAGGAGTTATAGATTTTGATTTAGTTTCTGCTGGATATACTGGTAAAGCTATTCACTTAGTTGCTAATACTAATATCAGTGATTTAAGCTCTTATGGAATTGGAGTTGCAAATAATGCAAATGGTGGGGATGGGCAGGAATATACGTTTCCTGCTATTTCATTATCTATTGGTGATCACGTATTACTAGCTAGAGATAGTACAGCTATGTCTAATTATTTTGATAATTGTTTTAGTTATTTTGATGTTGTTTTACCAGCATCAAATGCAATTTCTCAAAATGGAAATGATGCTGTTGAATTATTTTTTAATGGTAATATTATTGAAACCTTTGGAGATGTTAATGTTGATGGAACAGGAACTTCTTGGGAATATTTAGACTCATGGGCATATAAAGATCCCTCAGGGTCAGTTTCTTTTTCAGGAGAAAACTGGATCTTTGGTGGGGTAGGATGTACGGTAGGTTCAATAACTACTCAAACTTCTTCATGTCCTTATCCTTCATGTGCTTTACAATCTTCTATAAATAATTTTTTAATTTTTAATGATACTAAAGTATATCCTAACCCTAGTAGCGATTTTCTTTTCTTTGATAATAATATTAAGAATGTAAAAATTTTTGATTCTATTGGAAAAGAAATTACAAATGTTACTGTTTTTGACAATATGATAGAGATCACTAGATTAAGTAATGGAGTATATTTTTTAAGTGCAAAGAATATTAAAACAACATTTATTAAAAAATAAACAAATGAAAATCAATAATTTCTTATCCTTAATATTAATAACCATATTATGCTTTGGTTGTAAAACCGAGGATGTTGAGCCTGTAACTAATAATAACAACAATAATAATGGTGGAACTACTATTTTAGGATGTACTGATGCAACAGCAGTTAATTATAATGTTCAAGCAAACTCAGATGATGGTTGTTGTAAGTATTTTAGTTTAGTTTTAAATGAGGTTTTATATGACCCCCCTTCTGGGATGAATGGAGATGCTAACCAAGATGGAGTTAGAGATGCAAATGAAGATGAATTTATCGAACTTGTAAATGTTTCAAACCAAAGTCTTGATATAAGCGGCTATGAATTTTATGACGAAACAAATTTAACACAAGGAATGCCAAATCATGTTGTTCCTGCAGGAACTGTTCTTAGTGCAAACTCTGCTTATGTTCTTTTTGGAGGAGGAAATCCTCCAATGAATTTATGGCAAAATACTATTGTTCATGTAGCTTCAGCCGCAGTCTTGAACTTAAATAATTCTAGTGATACATTAACTATTAAAGATGAAATTGGTAATACATTAATAGTTTTTGATATTGAAGCTCTATCTAACAATCCTGATGAATCTTATACTAGAATACCAGATATTTGTGGAGATTTTGTACAACATAATTCTCTTTCTAATGGATTTTTTTCTCCCGGAACAAAAGTTGATGGGACTTCATTTTAAAAATAAAACGTGGATTTTACTGGACCAATAATTGCATTTGTATTTATAATCTTAGTTATAATTTTACTGCTGAAAAGATATAATGCACATGCTGTTTTATTGTTTTCTGGATTTGCTATGATGATAATATCATGGCTTTTGGGATATGATATAGATTCATTGCTTCAGCTAGAAAATTTACAGAAAAAAATGAAAGTTGGATTTAAATCAACAGATGGGTCAGTAAATACAATTAGTAATTTACTAGATTTTTTTAAATACATAGTTTTTTTATTTCAGATTAAGCATGCAAAAGTTTGTATTTTAATTATGACAATTGGAGGATTTGTTTCTTATATAAATAAAATAGGAGCATCATATTCTTTAGTTAGATTAGTATCTAAACCTCTTAATTTTTTCAAAAAATATCCAAATATAGCAGCTGTTTTAGTTATCCCCATTGGTCAATTACTTTTTATTTGTATACCTTCAGCAGCTGGACTTGGTTTATTATTGATGGCTTCAGTTTTTCCAATCTTAATAAATCTAGGTGTTAGTAGACTTTCTGCTGTTTCAGTGATTACTGCTTGTACAGCATTAGGAATGGGTCCAGCATCTGCAATGTCAAACAAGGCAGCTGAGTTTGCTTATGGATCTTCAGATCAGATTATTGAATATTTTTCTCATCAAGTACAACTGGCTTTGCCCATAACTATAGTTTTTATGTTGGTTTATTATTTTACAAATAAATATTTTGATAAGGAAAGAGATGAAGAAAAAATCAATTTATCTGATAATAGTTTAGAAAAAACTGCTCCAAAAATATATGCTTTAATACCAGTTCTTCCACTATTTCTATTAATTTATTTTTCTAAAATAATGGGTTCTTCATTAGTTTTAGACACTTCATCCGCTATGTTTATTAGTCTTTTTATTGCTCTTATATTTGAGTTTTTTAATAAAAGAAATATTAAATTGGTTTTGGAATCATTAAATACATTCTGGTTAGGAATGGGTGATATTTTTAAATCTGTTGTTACATTAATAATAGTTGCAGATATTTTTGCCTCTGGTTTACTTAGCCTTAATTTTATAAATGCTCTACTTTTTCTATCTGAGAGTTTGGGCTTTGTTGCTCTTGGAATAGGAGTAGTAATGACAATTTTAATATTTTTATCTGCAATGATAATGGGAAGTGGTAATGCAGCATTTTTTTCTTTTGGTCCTTTAGCACCAGAAATTGCTCAGAAATTTGATGTACAAGCCTTAGAATTTATACTTCCAATGAATTTAGCTGCATCAATGGGAAGAACAGTTTCTCCAGTTTCAGGAGTGTTAATTGCTACATCAGAGATTGCTAAAGTTTCTCCTATTCAAGTTGTTAGAAGAAATATTATTCCCCTGTTAGTTGGTTTGATAGTAATGATTTTATATCATTTCATTTAAAATATATATATGTTATTAATTAAAAATGCAAATGTTTACGCACCAGAAAGTTTAGGTATTAAAGATCTTTTAATTGCAAATGGTAGTATACAAGCGATTGAAAATAATATTGAAAAAAATAAATTATTTTCCCAAATTTGGGATGCACAAGAAAAGATAGTTACTCCAGGAATTATTGATCAGCATGTTCATATTATTGGTGCAGGCGGGAAAAATGGTTTTCATTCTATGACCCCAGAGATTAAAATGACTGACTTAATTTCTTGCGGTACAACGACTGTAGTTGGCTTACTTGGAACAGATGGTTCTTCAAGGTCAATTAAAACGCTCAATGCTAAGACGAAATCGTTAATTAATGAAGGGATAAGTGCGTATATGTACACAGGTTATTATGGATTAGATCCTATTCACTTAACTGAATCTGTTAAAGATGATATGATGTTTATTGATAATGTTCTTGGTTGTAAAATTGCTCTTGCAGACATAAGATCATCTTATCCTACACCATTAGAATTAGTTAGACTATTAAAAGATATTAGGGTAGGTGGAATGTTAGCTTCTAAAAAAGGTATTTTACATATCCACTTAGGCGCATTAACAGACAAAATGGATATTTTATTTGATTTAGTAGAAAATTATGAGTTTCCTATTGAACATATTTCTCCAACTCATGTGGGAAGAACTAAGGATTTATTTGAACAAGCAATTAAATTTGCCAAATTAGGTGGTATGATTGATATTACTACTGGAGCATCAAAATATACTGATCCCTACAAGTCTGTTTTATATGCTCTTGAAAGAGGTGTTGATATTTCTAAAATTACTTTTAGTAGCGACGGGAATGCAGGGCTTGAAAAGTTAGATGATAAAGGGAAACTAATAGGTTTTAGAAAAGCTCCTGTCGATAAAAATTTAGAAGAAGTAATATCCTTGATTAAAAAAGGAGGAGTTTCCATTGAAGATGCTTTTAAAATTATCACGAAAAATCCAGCAAATAATTTAGGATTATCCAACAAAGGAATTATAAAGGTTGGTGCGGACGCAGATTTTTGTGTTTTTGATTCTGATTTAAAACTAATGGATGTATTAGCGCATGGTGTTTTAATGATGGAGAATTACGATTTAAAAGTTAATGATAGTTTTTAAAAATATTTTAATGAAACGAATTTCTTATTTATTATTATTCCTTTGTTTTCTTTTTCTTAATAAAGAAATGAAATCACAAGAAATTTATAGCTATAGTTTTGGTGAAGGAGTAAATTTTGTTTCAGAAAATAATTATGAATTTGTCTTAAGTGGTTTTGTTCAGCCTTTTGTTGAGTATCGCATCATTAACAACGACTCACTTGATCAAATTTATCAAGATTCAAGATATCGAATGAGAAGGATTAGACTTAGGATGTCAGGTTCTTCTCCTCAAAAAAAAGTTGATTATAGAATTCAGTTTGATTTTAGTGGTATTTCTGAAGACGGATCGGCTTCAAGTTCTTTGTTATATGATGCATTTATTACTTATAATTTTAATAAAAGAACAAAATTGTCTTTTGGTCAAAGGTCACAGCGATCAGATAATCGTGAATTAACAATGAATTCAAATTCTTTGCAGCTTGTCGAAAGAAGTAGACTGACATCAGTCTTTGCTAGCATAAGAGATTTTGGACTTTTTCTTCAAAGAGATATACGCTTGTCAAACGGTAGTTATTTTAGAAACTATTTAGAAATTACATCTGGTGATGGAATGAATAATTTTACAAAAGATATTGGAGGGTTAAAGTATGGAGGTAGAATAGACTATCTTCCTTTTGGTTTTTTCACAAATAAAGGACAATTTAGACAGGTAGATATAGTAAGAGAGAATTCTCTTGAAATTAGTTTTAGGAGATCAATTATAGCTTTAATCAATCAATGAGTAGCAGAAGGGGAAGGGTTGGTAATGATTTTTTATATTATAATATTAATCTTGCTGATACTAACTATAGGTTGCCTGATTTTCTAAAATATGGAGCTGATTTACTTCTTAAGTATAGAGGTTTTTCTTTATTGGCTGAATATATAAAAACTAATGTTTATTTAGATAATGATATTACTCATAGAAATGATAGATACGGTGATAAGCCTAAAGATATTATCAGATAATTTTAGAAATTTAGATCCAAAAGATTATTTACGTTCACAGATTGATGTTAGGAAGTGGTTTTAATCTACAAGCAGGCTATATTTTTAAGAATCTTTATTCTGCTGATGTACGTTTTACACATCTTGAAAGTGATGAGTTTTCTTTTTTAAATAACGGAATATTTTATAATCGTCCAAATTATTACACTTTTGGTCTTTCTAAGTATTTTACCCGAAATTATGGCTTTAAAATCCAAGCTTCCATAACATATGTTGAGGTGTCAGAGGGTTCTATATATAGCCAGCAAACAGGTATCCCTTCAGAGCCTTATAGAAATATTGAACTTATGGGTAATGAAATTATTATTAGATTAATCACTTCTATTAATTTTTAAGAAATGAGAATATTAATTTTAATATTATTTCTTCTTCCAAATCTTTGCTTTAGTCAATTAAATCCTCAATCTAAAAAGATTACTAAGGAGTTCTTTCCCAATCCAAATCTTGAAATTAATACTCCAGCTTTTAGTAAAAAGAAGGGTTTCACTAGCTATAGTATGATGATAAGTTTTATTAATGATTTAATGAAAGATAGAAATGATGTTTCTCTTTCTTTTATCGGAGAGAGTCAGAAAGGAAAATCTATTCCAATGGTTAAAATAAGTAACAATTCATCAAATGATAAATTAAAGGTATGGTTTCAGGCTGGAATGCATGGTAATGAGCCAGCTAGCACTGAAGGTATTCTTTATTTAATGCAGCAGTTGTTATCAAATGACAAATATTCATATTTATTTGATCGTGTAGAATTGATAATTGTTCCAATGGTAAATATAGATGGCTATGAAAAAAACAATAGATATGCAGCAAATGGGCTTGATTTAAATAGAGATCATACTAAACTAATGATACCAGAAAGTAATTCATTAAAAAATGCTTTTAGTAAATATGGTGCTGAAGTGACTGTAGATTTTCATGAGTACACTCCTTTTAGAAAGGATTTTACCAAAATTGGAGATTTTGGAATATCTAATATTTATGATGTAATGATTTTATACACAGGAAATCTAAATGTTCCAAAATTATTAAGAAACTATACTAATGATGTTTTTGTTGCAAATGCTAGAGAAAAATTAGAATCAAATAACTTGAGGTATCACGATTACATTGTGAGTAGAAATAATCATGGTAGTATTCATTTTCATCAAGGATCAAATAGTGCGCGTTCCAGTTGTACTGCTTATGCTTTATCAAATTCAGTTTCATCATTAATTGAAGTAAGGGGTGTTGGTATTGGTAAAACCTCATTTCAAAGAAGAGTGAATAGTACTTTTTTGGTTGCATTATCATATTTAGAGACAGCATATAATAATGTTCAAAATGTTAAGAAAGTTTTAAGTGATTCCAAACAAACTAAAAATGCTGCTGTTTTAAAGAGTACTCCAGCAATATTAAATAGTAAGATTGAGTGTTTAGATTTAGGTTCTTCTGAGAAGATAGTTCTTGATGTTATTTTGCATGATAAATTTAATGCTAAGGCAGATTTGACAAGAGAAAGACCTCATGCTTATCTTTTTCATAATGACAATAAGCTATTAATTAAAAAGCTGAAAATACTTGGGCTAGAACTTACATCTGTGGCTAAATCTCAAACTGTTAATGTAGAGAAATACATAGTTGATTCTTATGAAAGGTCTTCTATGAAATATGAAGGAGTGTTTATGCAAAAGGTTAAAGCAAAAACTAAAAAGACTGATTTAGATATTGATAAGTTTTGGTATATTTTAAAGATGGATCAAAAGAATTCAAATCTAGCTATAGAGGTTCTTGAGCCAGAAGCTCCAAATAGTTTTGTCTCATATAACATTATAAAAACTAATAAAAATTTAGAATTACCTTATTTTAGATTGTTAAAAAAATAACACTAACACTATGAAAAAAATATTAATAATAAGCTTCATTTTCACATCTTTCTATAGCTATGCTCAGGAAATAATTAGTGATTATACTAAAGATTTTGAGCTTGGCAATGGAGTGAACTTCTCTTCTAATGACAATTATTTCTTCAAATTAAGTGGAATGATACAACCTTCTTTTTCTTTTGAAGCAAATGCATATCCTTCAAATTTAATGACAGACAATAATGTTGAATATTTTTTTAATTCTAAAAGAACATTTTTTAGTTTTTCTGGTTATGCTAAAGAAGAAAAAGTTTCTTTTTTAGTTCTTTCAGATTTTAGTCTTTCAACTCCATTGTTAGATGCATGGATAGCTTATGATTTCAATCGTGCTATTAAAATAACTTTTGGTCAAAAATTATCTAAATCAAATAATAGAGAAATGTTAATTATGGAGGATATGCTCCAGTTTACCGAAAGAAGTTTGTTAAGTAGTACTTATAGTTTAACTGGAAGAGAGTTCGGATTGTTTCTAGATTTTAGACATAGCATTAATAATTTTGGTGTGGTCCCAAGCTTTTCTCTTACCTCTGGAGACGGAAGAAGCTCTTTTGGCTCTGATAGTCGAGATGTTGATCTTGGTGGTTTTAAATATTCGGCAAGAGTTGATTTATTTCCATTTGGATTTTTTAAAGAAGGTAATGAGAATAAGATATCTGATGTTATGTTTGAAGATGATTTAAAATTTGTTTTAGGCTTATCTCTCTCATATAATGATGGAGCATCTAATTCTGTGGGAGAAGGTCATGGCGATTTTTATCTTTGGAATGTCATTAATAATCCGCAGATGCCAGACTATAGTCAGCTTTATGTTGACTTTCTTTGTAAATTCAGGGGAGCTTCATTTTTAGCGGAATATGTTGTTACAAGCGCAAGTTCACTTAACCAAATTTATTCAGACCCTCTTGCATTAAATTTACTTGTTCCACAAGAAATAAGTGAATATCTATCATTGGGTAGTGGCTTTAATTCTAGTGTTGGTTATGTATTTGAGAGTGGGGTCTCAATTGATTTTAGATATACTGATATTATTCCAGAGTATGCTACTAACTCATTTTCTATAGTTAAAGACAATTCAATGTTATCTCTGTCTTTATCAAAGTATTTTGTTAAAGATAATTTTAAATTAATGACTTCATTTTCCCAACTTAAAAATGATGACAGCTCTTCAGTGATAATTTCTGAGTTAGTTTTACAGCTTAAAATCTAGGTAATGCGAAAAATAATTATTTTTCTACTATTAATTTATAATTTATCTTCAGCTCAAACTTATGATGTTTTATTCATTGGTAACAGTTATATTTATTATAATGATTTACCTGATATGTTGTCAAAAATTTCAACTTCACTTGGAGACTCCATTTTTTTTGATCAATACACCCCGGGAGGATATTCTTTATATGCTCATTCTCAAGATCAGCTAACAATTGATAAGATTAATCAACAAAACTGGGATTATGTGGTTTTACAAGATCAAAGTCAGCGTCCCTCTCTAAGCCCAGCATATGTTTCTACAGCTGTTTTTCCATATGCTGAGCAATTAGTGGATCTTATTTATCAAAATTATAATTGTTCTGAGCCCTTGTTTTATATGACTTGGGGGAGAAAAAATGGTGATCAAACAAATTGTGTTAATTACCCACCTGTATGTACATACTTAGGAATGCAAGAAAGACTAAGGCATAGTTATGTTTCAATGGGTTTTAGTAATAATGCTACTATTTCTCCAGTTGGTATTGCTTTTAAGAATTGTATAGCATTTGACAGTACCATTGAACTTTATAATAATGATAATAGCCATCCAAGTGTTCACGGATCTTACTTAGCTGCTTGTGTTTTTTATTCATCTATTTTTAAAAAACCCTCAATAGGTGCATTGTATATTCCAAATGCAATTAGCTCTAGTGATGCTCTTTTTTTACAACAAATAGCTTCGTCAACAGTTCTTGATAGTATTTCATCCTGGAATATCTTTAATGCAAATTTTTCTTATGTTGATAATGGCGATTCCATTAGTTTTATAAATTCATCTTCAAATTTTGAAAATTGTATTTGGGATTTTGGTGATGGTAATTTCTCTTCTTTGGAAAACCCTTCTCATCATTATCTTAACTCTGGAATTTATAATATAAAACTTATTGTGTATACAAATGACTGGTGTCTAATGGATGTTTTAGAAGAAGAAATTACAATAACAATCTCTAGTATTGAAGAAAATAATAATACTAGCCAAAAAAAAAATAAATATTTAGATTTTTTTGGTAGAATTACTGATTCTAAATCAAAAGGTTTAAAGTTTTTTATAAATAGCGAAGGAAAAGCAGTAAAGAAGTTTATTTTTGAATAAAAAAATCAAATATGACACTTTTAATTTTAGTTTTAAAAATCACTCTTTTTTTAGTAATTATAAATGTTTGGGTTTTTCGTTTTAAAAAGTCAACGCCATATAGAGGTGGTCAAGCTAATAGTATGACAGAAGAATTTACAAGTTATAATCTTCCCTCTTTTATGTTGTATGTCGTTGGAGCGTTAAAGATACTTGCTGCAACTACTTTGCTTTTGAGTTTATTTTCTGAAAATGAAATAATTACAGGCCTAGTTGATTATAGTCTTTATACTATGTGTTTATTAATGGTTGGAGCAATTTTTATGCACATTAAAATTAGTGATCCGTTGATGAAATCATTACCAGCATTTTTAATGTTAGTGATTTCTTTAGCAATTTTATTTCTCCCTTAATTTTTGATAATCTGTCTCTTTGGGCTCCAATATGTTCTCCTATTATCTTTTGTTATATCGTTAATTATAGGATTTCCCTTAGAATCTTGTGTTTGAGCATAGGCATTTAAAATTAGCTTAGAATCATTTTCAGGATTTTTGAAATCCTTTAGCTCAGCTCCTCCGCTTTGATATGCTTGGTGTATGATTTTTTTAGTGTATTTACATAAATTATAAATATCTTTTTTTACTAAATAGTTCCATTTTGTATGAGGATGGATTTTAGCATGGTAAAGAATTTCTGATTTTAGATAATTACCTACTCCACAAAAATATTTTTGGTTTAATAAAACCTTGCAAACCTCAATATTTGAATTTATATTTTTAAGTAAATATTCTGAGTACTTTGCAGGTGAAGTGTTGAAATTTAAAAAATCACCTTCTTTAAAATACTTAGTTTTAACATCAATATTATTTAGCAGTTTGATATTCCCAAACCTTCTAGTATCATTAAAATAAATAATATTATTTTTATCAGTATTTAGTTTTAGATGACTATGTTTTTCTTTTACTTTAGACCAATTTCCTGTCATTCCCAAATGAAATGAAAAATATTTATCATCATTAATTTTTATAAAAGTAGTTTTTCCTATACAGAATATTTCAGAAAAATTAAAAGGGATAAAATTGTTGATTTCATCAATTAGCTTTCCATATTTAATTTGATATGGTTTGGAGAAGCATTTAAAATCAGTTATAATTTGATTGCTTAATTCCTTTTGAAGAAAATCTGCAACTATTCTGACCTCTGGTCCCTCAGGCATTACTTTTTATAGTATTTTGTTAGCTTATTTCTGGCTTTTGTTACTTTTGGAGAGATTACAAATTGACAATAGGGTTGTTCTTGATTTTGTTTGAAATAATTCTGGTGGTATTTTTCAGCATCATAAAAAACTTTAAATTCTTTTACTTCAGTAACAATTTTACTATCAAATAATTCTGTGTTAATATTAGCAATAAAATTATTTATTACTTTTTTTTCCGTGTCGTTATTATAGAGGATGATTGACCTGTAATGAGCGCCTACATCATTACCTTGTCTATTTAATGTTGTAGGGTCATGAGAGACGAAAAAAACTTCCAGTAAAACTTCTAGGCTTACTTCACTTGGATTATAGATTATTTTGCAAACTTCTGCATGATTAGTTTTTGACCTACTAACCTCTGCGTATGACGGGTTTTTAATCTGCCCACCAGAAAAACCACTTTCAACACGAATTACTCCCACAAGGTCTTCAAATACAGCCTCTACACACCAGAAGCAACCCCCTCCAAAGTGAATTTCTTTTTTATCTTCAATTATTATATTTGACATATTTAAAATTAGACTTAAAATTAAAATTAAATTCATAAATTAAATTTATTATTCACAGTAATATGCGGCATTTTTAGCATGTTCCATAAATTTAACTTTGGTTACTCTAACTCTATTATCCGTTTCAGTTATTACAAAACTATTTATTTTATTATAAATATATTCTGCAAATTTTTCAGCACCTGTAGCTTTAATAATTCTTACTTGAGCTAAGCCTAATTTATCCATCTTTATAAAATAATTTAGCTCTGGATCATTCTCTGCTATAATCACTGTGTGGTCAAACATATAATCCATCCATGCTTTTGGTTGTAGGCCATCTATTGTTGTTTGAGCACGCTTTAAACCTCCAAAATCCCAAACCCAATTTCTTGAATCCAGTTCTCCTTCAAAATAAATCTTAAATGATACCGCGTAGCCATGTAGAAAGCGACAATGAATATCTTCAGCTTTCCATTGACGAAATACAGTTGAAAACCCGTCAAAAACTTTACTTGATTGAAATTTACCCATTTTATATATAGTTTTAATTTTTTGGAAATAGTTTGTCTATGGCTTCATGACGAAATTGAAAGATTTGAATTAATCTTTTTTTTATAAAAAGAAAATGAGCGATTTTTCCAAATATTCCAAATGGCATTTTATAAATAACTTTATCAATAATTGTAGTTGAGTTATCTTCATTTTTTTTAAAATGGTGCTCATGATGCCACATGTTGTAGGGGCCAAACCTTTGTTCGTCAATAAAGTATTTGTTTTTTTCTATAAATGATATTTCTGTTACCCATTTCATGTTAAAAAATTTGAATGGATTAACATTGTAACTGATTATTTTACCAATATAAAAATCTTCAGACCTTCCAGATAAGATTTTAAATTTCATATCTGTTGGCGTTAATAAGTTTAAATTTTTTGGATTACAGAAAAAATCCCATATCTCTTCAATAGGCTCATTTACCTTTTGTTTGGATTTTATAGAGTATAGTCCGCTTTTATAACTTTTAGTTTTAACTGACATTATATATAGTTTAATTCATTTAAAATTATGCAAAGATATTCTTTAAAATCATATTTTATAATTTTTACTGTTAATTGTTATATATTTTTGGGATATTTGAAAAAAAATCTATGAATTATAATATAAGTCAATTATCAAAAATAAGTGATACCAATAAAATCACGTTGCGATCTTGGGAAGAAAGATATAATTTCTTAGTTGCAGAAAGAACAGATACTAACATTAGAGTTTATTCAAAAGATGATTTGATTTGTGCTATAAATACTAAAGCTCTTTTAAGCGAAAAAATTAAAATTTCAAGTATTTCCAAGAAATCTCACGTTGAAATACAAGATCTTGTTGATGATAAGTTTAATGACAAAGAAAACAACAATCCTCAAATTTATATTTCAAGAGTTTTAAGAGCCGCACTTAATTATGATCGTGATTTATTTGATAGTACTATTTATTTAGGTTTTAAAAAGTTTGGAATGTTTGAGTTTTATTTAAATATTATGTATCCGGCTCTTGAAAAGATTGGGTATATCTGGTCTGTTAAAAGTAATGTAGCCGAGCATGAAAAATTTGTTTCTTCACTTTTAGAGGTTAAAATTAATGACATAACTAAAGAGATTGCTGAAAATAATATGAGTAAAGATATTTGGCTACTATTTATCATGGCTCCATATATATTTCTTAACAGAGATAATAATCATTTTATATCTTTATTTCAGACTACAAAAATGGTTGAGGGGGCAGAAAAAAACCTGGAGGATAATTGGGTAAGTTAATTATTGTTTAGTCCATCTTCCATTTGACATTAACATAAAGCTTCCAATATATTTTTGATTCCAATTTTCTGGTTCAATTATACTTAAAAAATTTTCTTCATCTGCTGTTTCATATAGAAAATAAATAGCGCCTGTTATTGGATTAAAACTATACTTTGATTTATAGATAAGTTCTGTCCAATTATATTCTTCTTGAATTTTCTTGTACTGATCCTTTAATTCTTCAATCTGACTCTTAAAGTAATTTTTGCACTCATAAGGCAAATTTTTGTCAATTACGCTAGCCCCAAAGTTTGGTGCTGATGATGTTGTGGGGTAGTCTTTTTTAAATGCATCAAAGGAATCTTCTTCGTAATTAAAAACTACATTATCAGGATATTTTTTCATATCTATAAATTTTTACAAATTTATGATATTTTTTTTGTTAAGCTAATTTTACTCATTATTATATAGTAATTATTCAATATAGTTATATATTTGTCGAGAAAATTAATAATTTTATCAAATAATTTAACTTGAAACAATCATTTTATTTGTAACTTAAAAATTTATAATGAAAATACTTTTAGTAGGGGCAAGCAGCGACATAGCAATTGAGTTTTATAATACTCACAATGTTAATTACAATATTATTAGATTAAGTTCTAATCCAGACTTTAGTGATATTCAAGATTTTAATGTTCAGGACGAAAATTCATTCATTGACGAAGATAATATTGACGGAATAATATACTTTCCCGGAAGTATTAATTTAAAACCTTTTAAGAGGTTAAAAATTGAAAACTTTCGTGAAGATTTTGAGATAAATGTTGTTGGTTTGTTGAAAATTCTAAAATTTTATGAATCTAGGTTGTCAGAAAAATCATCTTTAGTTTTTATTAGTACTGTTGCTGCAAACTTAGGAATGCCTTTTCATTCTTCAGTTTCAGTTAGTAAATCTGCTATTGAGGGACTTACAAAAAGTTTAGCAGCTGAATGGGCTCCTAAAGTTAGGGTCAATTGTATTGCACCATCTCTTGTAGAGACTAAATTAGCTAAACGTTTTTTTAGAACAGAAGATCAAAAAGAGATGATGAATCAAAAACACCCTTTAAAAAGAACTGGGCTTCCTGAGGATATTGTAAATGCACTTGACTTTCTGATTTCTAATAAGTCATCTTGGATTTCAGGTCAAATATTGAATGTTGATGGCGGTATGTCAACTCTTAAGATTTAACAAAATTGTTAGCTTACATTTGGAAATTTAAATACTTCATTTTTGCTGTTGTATTAGTAATATTCTCTTATTCATTATACCTGATATCAAATCCTGTAATCTTTTTTGAAACCGAAAGGATTTTAAAATATGCTGATGATATTGAAATAGAATTATCTCAATCTTTCGATGATAAAAATCTTTTTTTAATTGGCGTAGAATTCAATGATGAGATTAATTTTAATCAATTTGTAGATATAGACTCAGTCTATAATATCATTAAAAAAGATTCAATAATCAAAAATGAAAAAAGTGTTTTTAATGAATCTAGATTGCTTTTTACTGGACTTTTCTTTCATACCATTAATTTACTTAATCTTGAGAGTCAGTTAACTTTTGAAAAGTCTGTCAAAAAAATAAAAAATAAATCAAGCCAATTTCTATCTAAAGATTTTAAGAAATTATTTTTTTTAATAGAAATAAAAAATGGTTTTAATGATAAGGATTGGAAATATTTTATTTCTAATATAAGAAATTCATTTGCTTTAGATGGAGTAGATGATGTATTTGTTTCTGGTCAAATTTCTTCAGAAATATATATGCAAGAAAAAGTTATTTCTGAGCTAATATTTATAACAATTTTTAGTGCACTATTTTGTTGTTTAATTCTTTGGTTTTTCACTCTAAATATAAAATTTGTTCTGCTCACTCTTATAAGTGTAATATTTAGTGTTGTCATTAGTATTTCTATGTCTCAATTTATTTATGGAGGTATTGAGCTGGTGATGATTATAATGCCTGCAATAATTTTTATCGTTTGTGTCTCTGATTTAATGCATCTTTTAAATGAGGACAATATTAGTACTGAAAATAAAAAAGATTATTTTATAAAAAAAGTTAAAATTGTTGGGATTCCTGTTGCTCTTACTTCCTTTACAACTGCAATTGGTTTTTTAAGCTTTTGTTTTTCTGATGTATTACCTATTACTAGGTTTGGCCTAATTACAACTGTTGGGATTTTGATCTCATTATTTATTATTTTAATAAGTTATGCGATAAGTGTAGATTTAAATTTTCATCTTCTAAAAGGTAATCCTAAATTAAACAAGAAGCTAGACGGCTTAATATTTTCAATAGTAAACTTTAGCAATAAATTTTATTTCAGATTAATTCTTATAGTAATGATTCTCTTTGCTGGATATGGTGTGCATAAAATTAGTGTTGACAATTACATTACAGATGAAGTAAATAAAAAATCTAGATTATTTGAAGAAATGAACTTCTTTAATGAAAATTTTGGAGGTATTAAGCCCTTAACATTTAAGATTAATATGGATGAGCAAGTTGATATAAGTAAGATTATAAAATTTGAAAACTTCTTAGATTCTAATGGTTTTGTTTTAGATTTTTCTATTAGTCGTTTCGTTGATAACCCTTCATTGATTGATAAAAGAACGTTTAAAAGTCTAACTAAAGATGTTTATACAATTAGAGCTAGAATGAAAGATATTGGCTCAAAAGTTAGTTTTGAAAAAATTACAATGATTAAAGAGAAGGCGATATCATTGGGTGTTCCTTTAAGTGTTGGTGGAGCAGGATATTTATTTGATCAAGTCAGTAATAAACTAACTAAAGAAATACTTTATGGCCTTATAATTGCTATTCTTACAATAGGTTTACTTTTTATAATCATAAATAATTTTAATTTTAGATATTTTTTTATTGCACTCATTCCAAATGTTTTTCCAATTTTAGTTTGTATAGGTATTTTATGCTTAAACAATTTTTATTTTAGTCTTTCTAATGCATTTATTTTTGCAATTGTTTTTGGTTTGATTGTTGATGACTCAATTCATATCCTAAGCTCATATAGATTTAACGTTAAAAGAGGGATGACTAAAGATGAGGCATTAGATAAATCACTTACTATTACAGCTCGGGCAGTAATTAAGACAACTATCATAGTTATATTTAGTCTTATTCCATTAATTTTTTCAGAATTTAAATCTGTTAGTCAACTTAGTGTTATTACTATCATTTCGGCGGTGATTGCTATCATATTCGATTTAGTATATTTACCTAAGCTAATGAAAAAGTACTTATAATGATAGTAAATATATTTTGGTTTAGAAGAGATTTAAGAGTTGAAGATAATACAGCATTAAATCTAGTATTATCAAAAGAGCTAAATGTTTTGCCAATATTTATTTTTGATAATAATATTACTGACTTACTTCCGAAAAATGATGCTCGAATAAGCTTTATTTATTCTCAGCTAAAAAAAATTGATCTTTTTTTGAAAAAAAATAGTTCTTCTTTACTAATTCTTAAAGGAGATCCAAAAAATATTTTTGAAAAATTAATTCTTGATTATAATGTTAATTCTGTTTGCTGTAATAGAGATTATGAGCCTTATGCTAAGAAAAGAGATAATTATATTTCTGATTTACTTAAAAATAATTCTATAGAATTTAATCAATCTAAAGATAGCGTGATTTTTGAACCTCATGAAGTATTAAAGGATAACGGTGATCCATATACTGTATATACTCCTTTTAAAAATAAATGGCTTCAGAAATTTAATTCAATAAAACCGATTTCTTCTTCTAAAATATCTTTTAACAATCTTTTAAAATATCATAATAATTTTCTGCCAATAGAAAATTTTGGATTTATTCAATCTAAAATAAATATTAAAGATTATGATTTAAATAACTTAAATAAGTATGCGGATTCTAGAGATTTTCCATCAACTGATGGAACAAGTTATTTGGGTATACATCTTCGTTTTGGAAGTGTAAGCGTTAGAGATATTATTAAAGATCTTTCCATAGATGATAGTATTTTCTTATCTGAACTTGTCTGGAGGGAGTTTTTTACACAGATATTATTTCACTTCCCCAAAGTAGTTAACAACAATTTTAAATCCAAATATGATGGAATTAAATGGCGAAATAATAAAGATGAATTTTTAAAATGGTGTAATGGAGAGACTGGTTACCCCATTGTGGATGCTGGGATGCAGCAACTAAATAAAACAGGCTACATGCATAATCGGGTTAGAATGATTACAGCTGGTTTTTTGTGTAAACATCTTTTAATAGATTGGAGATGGGGTGAGAAGTATTTTGCATTAAAGCTTTTAGATTATGAATTAGCTTCTAATAATGGTAATTGGCAATGGGCAGCGGGAACAGGCTGTGATTCCGCTCCATATTTTAGAATTTTCAACCCCTTTACACAACAGAAGAAATTTGATAGTGATTTTAAATATGTAAAAAAATGGATCGCAAATTTTGATCAAGAGAACTATTTGCCATATATAGTAGATCATAAATTAGCTAGAGAAAGAGCATTGTCAGGCTATAAAAAAGGAATAGAAGCTTCGTTTATTTCTTAAAGCGATACATCCACGATGATGAACCTTGCCAGCCGCAATAAAAACAACTATATCTCTTCCATTCGAATAAGAATAATGTTAAATAATTTAGGGCTTTATCCATACTTTCTCTTTCAATACGTTCAAGAGTTTTATTACATTTTGGGCAGATATACTTTCCTTTTTCACTTTTTAGAGTTAATAATTTGAATTGTTTAATAGTTATAAGAACTATTATGTAGAAGACAGCTATAGATATTATCAAATTCACAATGTAAATAAAAACTAAATAAGTTGTGTCACTACTAAGTATAAACACTTAAATTATCCTAAAGCCTGTATTAAGCTAAACTTATATCAATTTACTTGCAATTTAGTCAATTGGCGGCGGCGGTGTTACGGTGTTCTTTAGGTTGTTGGCTCCGATAAATACAACATGAGCTACTGCATCATTTGTAGAAGTATTTATAGTTTCATGCCAATTATTGTTAGCGCCAATAAATGATTCTCCTTGCTTAATTACTTTTTCTTCAATTCCAGAATCAGTTTGATGAGTAATTGTTAATTCCCCTTCAATTACAAAAACTACTGGAATGGATTCATGCATGTGAATTCCAGTTGATTCTCCAGGAGCAAGTACTCTAATAGCAGAAGTAATTGTTTCATTAGAGTCTGGAAAATTAATTTGTTCTCCAAGTATATTTTCTGTTGATGCATTTAATAAAACTTTACTTTCAAAATTATTTTTTTGAGGACTGGAGCATGAAACCCAGAGAAGAAATGCTATAGGTAATATATTAATAGTTTTCATAATTTTATTTATTGATTTGAATTCAAAAAAAAGAAATTATTTGAAATTATAAAAATAATATCCAAATTATATTTATTATTAATACTATAATCGTCATAAGTACACTTGCTAAATGTAGTAATTTGAATTTTTTTGTATTACCATTATCAGTTGCATTATTTGTTGCAGGGATTATTAACAAACATATTAATGATAGAGCAAATGATATTAGGCCTATTAGTATACTGATTTCATTAGTGAGAAAAATAACGTTCACCATCAACAGTGTTAACGATAAACACATATTAGTTTTGAATATTTTAGGAAAGATATTTCGAATATAAATTCTAGATTGGCTTTTATTCAAATTATTAAAAACAATAGGTGCGGCAAGAGCAGTTTGAAAGAATATTATTCCAATAATTATGCCTGATATTAGTATTTGAAAGTTTAAAATTAAATTCATATTTAAAATTTTCGATAAAATTAAAAAAAAACTCTCTCTATCATAGATTGAATCTAAATTAGATGTAATTTTGCATGAAATTTTTAAAATAAAGAATTTAATAAAAATGAAAATTGGAATTATTTGGGGGTCTGATTCAGGTGATACTGAAGATACAACAATGACAATGGAGGGTAAATTAACTTCTTACGATTTAGAAGTAATAAATGTTGCAGAAGCTAGTGTAGAAGATTTTAGGAAGTTTGATTTACTAATTTTAGGAATATCTACTTGGTATGATGGTGATTTGCAAAGTGATTGGGAAGATTTTTTTCCAACATTTGAAAAGATTGATTTTACTAATAAAACAGTAGCTATTTTTGGTCTTGGTGATCAATATGGTTATGATGAATATTTTATTGATGGTGTTGGTATTCTAGCTAAAGAAATTCTTAAAAATGGCGGAGAGGTTATTGGTCATTGGTCTACTGAATCTTATGAATTTGTTAAATCAAAAGCATTAATGAATGAAAATACTTTTTATGGTTTAGCTCTAGATGAAGGTAATCAATATGATCTTTCTCCTGAAAGGATTGACAAATGGTTGCTTAGTTTAGGTCTAGAAATCAGCTAATTACTTCTTATTTTATTAAGTTTGTTTTTCATTAATCTATCATGGAAATATTTGGTTTTTTTGGAGCTCTTTTAATTGGTCTTGTTCTTGGGTTAATTGGCGGGGGAGGATCTATTTTAACAGTGCCAATATTTGTGTATATTTTAGGGGTTTCTCCTGTTCTTGCCACTTCTTATTCGCTCTTTGTTGTAGGTTTAACCGCTATGGTTGGAGCAATTAGAAATTTCCAGAAAAATATGGTTGATGTAAAAACAGGTTTGATTTTTGCAATTCCTGCATTCATTGGTGTTTTCTTATCAAGAAGGTTTATTTTGCCTGTAATTCCAGAGGAAATCATATCTATTAATAGCTTTCTATTAACTAAGGATATAGCAATAATGTTGTTTTTTGCTTTTATAATGTTTATAGCTGCCTTTTTTATGATAAAGGAGCGAACAGACACAAATACTAATCAACAAATTAAATATAATATTCCACTTTTAACTATTGATGGATTAATTATTGGAATATTAACAGGATTAGTTGGTGCAGGTGGAGGTTTCTTGATAATTCCTGCTTTAGTCCTTTTTGCTAAATTACCAATGAAAAAAGCAGTTGCAACTTCTTTAATGATCATTGCTATTAAATCTCTAATTGGATTTACAGGAGATCTATGGCAATTACAAATTGATTGGCTACTACTAACTTCTTTTACTGCTATTTCGGTAATAGGGATTTTTATTGGCATATATTTAAATCAATTTATCAACGAGAAAAAATTAAAGAGAGGCTTTGGTGTTTTTGTAATTACAATGTCTGTCTTTATAATTATAAAAGAATTAATTTAAATATTATTTTTGAACTTAAATTTTTAAAAAGTGAAAATAGAACAATTATATACTAAATGTTTAGCTCAGGGAGCTTACTATATAGAAAGTAACGGTGAAGCTGCAGTTATTGATCCTTTAAGAGATGTTAAGCAATATATTGACTTAGCAAAAGAATCTAATTCAAAGATAAAATATGTCTTTGAGACACATTTTCATGCCGATTTTATTAGTGGCCATTTAAGTTTAGCTAATTTAACAGAGGCTCAAATAGTATATGGTCCAAAAGCTGACCCTGATTATGAGGCTTTAATTGCAAAGGATAAACAAGTTTTTAATTTAGGAGAAATAACACTTACAGTTTTACATACTCCTGGTCATACACTGGAGAGTACATCATTTCTTTTAAAGGACAAAAATGGAAAAGAGCATTGTATTTTTACAGGCGATACCTTATTCTTGGGTGATGTTGGCATTCCTGATGTAGCTCAAAGATATATGGGTGTTTCAAAAGAAGAACTAGCAGGAATTTTATATGATTCTGTGAATTTAAAAATTAAACCATTGCCTGACAATATTTTAGTTTACCCTGGTCATGGTGCAGGATCTGCATGTGGCAAGAATATGATGAAAGAAACTGTTGATACTCTTGGTAATCAAAAAAAGATGAATTATGCTCTTAACGGAAGCTTATCAAAAGATAATTTTATTAAGCAATTAACTAATAACCTTCCAGAGCCTCCGACATATTTCCCATCTAATGTTAAATTAAATCAACAAGGTTATCAAGACTTAAGTGTTGTTATAGAAAATGGTAAACAAGCTATTTCTTGTAATGATTTCATCTCTAAAGCAACTGCGGAAAATGCTGTAATGCTTGATTTAAGGAGTCAAATTGATTTTGCTAAAGCTCATATTCCAAATTCAATATTTATAGGAATTGACGGAGGTTTTGCTCCATGGGTTGGAGGTTTATTAAAGAATGTTGCAAAACCTATTTTATTAATAGTTGAGCCAGAACGAATTGAAGAGGCAATAACTAGATTAGCTCGAGTTGGTTTTGATAATGTAATTGGTTATTTAGATGAAGGATTTGATTCTTGGATAGAAGCCAATTTAAAAATTGCAAAAATCTCTACAATTTCAGCTCAAGATTTTAGTGAAATAGTTGATAAGAAAGAAGTTAAAATATATGATGTTCGTAAGCCTAGTGAGTTTTTTTCAGAGCATATTATAAATGCTATCAATATACCTCTTCTTGAAATACCTGAGAATAAACATGAAATACAGAAAGATGATAATATTTATATGCATTGTGCTGGGGGATACAGATCAATTATTGCAAATTCTATTCTAAAATCTAAAGGATTTCACAATATTATAGATATTGTTGGTGGTTTTTCTTCAATCAAAGACTCAAGTATTAAAATAACGGACTATATATGTCCATCTGAATTTTAAAAAAAAAGAAATGGAAAATTTATCAAATGAACGTTGGAATGAGTTACTTTCACAATCAGATAATTATGTTGTTCTTGATGTAAGGACTCCTCAGGAGTGTGATGAAGGAATTATTGAGGAAGCTATTCAAATTAATTTTTTAGCTAGCCATGAGTTTGTAAGCTCACTAGAGAATCTTGACAAAGATAAGACCTATTTTATTTATTGTAGGAGCGGTAATAGAAGTGCTCAAGCTTGTAATTACATGAATATGAAAGGTTTCACAACATATAATCTAATGAATGGAATTATAGGATGGGATGGTAAAATTGTTTCTAATTAATGGCGTATGATTTTATAAATCATTGGGATAATTTATATTCTTCTAAAAAAATAGAAGAAGTTAGCTGGTATCAAAAATCTCCGCAAACATCTTTAGACTTTATTTACAAAGCTAACATTAGTAAAGATGATGCAATTATAGATGTTGGAGGGGGAGAAAGTTTTTTAATTGATCATCTCATTGATGATGGCTTTACAAATCTTACAGTTTTAGATATTTCAAAAGTTGCTATAGAAAGGGCACAAGTTAGATTAGGTGATAAGGCTGGTCAAGTTGAATGGATAACGTCTGATATTAAAAATTTTTCTCCAAAAAAAAAATATGTTCTTTGGCATGATAGGGCAGTTTTTCATTTTATGCAAAACTCAATTGATATTAAAGGATATTATGATAATTTGTTAAAAGGAATAGCAGAATCTAGTACTGTAGTATTAGGAACCTTCTCTGAAAACGGTCCAGATCGTTGTTGTTCTCTAGATATTTGTAAATATTCGATTAATGAATTATCTTTACTTTTTAGCAAAGATTTCTCATTAAAACAGGGGTTAAACACTTTACATAAAACACCAGCAGGTTCCACACAAGCTTTTACATTTGTGTCACTTGTTAAAAATTAAAATTTAAGAAATGGAATTTATATATAATCCTTGGCCGTGGTATGTAGCAGGCCCTATTATTAGTTTAATTATGTTGTTTCTAATTTTATTTGGCAAAACATTTGGGATGTCATCAAATTTACGAACAATGTGTTCTGCACTTGGTGCGGAAAAGTTTTCTGATTTTTTTAAATTTGATTGGAAAGCCCAAATATGGAATTTAGTAGTTGTTTTAGGTGCAATTATTGGCGGTTATATTGCATATAATTTTATGATAATTGATTATAGCGTAGACTTAAACCCTAATACTATTGCACATTTAAAACTATTAGGTATTGAAAATGCTGGCAGTACATATATGCCTGATGAATTATTTGGTTTAAGTGTACTAAAGACTTGGAAAGGATGGTTTTTTCTATTGTTTGGTGGTATTCTTATTGGCTTTGGAACAAGATATGCAGGAGGATGTACTTCAGGGCACGCTATCTCAGGACTTAGTAATTTACAATTACCATCTTTAATTGCAGTTGTAGGTTTCTTTTTTGGAGGTTTAGTGATGACTCACTTTATTTTACCAATGATTTTATCAAATTGGTTTTTAATTTAAAATAAAATATTATGAAATTTTTAAAATTTTTATTGCTTGGAATATTGTTTGGTATTATAATGACAAAAGCAGAAATTATTTCCTGGTTTAGGATTTATGAAATGTTTAGGTTTGAATCCTTTCATATGTACGGAATCATTGGTTCAGCAATTGCATTGGGAGTATTATATGTACAGATCATAAAAAGATTTAACATTAAATCAATTGATGGATTTGATATTGATTTTCCACCAAAAGCCTCTGGTTTTATTCGCTATTTTTTAGGAGGAACTATTTTTGGACTTGGCTGGGCTGTTACAGGTGCATGTCCTGGGCCTATGTTTGTTTTACTGGGCAATGGTTTTTTAACTGTATTTATTATGATTTTAGGCTCAGTTCTTGGAACTTTTATCTATGGCTTGTTTAGAGATAAATTACCTCATTAATATTTATGATGAGAAAATTAGTTTTTGATATTATTTTTCTTTCCTTTAATAATCTTTGCTCAAGACTTTAATAGTGGTGGCGGGGAATATAATCTATATAACAATGATAAATGCTTAAGTAATCTAGATAGGATTATAATTTCTAATGAAATAAAAGAGAATTTAAAATTACTTAGCGATAAGATAATTTTAAATAAAAATCAATCTATATCATTTATTTGGCCTCTGCGAAAAGATACCTCATTATCCTTTAATAACTATTTTGGTATATCAAACTTTGTAGATCAGGATACATCACTAGCCTCAATACTAGACTATAGTTGTCTAAATAGATCGTATGATGGCCATAAGGGAACAGATATATTTACATGGCCTTTTCCATGGTATCTTTATGACAATGATTATGTGGATGTTATTGCTGCTGAAGATGGAATAATCATTAATAAGCATGACGGACACAATGATGATCATTGTCCTAACACTATGGGGGGAACTTGGAATGCAGTCTACATCCAGCATAATGATGGCTCAATTGCGTGGTATGGACATTTAAAGAAGAATTCTTTAACATCAAAAATAATAGGACAGTCTGTTTCAAAGGGAGAGTTATTGGGTAAAGTTGCTAGCTCTGGTAACTCCACAGGTCCTCATTTACATTTAGAAATATATGATAGTGCTTGGAATTTAATTGATCCTTTTCAAGGCTCATGTAATAATTTAAATTCTATTTCCTGGTGGTCAAGTCAGCAAAATTATAGACAACCAGTTCTTAATGCTTTATTAACTCACGATTCAAAGCCTATTCATGGATGTCCAGGTATTAATGAAGAACCAAATATGGCAAATGATTTTATTATTGGAGATACAGTTTTTTTTGCCGCATATTATTCTGATCGAGAGTTAGGAGATTCAGCTCACTATAGAATTATTTCTCCTAATAATATTGTATGGGACTCCTGGATTCAATTGTCTTCGTCAACGTTTAATGCTTCATGGTATTATTGGCAAAAATTACTTCCTTTGAATGGTCCATTTGGTGTTTGGGAGTTTGAGATTGAATTTAATAGTCAGCTATACACTCATAAATTTCAATACCAATCTCCAGTATTAATTGAAGATAAAAATAATATAGTTAGAAAATTAGTTAGAATTAGTAATATATTAGGAAAGGAGGTTTCAGAAGTTAGTAATAGAACTCTATTTTATTTGTATAATGATGGGACAGTTGAGAAGAAGTTAATTTTTAATAAATAAAAATATATTAATATATAGTTAATTGAAATAGAGAGACAATAAAGATGATGATTAACAAGCTAATTTCTTTAGTAAAATTCAGAGATGTTTTTAATAAAATACCTTTTCTAATATTATTATTTCCAATTTTATTGATTTCATATATAATTATCTTTCAAGGAAGTTTGTCATATCATGAGGATATTATTATCAATTCAAATATTGAAAATGTAATTGAATTGCACGAAAACACATCATTAATGAAGAACTATATGGATGGGTTTATTAGTTATGATGTTATAAAAGGTAAATCAAGAAATACTGGATCAATTGCTGAAATTACTACAATTTTTAATTCAAACGAATCTGTCTCTAGAAAAATTGTTATAACAGAAGAGGTTATATTAAGCAATTTACCAAATCAAAAAATTCTAATTTATAATTCTGGTGCAGTTAAAAATATAATTACATATAGATTTATTAAAATGGGTGACAATAAAACAATTTTTTTTAGAAGTCATGAGTATGAATTTAACACCTATACTAAAGTTTCTTCATTTTTTATGTCTAACAAGATTAAGCGAAAAAGTTATGCGTACTTAAGTAATTTTAAAAATTATGTTGAGAATTACTAATTGATATATTTTAAACCTCTTTTATAACTAATTTATTATCAATCCTAAAGCGATCTCCATATACACCATTTTTTTTAGCTTGTCCTACACCAAAGATCATAACTACGTGTGATTGCCAATTTAAATTTAGTATTTTTTTAACTCTTTTTTCATCAAACCCTTCCATTGGACAAGAATCAAATCCTTCTGCAACAAGTGCCATCATAAAGTTTTGGCAAGCCAAGGCTGTTGTTTTACTAACTGCTTCAAATAATTGATATTTATAGATTGGCCCTCTAATTATAGGTTTAAAATACCCTACTATATTTATAAATACAAAAATTATACGTTTTATTAGTCCTAAAACACCAAATCTATCATGATAATATGCAAATGGTATTATTTGATTGTAATACTTTTTTACTAAAGGAATTAGCTTATTACTTTTTTTATAATCTTCAATAATTAAATCACGATTTCTTTTCCATGTATCTATTCTCGATACTGCAACTACTATCTCTTGTGCTGTCTTGGCTGCGTTTTGATGAAAACAAGCTTCTACAATTTTACCTTTTTTTATAGGCTTTCGTATCCAGTAGAATTCCCATGGCTGTAAATTAGATGAATTAGCCGCTAGCAATGAGGCGTTTAAACACTTTCTCATTATAGACTCAGGGACTTTAGTTTTTGTAAATTTCCTAACCGACCTTCGTTTTTTTATAACTTCAAAAAAATCCATATTTATTTTTTAATTTTTGGCGCTCCAATTTTATTTAACTGCTCTTCAAGTGGTTTAATATCCTTTTCAATATTTTTGAAATTATTTTTAAGCTCAAAGAATATTTTATTGGCACTTTCTAAACTTTCTTTATGCGTTTTTGTTGGGCCATATGTTGAGTTTGAACCACTACTTGCTGACCATAGATATGACCACATAGATGGGTATTCATTTTCTTCTCCAATTTCTTTACGTACTTTACTTCCCCCAAGCTTCTCTTGAAGGTCTAAAATTTTAGTTCTATTATTTAATAGAGAAATATGTAAGTTTTTATTAAGTGATGTAGCTCTTTCATATGCCTTTAGCATAACACTGATTTTAGTTTTTAAATCTTTAATGTTATTAGATAAATCATTTGCATTATCTCTTAAATTATAAATCTTATCGTTAAATTCTGATGTTATAGCAATCGGGTTACCTCTGATTGAACTCTTATTTAATTGCTCTACATTAAAAGTTATTTTTTCTGAAATAGAAATAAATTCTCCTGCAACTTGTTTAAAAAGTTTTGCGGAATATTTTCCTGGATTTACCATGTATCCCGATTCATCATTATTAAAATTTTCTGATGAAATTAAAGATTTTGATTCTGATGAAAGATTCCAGCTTACTCTACTAAATCCCTTTTTATTTTTTGCTTTAACCTTTCTAATTATATTATTTTCAGAATAAATGAATACCCATATTGCTGGATTAATTTCTTTTTCTTCAGTCTCTAAAATTTTCCAATCCGGAATCTCAATTATTTCATTTTCTTCTTCAGCTTTTTTTTCTTTCTTTTCTCTAATTTTCTTTTGTGAGAGAATTTCTTCGTTAAGATAATATGTGAATTCTACCCCAAATGGAGGATTTTCTGCTATGAAATAATTGTCACCCTGGGATGCTTTTTTACTTCCTCCTAATATTCTTTTTTGTTTATACCAATAGCTGTTTCTAGGTGAAAATAGTTTAGGCTTATCCTCTCTATTGTTAAATGTTCTTAATGCTGAGTAATCATCTAAAATATAGATTCCTCTTCCGAAAGTCCCTAGTACAAGATCATTTTCTCTTTTTTGTATTGCAATATCTCTAACTGATATATTTGGCATTCCTCCATTAAGTTTAATCCATTCTTTTCCCCCATTATTAGAGAAATATACTCCAAATTCAGTGCCTAAAAAAAATAAATTACTATTTATGTGATCTTGCACTATTCTCCATAGAATTGTTTTCTCCGGTAGATTATTAGACATCTTTTGCCATGTAAAGCCTTTATTTTTACTCTTATAAATATAAGGGGTATAATCCCCAAACTTATGATTGTCAAATACTGCATATACAGTATTTTTATTATATAGATCTGCTTTAATATCATTTACAAATGCAGTTTCTGGTAGGCCAATCATTTTTTTAAAGTTAATTTTTTGCCATGTTTCTCCTCCATTTTCTGTTACTTGAATAATACCATCATCTGTGCCAGCATAAATGAGACCTTCCTGAATTGGAGATTCAGATAGAGATGTTATAGTGCTATAGTTTGACATTGCACGTACATCCCAGGCATTATTCCATTTTTGTTTTGATTCGTAAAAAGGCGTTGATAGTCTTGGAATATTATTCGTAAGATCTTCAGAAATTGTTTCCCAAGAATCGCCTCTATCATCTGATTTCCAAACTCTTTGAGAGGCAAAATATAATTTTTTAGGATTGTGAGGGCTAACTAAGATTGGTGCGTCCCAGTTAAATCTCTCTGTTTTTTCTCCAAGTTCAGGTTGGGGTTTAATATTTGTATTCTCTCCAGTTGTTCTGTCATGCCTATTTAAATTTCCTCTTTGCCATTGTGCATAAACAATATTTGGATTTTCTGGCTCAGTTGCTGGTTGGTGACCATCCCCACCAAGTACAATAAACCAGTCTGAGTTTCTAATACCATGAATATTATCAGTTCTTGATGGCGCTCCTTGTGTATTGTTATCTTGTGTTCCACCATATACATTATAAAATGGTTTACTATCATCAACAGCAATTTTATAAAATTGAGTTAACGGTAAATTATCAATAAATTTCCAATTTTTAGTATTATCAAAGCTTTCGTATAATCCTCCGTCACAACCTACTAGCAAATAATTTTTATCACTCTTTTTAAATGCTACAGCATGATTATCTACATGCTTTTCAGTTTCATTCATACGACTAAATGTCTTTCCACCATTATATGAAACTTGCATATAATTATCTGCAAGATATAATTCATCAAAATTGTGCGGAGAAGCATATAGCTCTTGATAATAATGAGGCCCTGTTCCCCCCGCTACTGCATCACTCATCTTAGTCCAGCTTGCTCCTTTGTTTGAACTTTTATATACACCACCTGTTCTACGATCCAATTCAATTGCTGCATAAATTACATCTGGATTTTGAGGAGAAAGAACTAAACCAATTTTACCCATATTACTTATTGGTAGACCACTTTTAAGTTTAACCCAACTATCTCCTCCATTATTAGATTTATAAATTGCACTTCCTGGGCCACCACCTAAATATCCAGCTACAGTCCTATGTCTTTGCCATGTTGCGGCATATAATATATCAGAGTCTCTTGTATCAATTAATAAATCAGTTGCTCCAATCCACTCATTATCTCCAAGAGTTTGAGTCCAGGATTTCCCTCCATCTATGGATTTGTAAATACCTCTCTCTCCACCTTTACTCCATAAAGGTCCTTGAGAGGCTATCCAAATTATATTTGAATTCTTTGGATGGATTACGATTTTAGAAAGGTGCTCAGATTTTTTTAAACCCATGTTTTTCCATGTTTTGCCAGCATCTTCACTTTTATAAACACCATCTCCATAAGCTACATGTCTACCTCCAACATTTTCTCCAGTGCCTACCCAAATAATATTTGGATCCTGTGGATCTAAAGAAATACATCCAATTGAGTAACTTTTTTGACCATCAAAAATTGATTCCCATGTTGTACCTGAATTTTCTGTTTTCCACACTCCCCCAGAGCCTGCTGTAACGTACCACAAATTCTCGTTTTCTGGATGAATCACAATATCAGATATTCTTCCTGACATGAGTGCGGGTCCTATACTTCTAAACTTTAATCCAGAGTATATTGTGCTATTATCTTTTTTCTCTTGATTAGTTTTTTTCTTTTCTTCAGCAAAAATATTGGTTGAAGAAGTTGTAATACAAAGTATTAATATATAGATATATTTTAGTGATTTCATAATAAGTAAGAAGTTAATTTATATTGCTAAGATAGTAAAACCCAATTGTTGTTTTGGTTTTATGAATTGGTACATTATAATTTCTAGATATGTTGATTTGCAGATAATTATTTCTTTGTCTTAAACATTGATTATCTAATATTTATTTAGTCTACACAACAACCATCTTCTGAGCATTCACAAAATCTCAAATTATAAAAATGTAAAATAATTATAGCTGCTGCAGGAATATATATAAAGTTTTTAGGAGCTTCAAAAATTGTAAATGTATGATTCAATATAGTTATAAATAAGATAAACCATGAGGCCCAAAAAGCTATTTTTATCCAGATCAAACTTGTTTTTTTAGTGACAAAATAAATAGCTACAAATGAAATTATTAAAAATAAATAATCAATTGTTTGCCACCATAATGGAGCTTCTGAGCAACAAGATGATGTACATGCCTTAGCAATAAATAAAAAAGGGGTTCCAATACAATGTATCATACATAACGAACTAGCTACTATACCAACATTATCTAACGAATATGAAATATTTTTCACAGAATTTTTTTATAATTTTTCACAAATATATATAATAAATGCAACTGATTTGCGTAATTTTATTATTTTTGAAAAATGATATTAATTGACAAGGAAAATATTGATTTTGGGATGATCTTATCTCAACATGCTTTGAGTAAAACATCATTTAGAAAAATTTTAATTGAATTTTTCTACCGATCCAAACATTCTTTATCTGTTGAAGAGATTATTAGTAATATATCTCATCCAGTAGATAAAGTCTCTGTTTATAGAGCTTTAAATGCTTTTGAAAAAAATGGCTTGATTCATAAGGTTCCCGACAAGGCTAATTTAATTAGGTATGCTTTATGCCCAAGTGAATGTAGTTCTTCAAAACATTTGCACAATCATGCTCATTTATTATGTTCTAATTGTAATGAAACGTATTGTATTAATGATTTTAAAATACCAATAGTAAATGAGTGTAAAGGTTTCGTAATCAACAATCTTAAAATTATTCTTGAAGGCAGCTGTATTGATTGTCAGCAAAGTTATTCTTAGACTATTTAATATAAATTATATGATAAAATTAAACAATATTCACAAATCTTTTAATCAAAATAAAGCTCTAGACAATCTTTGTTTAGAGGTTAAGCCAGGTGAGATCTATGGTCTTTTAGGAGCTAATGGAGCAGGGAAATCAACCACAATGAATTTACTTTTGGGATTTTTACAAGCAGATAGTGGATCTATTGAAGTATTTGATTCTCAAAATAACTTAAATAATAAAAAGGAGCAAATTGGATATATTCCTGAAAATGTCAATCTATATCCATATTTAAGTGGACTTGAAAATTTAGATTACTTCTGTAAAATTGCTAATCTAAAATATAAAACTGAAGAATTAGAGGAATTGCTGTCTGAGTGTGGCTTAGAACTTGATGCACACAATAAGTCAACTTCTGAATACTCTAAAGGTATGCGTCAGAAAGTTGGTATCGCTATTGCCTTAGCAAAAGATGCAAGTATTTATTTATTAGATGAACCAGCAAGTGGATTAGATCCTTTAGCAAGCAATGAATTATCTGAAATTTTAAAGAAGTTAGCTTCAAAAGGTGCTACAATTTTAATGGCATCTCATGATATATTTAGAGTGCGAGAAACATGTAATAAAATTGGTATTTTAAAGAAAGGTAAGTTAGTTAATGAAATTCTTTCTAAAGATGTTAGTTCCAATCAGCTTGAAGAGATTTATATAAATTTTATGAAAAATTAATTTTTAGTTTATGATAAATATTTTAGTAAATGAATGGAAGGGGTTTTTGAGAAATAAATTATTTATTTTTTTAAGTCTATTCTTTTTAATTTCACTGTGTGGAGTTACATTATTTGGAATTATTCAAAATGAAAAACAAGTTGAAACCCAAAAAATTGCTAAGGAACATATCAGAAAACAATGGGATGAAATGGAGCCGTCAAATCCTCATAGTGCTGCACATTTTGGTAGTTATGCCTTTAAATCGACTTCTATCTTAAACAGTATTGATGAAGGAATTAATTCAGTTACTGGTAATGTTCTTAGATTGGAGGGGCATAAACAAAATGATGTAGTTTTTTCAGAAGCTTCCCAATCTTTACTTATTTCTAAATTTGGAAAGTTGAAGCCTGCCTTAATTTTTCAATTTATTATTCCACTATTTTTAATCTTCTTTGCTTTTAATAGTTACACTTCAGAAAGAAGTAATGGAAGACTAAAACTATTACTTATTCAAGGGGCTAGTTTGAGAAAAATAGTTTTTTCTAAAGTTTTTAGTATTTGGGTAATTGGAATAATTTTATTAATAACATCTATTATAGTTCAGTTTATATTTAATGGCACTCAATTAAGTTCAGATACTTTGTTAAGACTTATGCTATTGTTTTCAACTTATGCTATTTACTTTTTCATTATAGTTAATCTTACTGTTTTGTTATCTGTGGTTTTTAAAAATAGTACAGCAGCTTTGTCTATAACTATTTTAATATGGGTAGTTTGGACTATCTTTTTACCATCAATAATTGGTAAAACAGCTGAGGAAATTAATCCACTTCCTACACGTATTGATTTTAAAGAATCAATGGCAGACGATAGGTCAAAAGGTATTGACGGCCATAATCCTCGTGGTGATCGAAGACAGGCTTTAGAAAAAGCTACTCTTGAACAGTATAATGTAGATAAACTAGAAGATTTGCCAATTAATTTTTCCGGTATACTCATGCAAGCAGATGAAGAATATGGAAATAAAGTATGGGATAAACATTTTGGAAGTTTATATAATCAGCTCAAAGCACAAAAATATATTTATCAAATTAGTGGTGTTTTCAACCCTTTTATTTCTTTACAAAATCTAAGTATGGGATTATCTGGAACTGATATGTATCACCATTTAGATTTTTTAGCTCAAGCTGAAAAATATAGAAGAGTATTTATTAAGTCTTTAAATGATGAGTATGCATTTGGAGGCTCCAAAACTGGTCAAAGAGGCTGGAAAGCAAGTAATGATTTTTTTAGATCTGTTAAAGAGTTTCATTATAAAAATCCAACTTTCTCTTCATTTTTTTCTAAATATATAATTGACTTTTTAATCCTTTTGTTTTGGTTAGTTATACTTAGTATTCTTCTTTCTTTTTCATCACGAAAAACTTTAGACATATGAAAATGTTAAATATATTTCTTTATGAATATAAGCACTTTGTAAAAAGCAAAGCTAAATTATATACTTATTTGTTTTTTTTACTAGCTTGTATTTATTCAATTTATAATGGTTTTAACTTACAGGAAAATCATCTTTCTACTATTGAAAATGTGCAACAACAGGAGGGTGAAAATATTTCCCAAGTTGTCAGTTGGTTTAAAAATGGAGAAAAAGGTCCAAAAGATAGAGACTGGATTGACGTTACAGACCCATATTGGGCAATGAGGTATACTCCAACTTATATTGTGAAAAATCCATCCTTACTTTTACCTCTTGGGCTGGGACAATCAGAACAATATGGCTACTATAAAAAAGTAACTATTTGGAGTTCTACATTCGATAGTGATATCGTAGAAGAAATTTCTAATTACGAGAGATTAATAAATGGAAATATTGATTTTTCTTTTCTAATACTTTTTTTATTGCCATTACTATTAATTATTTTGACATATAATTTAAATGGATTAGAAAAGGATTTAAAATTTGATAATTTAATTGCTATACAAACTGGAAGTTCTAAAAATTGGCTTTTTTATAGATTAATTTTTTACACAATTCTTTTACTTTTTTCAGTAAATGCTTTTATATTTAGTGTTGTCTTCATAAATAATATTTTAATGACTGATATTTTAGATTTAATTCTCCTATCAAATTTATATATTTTTATTTTTGTACTTCCTTTTTATTTTATAATTATTTCAAGTTCTTCAAGCACATCAATTGCATTTAAAATGATAAGTATGTGGTTGTTGTTATGTGTTCTGATTCCAGGATCAGTTCATCAATACGTAAGTTTAAAGTACCCTCCAAATTATATGACAGATTTTCTTGATGCAAATAGAAAAGATACTTATGCTGTATTTAAATTACCAAAAGAAGAATTACATCATTTACTTATGGGGATTTATCTTGATTTAGACACTACAAAACAAGGACAGGATTCATTAATAGACAGAACAATAGTTAGAAATACAATGAGCGCTGTTGTAAATCAAATCAATATTAATGCAATAAATAAAATTGAGCAACAAAATAATTCTAAAAATCAACTTATCATAAGTTCTTATTGGTTTAATCCCGTTTCATATTTTCAAAATGAATGGAACGCCTTAACATCAACAGATTATAATTCGTACAAAGATTATCGAAATGATATTCAATACGCAATAAATAACAAGCTCGAATTACTTGCTTTCGAGTGTTGGGATGAAAGGAAAGTTAGTAGCCAACTCTATGATAAATATTTGAAAAAATTAAAATCTATTAATTAATTTTTGTTAAAACTCAATTAATAATCCAATACTTGGAAGAAGGGTGCCCGAATTATTAATGATTTCATATAAGGGATAGTTATCTGGATTTCCATCAGTACCATCTACTAACTCTCCTAAATTTGAATCTATTCCATACTGAGATGGTAACTGACTTTTTGAATTTAAAATATTTTCAATATCGATATAAGCATTTAAACTCCAAGATTTAAAGAACCATTTCTTATCAATTCTAACATCAAGAACATGTGCGCCATTCAACCTTTGTGTATTTAATAAATCATAATCTAACACACCTCTTTGATTAACATCCCAAATACCTCTGTTACTTGAATTAATTATGTCAATTGGGGTGTAAGGAGATCCGCCAGAATAACGATACTTAAAGCCTAGTTCAATGTTATTCTTAAATTTTTTACCTGCTGTCATATTTAAGATAAATCTATTGTCCCAAGAAGATGAAATAAGTTGATCATTTTTATCTTCAAACCTACTTCGATAATAGGTTGCTGATAATATACCGTAAATACTTGAACTCATTTTTTGTTGTGCTAAAAGCTCTACTCCATAACTATTCCCTTTTGATATAGATGATATATCCTCATTACCAACTACACCAAAATCTCCTCCTAAATTTGCCAGTGATATACTATCAAGTATTGAGAATGGATAATTATTATAACTCTTATAAAAAGACTCTAAAGTAATTTTACTATAGTTAGAAGGGCTATATTCAAGACCTATTACTGCATGATCACAAGAAATATAATCAGCATCTTTGTTAAGATAATTGCCATTATTGTCAAATCCTAATATGGTGTAGGAAGGTAATTGATAAAATCGTCCAATATTACTATTAACACTTATTTTATTATTAAGATTATATGCTAATGATAACCTAGGAGATAGGTTAGGAGAATTTGTGCTTTCAGTAAAAGAATTTCCATCTATTCTTAAGCCAAATGAGCTAGTAAGTGTGTTGGTAAAGTATGTTTTACTAATCTGTGTAAATACCCCATATTTTATAAAATGTAAATCAGAATTATTAATTCCAGTAATAATATTCTCTCCAACAGTAAATTTCTGGTTTGTATTATTTGTATATGTAGCATCTTCTAGGTTAGCTCCAATATTAATTGAATAATTATTTTTCTCAAAATTATATTCTAGTCGTGTTTTATTTTCAATTTCTTCAGATTTATAATCAAGAATTTTTTCTGAACTTTCATCAGCATAATCTAAATATTTTAAAGCTGTATTGTTAAGATGATTTCTACTCATCACAAAAAATAGATTTGAGTTATCAAAGAAATGTCTCCAAGTACCACCAATGGTGTAATTCCATTGCTTATTTATTACTAAATTATTTAGATTATAATTATTCAGAGAAATTTGCATGGAATCTACTTCTCCATCATTTATCTCAGAGTTAAGAGTAAAATCATCAATTGTTGCTATTCCAAGAAAGTTAAACTGATTCTTTTTATTCGGTTTAAAAGTATATTTAAACTGCATATCGTTATAAGTTGGTAAAAAAGGTAATTTTAATGCTTTGAATAAAAATTGTAAATATGATCTTCTAAGTGATAATAAGAGCGTAGATTTTTTTGATAGTGGTGTATTTAATGTTAGCCCAGCATCACTAGAGCCTAGAGCAAATGAACCACTTATCTCCTCTTCATTTCCTTCAATTAGTTTTAGCTCCATCACAGAACTAAGTGCATTTCCTCTGTTAGCAGGGAAGGCCCCAGTATAAAAATCCACTTCTCTAATAAAATTAACATTTAAAATACCTATTGGACCTCCTGATGATCCTTGAGTTGTAAAATGATTGATGGTTGGTATTTCAATCCCATCTAAGAAAAATTTGTTTTCTGATGGTGATCCTCCTCTAACAATAATATCGTTTCGAAAACCTATAGATGTGGCTACACCAGGTAAATTTGCTACTACTTTTGAGATATCTCTATTTCCTCCAGCACTTTTAGAAATTTCTGAAGCATTAATCGTTCTTAAGCTTACTGGGCTAGCTTTTGTTTTATTAAAAGTATTTCCTTTAATTTTTACTTCACTCAAAATTTCTGAATTTTCACTCAGAAAAAAATTAAGTCTAAGGTTTTTATTGGAACTTACCTTTATTTCCGATTGAATATCAGTATTAAATCCGATATAACTACATTTAAAGTTATAGGCTCCTGCTTTTAATTCTAAAATTTCATAGTTTCCATCTATATCAGATGTAGTCCCAATTGTAGTTCCTTCAATAATGATATTTGCAAAGGGTATTGGCTCGTTATTTAAAACATTAGTTATTGAACCATATACTTTAACATTTTGAGTAAAAGTAGTTTGAGAAAGTAACAAGACACTAAAAATTAGAATTAATTTTCTTATTTGCATTTTGAAGATTGTATTTTATGATTGTATTTAATGACTGTAAAATTAATAAAACTACATATATGAGTGATCTTATTATTGGTTGTTTTTACGGTCCTAATTTTGGAATTTTTTAGAGAATTTTAATTCTGTGATGATGGAACGGTGGACAAGAGACTAGTTCTTGAATAAACAAAAACCCACTCATTCAGTGGGTTTCTTTTTGGTGGGCAATGAGGGACTCGAACCCCCGACTTCCTCCTTGTAAGGGAGGCACTCTGAACCAACTGAGTTAATCGCCCTGAATTGTTTGCAAATATATATGATTTCTTTAATAATTAACTTATTAATATGACTATTTATAATACTTCTGCAACTACAAAGGTACTTCCTCCAATAAAGATTAAATCATTGATTTTAGCTTTTAGTTTAGCGCTGTTATATGCCTTGATGACAGAATCATATTCCTTTCCTAATAGCTGATGTTCTCTTGCTTCTTTTATTAATTTTTTAGAATCTAAAGATCTTTCAATATTAGCTGAGCAGAAATAATATGTTGCATCTTTTGGTAGAAGTTTTAATATTTTTTTAAAATCCTTATCACTTACAGTTCCAAATACAAAATGTAATTTATTATATTTTAGTTTTTTTAATTGTATAACATTATTTATTATTCCATCTTCATTATGTCCTGTGTCACAAATTGTTAATGGATTCTTTGAGATAGTTTGCCATCTTCCTTGTAGACCAGTATTTTTAACAACATTATTTAAACCCATATTAATTATTTCATCATCAATTTTAAGATTTAAAACGCTTATCGTTTTTAAAACAGTATTTAAATTCTCAATTTGATATTCACCTTTTAGGTCAGTTGTTTTGTTTGTTGTTTTATTGCAAAAATATATATGACTATTTTTTTCTTTAGCAATAGATTGGAAAATTTCTTTTATTTCTAGTTGAGTTCTACCAATAATTACTGGCACATTTTTTTTAATAATCCCTGCTTTTTCTTTTGCAATTTCTTCAAGAGAATTTCCTAATAAGTTAGTATGATCATATCCAATATTAGTAATTATAGATATTTCTGGATTAATAATATTTGTACTATCTAATCTTCCTCCTAGACCAGTTTCAATAATTGCTAAGTCTACATTTTCTTCAGCAAAATAATCAAAGGCCATTGCAACAGTATATTCAAAAAAGGACATTTCTATTTTTTCAAATTTAATTTTATTTTTGAGAATAAAATTTAAAGTTTTTGCTTTACTTATAGGAATTCCATTTATCTTAATCCTTTCTCTAAAATCTTTTAAATGAGGAGAAGTGTAAAGTCCTGTTTTATATCCTGCTTCTTGAAAAATTGAAGACAACATATGTGCTGTTGAGCCTTTTCCATTTGTTCCAGCGATATGAATACTTTTAAATTTATCATGTGGGTTCTCTAGCATTTCGCAGGCCGTCACAATGTTTCCAATATCTTTTTTATATGCAGCAGCTCCAGTTCTTTGATACATAGGCAGCTTACTAAAGAGATAATTTAGTGCTTCTTCGTATTTCATTAATTAAGTTGGAAATTATAAATGATTTTTCCTTGTTGTCTCGAAGGGGCAGATTCTTTGGCAGTAAACTTTGTCTTTAACGCAGCTTCCTTTGCTCTTTTTAGAAGCTGTTGGTCTAATGTTGTTGATCCTTTGACTCCTGCAATAGCACTAATAACATTTCCTAACTGATCTACTGTAATCTCAACTACAACTTTTCCTTGAGATTGTATTTTATATATTGGTTTTGCTTTAAAAGAAACACTCCTGCCAGAAAGTTGATAAGCTAGGCCATCTACACCAATGCCTCCTCCTTCATATTCTGTTGAGTTTTCATCTCCTTCAATTGTGCCTTGATTCCCTTTATATTCTTTGTTTCCGTCAGTTTTTTTATCAGTTGTTTTCTTGCCTGTATATAAAGCCTTTTTATTAATAGTTGGTTCTACTTTCTTTATAACAACTTCTTCCTTAATTTCTTCAGGATCTTCTTCAATTTCTTTTTTAATTTCTTTTGGAGCTTCAATTATTTCTGTTTCAACAACTTCTTGTGTAATTACTTCTTGTTCCACTTCAATATTTTCTTGAATAACTTCTTCAATTATTTTATTTGATTCTGTTGCGTTTTCTTCAGGAATAATTTCCTCAATTCCCATTTCTTCAAATCCAAAATTTATTGAGATTCCTTCTTCAGGTGGTGGAGGTGTTCTATAAGTAAGGCCTAGAAAAAAATATGCAAAGTAAAATGCAAAAACATGAAAAATAATTGTTCCAATTACTCCATTAATTTTGTTTTTCTCTTGAGGAGAACTCATTTTAGTTCGGAGTTGTAGCTAAGACTATTTTATATTTATTTCTGTAGGCAATATCCATTACTTTTACTACATACTCAATATCAACAGTTTTGTCTGCATGCAGAATTATTGCAGGTTCAAGCTGTCCAGCTAATAATTTTTTTAATTCATTCTCAATATTACTTTCTAAAATTTGATTTTCATTTATATAGAAATCTAATTCTTTGTTTATTGAAATTGATATCGTTTGTTTTTCTAAAGTCTTAGCTTTACTATTTGGAAGAAGTAATTTTAAAGCATTTGGACTTACAAGTGTTGATGTTAGCATAAAGAATATTAGCAATAGAAAAACAATATCTGTCATTGAAGACATGTTAAAGTTTGGACTAACTTTATTTCTACTTTTTAATGCCATTATTCATTATGATGTAATAGGTCTAAAAACTCTGTTGTTCTTGCTTCAAGTAGAAAAATAACTTTATCAACTTTACTAACAAGAAAGTTGTATGAAATATATGCGATAATTCCAACTACTAAACCTCCAACTGTTGTTACCATGGCTGTATAAATTCCTTTAGAAAGCATTTCTACATCAATATTTCCTCCAGCACTTGCCATTTCATGAAATGCAACGATCATTCCTATAACAGTTCCTAAAAAACCAATCATTGGTGCTGCTCCAGCAATCGTTGCTAAATTGGCAAGATTATTTTCCATTTTATAAACTTCTAACTTTCCTTGATTCTCAATTGCTGCAGATATGTCAGTCATCGGCTTATCTATTCTGTCAATACCTTTTTCAATCATCCTAGAAACAGGATTATCTGTGTTTTGACATAAAGTTTTTGCTGCCTGCATGTCCTTTTGCTCGACAAAGTTTTTTATACTTTTTAGAAAACTATCATCATCTTTACTTGCTTTTTTAATAGTAGAATATCTTTCGATTAATATATAAATTGCAAAAATTGATAGAACTCCAAGAGTACTCATAATTATATTTCCTCCTAATCCTCCAGAGCTAATTAATTCTACAATAGACAATGTTTTCTCATTATCAATAGGCATTGATAAGGAATCGCTAACTATTGGATTTTGGATAAAAATGAGATTCATGTATTATATTTTTTAATAAAACGTAATTTAATGAAATTATTGTAATAAAATATAGGTTATAGCTCCCGACGCATAGCCAATAAGTGCTAAAAAAGATATGTTTTTAACGTACCATATAAAATCAATTTTCAGTATTCCCATAACAGCAACTCCTGCAGCAGAACCTATTATTAAGACAGAACCTCCAGTTCCAGCACAGTAGGCTAAGAATTCCCAAAATTTTCCATCTATTGCATATAGTCCTGTTTCAGCTATAGGGTACATGCCCATAGCTCCTGCTACTAAAGGCACATTGTCAACTATTGATGATAATAGACCAATAATTATATTTATTATATATATCCCTTCAGTTGTTTGACCATTAAAAGTTGTATCTAAATATGTTGCTACTATATCCAAATGACCAGCAGATTGCAATGCTGCAACAGCTAGTAATATTCCAAGGAAGAAAAAAATTGTTGGTGTATCAACTTTTTTTAAAACTCCTATTACAGAGAGTTGTGATTTTTGTTCATGATTTTTACTTCTGTGTATAATTTCAGTAACTAGCCAAAGAACCCCTAAAGAAAACATCATACCAATATAAGGAGGTAGGTGTGTTATCATTTTAAAAGCAGGCACAAAAAGTAGGCCTAAAACACCTAAATAAAAAATTAAGTTTCTTTCAAATGGTGTAGTAGGATTTTTTTTATGCTCTTCAAACTTTTCTAGCTTAGGTCTTTCTATTTCACCTTTAAGTTTAAATGTTAAATAAATTAATGGTACAACGGCACATACAATAGATGGAATAATAACTGCAGTAATAATATTAGTTGCGCTTACTTGACCGCCTATCCAAAGCATAATTGTAGTTACGTCTCCAATTGGAGACCATGCTCCACCAGCATTAGCTGCTAGAATAATAACTCCAGCAAAAAGCCATAGTGTTTCCTTATCTTTAATTAATTTTGAAAGTAGAGCAGCCATAACAATGGAAGTAGTTAGATTATCTAATACTGCTGAGAAAAAGAATGTTATAATACTTAAAATCCAAATTAGATAAACCTTTTTATTTGTTGTTATTTTATTAGTAATAATTGAAAAACCTTCATGAGCATCTACAAGTTCAACAATTGTCATTGCTCCTAAAAGAAAAAATAATATTTCTGCAATATCAACAATATGATGCTGGATTTCATGCGTTAAAGTGTGGTGGTCTACTCCAGAAAAAGCAAACAAAGCCCATCCTAACCCTCCAATAATTAAGGCCGAAGCTGCTTTATCAACTTTTATGGGATGTTCCAAAGCTATAGCAGCATATCCAATAATAAAAACAACAATCATTAGTGTGAAAATCATATTTTAAATTTTATTTATTTTGGTGCAAATATACGCTTGTAGATGGGAAGGCAAAATCACTTTTATGTTTTTTTACTATATCCATTATCTTAAAATTAATATCTTGCTTAGCATTGATTAAATCCTCCCATCTTGGGCTATCAACATAGTATATAACTAAAATGTCTAATGAACTAGCTCCAAATTCTTGAAATCTAACTCTACCATCAGAATTCGTTTTTGGATGAACATTAACCATCTCTTGGATGTCATCTACAATATTTTTTATTTGCTCAGTAGAAGTTTCATATGTAACACCAATGTGAAATTTTACTCTTCTTACAGGTCTCAGTCCTAAATTATCAAGTTCCGCATCAACCATTTTTTTGTTTGGGACTGTAACTATACTTCTATCAAAAGTTGTAATTCTTGTACTTCTAAAACCAACTTTTTCAACTTTACCAGTAACAGAACCAACTTGAACAATATCTCCTACAGTAAATGGTCTATCAAAGAAAATTGTGAATGAACCAAGAAGGTTTTCAAGACTTTCTTTTGATGCCATTGCTATTGCTATTCCACCGATCCCTAATCCAGTAGCAAGTGCTGTAATGTTAATTCCAAAAACATTGCCTAAAACAATGAATAGAGCAAAAATTACTATAATAATTTTAGCCATTTCAGTAGCAAAAGGGATTAGTTGGTCATCCATCTTATTCTCAGTTAACGCGGCTTTTTTCTTTAAAATTAATCCTATGTAATCTATAACTCTTAAAAATATTGTGAATACTGCATAAATATATATTAATGAAAAGATTTTGGTGATAATACTTTGACCTCCAAAGTTACTATCTGCTTTAAAATCAAGAAATGAAGGAAGTTGTAGTTGACTTGCTCCTAAATAAATTACACTTAACATTACAAAAAAACTAATTGGTTTTGTTAAAAGCTCATCAAACTTATCAATTCCTACGCTATTTTCTTTTTTCCCAATTAATCTGTAGAGTAAATGGCTAAAGTATTTTGATAATAATTTCTTAAAAACTAAACCTACAATTAAAGTTAGTACAAAGAAAAGATATTCCTTTAGTGTATTGTCAAAAAATATAGTGTCAAGAATAAGATCTGTCATTTTATATTAGTTTAGTTAGTGCAATTTCAAAAGCAGTTTTTGCAATATTTTTATTATCAGTGTTTTTTAATTTAACTTCCTTTAAAGCTTCATAAATTGTTGTTGATACTGCTTCAAAAATGGCCTTATCATTTAGTTGAGCGTCATTTTGCATCAAATATGAGAAAACTCTAGCCATTCCACAGTTTGAAATAAAATCTGGAATAACACTTACTAAATTATCAGCTTTTTTTGCAATTGGTCCAAAAAATATTTCTTTGTCAGCAAATGGAACATTTGCTCCTGATGAGATAATCTGTAAATTATTCTTAACCATTCGTTCCAATTGGTTTTCAGTTAAAAGTCTTGATGCCGCAGCTGGTATAAATATTTCAGCTCCAATATCCCAAATTTTATCATTAACCTCTCCAAATGAAAGTATTTTTTTATCTTCTAAAAAGTTTGATGTTCTTTGTTCTAAAAGTTTAGAAATTTCTTTATAATTAAAACCATTTTGGCTTAAAAGTCCACCATTTTTATCAATTATTCCAACAACTAATGCTCCAGCTTTTGATAAATAATATGCAGCTGTTGCAGCTACATTTCCCCAGCCTTGTATTATAACTCTTTTGTTTTTTAGATTTCCACCATAAATACGGAAATAATGGATTACGGATTCACTGACTCCATATCCTGTGATTAAATCACCAACTGAATATTTTAATTTTAACTTTGGGGCAAGATTTAAATCTGTTACTAAAAGTGGAACCCCTAAGGTCAATTGATTAATAATTTTATCTTTTTCTTTCCCTTGAAGCTTTAGGTGACCATTGATGATTCCTTCTAAAGGGAAATCTATATCCGCTTCTTTACAAAATGGTATTACTTCATGCACTTCATCAACATTCATATCTCCGCCTGTTCCATAATAATTCTTTAGTAATGGAGCTACAGCTTTATACCATCTTTTTAAAACATCTTTTTTTCTTGGATCTCTTGGGTCAAAGTTAATTCCAGATTTACCTCCCCCTATTGGAGGTCCAGCTACAGTAAATTTAACTTCCATTGTTTTAGCCAACGATAAGACTTCATTTTCTGTCACTCCAACTCTCATTCTAGTACCCCCAGCTGCAGCACCACCTCTTAACGAATTAATAACTATCCATCCTTTTGCATCTGTTTCAGTATCATTCCATTCAAAAACAATTTCTGCTTTTTTATTTTCGAATTCTCTCATCAATTTTTCCATTTGTTGTTGTTTTGTGGAGTACAAATATAATGTTAATTCATGTCTTTTAAGTATTTGTGTATTTCTCCGCAACAACTATCATTTATAGCTCCTGTAACCTCACTTAGACAATTAATTTCTGATCTTAATTTAAGAACGCCTAAAAACCCAAAAATTAAAGCTTCTTTAAAATTAATTTCATCATCAGAACCAAGAACGATATTAGCTAATGAGTGTTTGCTAATCTTCTCAATTAGAAAACTATTAAATGCACCACCTCCAGTAATAAAAACACTTTTGTTTTTTAATTTAGATCCTATCTGAAATCCAATATGCTCATAAAAAGTTGCTAGAGAATCTTCTGGCTTTATTTCTGTTAAAATATCTATGTTAAGTATATTTTTCTCTAGCCATTCTCTAGATAATGATTTTGGCCCATTAATCTGATAATATTTGATTTTATTTAAGCAATCAAGTAAATAATTATTGACTTTACCATGTCTACCAATATCTCCATTTATATCAAATTCAACGCCACATTTATTAGCTAAAAAATTAAGTATAATATTAGCTGGGCAAATATCAAATGCTTTAATTTTAGTTTTATTTTTAATAGATAAATTTGCAAAACCTCCAAGGTTTAAACAATATTTGTGTTCTTTAAATAATTTCATATCTCCAATTGGAACAAGTGGAGCTCCTTGGCCTTTAAGTTTAATATCTAAATTTCTAAAGTTGTTGATTGTTGATATGCCTGTTTTATCTGCGATTGTTTTGCCATCTCCTATTTGAAGGGTGATGTTTTTTTCTGGTTGATGAAAAATAGTATGGCCATGTGAGCAAATTATATCAACTAATTCGTCTTTTGAGATAAATTCATTTATTTCTTTTGCTATAAAATTTCCATAAGCAATACTAATTTGATCAATTTTTTTTTGATTTTTTTGATGAAGTGTACTAAGTGTTTGAAACCATTTTTTTGAATATTTTACGGTTTTACATTTGTGAATTCTATATTCCCAATCTTTTTTAAATATAAAGGAACATTTTATAATATCAAGACCATCTAATGATGTGCCAGACATTACCCCAATTACAGAATATTTTTTACCATTATTCATTTAATTCAAAGATAGTTGAAAATGTGTATTTTTGTTATTATAATTATTAAATATAAGAAGAGAAATGGATTTTAATTTGACGGAAGAACACAAGATGATAAGAGACGCGGCAAGAGATTTTGCTAATAACGAATTACTCTCTGGAGTTATAGATAGGGATGAAGGTCAGATTTTTCCTGCAGAGCAAGTAAAGAAGATGGGTGCTTTAGGGTTCTTGGGTATGATGGTTAGTCCAAAGTATGGTGGAGGTGGAATGGATACAGTCTCTTATGTTTTAGCAATGGAAGAGATTTCTAAAGTTGATGCTTCTGCAGCTGTCATAATGTCTGTTAATAATTCATTAGTATGTTGGGGTTTAGAAACGTATGGTACTGAGGCTCAAAAGGAAAAATATCTGACTAAATTAACATCTGGAGAGATGCTTGGAGCATTCTGTTTGTCAGAGCCAGAAGCCGGTAGTGACGCTACCTCGCAAAGAACTACAGCAATTGATAAAGGTGATTACTATTTACTAAATGGAACAAAGAATTGGATTACTAATGGTAATTCTGCCTCTGTTCATTTAGTCATTGCTCAAACTGATGTAGAAAAGGGTCATAAGGGGATAAATGCATTTATTGTTGAAAAAGATACTGAAGGATTTATTGTTGGTCAAAAAGAGAATAAGTTAGGAATAAGAGGGTCTGATACGCATTCAATAATGTTTAATGATGTTAAGGTTCCTAAAGAAAATAGAATTGGTGAAGATGGTTTTGGTTTTACTTTTGCTATGAAAACTCTTTCTGGTGGAAGAATTGGTATTGCAGCTCAAGCTTTAGGCATTGCATCTGGTGCATATGAACTATCGTTAGCATACTCCAAAGAGAGAAAAGCATTTGGTAAAGAAATTTCTAAGCATCAAGCAATAGCTTTTAAATTAGCAGATATGGCTACTGAAATAGATGCTGCAAGATTATTATGTTTACGAGCAGCTTGGTTAAAAGATAATAATGAGAATTACGATAAAGAGGGAGCGATGGCTAAGGTGTTTGCTTCTGAAACTGCAATGAAAACAACTACTGAAGCTGTTCAAGTACATGGTGGATATGGGTTTGTAAAAGAGTATCATGTTGAACGATTAATGAGAGATGCAAAAATCACACAGATATATGAAGGAACGTCAGAAATTCAGCGTATTGTTATATCTAGATTCATATTAAAATAAATTTTATGAAAAAATACTTTCTTTTATTATTGGTTTTAAATTTTTTAACATTTAATATACAAGCACAGGATAAACTTGATATATCTAAAATTAATACTTCTTTTTTAAAGTTTTTACCCTCTAATAAAAGCGCGAGTGATCTAAGGCCTAGTGATATACCAAGTAGCCAAGTGCTAAAGCAAATTGGTTTATCTGATAGTGAAATACAAGAAGCGCTTGATTTTAAATACAGCAGAGGTAACTATAGTGAAATAAAGAAAGATACAAATACTTCATTTTCTAGCTTACAGAAATTATATTCTGCATTCGATGATACTCTTATTGTAGATTCTACTTCATTTCCTAAAGCTAAGATATTTGGTCAAGATATTTTTAGAAATCAAGATTTGTCATTTTTTCAAAAAGCCCTAGATGCAAAAGCTCCAGAGAATTATAAAGTTGGACCTGGTGATGAAATTAGTATATCAATTTGGGGATTTAATGAGTTTTCTGAAACTTTAGAGGTTGATGAAAGAGGGTATATCTCACCAAGTTCTTATGGTAGAATATATGTAAAAGGTATTACATTTAAGAATATGCGATCTATTTTGAAAAAGAAATTTAGCACTTTTTTTGATATGCAAAATTCAGAAATTGATGTTTCACTTTCTTACTCAAGAGTAATTACTGTAAATATAATTGGAGAAGTTTATAATCCAGGTTCTTTTACTATCCCGGCAATAAATACAGCTTTTAATGCTTTAATTGCATCTGGAGGTCCAAATCAAATTGGCTCTGTTAGAAATGTTTATATTAAAAGAGATGGCAAGACTGTTGATTCTTTAGACGTATATAAATTTTTATTTGATCCGCAAATATCAAATGATATTTACATGCAAGATGGTGATTATATTTTTATACCTCCGGCTAAAAATATAGTTGAAATAATTGGTGAAGTTAACCGTCCCTATACTTATGAAGCTAAGGATGGTGAAAGTGTTGGTGATATGATAAAATATTCTGGAGGGTTTACAACCACTGCGTTCAGAGATATATTAACTTTAAAACGACTTGATTATAATAATCTCAAAGTATATGACGTAAATAAAGCTGATATAAATATTGAAAATGTTTTAGATGGCGATCAAATTGTTATAAATAAGATATCAAATAAGATATCCAATGTTGTAACTGTTAAAGGAGATGTTGGAGTGTCTGGAGATTATGAATTTAAAGAAAATGAAAAAGTACTTGATCTGCTTAATAGAGCAAAATGTATTTCCAATAAAACTTTTCTTGAAAAAGTTTATATTATAAGATTAAATGAGGATAGAAGTAAGCAACATCTTTCTATAAACTTAAATAATATTATAAGCGATCCAGAGCATGATGATAATATTCTTTTAAATGAATTTGATATTATTCATGTTTTATCTGTTGATGAGTTTGATGATGAATTCTTTATCTCGGTTCAAGGAGCAGTTAGAAGTGCTGGCACATTTAGTTTTGGAAATGGAATGAACTTACAATCAGCACTAATACTTTCAGGAGGAGTAACCCAACAAGCTCAAGGAAGTAGGGTGGAGGTGTCAAGAATAATGGAATATGATATTGCAACAAATAAATTAAAGCCAAGAAGAACAGTAGTAAAAAATATTGAAATTGGTAATGATTTAGTTCTTAGTGAAAGTGCAGAAGATTTTATACTCCAACCTTTTGATCAAGTTTTTGTTAGATCTAATCCGGAATTTGAGCCTGCTGAAAATATAACTATTTTAGGTGAAGTTAAGTATCCTGGAACATATTCTATTCTAAGAAAAAACGAAAAAGTTAGTTCATTAATTAAAAGAGCTGGTGGCTTAACAAATTATGCTTATGTAGATGGAGTGAAGATGTTTAGAAAATTTAAAGTTAAAGAAAGTATTAGCAAAGAATCTTTAGAAATGAATATCTCGGATGATTTAAAGAAATCAATTTTAAATTCACCAGATGTTGCTGCGATTTATGCTAATGAAGTACAAGTTAAATCAGAAGCTTTTTTTGCTGAAGAAAATAGCACTAAAATAAGTAAAGAAAGTTTAGATATTGTTTACCTTAATTTAGATAAAGCATTAAAAAATAATGAATCGAAATTTAATTTAGTATTAAACAAAGGAGATAGTATTATAATACCTCAAATTTTAGATGTTGTACATATTTCTGGCGAACTTATGAATTTAGAGGGTAATTCTATTAGTGCTCCTTTTTTTAGTAGAAAAAGAGCCAATTATTATGTGAAGAATTTTGCAGGTGGTTTTAGTAAAGAAAATGATAGATCAAATACTATTGTTGTTTACCCAAATGGAATTGCAAAAAAGTCGCGTAATTTTATTTTATTTAAGATTTCACCTAAAGTTACTAAGGGGTCTACTATAAGAGTTGCAAGTAAAAATGTAAAACAAAAGAAAATAAAAGAAAGTAAAGTTGATTGGAATAAGCAAATTGAAAATGCTATGCTTAAAATATCAGCTATTTTAACCCTTTGGGTTCTTGTTGACAGAGTAACACCTCAATAATTATGATTGAAAAAGAAGAAGTAAGTATTAAAGATATTCTTTTAAATATTAATGAATTTAAGAATGAATTATTTTTAAAAAAATATAAGATTTCTGTTTTTTCAATTCTATTTGTTTGTTCTATTCTATTTGTAATTTCATCTAAAGAAAAGACTTATACAGCAGAACTTACTTTTGTTGTTGAAGAAGAAAATGTTGCTAGCCCTCTTTCCTCAATGTCAGGAATTGCTAGTCAGTTTGGTTTTGATGTATTTGGAGGAGGAACATCTACCTTTAGTCAGCAAAATATAATGCAGTTATTAAAATCAAGGGGAGTTATTTCTAAAACACTGTTAGAAGACATTACAATTAATAATCAAAAAGATTATATTATTGAACACTATATAAGTTTGTATGAAAAGAAAAGTCTTTGGATTAATAGTGATTTGAATAACTTAGGATTATCATTTAGTTCAGCTTTAACGCAAGCTCATGACAGTATAATTTCTCTTGCATGGGAAGAAATTGTTGAGCAAAGTTTACATGTTGATATAAAAAATGATGAAACAAATATAATCTCTTTATCATTTACTTCATCAAATGAGAATTTCTCTAAACTTTTTGCAGAAAAATTAATTAGCCAAATGAGTATGATGTATGTTGAATATAAAACTAAACAAGCTTCTAATACAATTGATTTTTTACAAAGTAGATCAGACTCTGTTTTTTCAGAACTAGAGGGTTCTGAAAGAGAATATGCTAGAATTAAAGATATTAATCAAAGAATAATTAAGGCTTCTGGGAGATTAAAAGAATTGCAATTAATGAGAAATGTTGAAGTATTAAATACTATGTATTTAGAGATAATTAAAAATTTGGAGATTGCAAAGATGACTTTACTTAATCAAACACCAATTATTCAAATTATTGATAGACCAATTTTGCCATTAAAAGACAACAGTGTATCTAAATTACTTGTTGTAATAATAAGTATTTTTATATCTCTAATATTATCAATTATTTATTTGTTTTTTGCTAAGTTATTTAGAGATAGTTTGAGATAGTTTAAAGATGTTTAACTAACTCCTCTAATTTAATTCCTCTAGAGCCTTTTATGAAAATTGTATATCCACTAATGGGATTTACTGAAATCTCTTTAATTAATTCTTTATTAGATGTAAATGTATTAATATCTAAAATTGATTTAAAAATAGAACCAATAAAATAACTCTTGAGATTTAGTTTAGAAACTTGATTAATAATTTTTTTATGCTCAGACTTACTATAGTCACCAAGTTCTAACATGTCACCTAATATACATATTTTATTTGCTGCAGGGTTTTTTTTAAAAGATTCAATTGATGCTTTCATGCTTGATGGATTAGCGTTATAAGCATCTAAAATTATTTTGTTTTTTTCTGTCTCAATTATTTGTGATCTATTGTTTTTTGGAATATACAAGGAAACGGCAGAGACAATATTACTTGTTTTGATACCAAAATAATTAGCAATACAAATACTCAACATAATATTATAAAATTGATAGTCTCCAGACAGGTTTGATTTAATAATATGATTTTTATAATTAATTTTTAAAAGAGATGTGTCTGATTCAATTACAGCTGAGGTATTTCCTTTTAAACCATAACTAATCTTATCTATATCTTTGGATATTTCGTTTAAAACTACGTCATCACTATTAATAAATATTTTGCCATTATTTGATTTTATATAGTCATATAGCTCCTTTTTTGTTTTTTTAACACCCTCAAATGATTTAAAACCTTCTAAGTGAGCAAGACCAATATTGGTTATTATACCATAGTTTGGTTCTGCAATATTACATAGTTCATGTATTTCTTTTGGGTGGTTTGCACCCATTTCAATAATTGCAATCTTATCTGATGATTTTATTTCTAATAATGTTAGAGGTACGCCAATATGATTATTTAAATTTCCTTTTGTATAAGCAGTATTCATTTGAGTTGATAAACAAACTTTAATTAACTCTTTTGAGGTTGTTTTTCCATTTGTTCCAGTTATACCAATTATTGGAGTTTTTAATTCTCTTCTATGAAAGTTTGCTAAATCTTGTAAGGCTTTAAGGCTATCTTTAAAAAAAATGAAATTATTCTCTTTTGCTAGTTTTTCATTACTTGAAACTGCATATTTTGCTCCATTTAAAATTGCTTGTTTAGCATATTTGTTTCCATCAAAATTTGGACCTTTAATGCTAAAAAATATCGAGTTTTTTTTAATGTTTCTTGAATCAATTGAAACATTTGGATGTTTTAGGTAAATTTTATATAATTCTGATATTTCCATATGTCAAAAAACCCCAATTTTACTGGGGTTTTTAACTTTTTTATCTATTACTGTTATCTATCTTTTTTTATTATAATCAGTTCCTTTTCTCTGATTTTCTCCTAATTGGCTCTTTGGGTCACCAACTCTATCCATAGCACATCTAAAACCAATAGCATCACTTGATTGAGATTGATCTAAAAACCTTCTAGTTCCAGGGTTTAGCCAATAAGCTCTATCTTCCCATGCCCCACCTTTATATACTCTAGTTCTATCAGTAATTAATGAGGATCCACCATAGTCGTACATCTCACTACTATTTCCTGTTACAGCCTCATCTTCATATTTGCTTGCTTGTTGATTCCACTTATCAATTTTGACTCTTGAAGTATCTTTGTCAGATTTTTCTGATAGAAAATTATTCCAATCTATTCCCATTTGAGATTCAATATCTCCGTCTAAGTAATTTATATTGTCAGATTTTTTATAATTTCTTCTGTAGGCATTGTCTTTAACATCAACATCAACCATTATAAGTCTTCCAAGACTATCTTTTTCAGCTATAAATCCATCTTCATCAGTTAAAGCAGTTTTAAAAACATTACCTCTAAATGGCCTGTGATCTGTTGTTGAAGTTTGTTCTGTAACTGGACGATATACATCCATTACCCATTCTGATACATTGCCAGCCATATCATAAACACCATAATCATTTGGCCAGTAAGTTCTAACAGGTGCAGTTACATCAGCCATATCATTTAAATTTCCAGCAATACCCATATTATCTCCTCTACCTCTTTTAAAGTTAGCCATTATTTCTCCTTGATTTTTACTACTTCCATTTCTCAAAGAAGAGCCGTTCCAAGGAAATATTTTTCTATCATCAATGTTTTCTCCACTTGTATTGCCAACATACCCAAGAGCTGCAAATTCCCATTCAGCTTCTGTTGGAAGTCTATAGTTTGGAAGTAATATCCCATCAGTCATTTTAACTTTTCTAAATTTCTCACCAGTTGATGGGTCCAAGTTTCTTAAAAGACGTCCTTCTATCCCATCATATTGACCTGCTAAATAGGCTTCTGTGTTAAAGGTATTGTCATCAACTTGTTCTGGGTCTTCTTTTAAAATACCAGCATTAATTAATATTCTTTCATTAACTCTGTCTGTTCTCCAAGTGCAGAAATCATTTGCTTGATCCCAACTAACTCCAACAACAGGATAATTGACATATGCTGGGTGTCTTAGGTAATTAGTAACAAATGGTTCATTGTATCCAAGTTTGTCTCTCCAAACTAAAGTATCTGGTAAGCTTTTTAAATATACTTCAGGATATGAACTGTTGTAGACTCTTTTAATCCAGAATAAATATTCCATGTAATCCTTATTAGTTACTTCTGTTTCATCTAAATAAAAAGATGATACAGTTACTCTTTTAGGTACATTATTCCAATCATACATTACATCTTGTTCTACTCTACCTTGAGTAAAAGATCCCCCTTCAATAAATACTAGCCCTGGACCAGTAATTTGTTCTTTAAATTGAGTATTTACCTCATAACCTCCGTTTTTTGAGTCATTATATGACCATCCTGTTACTGAAGATTTTTGTTTTGAGCATGAAGCAAAAATTAGTATGCTAATTAGAGCTAATGATATATTATTTATTTTCATATTTATTTACAATTAAATTAAAAACTAGAATTGTGGACAACTTATTGTGTTAAATGATTTAGATCTAGATTGGCGTGGCATGAAATAAGTAAATGAAATTTCATGTGCCCCTAGAGTATTACTGTTTTTTAGATTACTTACAGTTATGTCGTAGCTATATCCAAACTTAAAAGTATCTTGAAGAACTCCTACCATTAAAATAAATGAATCAAAGTTTTCTAAACTATTTCTTGCCCATAAACCTCCAACTAAAGGCCCTCTGTAAACATAAACACCATAGTTGAATTGTTGGAAGTCTTGTTGTTTTTGGTAAAGAAAGTTTGGAGATATTGTTGTAACGTTATTATTATACTTGTTGAGTGGAAAGTTACCTCCAAAATGTGCTGTAAACTTACTTGGTAGTTGGCTTTCGCTTATAAATCCTTGCTCTGGTTTGGTCATATGATGAAGAGCCATTCCAAAAAATAAGTTTTCTGTGTAACCAATCAGACCAGAAGAAAAATCTATGTGAGCAACACTAGATGGATTGTTTACAATATCTTCTTGAGTAGGGTATATAAAACCATATTTTTGATCAATCATATCCCCAAACGTTAATTCACTCCAATCTAAGTCTAGCATTCTGAAAGTTGCTTCAAAACCGGCTTTTATTGCAAAACCTCTATTAACCTGAAGGTGGTATGAATACAATCCAGACAATGAATTTAACTGAATGTTTCCGTCACCACTCCTGTCATTTAAAACAATAAAACCTAAGCCACCATTAACAGCATCAACTGGTGCGTCAAATGAAGCAGATGTTGTAATAAATGTTCTACCTATTCCTGGCCACTGATCTCTGTAGTTTAAAGACATTCGGGGGCCTCCATGAGCACTAGAACCTGTGAAAGCTGGATTTAAATACAATGGGTTAGCATAAAATTGACTAAATGCTGGGTCTTGAGCACTAGATTGAAGACTCGTAAGTAGGCTTACGGTCAATACTAGTAAAAATTTAGATATATTCTTCATCATATTTAAGTGATTTCATGATTTAAACCTCACAAAAATAAACATTTTATTTGTTTTTCCCTTTTACTAATCTAAAAAATGTAAAATAAAGATATAATTCACGCGTTATGTAATTGATTAAAAATCTTCATTAAATTTGCAATAATGAAATTAAAAATTGGTGCGTTTCTAATTATAACTGTTTTCTGTTTGTCATCAACGGCTCAGCAGAATTCTGTTCTCTCTAATGGAGATTGGTTTAAAATAGCTGTTGAAAATGATGGGATTTATAAATTAGATTATTCTGATTTAGATCAAATGGGCTTTAACTTAAACGACATATCAATAAATTCTATTAAAATTTTTGGTGGGGCTGATGGTATGCTTCCTAATCTTAACTCATTAAATAATTTTGATGATTTAGAAGAGAATTGCATTTTTTTAAAAGATCAAAATAATAATCAAATTTTTGATCTTGATGATTATATTTTATTCTATGGAAAATCCCCAAATAAGTGGAAATTTAATAGCGCTTTAAATCTTTTTGAGTACGAAAGCCATTTTTTTAGTAATGAAAATTATTACTTCGTTACAATAGATACTGATAATAATGGTAAAAGAATTTCAAGCCTAACATTTTTTAACAATTCAGATTTTGTCATAAATAAATTCAATGATTATGCTGTTTATGAAAGAGATTTAGAAAACCTAATTAAATCAGGAAATCAATGGTTTGGTGAAAGATTTGAAATACAAAATAGTTATTCTTTTGATTTTAAATTTCCTAATCTAGTTGTAAGTGAACCAGTTAGACTAAAAACAAATGTTGTTGCGAGATCAATAAATAATTCGTCTTTTTCATTAAATGTAAACTCTAATCTTCTTGCTAATATTCCAGTTTCAAATATTGTTTATCAATATGCTACTGATTATGCTAAATCTTCTTCAAAGTCATCTTCATTTTTCTCTTCTTCTGATAACATAAATATTAATCTTTCATTTAATTCTTCAGAAAATAACGCTATTGGTTGGTTAGATTATTTTGAAATTAATGCTAAAAGAAATTTAATAGCAGAAGGAGATTTTATGTTTTTTAGAAGTATAGATAGTTTGTTTTCTTTAAAAACTGCTAAATACGAAATTGTTAGTTCTTCTGCTGATTTAAAAATATGGGATATTACTAATCCAAATAATATTCACTCAGAAGAAACAACTTATAATAGCCCTATTCTTTCATTTTCCGACTCTGTTAATACTCTAAGACAATACTGTATTGTTAATGGAAATAATTTCCCAAAACCAAAATTAATTGGACAAATTGAAAATCAAAATCTTCATGCAATTTCTTCAAATGTTGAATATGTTATTATTTCACATCCCAATTTTTTAAGCGCTTCCAATAGGCTTGCTAATTTTCACTCAGAAGTTGATGATTTGAATTCAATAGTTGTTACAACAGATCAAATTTATAATGAATTCTCTTCTGGAGTTCAAGATGTTTCGGCTATCAGGAATTTTATAAAAATGCTATATGATAGGAATAATTCTTCTTTAGAATATGTTCTTTTGATGGGCGATGGTTCTTATGATCATAAATCGCGTATACTTCCAAATCACAATTTTATACCTACTTATCAGTCAAATAATTCTTTAAGTCCAGTTAGCTCATATTTAACAGATGATTACTTTGTTTTGTTGGATGAGAGTGATGGTGATTTAACAAATGATCTTGTTGATATAAGTATTGGGAGAATTCCGGTTGTTTCTAACTCTAAAGCTGATGAAATTGTAAATAAAATTGAAAAATATTACGCTTCAGAGGCTCTTGGCGACTGGAGAAATAATATAACTTTTATTGCAGATGATGGTGATAATGGATCACCACCTGATGGTAATTTACATATGTCAGATGCAGATAAGCTTGCTGAAATATTAGACACTTCCTTTGCTAATTTAAATATCAAAAAAATATATTTAGATAATTATTTGCAAGAGTCAACACCCGGAGGCCCTAGAAGTCCTGCGGCACAAGAAGCAATAAATCAAAGTATAAGTAAAGGTTCCTTTTTAATGAACTATACAGGTCATGGAGGTCCTTTGGGGTGGACACAAGAAAGAATTTTAGAAATAGATCAAATAAATAACTGGACTAATATAAATAAGTTGCCACTTTTTATGACGGCTACATGTAAGTTCTCTAACTTTGATGACCCTGAAAAAATCTCTGCTGGAGAATTACTTTTGCTAAATCCTAATGGGGGAGCTATTGCTTTACTAACTACAACAAGGTTAGTATATTCATTTCCAAATTATACATTAAATAAAAACTTTATTAACTCATTTTATGAAAAGATTAATGGTGATTTTCCTACACTTGGACAGCTTTTTAAAAAAACCAAAGTCCTAAGTGGTTCAAATGTCAATAGTCGTAATTTTACTTTACTTGGGGACCCTGCTTTAAAACTATCTTACCCTGTGTATAATGTATCTTCTACTTCAAATATTGACACATTAAAGGCGTTGCAGGAAGTTATAGTAAGTGGTGAAATTACAGACGATAATGGTTTGTTAATTAATAGCTTTAATGGTGAAGTTTTTCCAATTGTATATGATAAAGAAATTATTTCATTAACACTAGGGCAGGAGTCTTGCACGCCAATGCCATACAGAAATCAAAATAATATTATTTATAAAGGTAAAGCAACTGTTAGCTCAGGACAATTTACTTTTTCATTTGTTGTTCCTAAAGATATTGAAAATAATTTTGCAAAAGGAAAAATCAGTTATTATGCTAGCGAAGAAAACGGAGAAGATGCTAGTGGATATGATGATTCATTTGTTATAGGTGGATTAGCAGAAAATATAGACTATGATTTTGATGGTCCTGAAATTTCTCTTTTTTTAAATAATAGAAATTTTTTGTCTGGAGGGATTACAAATTCAGATCCTATTTTTATAGCTGATATTGAAGATTACAGTGGTGTTAACACAGTTGGAAATGGTATCGGTCATGATATTGTTGCTTATTTAGATGATAATACTAGTAATCCAATTATTTTAAATAATTTTTATAGCGCCCAAATTGATAATTATAAGAGAGGATCAATTGTTTTTCCGTTTAATGACCTTGATTTGGGAGAACATAAATTAACTCTAAAAGTATGGGATGTTTTTAATAATTCTTCTCAAAAGGAGCTTTACTTTAATGTAGTTGAAAATGAAGGTTTTATAATCTCTGATTTTAATTGCTATCCTAACCCTTTAACAACTTCTACTAATTTTTATTTTGAATATAATCAGTCAGAAAATATATCTTCTTACACTATAGATATTTATTCAGTTACCGGCCAATTAATTAAAACGATATTTTCTAGCGTTAACGATAATGGTTACAGAATTGGGCCGATTAATTGGAATGTTTCTGATAGTTTTAGTAATAAATTAACAGCTGGAATCTATGTGGTTAAATTAGGTTTAGACTTAAATGATGGAGGATATATTTCAAAATCAATTAGAATTGCAATAACTAATTAATAATGGCGTTAACAATTAAAATGATTATAAAAATGTACAGTGCCTCATGGTGCCCTGATTGTGTGACTGCTAAAAAATGGTTAGATGATAAAAAAATTAAATTTGATGATATAGACATCACTGAAAATATTGTTGATCAAGAGTTTGTAAAAAAGATTAATTTAGGTAAAAGAATTATTCCAACTTTCATTATAAATGATAAAGTTTATCCTAACCCAGGTTTAAGAACATTGAGTGACTTGTTAGAACAATAATCACTAGTTTTGAAAAAATTAAAAATATAGTATGAATAAAAGTATATTAATTCTCACATTTATTTTCTTATCAAATAATTTATTTGGTCAAGGTGATGATGTTAATTTTAATCTGCCTGAGTCTGGAAATTTAAATACCATCACTACTGCAGTTCCATTTTTATTAATTTCACCAGATTCAAGAGCTGGGGGGATGGGAGATGTTGGTGTAGCAACTTCGCCAGATGCAAATTCTCTTCACTGGAATCCCGCTAAATTTTCATTTGTTGAGGATGAGGTTGGTTTTTCTGTATCATATGTTCCTTGGTTAAGAGCATTAGTTCCTGATATTAATTTATCTTATCTTTCTGGATATCAGAAAATTAATGATAATGAAACAGTTGCAATGGATTTGAGATATTTCACATTAGGAGATATTACTTTTACCGATGTTACTGGAAACACTATAGGGCAGTACAAACCAAGTGAGTTTGCAATAAGTACTGCTTATTCAAGAAAATTATCAGATTTTTTCTCTCTTGCAATTGCTGGTCGTTATATTTACTCCAACCTTACTGGAGGTCAATCTGCAGGGGGAATTAATACTAACGCTGGACAATCTGTTGCGGCTGATGTTGCAGGTTTTTACAAAAAAGATGTAAGAATAGGAAAGCAGGATATGAATCTTGCTTTTGGTGGAAATATATCTAACATTGGAAATAAGATATCTTATACAGAAACATCTAATAGAGATTTTATTCCGATTAATCTTAGACTTGGTACTTCTGTTTTTATGGATCTAGATGAGTATAATAATATATCTTTTGCTATCGATGTAAATAAATTACTTGTTCCAACTCCTCCAATTTATAATGACTCAGTTCAAGGCCAAATTGATTTTGGAAAAGATCCAAACGTTTCTGTTGTAAGTGGAATATTTCAGTCATTCGGTGATGCTCCTGGCGGTGTTAATGAAGAGTTAAGAGAGATTAATTTTTCAGTTGGTTCAGAGTATTGGTATGCAGATCAGTTTGCATTAAGAGCTGGATATTTTTTTGAACACAATACAAAGGGAGGGAGAAAGTTTTTTACATTTGGATCTGGAGTTAAATATAATGTTTTTGCATTAGATTTTTCATATTTGATAAATGCAAGTCGTGCAATTAATGGAAATAACCCTTTAGCCAATACAATGCGGTTTACACTAGTTTTTGATTTTGGTGAAATGGAGAATCTTAATTAGACTATGAGTAATAGAATTGGATTTGGTTTTGATGTTCATCAACTTTCTGAAAGTAGAGATTTTTGGTTAGGTGGAATAAAGATACCTCATAATAAAGGGGGTTTAGGTCATTCTGATGCTGATGTTTTAGTACATGTCATTTGTGATGCCTTACTAGGAGCTGCTAATTTAGGAGATATAGGAGTTCATTTTCCCGATACGTCATCTGATTTTAAAAATATTGATAGTAAGATTTTATTAAAAAAAGTAATGATTTTAATTAGAGAAAAAGGATTTGAAGTTTCTAATATTGATTCAACAATTTGCCTTGAGAAGCCAAAATTATCTCCTCATATTTTTAGGATGAAAGAGGTGTTATCAAATTGTATGCAAATTAGTGTTGAAGATTTATCGATTAAAGCTACAACAACTGAAAAGCTAAGTTTTGTTGGAAGAGAGGAAGGGGTTTCTGCATATGCTACTGTACTAATTCATAAAATTTGAATCTCTTAAATAAGTAGTAATTATAGCAGAGGCACATATTTCATTATTTTTATTCTTAGCTTCAACTTCATTCTTTATTTCACACTTTCCATTTGTTTGAAGATTTTTTTCGATTTCACTTAGATGAGAATTATTAATTTGGAACTTTAATTTTAATGAAGTATTGGCTGGTAATAAATAATTTATTTCAGCATTTTTAACCCAGATAATTAATTTCCTATCTTGTAATTTAAAAATATTATAATACATAGTTGGGAAAAATGGATCGCATGCCGAAAAAATACTACCTCCAAATATTGTTTTATGGAAATTAATATTAAAAAAGGTTTTCTTTAGAACGACATCCATTTCTAAATAATCATCAGAAATATTTTTTACTACTATTCGGTTAAAAAATAATGGTGGAAATAAATTAAGAATAATCTTAAGGAAGTGTTTTCTAAACTTCAAAATTAATTTCTCAAATAATTATTTGATAATTGGGCAGAACTCTCCTTTTTCTTCAAAATATTGCAGTGCGTCCACAACTCTAAGCACTTCATTAACATCTCTTACAATAGTGAAATGATTTATTAGCTGATGTTGCACAATTCCTTTTTTATCAATTAAAAACAATCCTCTAAATGGAATCATAGGTCCGGTTGCAACAAGTTGATTTTCTTCATTTAATTCATAATCTCCCGCCAATGTTCCATAGTTTGAGCATATTGTTTTTGTATTGTCTGAAATAAGAGGGTATGTAATGCCTTTGATTCCTCCACTTCCTTTGTCTAAATTGAGAAAAGCTAGATGTGATTCTTCACTGTCTGTAGAACAACCAACAACCTCTACACCTCTTGACTTAAATTCATCAAGTTTTTCTTGAAAATCGTATAGTTCAGAAGGACAAATCCCAGAAAAATCTTTTGTGTAAAAAAATAATACAACATATTTTTTATCAATAAATTGATCCAGAGAATAGTTATCTATAATTTTCTTTCCTTCAATTACAGCTTTAGTATTAAAAGATGGAGCTTGTTTTCCAATTAATGTTGGCATTTTTTTTTAATTTTATTGTGAGCAAATTTAAGCTATTAACTTTAATAAAAAAAAGCCTGAAATTATTTCCAGGCTTTTAATTTTTAATGATTTTAGAATTTATCTAGGTTCATAACTTTGAACCATACCTTATAAAAATCTTTGATGAATTTTTCTAATGAATTTTTGGTAGCATATACTTCAGCAATTGCACGAAGTTGTGAATTAGAACCAAAAATAAGATCTGTTCTTGTTGCAGTCCATTTAACATCGCCACTATCTCTATCAATACCTTCAAATAAATTTTCTGAATCAGAAGAAGGTTCCCATTTAGTGTTCATATCCAGAAGATTTATGAAATAGTCATTTGTAAGTTTCCCCGGTGTTTTAGTTAGTACACCATATTGTGTTCCTCTAGTATTAACATTTAACATTCTCATACCTGCCAAAAGAACAGTCATTTCAGGTGCTGTTAGAGATAAAAGATGAGCTTGATCTAGCATAAGATGTTCGGCTTGAATGCTAGTATTTCTATCTAAGTGATTTCTAAAAGCATCAGACTTTGGTTCTAGAAAAGAAAAAGATTCTACATCTGTTTGCTCTTGTATCGCATCGTTACGCCAAGGAGTGAATTTAAAATCAATTTTACACCCTGCTTCTTGCGATGAATTTTCAACTCCTAAATAACCAGCTAAAACAATTACATCTGCCAAAGAAACTTTTTTATTATCTATAAGCTGATTATTAAAATTAGTTCTTATTTCTTCTAGCTTAATTAAAACTTTAGATAATTTTTCTGGTTGATTAATTTCCCATTTTTTTTGTGGTAATAAGTTTATTCTTGCACCATTTGCACCACCCCTCTTATCTGTACCTCGAAAAGTTGATGCTGAAGCCCAAGCTGTCGAAACTAATTGTGAATTGCTAAGTCCAGAATTTTTAATTTCATTTTTTAGATTAGTTATATCATTATTGTCAATTTTTGAAAAATTTGCTTCTGGAATTGGGTCTTGCCAAATTAAAGTCTCTGATGGAACTTCTTTGCCTAAATATCTTGAAGTTGGACCCATATCTCTATGAGTTAATTTGTACCATGCTTTTGCAAATGCATCTTCAAGCTCATTAATGTTTTTATGAAATCTTTTTGAGATCTTTAAATATTCTGGATCAAAAATTAGCGCCAAATCAGTTGTAGCCATCATTGGCGCATGTGATTTGGACTTATCATGTGCATCTGGAACAGTATTTGCGCCTTCATTATTTTTAGGTGCCCATTGTTGAGCTCCTGCTGGGCTTTTCACTAATTCCCATTCGTAGCCAAACAGTGTGTCAAAGTAGCTATTATCCCATGTAATAGGAGTTGGTGTCCATGCCCCTTCAAGTCCACTAGTTATTGTATCAACCCCTTTTCCGCTTTTAAATGAATTTTTCCATCCAAACCCCATTTCTTCAATATTACTTGCTTCAGGCTCTGAACCAACATTTGATGGGTCTCCAGCTCCATGAGTTTTACCAAATGTGTGTCCGCCTGCAATTAATGCTACTGTCTCTTCATCGTTCATTGCCATTCTAGCAAAAGTCTCTCTAATATCCTTAGCAGAAGCTAATGGGTCTGGTTTTGAGTTTGGTCCTTCTGGATTTACATAGATTAAACCCATTTGTACAGCACCTAATGGATTATCTAATTCACGATCACCAGAATATCTTTCATCTTCTAGCCAGTCAGATTCAGGTCCCCAGTATATATCTCCCTCAGGTTCCCATATGTCTTCACGGCCTCCACCAAAACCAAACGTTTTGAAACCCATTGATTCTAGCGCGCAATTACCACAAAGAATCATTAAATCTGCCCATGATATTTTATTTCCATATTTCTGCTTAATAGGCCATAAAAGACGACGTGCTTTATCTAAATTTCCATTATCAGGCCAACTGTTAAGTGGTGCAAATCTTAGAGTACCAGAGCATGCTCCTCCTCTTCCATCTCCAACTCTGTATGTTCCCGCGCTATGCCAAGCCATTCTAATAAAAAATGGGCCATAGTGACCATAATCTGCAGGCCACCATTCTTGAGAGTCAGTCATTAAGTCATTTAAGTCAGATTTTAGAGCGTCTAAATCAAGAGAATTAAATTCATCTTTATAATTAAAATCATTACTCATTGGATTAGTTAAGGCAGAGTTTTGATGAAGTATTTTAAGGTTTAATTGGTTGGGCCACCATTTGGAATTAGAAAATCCTGTGTTTGGTACTTGATTTTTATCACTAAATCCAAAAGGACATTTTCCCTCTGAAGCGTTGTCTGATTCTTCTTTCATAAGATTGTTTTTACAAATTATTTTAAATTTTTTAAACTCTTACAAATTTAATAAAACACTTTTTTGAAAAAAAACTTAAATAGCTATTAATATGATTGTTAAATCAATTTAGAAAGATTCTAAATACTAAAAGTGAAATTAGATTAATGAGAAAATAATGAGACAATAACTCCTAAGCAAATTGCAATTATTTTTGTTTTTGAGAATTTATGATTCTCACTAGACTCAAAAATTATAGTTGTTGAGATATGTAAGAGTATTCCAATAACTATTGCCATGATCTCATTGTTATAAGCGACAATTCCTTCAAAAAATTGACTTGTAAGTAATCCTAGAGGGGCCATTATCGCAAATATTAATAAATAGAAATAAGCTTTCTTTTTAGAAGAGCCATTTTCTAAGAAGATGGTTAGTAGTACTATTGAGACTGGAAGCTTGTGCATAATAATAGCTGTAAGTAAGCCATTGTGCGTGTGTTCTTCAAGATGCCCTGAGAGTGGTATTCCTTCAATAAAAGCATGAATACTTAAACTAATTAATATTGAAATAGGAATTGCCTTTTTTTGATGGTAATGACCATGCTCAATTCCTTCGGAAAAGAATTCTAAAATAATTTGGAAGAGAAAACCAATTAGAATATAAATTCCAATGTTATGATTTGTGCCATGATTAAAGATTTCTGGAAGTAGATGGTGTGTTATGTTTCCTAAAAGATATGCGCCACTAAAAGTTAATAATAAGTTGATATTATTTTTCTTGATTTTTTTAAAAATCTCTACAACTATAATTGCTAAGAAAACAGAGGCGAAAAGTAATATTTGAGTTATCATATTATTTTTTTGCAATTATAATTAATCTATCTGATTTTTTAGCTTCAAAATTTTCAAGATGATAGTTTCCAAAAATATTAATTATTTCCATACCTGCATTGTTTATTAGTTTTGTAAAATCTGCAAGGCTTAGTGCATGAACTTTTTCTTGAAATTGATGTTTTTGACCATTGTCAGATATTAATATGTTTTTAATTAAATATTTGTCTTTTAAAAATCTATCAATTTTAAATGAAACACCATTAATTTCTTTAACTTCATTTTTCACAAGATTAGCTATTGTTTTTTGGCTATTAAGGAAATCAATAATTAGTAAGCCATCTTTTTTTAGTCCCTTTTGTATTGAATTAAAAGTTCTTTGTTCATCTTTTAAATCATCAAAATAGCCAAATGATGTAAATAAATTTGTAACAATATTAAATTCCTCATTTGCAAATTCCTTTCTCATGTCAAATTGAAAAAATTTTAATTTATTATTTTCAAAAATCTTAGCTTCATTTATGCTGTTTAGTGATAAATCAATGCCGACAACATTAAATCCTAATTGATTAAATAGTCTAGCATGCCTGCCTTTTCCGCATGCTACATCAAGTATTTTACCCTCATTAAAGTTTAATTTAGAAATTAAATTTTTAACAAATAATTTGGCTTCATTTAGATCTCTATTTTTATAGAGCATATGGTAATATTTTGAATCAAACCAATTAGCAAACCAACTCATAATTTTAATTTCTTTGTCTTAGAGCTTCATATGAAATAACTCCTGTTGCAACAGAAACATTCAAAGATGATATTTTTCCACTCATTGGTATCTTAGTTTTAAGATCACACATTTTAAGAAATTCTGAAGATACGCCATCCTCCTCAGAGCCTAGAATTATTGCAGTTGGTTTTTTAAAATCTGCCTCGTAAATATTACTCTGAGTCTTTTCTGTACAACCTATTATTTGAATGCCAGAATCCTTCAAGAATTGAATACTAAGTTTTAAATTCCATGTTCGACAAATTGGTATTTTATGTAATGCTCCAGCAGAGGTCTTGACGGCATCAGCATTTATTGCAGCACTATTTTGCTCTGGAATTAAAATAGTATCTACTCCTACACATTCACAAGTTCTAGCAATGGCTCCAAAGTTTCTTACATCTGTTATTCTATCTAAAATAATAATCAGAGGAGTTTTTCCACTTTCAAATATTTGAGGAATCATGTCTTCAATTTTGTGAAATTCAATTGGAGAGATAAATGCAAATACACCTTGGTGATTCTTTTTAGTAAGCCTATTGATTTTTTCTAATGGAACATGCTTGTAGTTAATTCTTCTAACTCTAACCAGCTTCCATAGTTCAGCAAACAAATCATTGTGAAGTCCTCTTTGAATAAAAAGTTTATCTATTGTTTTACCTGCTTTAATGGCTTCAATTATTGAACGAATTCCAAAAATGAAGTTTTTTTCTTCTATATCCATTATTCTTTAAATTCAATTTTAGTTGTTATATCTGGTATGTTTCTCATTTCAATTTCTTTTTTTAATTCCAATGATTTTTCTTTAAGATCTTTTGTTAAAATTTCTTTATTCCTCTTTTCCATTGGTGGGTTTAATTTATCAGCATTTTCAAATTGGATAACACTTTCTAAAATTTCTCTAGGTAATTGATTTCTTGCTTTACTTAGTGTATCTAAAAATTCTTCCGCAAAGAATTGATCAATCTGGATTCTTCTTTTTGTTGTGTGTGCAAATTTACCAATAATTCGACAGATATTATCTCTTTCCTCTGGGCTGAGTTTATCTGCAAATTCATATTCTTCTATTTTCTTTAAACTGATTATTATGGGCTCAAGAGCATCCTTGGTAATTATATATACATTGTAGTCTCCTATATTGTATGAAAACTGTTTAATTACATCTAGCGTGTTGGAAGGGATTACAAGAAAAAGATCATTTTTAACATTCTCATGTTTAGCATATTTTTTTAGATTTTCAGTCTGTAATTTGATGTATTTTGGAAAATTAGATAAGTCATCATTAGCTGGGCTTTTGGCATCAAAAATTATAAGCTGATCCATAATCTCTATTGAATTGTCAGGCTTATTTCTTGGGTGTGGGAAATCTTCTTGACTCACATAATTAATAATATTATTCCTGCAAATCATTTTAAGATGGCTTTCCACATCTTTTTCATGACTACCCCAAGTAAGTTTCATTTTTTCAAAATGCTCTTCATTTTCTCTTACTCTCTCATCATTTAAACGTTCTTTTTCTTTTTCTAATGATTCTTGTAATGTAATTGTTGCTGCAAGAGATTTTCTTACATTAGTATTTCTTGTTTCTTCAGATTCCTTAAGAGAAATATTAGAGTTTTTCAGATTATTTCTTTCATTCTCAATGTTTTTTAATCTTTCTTCAAGTTGAGTTTTAGTCATTTTAAGCTCTTCAAAGCTTTCAACTTTTGTTAAGCTTATCTCTATTTTTTTTTGCAGATCATTAATTTCTTGACGATTTTGACCATTTTGATGTGTAAGTTCTTTTATATCATTATTAAGTTTTTCAATAATTAATTTTTCTTTAATTTCTTCATTGCTTTTATGTGTTGATTTTAAATATAAAGCCAAAGCAATAAATCCAATCAGAATTGATAATAATGTTATATAATCCATGAAATTTATTTAAGTTATAAAATGAGCACTAAAGTACCAATTGACACGAGTTTATACAACTCAATAACATCTTTATTTAATAGTCTTATACATCCATGTGATGCAGGTTGTCCAATTAGCCCTTCCTCTGAAGTGCCATGTATGTAAATATACCTGTTAAATGAATCAATATTATGTCCTTGGTTTTTTTCTTTTTCCTCACCTTTAAGCCAAAGAATTCTCGAAGTTATATCATCAGTTTTACTTCGCGTTGTGTCTTTATAAATAGTTGCGATATCACCATTAAATATTCTCCCTATCATTCTACCATTTTTTGGAGTTTTATCACCTATTTTTTTTGCTATCGAATGTAGTCCTAGCGGAGTTTTATTGCTTCCAGATTTACTTCCAGTACCATATTTAGAAGATGAAATTTTAAATTTTTTTATTATTGATTTTTCTTTAATTATAAATAATTCTTGTTGTTTAATTGAAATAAATAATATGTTTACTTTGTTAATATCAGGACCTAAGTAATTTTCAATAGACGCAAATACTTCTTCATCTTTAGTATTGTAAGAAAGACTTAAAAAGGAAATAAAAATTGTGAGATAAAGTTTTACCATATTATTTCGTCTTTTTTATTTTTTAATAAAATACTATTTGCCTTTGAAAAATGTTTACATCCTAAAAACCCCCTGTAAGAAGAGAGTGGAGAGGGGTGTGATGATTGCAAGATAGTTCTGTGCTTTTGAGATTCTCTTCTAACTGCTCTATTTTAGAGGCTCCTAGAATTACGGTTGAAACATTTTCATTTAACAGACACCAGGCAATAGCTAGCTTAGACATACTTACATTTAATTTTTCTGCAATAAGAACTAATGATGCAACTCTTGTCATTCTCTCTTGACCACGATCAGACTCAACCATGCTCTTCTTGAGCCATTCATAACCTGCTAAAGATGCTCTTGATCCTTCGGGAATTCCCTCTAGATATTTTCCTGTCAAAGCACCAGAAGCCAAGGGTGACCAGATTGTTGTTCCAAGTCCATATTTCTCATAAAGAGGCCCATATTCCTTTTCGAATCTATTCCTATCAAGAAGATTGTATTGAGGCTGCTCCATAGACGGAGGGGTTAGATGATTTGCATAAGCAAATTCATAAGCTTCTGAAATTTCTTCTGCACTCCATTCAGATGTTCCCCAATAGAGAATTTTTCCTTGTGTTACGAGATTATGCATTGCCCATACAGTTTCGCTAATAGGAGTATCAGGATCTGCTCGATGACAAAAATATAGATCTAAATAATCAACCTGCAACCTTTCCAAAGCTTGGTGACAGGCTTCGGTTATATGTTTTCTGCTTAGCCCTATTTGAGTAGGCAGGGGATTTTCTTTGGCGCCGAAAAATACTTTTGAAGATACACAGTAAGAATCTCTTGGGTTGCTGAGTGCTTTAAGCGCTTTGCCCATCACCACCTCAGATTGTCCTCTCTCATAACCCTCAGCATTATCAAAAAAGTTAATGCCTGCATCTAAGCAAGTTCCGAACATCTTTTCAGCTAAATTTGTATCTACTTGCTTATTAAATGTCACCCAAGATCCAAATGATAACTCCGAAACTTTTAATCCTGATCTACCTAAATTTCTATATTTCATATTGTTATTAATTAGTTTTGTCCTTGTCAGTCCGATATCGCTCAAACCAAGCAAGAATATGATCAACTTTTGATATCAGTCGCGATGGCCTTCCAGCAATCCCATGAGAAGTATCGGGAAGACGAACCATAGCACTATCTACTCCTCGCAATCGAAGAGCCTGGTAGAATTGTTCGGTTTCCGAAATTGGTGTTCTTCTATCATCCTCACCTGTCAGCAACATCGTTGGTGTGGTTACATTCCCCATGAGTGATAGCGGCGATCTTTTCCAATAATGCTCTAAATGCTCCCAGGGAGGTCCTGGAAATTGATGGTATATTTGACTAACCATAGAGTCAGCCGTAAGCGGTTTGCTCAGCCAGTTAATTACAGGCTTAGCAGCAACTGCTGCGTTAAAGCGATCAGTCAGGCCAACTGCATAAGCGGTTGCAATACCTCCGGCACTCCCACCAGCAATAAAGAGATTTTCATCATCAACAAAGCCAAGATCGATCATCGCATCAATCCCTGACATGTGATCTGCAAAATCTTCGCTGCTTGAATATTTGTACTGCAAAAGCAGAGCAAAATCTTCTCCGTAGGATAAGCTACCTCGATAGTTGTCATAGAAGACAACGTATCCAGCTGCAGCCATGATTTGCATTTCAGCCGAGAAATATGGGCCATAAGCAAGATGTGGGCCACCATGAATTTCAAGAATCAGTGGGTACTTCTTGGATGGATCGAAGTCTGGTGGAGTGATATACCACCCCTGTATTTCCTGACCATCAAAAGATGAGTTATAGACAATTTCATTAACCAATCCTAGTTTTTTATGTTCCAACAGATCTTCGTTTAAAGCAGTGAGAACTTTTGCCTGACCTTCATTGACGACAGCAATGTTAGCTGGTCGATTGGGCAGACCATAGGTGAAAGCAATTGTATTATTGATGGCATGGAACCCACCTGAAAGATAAGGTCTTCCGACCGTTGTTCCGCCTAACCCTTTGATTACCTCATTAAATTTACCTTTGATGGTGACTTGACCAATCTTTCGAATGCCTCGTTCGTCATATGCAAAGTAGAGAGATTTACTATCATTCGTCCAAATAACATTATTTGCATCTCCATCAAGGTCCTCTGTTAGGAGGCGTATATTTTTTCCATTTATATCCATGATGGCAAGATGATCAGGCGTATAAGCTAGCGGCCGTCTGTCTTCTTGACTAAAAGCAATCAATTTTCCATTTGGCGAGATAACTGGGGAGCGCTCTGCACCAGGTTGAGTTGTAATTTGTTTAATTTCCTTTGTTGATAGTGCGACCGAATAAATATCAGCCTCATCGCTTACAAGCTCCCAATCCTCAGAGCGGTATGCTGAAAAGAAAATACGATTGCTGTCTGGGGACCATGCAAGTGAACCATAGTGATTAAAATTTCCTTCTGTTAGTTGCCGTGCTGAGCCACCATCTGCAGGGATTACAAACACATGGCGGTAGGCTGGCTCAACAATTCCCTGACCGTCATACTGATATTGGGTCGTAGTAACAGTTATGGCTTTCTTTGCCCAAGAAGCGCCTTTGGGTTGCGTGCGCGGTTTTGCAATTGACTCGGATGAGGCTTTGACATTCATGGTGAACGCAAGCCACTTGCCATCGGGTGACCAAGAGAGGCTCGAAGGTGACTCAAGCAACTGTGAAATTAATGCGGTCTCACCGTTATCAACCCAGCGGACATGAATCTGTTGGGAGCCACTATCATTGGAAACGAATGCAAGCTTTTTTCCATCCGGCGCCCACCGAGGCGTGCGTGCACTTTTTAAACCTGAGTAAAGTGGTCGGTGATCATCACCATTGCTTGAAACCTGCCATAAGTTTGAGCGTTCGCGATCTTTCATAATATCGTTTGATCGGCGCACGTATACGATGGTGCTGCCATCGGGTGAGACTCGGGGATCCGATCCCCATTCAAGATCAAATACGTCC